>NZ_JAMZGF010000052.1 GCF_024158915.1 Chryseobacterium sp. S0630 | reverse complement strand
TATTTTCAATGTATTTATACTTTTTATCGGACAGTAATGGGTCGCATAAAAAAGACTGTCCTTTTTGGACAGCCTCTTTAATTTATTTTAAAAGGAACTTTTTCAGTTCACGCCTTTTTTGACTAAAATTATTCAGCGTCATATTTACTGATTACTTTCTGAGTAACCCCTGAGCTGCTGAAACCTCCATCATGGAAAAGATTCTGCATGGTTACTTTTTTAGTAAGATCAGAGAATAAAGTTACACAGTAATCTGCACATTCAAGAGCTGTAGCGTTTCCTAGTGGAGACATATCTTCAGCATATCCAAGGAATCCTCCGAAACCTTTCACACCGCTACCGGCAGTAGTCATTGTTGGAGACTGAGAAACTGTATTTACACGTACTTTTCTTTCTCCCCAATAGTTTCCGAAAGTTCTTGCGATACTTTCCAGATACGCTTTGTTATCAGACATATCATTGTAATCCGGGAATGTTCTCTGAGCTGCAATATAAGTAAGGGCCAAAATACTTCCCCATTCGTTCATACAGTCTTTTTCCCAAGCTACACGCATTACTTTATGGAAAGAAACAGCGGAAATATCCCAGCCTTTCTCCAACCAGTCGTAATTCATTTCTGTATAGTGTTTTCCTTTTCTTACGTTGATAGACATTCCGATAGAGTGAAGGATAAAGTCGATTTTTCCAAATTTTGCAACAGCGGCATCAAAAAGTTTTTCAAGATCTTCTATAGAAGTAGCATCAGCACCTATTACTTCAGAACCTGTTTTTTCTGCTAAACCATTAAGTTCTCCCATTCTCAAAGCAATAGGAGCGTTAGATAAAATGAATTCAGCACCTTCCTCATGGCATCTTTCAGCAACTTTCCATGCGATAGATTGTTCATTAAGGGCTCCAAAAATAATTCCCTTTTTGCCTTTAAGTAAACCGTATGACATAATTTTTTAATGTTTATTATAATACAAATGTAACAATAATTGTGCTTATGGCATAATAAAAAATGGAGCCTTATCAATTTAAGACTCCATTTTATTGAAAATATTTATATGACTGAAATACTAATTGGTTTTCTTATTCCATTCTGCCTTTACATCCTCTGCCGCATCTTTGGTTTTTTCCCATGCTTCATCCGCTTTATCCTTAATATCTTCCCAAGCATCGGATACATTAGCTTTTACCCTGTCTAGCCAGTCTTCCTGGCTGGCTTCCTGATCATTATTCCTCTTTTCATTGATATAATCTTTAGCCTTGTCTGCCAATTCATTGATTTTCCATTTGGCTTTGTCCGTTGCATTCTGTAAAGAATTTTCTACATTGTTTACTGCATTTTCCGCTTTGTTGTACTCTGAATTGTTCATAATAGTATAAATTTTAGTTTGGTATCAGTAATTAAACAATAACCATTCCTAAAACTGAACCTCTCTGTTAAACTTTTCATAATATTTTGTTATATTTTTCTAAATCGGTAGTAACTTTAAGTGATAAAAATTGATTATTATGGAAAAAATACGTTGTGGCTGGTGCGAAAAAGATGACCTCTACAGGAAGTATCATGATGAAGAGTGGGGAAGACCTGTGTATGATGATGAAACAATATTTGAGTTCCTGATTCTGGAAAGTTTTCAGGCTGGCTTGAGCTGGTATACCATTTTATCTAAGAGGGAAAATTTCAGAAGAGCTTTTGATGATTTTGATTATAAGAAAGTAGCTGCTTATTCAGATAAAAAGATTGAAGAGCTCATGAACAACCCCGGAATTATCAGAAACAGATTTAAAATTCTGTCAGCTGTCACCAATGCCCAGAAATTTATAGAAGTTCAAAAGGAGTTTGGAAGTTTTTCCAACTATATCTGGGATTTTATTGGTGGAAAACCAATAGACAACAGTCCCGAAACATTATCCGACGTTCCTGCCACAACAGAGATTTCTGATCTTATTTCCAAAGAACTTAAAAAAAGAGGTTTCAAATTCGTTGGTTCTACTGTTATTTATGCCCATATGCAGGCTACCGGAATGGTCAATGATCACTTAAAAAATTGTTTTCTCAGAAAATAGCTGTTGCTTTTTATTCAATATTTAGTGAAGTTTATTATTAATTTTATAATTTAAAAAATTAAACGCAAAATAGGAGATATTTGAAAAGTCTAATGAATGCTACATTAGTTAATTGATTGATATTAAACATTTTTCATTGTTTTGTGATTAAGTTTTATTTTAATCACTATAATGTGTTTTTAATTATTAAGTTTTTAATATAATTGTGATTTTATTAAAAATTTGTATATTTGCACCTGCAAAAAATGCAAGGAATGCAAAAAGACTATAAACCGCAGTTCACACTTCTCTTATTTTTAATAAGTATTTTTACATATGCACAAGTTGGGATTGGATTACCGAATCCGGATTCATCAGCAATGCTTCACATTAAAGCCAATAATAAAGGAGTACTCCTTCCAAGTATTGCGCTTACCACTACAACAGACAATATTACCATCCCTTCTCCGGCAGAAGGTCTTATCATATGGAATAACGGAAACTCTACCCTGAAAGAAATTGGTTTTTATTACTGGTTTGAATCAAAATGGAATAAAATTTTAGCAAACGGCGGTAATACCACTAAAACAGAGGATGGAACCAACTGGAACCTTACAGGTACAAATGTCGGGAATTATGGAGGCTCTAATACAACGCTTGCTTTAGGAACAAAAACCTATGATGATCTCATCTTTAAAGTAAATGCTTTAACAGCCGGAAGACTGGGAGTTGATAATTCTGTAAGCCTCGGGATAGGTTCAAATGCAGGTCAGAATGGTATTGCTTTGGGAAGCGCAAACTCAGCATTTATGGGAATTGCTATTGGGAGTGCAACAGCAGTTTCTGGTAATGAAGCTTTAGCAGTAGGAAATAAAACGACAGCAGCAGGGTTCAGGTCTACAGCCATAGGTTTTCATGCCCAAACCAGCAGTAATGAATCTGTAGCTGTTGGAAATAACTCATCAGCAGATGGATTTCAGTCCATCGCATTAGGATACAATGCAAAAACGAATACTAATAGTGAAACAGCTTTGGGATATAATGCGGTAACAAATAGCCAGAATTCTACTGCTCTAGGTTCGGAAGCCAATGCATTAGGACAATTTTCAACTGCTGTAGGATATGGAGCTGCTACTTCACAGGCCAATGCTATTGTTCTGGGAAATAGCAATGCAAATGTAGGTATTGGTACTGGAACTCCGAATATCTCTGCAAAACTGGATGTAAGCGGACAGTTTAAATTAGGAGAAAAGGGCAGTGTCCAGAAAAGTCAGATCAGTTTTGAAGCATGGCCTGGAATTTCGATCAATAATTTGCCTCCGGGAAAATCTACAACCATCGATATTTCTGTTCCGGCAGAATATCAGCCTGGTTCTACAAGAGCTGTAGTCGTAGTTTCTCCGGCAGGAGATTTTTCAGGAAATTCCTCATTTTCCATCTCGAATCCAAGGTTGACTTCTGCTTCCAGTATTACAATCAATCTCACTAATATTTCGGGAACAGCTAACAGTTTGTACTCCGGACACTTTTATGTGATGATCAATGAGTTTTAAATAATAGATTTTTTATTATAGTTGATATGGTGTGAAGGACTTCCGGAGTGGAAGTCCTTTTTTTATTGACCGTCAATTTCAATTAAGTTTTCGGGACTGAAGTTCTTTTCGGGCATTTTGCCAGCTTTTTCTAATAATAAGATATAAAGGGAAAAAAGCCAGAGGAAGCGGAGTAATACCATTGAACCCTTTCTTAATGGTAACATAGATGCAGGCGCCTACCAGCATTCCCATAATAATACAAAAGGAAATATGAGCAGCAGAACGTTTTTTTTCTTCTTTTGTAAGTTCCTCAGTGGAGAGTTCTGAAAGTTTATTGTTTTCTGTTTGAGGTGAATTTTTCATGTTCAATCAATGGTTAGTTTTTGCTAAAATAATAAAATAATCACAGCCTGAAACAAAGATGTTTCCTTTTATTTAATTGAATAAAAAATATTTTAAACAAAAATATTGTGCACAAAGTAAATAGATTATCTTTGTGTCTTAAAAGAAAACAATGATCCCTTTATCAGAACATTTATGTTTTAAAACGTATGCGGTTTCACGGTATATTACAGGGTTGTATAAGCCCTATCTTGATAAAATTTCACTGACCTATCCCCAATATCTGGTAATGACTGTTTTATGGGAACATGGCGGAATGAATATCGGAAAGATTGGTGAATATCTTCATCTTGACAACGGAACACTTACCCCATTATTGAAACGTATGGAGAAAAACGGACTGATTATCAGAACCCGTAGCTCAGAAGATGAAAGAGTAGTACTGATCAACCTTACAGAACAGGGAGTAAAGCTTAAAGAAAAAGCAAAAGATATTCCTAAAGCCGTTCAGAGCTGTATGCATTTGAGTGATGAAGTAAAAACTCAACTGATGGCTTCTTTAGACGAAATATTATCAATTCAAACTGTGTCCAAATGATGAAGAAAATAGGAATTATAGGCTATGGCTGGCTGGGAGAAAGACTCGCATCTTCCTTATCCGGAAAATATGTGCTGGCAACCACGACCACAACAGAAAGCAAAGTAAATCAACTGAATAATAAAGGAATTCATGCTGTAATGGCTTCTTTCCCGGACTATCAGCTGGCAGAACCTCTTTCCCAATGGGAAGAAGTTAAAAACATGGATGTTTTGATTATCACAATTCCTGTTTCTGAAAAAAGCTGTTGTGTAAGTTCTTTATACAATAGAATTCAGAATTTGTCAACTTTTATAGGAGACTTTAAAGGACAGGTGTTCCTGATGAGTTCTACAGGAGTTTATCCTGATCTGCCCCAGGATTTTACAGAAGAAGACATTCCTTTGGAAAAAATATCAGGCGAAAGAATGTTGAGAAATAAGTATCCCCAACTTAATATTTTAAGACTTGGCGGGCTGATGGGAGACAACAGACTTTTGAAAAACTATAATGTGAGCAACCTTGATCACGCTGTAAATCATATTCATTATGCTGATATCAGTAGGATTATTTCGGAAATGATTGAAAAGGAA
This sequence comes from Chryseobacterium sp. S0630, assembly GCF_024158915.1. Lineage (GTDB taxonomy): Bacteria > Bacteroidota > Bacteroidia > Flavobacteriales > Weeksellaceae > Chryseobacterium. The sequence continues at coordinate 33,701 of NZ_JAMZGF010000052.1, read as the reverse complement.
ACCCAATCAAAGTTATATAATGTTACAGCTCCGATTCATCCGGCAAAAAGCCAGGTAATTAATGCCCAGAAAAATATTGAAGATGATGAAGTATTTGAGGGGAAAGGAAAAAAGGTTCTGTCTTCAAAGTTGGTTTCAGAACTGGATTATGTATTTCAATATCCGGATCCGAGGATGTTTCATTTATAATTAATTGGATTGGGTCTTCCATCCATTTATACATACTCAATTCTTATGATACCCTTTGTCATAGAAATCGGAATGACAGAGTAAGTAATAAGCTTTATTCGTCATGAAATGAACAGGATTCTACAATACCAATTCAATAGGAACGGGCTTTAGCCCGTTTTCAAAATAAATCAGATTCCATTGGCTTTAGCCAAAACCTAATAAAAAACCTCCGGAAACAGTTTCCGGAGGTTTTATCTTTATTATCAATAAAATAATTATTTAATAATTCTTTCCAATACCCATTCAATAAGGTTTTTCTCAGAAGCATGGTGGTCTGCAGAGAATTCTCCACGTCTTCTGTTGGCAATAACGTTATTAACGGTAATAGCTTTGTGTCCTAATAATTTTGAAAGAGCATAGATCGCAGAAGTTTCCATCTCAAAATTGGTAATGCCAAGATCATTCAACGTTTCTAAGAATTGATCATCTACTGCTTTTAAACGAAGCTGTCTTCCCTGTGGAGCATAGAATCCCGGGAATGTTGCCGTATTTCCGTGGTATTTGGCATCTTTGTAGTATTCTCCCATTTCTTCTGCCCAGTCTGAGAAATAAAGCATCGGCTTGATTCTTTCGTAAGGGAATTTTTCCAGGAAACTCTTAGAAAATTCATTTTCGAAGTTGTAATCCTGATAGAAGTGCATCAATCCGTCTAAACCTACTACATTCTGCGTTACCAGCATATTGTCTACCTGTACATCAGGGTTTACGCTACCACAAGTTCCCATACGGAAAAGCTCAAGCGCTTTGTGCTCAGTCTTGAATTCTTTGTTTTGAAGATCAATGTTTACCAAAGCATCCAACTCGTTCATCACAATATCGATGTTTTCAGTTCCGATTCCGGTAGACATTACGGTAATTCTTTCTCCACGAAGCGTTCCTGTATGGGTATAGAATTCTCTTTTATTTTTTTTGATTTCTACAGTATCAAAGTATTTTGAAACTTTTGCCACTCTGTCAGGATCACCTACAAGGATGATTTTGTCAGCAATATCTTCAGGTAAAAGATTCAGGTGGTATACACTTCCGTCTTCATTCAGAACAAGTTCTGAGGCAGCAAGTTTGTTTAGCATAATATGTATATTTTTTGTTTTTTTAATTAATCATAATGGCTTCTTTATAAGGAGATGCCATAACCTCGTAGATGTCATTGTATTCTTCTACAATCCTTTTCTGACCATTCATTACCTCATATACAGTAATGACCGTCTTTTCAATGTTTTTAGGATCTTTCCTCTGTGAAGTGATTTCGTAGAAGTGATAATCTTTTTTAAGAATAGAAATCAGTTCTTCCTTTGTTGAATTGTTGGAAGTCATCATTCCAGGGAACTCTGTGACAATATCTTTCAGGTCAGAATAATTTTTATAAGGCTTGGTTATCCCATTGGAATGTACATAGACATTAGGAATGTTTTTATCTTTTTCCAGGCGGACCAAATAATAATCAGACCCTCTTTTTTCTGCATAGACAGCCATTTCCTGAGGCTTTCCGGATGTCTTTTCCGGCTGCTTCTTTTTCTGGGAAAATGCCGTCATAGAAAGGAAACTTGCCATAACAGCAAACCATAGTTTTGTTTTCATACTCCTATTTAGTTTTTTTGATGTGTTGAATTTAATTTAAAAAAATCCTCTCCCAATAATCTCCCGCCATTATTTTTTCCGGTATTTCGAAGAACCGTTCTCTTTAGAATAATGAATTTGATTTCGGGGTTTAAAATTAGTGAAAAATATGTTATCAGAAATATAAACATTATTTAATCTGTTATTAAAACTGAGATAACATCAGTTTAATAGTTTTGCCGCTAAAAATTCATGAGATCTTATCCACTGCTTGTAATCGTCCTTCTGATAGGATTTGCAGTAATGTCTTTTAATCCTGTTTATAAAGGAAAAGAAAGCGAAAATACATTTGTCAATAAAGGGTTGTCCGACTTTAAAACCAAGCTTGAACAGCTGAAATCAGATGTTGATAAGTTCTCTGAAGGCCGTATTTCCCTGGAAGAGCTGCAAAAATCACTAAGTAGTACAAGAAATTCATTCAAAGAAGTTGAATTCTATATCGCTTATCATTATCCTGAATTTACCAAAACTCACCTTAACGCAGCACCTTTGTTTCACATTGAAGCGGCTGGGACATCATCATACACACTTCCTCCTGAAGGATTGCAAGTGCTTGATGAACTTATATTTTCAGATGATGCAGAAAATGAGAAAGAAAAAATCAAAACCATTACTACTTTTTTATATAACAGCTATTCCGGGTTTTATTTAAGTGCTTTAAAAAATGGGTTGAGCAAAGGAAACAACAAAACATTGCCTTTGCGCATAGAGCTTATCAGAATCTATTCACTTGGGGTTTCTGGTTTTGATACGCCGGGTTCTCTGAATATTTCTGAGGAAACAAGTCATGCTCTTGCAGGAATACAGAAATACATCAATGATGACCTTTATTTTAAAAATTATAATACTGAAAAGGCTGACCAGATTTTAACAGAAGCTATCAGCTATCTTTCAAAGAATACCGATTTTGAAACTTTCGACAGGATTGAGTTTTATAAAAAATACGTACAGCCTTTATATGAAGAGTTCGGGAAATGGGATGGCAGACCGGATGACCTTAAAGAATTCTCAGGCTGGAATGTGGGAAACAAAAATTTTTTCAGTAGCGATTTTTTAGACCCTTATTTTTATACCTTATTAAAATCATCAGAAGATAATCCGGAACTCCGAAACCTTGGGAAATCCATTTTCTACGATCAGAACTTAAGTGGTAATGGGAAAATGAGCTGTGCGACTTGCCATCTTCAGGAAAATGCTTTTACAGACCTGAAGCCAAAATCACAAAGTAATGTGGAAGGGAAAACAGTTTTGAGAAATTCTCCGTCTTTATATAATGCTGTTTTTGCCAAAAGATTTTTCTATGATCTTCGTGCTTTCTATCTTGAACAGCAGGCAGAACACGTTATTTATAATGAGCAGGAGTTCAACACGAGTTATGAAAGCATTATCCAGAAATTAAAAACAAAACCTGAGTATAAAAAAGCGTTCCGAAATGCCTTCAAGGATGGGAAAATCAGTAAAGAAAATTTTTCAAAAGCATTAAGTTCTTACGTGGCTTCATTGTACTCATTTGACAGTGATTTTGACCGTTTTATGAGAAATGAAAAAAATGTTTCCGATGACGTGAAAAAAGGATTCAACCTCTTTATGGGAAAAGCCAATTGTGCAACCTGTCATTTTGCACCCACTTTTTCCGGATTGGTGCCTCCGTTTTTTAATGAAAATGAATCTGAAGTATTGGGAATAACTACCAGACCTATTAAACAGCTTCCTGTAGAGCTTGATCAGGATTTAGGAAGAGGAAACAGTCCTGTGAAAAAGGAGAAATCATGGATTTATGATTATTCTTTTAAAACAGTAACCGTTAGAAATATTGCCCTTACCAAACCTTATTTCCATAACGGAGCTTTCAATACCTTAGAAGAAGTCCTGGATTTTTATAACGAAGGTGGAGGAGAAGGATTAGGTTTAAAAATGAAAAACCAAACCCTTGCTCCTGATAAATTAAACCTTAGCGAAACAGAAATGAAACAAATCATTGCCTTCCTGAATGCTCTTACGGATGTGAGTAAAGCGAAATAGGCGGGGTGCGGGATTCGAGATTCGGGGTTTTGAAATGCGGTTCGGGGTACGAGGTTCGGATTATAATGTGTTATAATTGAAGATACGCAAGAAAACACATCAGCTGCTCAGCTTATTTCATCCCTGAATTTCTGTATTTGCACCCACATCCCGAAATCCCGCACCTCGCATCTCGAATCCCGCACCCCGTAATCCGCATCATTTAACAAAAAATTAATCCCCTTAACATTAGGTTTTTGATAAGTTAATATTGGACGATTTAGATTTAAAATCCTATTAACAGAGAAAAAGCTCTAAAAAAATAGTTTTGCAAGGTCTAATAAATCAAATAAAAAATGAAGAAAAAACTACTAACAGTGGGAGCTTTGGCTATACTGGCCAGTTCTGGTCTTCAGGCGCAGACTTTGATATTCAATAAGAATGCGTCATGGAGCTACAAAGATAACAACCAGGCTCAACCAGCCGGATGGAATGCTCAGACGTATGACATTTCAACATGGGCAGTTGGAAACGGCCCGTTAGGATATGGAGATCCTGTAACAACGACCATCAACTCAGGACTTACAACCGCTTATTTTGCTAAAGATTTTACAGTAGATCTTTCAACACTTTCTGATACTATGGAACTTGGAGTGATGAGAGACGATGGTATTATTGTATACCTTAACGGAGAAGAAGTTGTAAGAGACAATATGCCTGCAGGTGCTGTTACATTCAATACTTTCTCAAGTACTACTATTGACGGTGCAGCAGAGAGTGTTTATAACATTTTCTCTATTCCAAAATCCAAGTTTGTAAACGGTGTTAACAGATTTTCTATTGAATTACACAACAGAAGTACAACCAGTTCAGATTTAAGAATTGATGCTTATCTGAAAACAACCACCAATACAACTATCCCTGTAGCTTGTAACGGAACCCACATCAGCTGTTTTACTTCTATTGTTCCTACAGCTCAAACCAATAAATTAATTATCCCGACTGAACACAAATACCAGCTGATTTTAAAAGAAGGAGACAACTATACTGAAGGCGGAGGATTGGTAGGTGGTCAGAATGACTTTACCGCTTATGTTCCAAAAACAGGAAGCAGTACAAACGGATATCTTTCTGTAAACCATGAGACGAATCCTGGAGGAGTTACCATGGCAGAAGTTAACTATAACGCAACTTCAAAACTTTGGCAGCTGACAAAATCAAGAGCCGTAAGTTTCTCAGATCCAAGTTTGGTGCAAACGATCAGAAACTGTTCAGGAGGAATTACGCCCTGGGGAACTGTGGTGACAGCTGAAGAATCTGTTACTTCCAATGATGTGAATAATGATGGGTACAAAGATTACGGTTGGTTGGTAGAAATTGATCCTGCTACAGCACAGGTAATTTCTAAGAATACTGACGGTACCAAAGGAAAACTTTGGCAGATGGGAATCATGAACCATGAAAATGTAGTGATCAATAATGCAGGAACTACAGCTTATTATGGTGAAGACGGCGGAACTCACATGGTATACAAATATGTAATGGATACTCCCAATGATCTTTCTTCAGGAAACCTTTACGTGTTGAAACTGGATCAGGGATTAACTGCTGCGGGAGATCCGGCAGGAACAACAGCCACATGGATTCAGGTTCCGAACAAAACTAAAGTTGATCAGAATAATACCAATACCAATGCCCTGTCATTAGGTGGAACAAAATTCAATGGAGTAGAAGATGTGGATATCAGTCCGCTGGATGGTAAAATCTATTTTACGGCAAAAGGATTAGACAGAGTATACCGTTTACAGGATAACGGAACTACGGCTTCTCAGGTAGAAACATTTGTAGGAGGAGGTTCTTCTGTATATTCTTTCAACACTGCTCAGGGAATGAAATCTGAAGCGTGGGGAGATGGAAATGACAACCTTACTTTCGACGAACTTGGAAACCTTTGGGTACTTCAGGATGGTGGTAAAAACTATATCTGGGTCATTGCTCCTGATCACACGCAGGCTAATCCTAAAGTAAGATTATTTGCTTCTATGCCGGCTGGTTCAGAACCTACAGGATTGACGTTTACCCCTGATCACAAATTTGGTTTCTTCTCTATTCAGCATCCGGATTCAACGATTTCTACAGATGTAGATGCTACAGGAAATACGATTGATTACAGAGGAAAATCAGCAACGATTGTCATTGCCCTTAAAAACAACTTAGGAATTGAAGGAACTTTAGGAACTATTGATACCAAGATTGAAGAAAATACAGTAACGGTAGCACCCAACCCAACTTCAGGAATTGTGAAAATCAATTCTGCAAAAGGACTGAAAGATATTTCTGTAACAGCTTACAGCATGGATGGGAAAATCGTTTACACGAAGAAATTCAACGGAACCAATAAAGTATTGGACCTTGATTTCACACAACAGTTGGAAGGATCACGGGTTTTAGTTTTAAATATTGAAGCTGAAGGTGGATTCCAGAAAACAGTTAAACTTTTAAAGAAATAAATTATTTATAATTCTTGTCTGTCGGCAGCTTTGGTTGCTGGCAGACCTTTTATTTGTATGAAAAAGCTTTTCTTATTGATTTCCATAGTCTCTCTTTCTCAGATCAAAGCACAGATTGATCCGGTGAAGTATCCTACTTTTACCAATATCGAAGAGGCTCTAAAGAGTGAAAAAACAGTTTATAGCATGAGTTTCAGAGAGAAAGGTCTTTTTAATCTTCCTCCTCAGATCGTAAAGCTGAATTCATTATTCTTTTTGAATATTATGGCCAATAAGCTTGAGAAAATGGATCAGGAACTCTTTGCCTTAAAAGAACTGGAAATATTAAATGTGAATGAAAATAGCATTAAATATATTCCGGATGAGGTAAGCAATCTGAAGAAACTGACTACTTTTTCAATGAATCTGAATAGCCTGACAAGCATTAATCCTAATCTTGCAAAACTTCAGAACCTAAAAGTTGTACATTTTGATGCCAATAACCTGAATACTTTTCCCGAGGCTCTTATGGAAATTCCAACGCTGGAAGAAATAAACCTTCAGGGAAACCAGATCAGTTTTATTGCAGACAGATTGGATCAGATCAAAAACCTGAAATTCCTGAATCTTTCAGATAATCAGATCAATGATCTTGGGAATTTGTCTTTTCCCGAAAATTTAAAATATCTTGAACTGCAGCAGAATGCTATTATCAGACTTCCGGAAAATCTTTTCAGAGCAAAGAATCTGGAATTTTTGAATGTAAGTGGAAATAATATCACAGAGTTATCTCCCAAAGTAAAAGGACTGAAAAATATCGTCAGCATGAATCTGGCCAACAATAATCTGAAAAATATTCCTGTAGAAATCAAACAGCTTAAAAATCTGAAAACATTGATTCTTACAGGAAATCCTATAGAAAAATCTACTATTGAAAACTTAAAAACCTTACTACCGGAGACCCAGATCTATTTCTAGAACTATCCGCCAACACGTTTGGTTTTATAGCCCATTTCTTTAAGGATATTCATGATTTTATCACGGTTATCGCCTTGAATGATAATCGTTCCATCCTTCTCAGAACCGCCTATACCCAAGGTGGTTTTTATTTTCTTTGAGATTTTTTTCAGGTCTTCTTCACTGCCTTCCCAGCCTTCAACAATCGTTACAGGCTTACCGTTTCTCCCTTTTTTCTCAAATTTGCATACCAAAGGCTCTTTCTGCTTGAATTGCTCTTCAGGCATCTCAAAATCCTGCTCTTCATGATCAGGAAAAAGGTTCTTCAATTGATCTCGTAAATCCATACTGCAAAATTAAAAAGATTTACTGATTAATGAAGGGTAATAATCAACGAAATTTCAATTTTTCTAACGGTGTCAAGGTTTTAAACCTTGACATGGTTAATTGCTTTAGAAATTAACTGATCATCAGCAATCCATAAAATTCGAGCCTTCAAATTCTTCTATTCATAGGAAATTAGGTAAATTTGTCTAACAAAAGTTTTATAAAATGTCGAAAAAAGCAATATTGGCCATTCTTGACGGATGGGGATTGGGAACAAACCCTAACGTTTCTGCAATAGATAAAGCAAATACACCATTCATAGACAGCTGTTACCAGAAATTTCCACATACTACACTTGAAGCAAGTGGATTGGCTGTAGGTTTACCAGCCGGACAGATGGGGAATTCTGAAGTAGGGCACATGAACCTGGGAGCCGGAAGAGTAGTTTACCAAAACCTGGTAAAACTGAATATGGCCGTTGAAAACGGAACAATGGGTCAGGAAAAAGTGATCCAGGATGCTTTTGAATATGCCAAAAAAGAAAATAAAAAAGTACACTTTATCGGATTGGTTTCCAATGGAGGTGTACATTCACATATCAACCACTTAAAAGGATTACTGACCGCTGCAAAAGAGTCCGGATTGAATGATAACGTTTTTGTTCACGCATTTACTGATGGTAGAGACTGTGATCCGCACTCAGGATTAGGATTTATCGATGAGCTTCAGAAACATATGGAAGTTACTACAGGAAAACTGGCAACAGTGGTAGGAAGATACTATGCGATGGACAGAGATAAAAGATGGGAGCGTGTAAAACTGGCTTATGATGCTCTTGTAGAAGGAGTAGGTGAGCCATCAACAGACGCGTTGGCTTCTATTAAAGCTTCTTATGACAACAACGTTACCGATGAATTCCTGAAACCAATTATTCTGATGAATACTACGGCTACAGGAAATGTAGTGCCGGTAGCAAAAATCATTGATAATGACGTAGTAATCTGCTTCAACTTCCGTACAGACAGAGGTAGAGAGATTACGGAAGTGCTTTCTCAGAAAGATTTCCCGGAATATGATATGAAAAAGCTGAACCTTTATTATGTCACATTAACGAATTATGATAAAACCTTCCAGAATGTACAGGTAGTTTTTGATGAAAATGTACTGACGGAAACAATGGGTGAAATTCTTGAAAAAAATGGAAAAACCCAGATCAGAATTGCAGAAACAGAGAAATATCCACACGTTACTTTCTTCTTCTCAGGAGGAAGAGAACTGGAGTTTTCAGGTGAAAGAAGACTGCTTTGCCCAAGCCCGAAAGATGTTCCTACTTACGACCTGAAGCCGGAAATGTCAGCATATGATATCACCAATGCTATTGTGCCGGAACTGGAGCAGGGAACCGCTGATTTTGTATGTCTGAATTTCGCCAATACAGATATGGTTGGGCATACAGGCGTTTTTGAAGCTGCTGTAAAAGCTGCTGAGGTGGTAGATCAGTGTATTGAAAAAGTAGCTACAGCTGCCTATGAAAACGGATATGCTGTCTTCATTCTTGCCGATCACGGAAATTCTGATGTTATGATTAATGCAGACGGAACTCCTAATACCCAGCATTCAACAAATCTGGTTCCTTTTATCGTTATGGATAAAGACCACACATGGAATTTAAAACCAGGAAAACTGGGGGATGTAGCGCCTACCATTCTTAAAGTAATGGGCGTTGAAATACCAGATGCAATGACTGGAGAAGTTTTGGTTAATTAATATTCAATAATATTGTTAAAAAAATGCCGTTATGCTTTTGCAGCGGCATTTTTTTTATGATTTATGTCAGATAAGGTATGACTTGCATACTTTATTATGCGTTAAATAATAAATAAATCTTATCTTTGTAAATTAAAACTGAATAGTAAAATGTATCAAAAGCTTGTTAGGAAAGAAGTAATGGGATTATTGGAAAAGGAAGTAGGTTCTTTTCTTGATAAATTTTTAACGCCAATTGAAAAAATCTGGCAGCCTTCCGATTATTTACCAGATCCTTCAAGCGATGAGTTTAAACATGACTTAGAAGAAATTCAGACTTTTGCCCGTGAAATGCCTTATGATCTTTTTGTAACTCTTATCGGTGACTGTATCACAGAAGAGGCACTTCCTTCCTATGAGTCTTGGTTGATGGGTGTTGACGGTATCAATCAGGAAGAAAAAGTAGGCTGGGCCAACTGGGTAAGAGCCTGGACTGCTGAGGAAAACAGACACGGAGATTTATTAAACAAATATCTTTATCTGTGCGGAAGAGTAAACATGAGAGAGGTGGAAATCACAACTCAATACCTTATCAATGACGGATTCGATTTGGGAACAAGTATGGACCCATACAGAAACTTCATTTATACAAGTTTCCAGGAAACAGCTACCAATATCTCTCACAGAAGAGTAGGAACATTGGCAAAACAATCCGGAAACGGAAAATTAGCAAAAATGTGTGGGGTTATTGCTGCAGATGAAGCAAGACACGCTAAAGCATACAAACATTTCGTAGCAAAAATTCTTGAAGTAGATCCTTCAGAAATGATTCTTGCATTCGAAGATATGATGCGTAAGAAAATTGTAATGCCTGCTCACTTAATGAGACAGTCCGGACAAAAAGCTGGTGAACTTTGGGGACATTTCTCAGATGCTGCACAAAGATGTATGGTCTACACAGGTCAGGATTACATCAATATTATGAAAGACCTTTTAGATGAATGGAAAATTGAGCACGTAAAAGGACTTACAGAAAAAGCAGAAAAAGCTCAGGAATACCTGATGAAGCTTCCTGCAAGGCTACAGAAGATCACAGACAGAGTTTCTACTCCGGATCTTCAGTTCCAGTTTAGCTGGGTAAAAAGCTAATAAGATCTATATTATTATTTAAAATATAAAAGTATTGAGTGCCTTTCTTTTTGGCACTCTTTTTATTTCTTATCTTTGCAAAGCTAAAAAAAGAACAAAATGTTAAATAATAAAAAGATTGCTGTTGACTTTGACGGGACTATTGTTGACGACGCTTACCCGGCAATTGGAAAACCGAAAACTTTTGCATTCGAAACTTTGAAAAGACTTCAGTCTGAAGGATTCAGACTTATACTTTGGACATACAGACACGGAAAAACATTAGATGAAGCGGTAGAATTCTGTAAAAAAAACGGAATAGAATTTTATTCTGTGAACTCAAGTTTTGAAGGAGAAGTTTTTGATCCTGAAAATCAATCCAGAAAATTAGATGCAGACTGGTTTATTGATGACAGAAACTTAGGAGGATTTCCGGGATGGGGAGAGATCTACAATATTATTCAGGAAAGAATAGAATTCCGTGTTGAAGGAAAAGAAGTTCTTGCCTATTCAAAACTTAAAAAAGAAAAGAAAAAAGGACTTTTTTGGTAAAATAGAAATTAGAAGCTAGGTATTAGACGTTAGTTTTTAACGGCCAATCAAAGCTTCTGTTTTTTATCAAAAAGAGTTTATAGATTGTTATAATATAGAAATACACATTATGTTGTAATCTAGCTTCTAACATCTAATATCTAACATCTATATACAATGATTCAATTAAAAACGATAGACGAATTACGTCTGATGAAGGAGAGTGCCCGACTGGTTTCTAAAACATTGGGAATGTTGGCAAAAGAAATTAAACCGGGGATTACTACCTTATATTTAGATAAACTGGCTCATGATTTTATTAAAGATCATGGTGCTGAGCCTGCATTCTTAGGATACGGAGGATTTCCAAACTCTCTTTGTATCTCTCCAAATGAGCAGGTAGTTCATGGTTTTCCAAACAATGATGTAGTGAAAGAAGGAGATGTTCTTTCTGTAGACTGTGGAGTTATTCTTAACGGTTTCGTAGGGGATCATGCCTATACTTTTGAAATCGGGGAAGTGAAACCTGAGGTTAAAAAATTACTGCAGGTTACCAAGGAATCTTTATACAAAGGAATTGAGCAGGTTGTCAGAGGAAAAAGAATTGGAGATATCTCCCATGCAATCCAGGCACATTGTGAAAAAGAAGGGTATGGAGTAGTAAGAGAGCTTGTAGGACACGGATTAGGAAGAAAAATGCACGAAGATCCACAAGTTCCTAACTATGGAAGACAAGGAAGCGGAAAAGTAATTAAAGACGGTTTAGCAATCGCCATCGAGCCGATGGTAAACATGGGAACTGAAAAAGTAAAGTTCCATAATGATGGCTGGACAGTAACGACTTTAGATAACATGCCTTCTGCGCACTTCGAACATGATGTGGCAGTAATCAATGGTAAGCCGGTATTGCTTTCTACATTTGATTATGTGTACGAAGCTTTAGGGATTGTAAGTGATGAAGAAAAGCAGTTCCAACTGGATTTTTAATGAAAAAGGTAACTAAGCTTTTACTGAATAAAATTCCACGTCCTATGCTTATTAAAATGAGCATCTGGGCAAGACCGCTTATTTATCAGTTTTTTAAAGGTGATAAATTCTTTGATCCTATTGATGGAAGATCTTACAGGAAGTTTCTTCCATACGGATATGGAAAACAAAGAGAAAATGCTCTTTCTCCAGGAACGTTAAGTTTGGAAAGACATCGCCAGATGTGGCTGTATCTTCAGAATGAAACCGATTTTTTCATTAAGAATTATAAAGTTCTGCATATTGCTCCCGAACAGGAATTTTTAAGAAAGTTCAAGAGAATGAGCAATCTGAATTATATTTCAGCAGATCTGTATTCTCCTATTGTAGACGTGAAAGCAGATATTCTGGATTTACCTTTTGAAAATGACAGCTTTGATATCATTTTCTGTAATCATGTTCTGGAACATATTGAAGACGATGCCAAAGCAATGAGCGAGCTGTACAGGGTAATGAAACCTGGTGGATGGGGAATTCTTCAGGTTCCGATGAAAAATTCATTGGAAAAAACCTACGAAGACTTCACGATTAAAGATCCAAAAGAACGTCAGAAACATTTCGGACAGTACGATCATGTTCGTTGGTACGGAATGGATTATTTTGACCGCTTAAGAAAGGCAGGCTTCGAAATAGATCCCAACTTCTATTCACAGAAATTCTCTGAAGAAGAAATAAAAAAATTCGGGTTAAGACATAATGAAATCTTACCTGTAGTTTATAAAAAATAAAATAAAAACCGTTTCAGCTAGTGAAACGGTTTTTTTATATACATGAAATGTTCTGTTTTTATTCTTTGACAAAAGGGTAGGACTTATAATTTTCTATCGTTACAATATATTGTCCTTTCTGTAAACCGCTAGTATCAATTGATGTTTTGTTGCTGTTAGTTGTCGTTTCAAATACCAGTTTTCCTGATAAATCGTAAATCTTAAGGGGAAGGCTCCTCTCAATATTTTCAAGATGCAAAACCTCTTTTACAGGATTGGGATATGCTTTAAAGGTTTTCGTTACTGCGGCAGTTTCTTTAGTGCTCAATTGGTCAGTATTGTTATAGTAGACCTTATTTCCCGAAGGATCTGTAATCACCAAAGTCTTTACAATTCCGTTGGTTGTAATCTGGTAACTGTATATGGATGCATAAGCTCCTAAGCCATAAATGTCACAGTTTTTCTGATCATAAGCACGAACAGGTGCTGCATTTCCTCCGTTATAAAACAAAAGAGTACATGCGCTTGATGTTTTGATAAGATTGTTGCTTCCAGGCATAACCCCGAAACCCATTATAGAAGTATTGTAATATCTTGAATTCATAACATAGCTCGTTCCTCCCGCTGAGTTGAAGGTCGTGGCAGGAACTCCATTATCTATTAAAGGGGTGTTGGTGGTTTGTCCACTGCTTGTTACCATTTTGGAAATATACCAGTTATTGGTAAGTAATTCGGAGGTTTGCTGGGCAGTCAGTAAACCACCAGCTAAAAGGAATAGAATTTTTTTCATAGGTTAAAAGTTTCCGATAAAGATATAAAAGAATTTCTTTTTCTTGTCAAAGAAATCAAAACCTGAAAATGATTAAAAAAACCGCCTTCAATACGAAGACGGTTCCCATTTTTAAATATAGATAGAAATTTATGCGCTTTTTAATGTGAGGAAGATACAGCCTTTAATCCTACCACAGAACCGATAAGGGTTACAATAAAAAATACTCTCCAGAAACTTACAGGATCTTTAAAGAATATAATTCCCATTAAGGCAGTTCCTACTGCTCCGATTCCCGTCCATACCGCATAAGCAGTACCGATAGGCAAGGTTTGAGTAGCTTTGATCAGTAAAAGCATACTGATTGTCATTGTTACCAGGAAACCCGCATACCACAGGTACATTTCAGTTCCTGATGTTTCTTTTGCCTTTCCCAGACATGATGCGAAGGCAACTTCAAATAATCCTGCGATAACTAATATTAACCAATTCATTCTTTAAAATTTTACTACTGCAAATTTCAGAATTTGACAGGAGAAAAAATTTTACAATTGTTAAAAAATGAAATTGAGAATAGTTTTAAAGGAGGGAAGATGGGAGCTGGATGAAAAACAGCAGACATATCAATATCAATATCAATATCAATATCAATATCAATATCAATATCAATATCAATATCAATAGGGGCGGACTTTAGTCCGCTCGCTCTATATAAAAAATCATACCTCAGGCTTTAGCCGAAACATAAGAATTTTTAAATATTTCAATTCTTAAATCTTTAAATTTATTTAATCTCCGCCCGAATTCTACTTAAACTCACCTGCGTAATTCCAAGATAAGACGCAATATAGCCGAGCTGAACTCTTTTAAGTAAGTCAGGTTGATAATTAATAATATCTTTATAACGTTCCAGAGACGTTTTGAATTGTCTTGAAATAATCAGTTCCTCGGATTTTATCATCTCTGCTTCTGCCAGCTTTCGTCCCCAGTTGGCAATATGAATATCTTCATTGAACAGTTTTCTTAGATTTTCTGTTTCCATTCTGTACAGCTCGCAGTCTTCAAGTAATTCGATGCTTTCATAACCGGGTTTGTCCTCCACATAGCTTTTCATTGAGAGAATGCATTGTCCCTCGCTTCCGAACCAGAAAGTAATATCATTGTCAGCTGTTGAAGAATAAGCACGTGCAATCCCTTTCCGGATAAAATACAGATAAGGAATCACTTTATCAGCTTCCATCAGACAAAAGCCTTTAGGATGGGAAACTTCGGTGATATACTCTTTTAAACTGTTTTTTGAGGTCTCAGGAAGAAGGTAAACCTTATCAAGAATCTGGTCTATATTCATAAAGATGAATTCTAATAGTCAAAAATATCAGTTTTAAGTAATGCAATACAAAATTATCAGATATTTTTTATCAGAAATATTGTAATAAAATTATTCCGGATTCAACTTATTTATCGTCAAAATTACCAAGGAAAGAGCAAAATTCCCCTCTTCTGGAGGGGTGGCGAAAATTCAAAGAATTTTTGACGGGGTGGTTTGAGCTTTTACAATCCTGTATTTCACAATATAACTCTCTTTTTTCTTTAAAAATCAAGATTAACTGTAAAGACCAGTTTTGTTTTACTAACTTTGCAGTTCGTAATATTATTTTTATGCACAAAGCTGGATTTGTAAATATAGTTGGAAAGCCCAATGCGGGAAAATCGACCTTGCTTAACCAATTGATGGGAGAGAAGTTGGCGATTGTAACGCAGAAAGCTCAGACAACCCGCCACAGAATTTTTGGTATTTATAATGAAGATGATCTTCAGATTGTATTTTCTGATACTCCGGGAGTATTGGATCCAAAATACGGACTGCAGGAGAAAATGATGGATTTTGTAAAAGATTCTTTGCAGGATGCTGACGTTTTTCTATTTATTGTAGATGTTACCGATAAAGCAGAACCATCAGAATTTTTAATTGATAAATTGAATAAAATCCCTGTTCCTGTACTTCTTTTATTAAATAAAGTAGACCAGACGGATCAGGCAGGTCTTGAAAAATTGGTAGAAGATTGGCATACCAGAATTCCAAAGGCTGAGATTTTACCTATCTCTGCATTGAATGCTTTCAATACAGAAGTTATTTTACCTAAAATAAAATCTTTGCTTCCTGAGAATCCGCCTTACTACGATAAAGATCAGTACACAGACAAACCTGAACGATTTTTCGTTAATGAGGCAATTCGTGAGAAAATTCTTTTGAACTATGATAAAGAAATTCCATACTCTGTAGAAGTTGTGACTGAACAGTTCAAGGAGAAAGAAGGAATTATCTTTATAGACTCTATTATTTATGTAGAAAGAGATACCCAAAAAGGAATTATTATCGGGCACAAAGGAGAAGCGATTAAAAAAGTTGGAACTGAAGCCAGATTAGACCTTGAGAAGTTTTTCACCAAAAAAATTCATTTAAACCTTTTTGTAAAGGTGAAAAAAGACTGGAGAAAGAACGACAGGGATCTTAAAAATTTCGGTTACAGATAGACTAAAATAGCTTGTAATCCCGTTGTATTAAAAGATTTTTTACTACCTTAGTATAAATTTTTTAGTACATGAACTATAATAATTCAAATTTCAGCTCAATACCTAAAGATATTATTTTACTGGCAGTAAGAGTGTTTGTTGGTTTTGCTATGCTTTCTCATGGTTTTCCAAAGCTTCAGATGCTATTGGCAGGAGGTAAAATAGAGTTTTTTGATTTTATGGGATTAGGACCGCAGGTATCACTGATTCTTACGGTTTTTGCTGAATTTGTATGTTCAATACTCCTGATATTGGGGCTTTTTACAAGAGTTGCTCTGGGATTTTTAATCTTTACAATGATCATTGCAGGTTTTGTAGTTCATGGAGCAGATCCATTCGAAAAAAGAGAAATGAGCCTTATTTATCTTTCTGTTTATCTTTTATTGATGGTAATTGGAGCTGGAAAAGTTTCAGTAGATCATATGATTGAAAGAAGAAAAAGAGCTTCAGACTGGTAATTTTACAACCATAAAAAATAAAGAAGGCACTTCAGGAAATGAAGTGCCTTTTCTGTTATTAATAATTACAGTTAGGTAAGCATTCCCAAATCAGGGCTCCGTTTTCATCCCTTACTCTGCAAGCCATAAAGCCTGCATCACATAATGGAGCACTTCCTCCGTTAATCATTTTTAAATTTCCTTTTGATAATTTTTTTAAATTTTTCATATTATTTTAATTTGTAAGATAAATGTAATAAAAAAATAAACATGACACCAAAAGGAGTCTTATTTTTCAATGTTAAAATTCTTTTAAAATTCACTACATTCGTAGAAAATGAATTTATATGAAGATAAAACTGACTATTTGCCTTCTGGCATTTCTCAATTTTTATGATGCACAGGAAAATATTACGTATCAGAAACCTTCTGCTGAGATTTTAAAACTGGCAGATTATGAAAGACCTCCAAGTGTTCTGATGAACAGCAAAAAAGACTGGGTAGTGTTTACTTATCGCCCTACATATAAAACATTGGAGGACCTCAGTCAGAATGAAATGAAGCTTGGCGGACTTAGAATTAATCCGGTTACTAATATTTCAAGCAGCATGACCTACTCCAATAATCTGAAGATCAGAAAGATCAATGATAAAAATGAGATTCAGGTAAAAGACCTGCCTTCTAATCCAAAAATTGCTTACGTTTCCTTTTCACCGGACGAAAAGAAACTGGCTTTTACCAATACAACAGCTAAAGGTGTAGAATTATGGATTGTGGATAT
Source organism: Chryseobacterium sp. S0630 (assembly GCF_024158915.1). Taxonomy (GTDB): domain Bacteria; phylum Bacteroidota; class Bacteroidia; order Flavobacteriales; family Weeksellaceae; genus Chryseobacterium. Next base: position 16,380 of record NZ_JAMZGF010000052.1, on the reverse strand, counting down.
GGAAACAGCCACTGCTAAAAAAATTACGACTGATAATCTGAATGCCAATTTAGGAATACCTTATGTATGGTATAATGACTCTCAAAGCTTCCTGATCAGAACACTTCCACAAAACAGACCCGCTCTGATAGATGCAAGCAAGGATCTTCCTACAGGCCCGATTGTTTCAACAGCAGATGGTAAAGTTTCTCAAAACAGAACGTATCAGGATCTTTTGAAAAATCCTCAGGACGAAAAGAACTTTGAAACGCTTACAGCTTCTGAAATTTATAATGTAGATCTTACAGGAAATCTTAAGAAATTAAAAGACCAGGATATGTATACCGGATTGAGTTTCTCTCCGGACGGAAATTACCTGTTGGCTACCGTGATCAAAAAGCCATTCTCCTATATTGTTCCGCTTAACAGATTTCCGTCAACAACGGTAGTGTATGATATGAAAGGAAACACAGTGAAAACAGTGAATGAAGTTCCTTTGAATGAAATTATGCCAAAAGGATTCTCTTCTGTAAGAACCGGAAAAAGAGATATGGCCTGGAGAAGTGATGCTCCTGCTACACTTACTTATGCTGAAGCCTTGGATGGAGGAGATCAGTCTAAAACTGCAGAGTACAGAGATGAGATATTTACATGGGAAGCTCCCTTTATAGCGGCTCCTAAATCTTTCTTTAAAACCAAGCAGAGATATGATGATGTAGTTTGGACCAATGATCATTATGCCATTGTTTCTGAAGGCTGGTATGACACAAGAAATACAAAATCTTACCTGATAGATACCAATAATGGAGAATCTAAAGTGTTTGATGATAGAAATTATCAGGATGTTTACAGTGATCCCGGACATTTTAACACTACAAAAAATCAGTACGGAAGATATGTGATTGATATGAAGGGCGGAAAAGCTTACCTGATCGGAGATGGATTTACCAAAGACGGACAGCATCCTTTTATTGATGAAATGGATGTAAAATCCCTGAAAAAGAAAAGACTATACACTTCGAATGTAAAAAATGGTAAAGAAGAAATCATTGATATTCTTAATGCATCAAAAGGTGAAATTCTTACTACTCAGCAGTCACCAAGCCTATACCCTAATTACTTTAAAAAGAATATTAAATCTAACAAAGCAGAAGCTGTAACCAACTTTGCCAATCCTTTTGAAAGTATCAAAGACGTTTACAAAGAAGTAATTACTTACAAAAGAAATGATGGTGTTACTTTAACGGGAACTCTTTATCTTCCTGCCAATTATGACAGAAAAGCAAAAAAAGATAAACTTCCTCTGTTAATTTGGGCTTACCCTACAGAATATAAAGATAAAAATACTGCAGGGCAAAATACCCAAAACCCTAACGATTTTACATTCCCTTACTACGGGTCTTTTGTATACTGGACGACGAAAGGGTACGCCGTTCTTGATGATGCTGCTTTCCCGATTATCGGTGAAGGAAAAACAGAACCTAATGATACCTTTATTCCTCAGTTAGTAGCCAATGCAGCAGCTGCTATTGATGCTGTAGATCATTTAGGATATATCGACAGAAAGAAAGTGGCTGTAGGAGGACATTCTTACGGTGCATTTATGACGGCAAACCTTCTGACACATTCTAACCTTTTTGCATGTGGAATTGCAAGAAGTGGTGCTTACAACAGAACGTTGACACCATTCGGATTCCAGAGTGAGCAGAGAAATTATTGGGATGTTCCGGAAATCTACAACATCATGTCTCCGTTCATGCATGCGGACAAAATGAAGACGCCGCTTCTTCTGATTCACGGTGATGCAGATAACAACCCTGGAACATTTACTTTGCAGACAGAAAGATACTTCCAGGCACTGAAAAATCTGGGAGCTCCGGTAAAAATGGTTCTACTTCCAAAAGAAGCCCACGGATACCAGGCAAAAGAAAACATCTTACACCTTTTATGGGAACAGGATCAGTTCCTTGAAAAGTGCTTGAAGAAATAATTAAAAAACTCGTCTTAATAGACGAGTTTTTTTATGCAATTTTTTTTTCTTTGTTTAATTCTTCTTTAGCTTTGATCTTTTGAATTTTTTCTGATATTAAAAAACTAGTTAAGGGAATTCCTGAATTGGATCTTTGTCTTTGATTTAGGCAATATGGAGACATTGTTCTTGATCTATAATCTTTAGGCAATTTATCCAATCTACTTTTCATTAATTTCCAATCTATTCTTTCTAATTTTATGTAAAGTACCCTATTGATTATGTTGTCAAGCCGAGCTGAATATCTATTTAAATCAGTATATATAAAAGCTGAAACCCACCCATCTTGCTTATTTTTAATTTTTTCTAGAAAATTAAACAGGTTTAGCTCAATTTTACCTTTATTTAGCTCCCATATCTTATCCTCTAATTTTTTGAAATTGTCAATAGAAGGGTATAAAGATTTTCCATCAAAAGTAACTGACAAAAACGTAAAGCCATCTTTGGATATGTCAGTTATTTTTGTTTTATCATTTTTTTCTAAAGAATGAATTTCTAGATTTAAATTTTCAAGATAAGTTTTGCATTTCTGATATGCTTCCTTGCATTCTCTTTTTGTATTAGAAAGAATTACAAAATCGTCAGCATATCTGATTAGATTATAATTATCTGCAATGATCTTTTGATCAAAATCTGAAAAGTATATATTCGAAAATAAAGGAGATAATGCATTACCTTGAGGTATTCCATTTTCGATTCCATTAAAATAAACCTTTTCTTCGGGCTTAAAATCAGAGAGATTTCCTATTTTTTGATTTAGTGCATCATTTATTAAAGAATTAATACTGTTATCAGGAAGATTAGGGTATATTTTTTTTTCTAATAATTCATTTTTATTAACTGTTCCAAAAAAATTAACTAGATCTGCTTCCAATACATATTTATTACCTAAGTTATAATATTCTTCAACTTTTAACATTGCATCTTTTACTCCGGTATCTTTTTGATATGCAAAGCTATAGCCATTGCTTTGCATTAAAATGTATTTAAAAATGGCTTCTAATTCAATTGCAATTGCTTTGATAACAATTCTATCAGAAATTTCTGGAATTTGGAGTGGTCTAAAAGAATTTTTATTTTTTTTTGAAATGAGGACACCTCTTGTCTGGCTAAAAAGATAGCTATTATTTTTTAATTTTTTTGAAATTGATAAGATTTTATCATCTAAGTTTTGACTAAACCTTTCAATGGTTTCACCAGATAATCCGTGTGAATCTTTATTGAATTTTGTTAGTCTATCCCAAGCATTTTTTAATGCTTTAGGTTTGGAAATTTTTTTTAATAATGTTTTATTAGTTTTTGCTTTCATATTTCTGTATTGCAAAGACCCTTGAATGACAATATGTCCGTATGATAAACTTTACATTTAAGACAGAGAACACTTCATTGAAAGAGTGATTAGGACAACCATCAAGGTTCTAACTAATCCTTTGCAAATGGGTTCTTCGGCAATCCTGACTTTCGATTGACTTCTCAATCTTATATCGAGCGCGCACTTAAGGAAAATCTTAAGTCTTAAATTATGGGCGCAAGAAATTGCATTGATATTTGTCACTTTGCCATCCTGTGGTTGAAATTGGGATGTTCTTTCCATTATACTCAAAATTAAGGTTTTTTACGACCTGTGCAAGTTTTTTTGAACTTTCACATTTTTTAACACTTTGGCTTGGGATTGCTGCCTTTCTCTGCTATATAAATAGCTTGATACCATCGTTTCAGTGGGTTTGTGTTTATCATACACAATGGCATCAAACGAAATTGACAGAGAACACTTCATTGAAAGAGTGATTAGGACAACCATCAAGGTTCTAACTAATCCTTTGCAAATGGGTTCTTCGGCAATCCTGACTTTCGATTGACTTCTCAATCTTATATCAAGTAACAACTAGGTAAAGTCAATTTTTATTCCAAGAAAATCAATAATGACAAAAAGGCATAAATAAGTCATGCTCACTAAAGATTTAACTGTGGTTTTAAAGATGCTTCAGAATTTCATTAATACTTTTAAGCTCCATAAAATTTGGATGCTCCAGGTTAACATCATGCTGTTCATGACTCCAGGTGACATGATAAGGAATATGAGCGGCAGATCCACCGATTTCTAATACCGGCAGAATATCTGATTTAATAGAATTTCCAAGCATCAGAAAGTTTTCAGGTTGGCAGTCCAGATGTTTCAAAAGCTTTTTGTAATCGAGTTCTTTTTTGTCACTCATGATCTCAATATGATGGAAATAATCCTGTAACCCTGAATTTTTCAGTTTACGCTCCTGATCCAGTAAATCGCCTTTTGTGGCAACAACCAGTCTGTATTTTCCTTTTAAACTTTCAAGGGTTTGGGTAACACCGTCCAATAATTCTATAGGTTTCTGAAGAAGCTCCTGACCCAGATGAATAGCTTTGTTGACCAATTCTAATGAAGCTGTATTATTAGAAACTCTACTGATGGTTTCAATCATACACAGCATAAATCCTTTTACTCCATAGCCATACAAATGAAGATTCTGCATTTCTGTTGTAAACAATTCCTGTGATACCGAATGTTGTGGAAGGTAATCTTCAAGAAGCATACAGAATTCTTTTTCTGCTTCCTGAAAATAAGGTTCGTTGATCCAAAGCGTGTCATCTGCATCAAAGGCAATCGTAGTAATATGATTATTCATTTTTGTTTTGTAATTTTCTGTCCACAAAATTCAATATAAAAACTCAATAAGAAAAGGACATTTGTCCCGGATGAATATGTTAAGAACGAATCAGACATTTTTAAACTATCTGGATGAACTGTATGAAAAGCAGAATGATAGTGATGATATTATAGTAAAGTCTTTTTCTGCAGGGGATAAAATACTGGTACAGGATCATCAGCTTTCTCATGTTATGTTGATTAAAGAAGGCATTGTCAAATGTTATTTCGTTGAAGAGAACGGAAAAGAATACATTGTAGAATTTCTGGGAAGTGGTGAAGTGATAGGAGAAGTGGAGCTTATCAAGAATATAAATTGCTTATGCAGTATTGAAGCGCTCACGGAAGTTACCGTATATGCTATAAAGATTCCCGCTTTTAAATCTTTAATTAAAAATGATCTTGTGCTGAACAATCTTCTTTTAGAGTCTTTTGCAGAACGAATTATTAATACATCCAGCAGAGCTTCCTATCAGCAACTCTATACGGTAGAACATACTTTAAAACAATTGCTTCAAATGCAGTCTAAGCAGAATATTCAGATCTCCAAAGAAGATATGGCGGCTTATCTTGGAATTGCGGTAAGAAGTTTAAATAGAATTTTAAAAGATTTGAAATAATTTTGTTGAATATGCTAATGAAATTACGATTATTTTTCTCGCAGATTGAGGAGATTGCGCAGATTTTTCCATAACAATCTGCAAAATTTGCATAATCTCTGAACGGAAATATTTGCGTATTCAATTTTATCGGAGATAAAATCCTTGCGTCTTAAAAATATTCTAGCCTTCAATCTTATTGCACCTTTGCGTATTCAAAAAAAAACAAAACATTGATATAGGTGTGAATGTTGGTGTTATTTTAAGGGGTTTTTCTATTTTAATATTAAAATTTGGATAAAATATATAAAATTTACAGGGGTGTTTTTAAAATTTAGTATTTTTGCATGAGAATAAGTTGAATCCAATATTCATGGAAAAATTAAAATTCAGAAATGCTGAGTTGGCAGATTTAAATAAAATCGTAGCCATATACAACTCAACTATTGCTTCAAGAATGGTCACTGCAGATATGGAAGAAGTCTCTGTAGAAAGCAAACTAAAGTGGTTTGAAGACCATAATCCTCAGACAAGACCTCTTTGGGTAGTTGAAGATGACCAGAAGCAAACCGTTGGTTGGGTAAGTTTCAGTTCATTCCATGAAAGAGCGGCTTACAATGGTACTGTAGAAGTGAGCATTTATCTGGACGAAACCTCCAGAGGAAAAGGGTATGGGAAAACCATTCTTCAGTATTGCATTGATAACGCTGGAAAATTTGGAGTAAAAAACCTTGTAGCGCTTATTTTTCTTCATAATGAACCAAGTTTGAAGTTGTTCAGACACTTTGGATTTGAAGATTGGGGAAGCCTTCCTAATGTTGCAATCTTAGATGGTGTGGAGAGAAGTTTAAAGATCTTAGGGAAGAGGATAGATTAAATTGAACAGAAAAGCAAATAAGCTTGTGTCTATTTGTGAATGTAATTTGTGCTATTCGTGTTTAGAAAATATGCATAATTATATAAATATATAGAAAGGGCATAGCTCACTGTTCTGTTGTAAATTAACGAATATAAAAAGGGCTGTCTCAAATATTGAAACAGCCTTTTTGTTTTTATGAATTCTGCTTAATTCTTTTCGCAGACATATTCAGGAATCGTTTTACCAGGAAAACAGCGGAGACTGTTAATCCCAGTCCAAGTGCGATCCACATTCCGAATGCGCCCATCTCTAAAGTAACACACAAGAAATATCCTAAAGGAATAGTAATTACCCAATAGGCAATGAAGGTATAAATAGAAGGGATTTTCACATCCTGTAACCCTCTCAGCATTCCTAAAGCGGTCACCTGAATTCCGTCAGAAAGCTGGAATAAAGCAGCGATAATCATGAGTTTTGCAGCCAGGGTAATAACTTCCACTTCTTCTTTTTTCGTGAAGAAAGTCGGGAGTATGTTTCTGCCTAAAATAAATACCAATCCACAGATACACATGAAAATAAAGGCGATTTTCAGGTTGTTGATTCCTACTTTTCTCAATTCAACAAAATTCTGTTCACCCAGTTTTCTACCAATCATTACGGTAGAAGCAACACTGAACCCTACGCATAAATTGAAGGTAAATGAAGCCATGCTTAAAGCAATCTGGTGAGAAGCAATATCGTGAGCAGAAATCAGTCCACAGATAAATGCTGCTCCGGCAAAAGCGGTTACTTCAAAAAACATCTGTAAAGCTGTAGGTAATCCAAGTCTCACCATTTTATCAAACATCTGTTTTGAAAAATCCTGAATTTTTAAAGAAAAATCTTTGATATAACGTCTTGTTCTTTTTTCTTTTACCAAAACAAAATAAAGAAAAACCACCATGAAAATTCTGGAAATCAAGGTTGCCAATGCAGATCCCTGTACGCCCATTGCCGGAATTCCCCAAAGCCCTTTGATAAAGACATAGTTTAAAGCAATATTGATGATATTGGCAATAATGGTTGCTTTGGTAACTCCAATGGTATAGGATAGACCTTCAGAAACTTCACGAAGCGTCTGAAATGCCATAATTGGTATCATACTGACTACCATTATGCTTAAGAAGCTTACCGTATCAGGAATAATCTTGGCAGGCTGTCCGGAATGATAGAGGAGTGGCATTCCCAAAAGGAGAATGACCATCAGGATTACTCCGACAGACATATTGATAATAAAACCGTGGCTGAATACAGAATTGATCGTAGCATGATCCTCTCTGGAATGTGCTTCCGAAACCAATGGAGGGATAGCAAATGAAAAGCCTAATGCTAATACAAATATGGAGAAGAATACAGCATTCCCCAATGAAACAGATGCCAGTGCATCGGCACCCAAAAGTTGTCCGACAATAATATTATCGAATAAGTTTACTGAAACTTGCCCCACCTGAGTAAGCATTACAGGCAGAGCCAAAGTCAGGTATTCTTTTGTATAATTTTTGTTTAAAAAGTTCATAATATTTTAAGATTCATATAGTTTATAATTCAAATTGGATCAAAAAAAAATTTGCAGTGGAACACTGCAAATTTTTATATATTGTCAATAATAGCTTTATTATTTCCTTACAAAACTTGCAACGTCACCTTCAGAAACAGTGTTTCCACCAAGAATAATCAACCTCTCTACAACATTCCTTAATTCTCTGATATTTCCAGTCCATGAAAGCGCTTTTAAAGCATCAATAGCTTTATCCTCAAACTTTTTCGCAGAAGTACCGTGTTCATCAGCAATCATACCAGAAAAATGTTCAACCAATAATTTGATATCCTCTTTTCTTTCATCCAACGGTGGAACATAGATTTCAATAACAGAAAGTCTGTGGTAAAGGTCTTCTCTGAATTTTCCTTCCTCAATTTCTTTCTGCATATTTTTATTGGTTGCCGCAATTACTCTTACGTCAACTTTGATTTCTTTATCACTTCCCACAGGAGAAACTTTGCTTTCCTGTAGCGCTCTCAATACTTTAGCCTGAGCAATAAGGCTCATATCTCCAATCTCGTCAAGGAAGATGGTACCGCCATTGGCCTGCTCAAATTTTCCCTGCTTATCTTTAATAGCACCTGTAAAAGATCCTTTTACGTGTCCGAAAAGTTCAGACTCAATAAGTTCAGATGGAATAGCAGCACAGTTTACCTCTATCATAGGGCCTCTTGCACGCTCACTCTGATTGTGGATTGCATGAGCAACCAGCTCTTTTCCTGCACCGTTAGGTCCTGTGATCAGAACTCTGGCATCAGAAGCAGCTACCTTTTCAATCATATCCTGGATCTTTTGAAGAGCAGGAGAGGTACCGATCATCTGGTATTTTTTACTTACTTTTCTCTTTAAAGTTTTATTTTCAGTCTGGAGATTTTTGTTTTCTTTCTTCAGGGTTTCTTTCACCAATGCATTTTTCACACTTGTAATAAGTCTGTTGATATCAATGGGTTTGGAGATAAAATCATATGCGCCCTCTTTCAAACAGGAAACAGCGGAATCAATGTCTGCGTGTCCTGAGATCATGATAAAAGTAGTTTCTGGTTTTAATGCAAGACTTTGTTTCAAAAGCTCAGTTCCTGAAAGCTTAGGCATTTTAATATCAGAAATCACTAGGGCGAAATCTTCTTTTTCTACCTGTTTGTAACCTTCAAGGCCGTCTTCGGCAATAACAAATTCATAATCGGTTAGTTCATCCGAAAGAATACTGTGAAGTACTCCCGAGATTGCTTTTTCGTCTTCTACTATAAGGATTTTTTGCATAGTTGCAAATTTAAATTTTTTGTTTCAATTATTAGCAAAAACTGTACCTAAATATTCTATTTCGAGTAGTCTCTTTTCCCAAAAATGGCAGATCCAACCCTCACAGAGTTAGCTCCACACTCGATCGCTATCGGGAAATCGTCACTCATCCCCATTGATAAGGTATTTAATGTTTTTAATTGATTTAATTCATCAAAAAGCTTTTTCAGGGTTAAAAATTCATTTCTAACCTGCTGCTCATCATCTGTGAATGTTGCCATTCCCATTAAACCATTAATTTCCACATTGGGAAAATTGCCTTCAATAGATTGTTGGAAAAGATCTTTCGCTTCAGAAATTTCAAGTCCGAACTTACTTTCTTCTGCTGCGATTTTTACTTGCAGAAGAACTTTAATCTTCCTGTTGTGCTTTCCTGCTTCTTTATTGATTTCTGTCAATAATTTTTCAGAATCCACACTTTGTATGGTATCTATGAAAGAAGCAATGTACTTCACTTTGTTGGTCTGTAAATGACCAATTAGGTGCCATTGGATATCCTGAGGAAGAAGAGGAGCTTTTTCCATCAGTTCCTGTACTTTATTTTCTCCAAAAACCTTTTGCCCGAGATCATATACTTCCTGTACTGCGGAAGCCGGATGTGTTTTTGAAACAGCAACCAGCTGAACATTTGATGGCAGCTGGTCTTTTATAGCTTTATAATTTTCTTTAATACTCATAGATGCAAATTTCCGAAAATTCCCTGACAGTTGCCAGTTATGAATACATTTTACACGGTACTTTTACTGTAAAATTAATTCAGGACCTCATTGATCTTAGGATACTGAGAGATTTTTCTGAACACAAACTTGTTGCTCTTCTGTAATTTTTCAATAAACATATCCAGTTCATTGATAGAGTCTGCATCTCTCAGATACTGGTCGTGAGTAAGGAATACCAGATGTCTTGAAGTCTTCTCAAGGTCGTTCAGGAAAATACTGTCTACTTTCTTGATCATGGCTTCATGACTTCCTTTTAAAGTCATTTTTTGAGAAGGTCTCCATTCAAGATCCCAGCCAATTACTTTATAACCGGCTTTTTTAAGGCCATCTGCTGCTAAAGTGGAACTTTTAATATCTGTTACATTGATATTGTTGAGCCTCCAGATATTTCTTCCGGGAGTTCTTGCTATTTTATCGGTAAGCTTCAAACTGTCTTTGGCGATATCAAAATCGTGAACCACAGCATCAGCATTTTTATAAAAATCTGTGTATTTGTTGTGGGCATGAGAGAAACTGTGATTGGCAAGTTCTACCAACGGATTTTGCTTAAGCAATAGCAGATCATCCTTCTGTTTTTTACTTCCATAAGCATGTTTCCCTACCAGAAACGCAGTGGCACAAACATTTCTCTTGTCCAGGATTTTTAAAAGATTTTCGGTTCCCTGATTAGGTCCGTCATCAAAGGTAAGGTAGATCACTCTTTTATCCGGATCTACGCTTTCATCATCCATATTATTGGAGACTATTTCTGCGGAAGGATGTTCCTGTGAACTGACGACGGGGTCATTATTCACTTCATTCTTGAAATTACAGCTGTTCAATAAAGCCGAAGTTGTACTCATCAATACAACCATCCCGAGAAAAGTCATATTTTTAGACTTTCCCGCAAAAATTTTTCTCATAAAAATAATGGAGTTTAAGTTGTTAAAAATCGTTAAAAATAACAGATGAAAATTAACAAATTATATGCCAAGCTGTGCAGTTATTTTTCTTTTTAAGTTTATTTTAAGAACTTTATTTTAAAGCGTATTTCCATCAGCTGATGGATTGTTAATTTATGATTTTGTTTTCTTTATGTTTTAACATTTATAAATATGAAACCGATTGTTTTTCTCTATTTTCTTTGAGATGATTGCAATTTCCTTTTACGGGGAATTATTTTTATTTTAACACAATCTTTTTTTGACAAGAGTGTTTTTGGGGTATTTGAGACTTTACTTTCTTTAAACATACAAAAAAGCAGCCTTATGAACGGGCTGCTTTTATTCTTTATTTGTAAAGATTTCTATTATTTAATATTCAGATCCACGGAATTTAATCTTAATGAATTCAGAATTACAGATAATGAACTGAAGCTCATGGCTGCAGCTGCAATCATTGGTGATAAAAGAATTCCAAAGAACGGATATAATAACCCTGCAGCTACCGGAACTCCTAAAACATTATAAATGAAAGCAAAGAACAGGTTTTCTTTAATATTTTTGAGAAGCTTTTCACTCAGTAACTTTGCTTTTGCAACGCCTAAGATATCTCCTTTCAATAAAGTGATCTCAGCACTTTCAATCGCAACGTCTGTTCCTGTTCCCATAGCAATTCCCACATCAGATTGTGCAAGGGCAGGAGAGTCATTGATTCCGTCTCCGGTCATCGCTACAATTTTACCCTGCTGTTGAAGTTTCTTTACCTCATTGAGTTTATCTTCAGGAAGGCAGTTGGCTTTGAAATGTTTAATTCCTAATTCATCAGCAACAGCTTTGGCGGTATGTTCATTATCTCCGGTCATCATGATGACGTCTATTCCTTCACTCATCAACTGTTTAACAGCTTTTTTGGAACTCTCTTTGATTTTATCTGTAAAACTTACAAATCCCAGCACCTGATGATCCTGTGCAATATAGGAAATCGTATGGGCTTTAGACTGAACTTCTACAGCTTTCTGTTTTAAGCTGTCAGGAATCATGATCTGATGCGAGGTCAGGAGACTTTCATTTCCAAGATAAGCTGTTTTTCCGTTGATATTTCCTTTCACTCCTTTTCCGGAGATATTCTCAAACTGGTCTACTTTTTCAGCCGTCAGATTCTCTTCTTTTGCTCTTTTTATTACGGCATTGGAAAGTGGATGTTCAGAATTTTGATTCAAAGAAAAAGCAAGTTTTAAAATATGATTCCGGTCTCCGTTTACGGTTTCAATATGTTCTATGGAAGGCTTTCCTTCTGTTAAAGTTCCTGTTTTATCAGTAATCAAAATATTTACTTTATTCATCTGCTCAAGAGCTTCCGCATTTTTGATAAGGATTCCGTTTTTAGCACCTTTTCCTATTCCTACCATTAAGGACATTGGAGTTGCCAGCCCAAGGGCACAAGGACAAGCCACAATTAAAACGGCAACCGCATTTACGAAAGCAAATAAAGTTCTTTTTCCTTCCGGACCGAAAAACTGCCACAGGATGAAAGTAAGTACAGCAATAAGAATTACCACAGGGACAAATACTTTTGAAACCTTATCTGTAAGTTTCTGGATAGGAGCTTTGCTGCGGCTGGCTTCATTCACCATTTTAATGATTTGGGAAAGCAAGGTTTCGTCACCTACTTTTTCCGCCTTCATAATAAATACCTGATTACCGTTGATGGTTCCGGAAGATACTTTGTCATCTACATTTTTTTCAACAGGAACAGGTTCTCCTGTAATCATACTTTCGTCTACAATAGAATTACCTTCAGTGATTTTTCCATCCACGGGAATTTTTTCACCAGGTTTTACTTTTAATAAATCTCCTATTTTTACCTGAGAAAGCAGAACTTTCTTTTCTTCACCATTTACCATAAGGTTGGCTTCATCAGGTGAAAGGTTCATTAATTCTTTGATGGCATTGCCTGTTTTTTTATGAGCTGCCGCTTCCATCAGCTGACCTAAAATAACAAGGGTTAAAATCACACAGACCGCCTCAAAATATAAAGGGATTTCATGATTATGTCCACGGATTTCATGTGGAATAATGTCTGGAAATATCAGGGCAACAATACTGAAAATAAATGCTGCAGCAACTCCCAGAGCAATAAGACTGAACATATTGAGGTTCCATGTTTTGAAGGAAACCCATCCTCTTTTCAATAAGAACCAGCCGGAATAAAACATCACCGGAAGGGTTAATGCAAGTTCAATAAATCCCTGAATCTGATGAGAGAAAGGGAAATTGATAAACATTCCACCCATTGAAAGAATAAAAACAGGAATGGTAAATGCTAATGAAGTAATGAATTTCCTTTTTAATAGAGTATAGGTTTCATCTTCATCATCATCACTGCTGTCAGGCATTCTTACGAGATCCATTCCGCAGATCGGGCAGTCTCCCGGTTCATCACGAATGATTTCCGGATGCATAGGACAGGTGTATTTTGCAGTTTTCTTTTCAGGATATTTTACAAGATCCATTCCACAAACGGGACATCCTACATTGGAATCATAAGTCTTGTCGCCTTCACAATACATCGGACAGTAATATCTGCCTGCCATTTCATCAGTCACTTTAGGGGTTTCATGATGATGGCTGTGATCATGATGGTGGTGAGAATGGGAATGAGCGTGATGCTGATGTGAGTTTGCTTTTTGAGCAAGTTCTTCAGTAATTGGCTCTAAATCCATATGACAAACAGGGCAGCTGCCTTTTTCATCGTATACTTTATCCCCTTCGCAAAACATCGGACAATAATGCTTCCCGATACTATCTTTAAAGTTTTCAGGAAGGTTGGTTGATGAATAGGTTGGTTTGTGATTAGGATCTTTAGCCAACTTTTCTTCAATAGGAACCAGATACATTTTGCAGACAGGACATCTTTCGCCCTGTTTGAAATATACTTTATCTCCTTCACATTCCATTGGACAATAGTATACCGAAGACGGAGATACGCGGTCCTGAGGTTTTACAAATGCTGTCTCAGGATGGCTTGGATCTTCAAGTCTGTATTTTCCTATTTCTGCCAGGGCATCATTTAATACCGAAAGTTTCACTCCATGATCAGAAGTGATGGTTGCGGTATTGTTTTCCAGATTTACATCGGCTTTAACACCATCAACACTGTTCAGTTGATTGGAAATTTTTTTCTGGCAGCCGGAACAGGTCATTCCGAGTATTTTATACTGTTGTTCCATGATTCTTAAATTTATAGTACAAATTTCCAAAATGGAAACCTAAGGTTGTTATAAATTTAAGGATAATAGTTATAAAATTAGGTGGAGTGAGAGAGTTTGAGAGTGGGAGAGTATAAGAGTAAGAGGGTTTGAGAGTTGTATTGTGTGAGCGTTTGAGAGTTTGTAAGTGAGATAGGAATATTTAACTCTTTCACCCCTAAACGCTCAAACACTCAAACTTATAGATTATCAAGCGCTTTACGATTGTGTTCTTTGAGTTTTTTGAATTCCGTAGGAGTGAATCCTGTTGTATTCCTGAACTGGGAAGAAAGGTGTTGTACACTTTTATAACCAAGCTTTCCTGCAATTTCAGTAAGATTGAATTCATTGTATAAAAGAAGTTCTTTTACCTTTTCTATTTTCTGAAGAATGAAGAATTGCTCTAGTGTGATATTTTCGTTTTGAGAAAATGTTTTGGAAAGAGCACTGTAATCCTTGTGAAGTTTTGAACTTAAAAATTCGGAAAGCAGAAAGTCTTCCGGGATATCAAGGTCGCTTATTTTGACAATGATCAGATTTTTGATTTTTTCCACAGTCTGATGAGCAGAATCCATAATTCTTTCAAACCCTGTATCAAGCAGTTCTTTTTCTATGATCTGCATTTTTTCAGGAGAAACATCAGCTTCCGTTTCTACTTCTCCCAGTAAGATATTAGCTGTCTTTACATCTGCACTACGGAAAATATTTTCTACTGCCGCAATGCATCTGTTGCAGACCATATTCTTTATGAAAATCTTCATAGGCTGTTGTTTAACCTGTCTTTTACGAATTCTATCTGGGTTTTGCCATGAGGAGCAGGATTGCCTTCTTCGTTAAGGTTTACCATAACAATTCTTTCTACAGTAATGATGGTTTGATGAGTCATTTTATTTCTTACATCACATCTTAAAGTAATAGAAGAAGATCCGAAATGAGTAGCTTCAATTCCTATTTCTATAATATCTCCTTGTTTGGCTGAGCTGACAAAGTTGATTTCAGAAATAAATTTTGTGACTACTTTTGTGTTTTCTAACTGAATGATAGCATAAAGTGCAGCTTCTTCATCAATCCATTGAAGAAGTCTTCCTCCGAAAAGTGAATGATTGGGATTTAAGTCTTCGGGTTTTACCCATTTTCTGGTATGGTAGTTCATATCTTTTAATAATTTGCAGTACAAATTTAGTGTTAAAAGCTGATCTTTTCAAAAGAATAGTATTTATTGATCTGAAAAGAATCATTCATTTTCTCAATCATTTTCTTTTGGAACGCATGGCTTTCGTTTTTGCTATCGAAGAATCATTCAGCAATATTTGATATTCTTCACTTTCTATAGCAACCAGAGCAACTTTCCCTTCTATATTATGATGGAATCCAAATCCATATTTTTTCGCTAAAGGAGAACAACGGAGGCAAGGCTGGCCTTTGGAAAAGAACTTTTTCCTTTCATCCTCTTTTTCGTTTTCTGAAATTTCATTTTTAATGGCATAGCATTCAAAAATTAGATCATCGGAAGAATATTGATAAGGACTTTTTATAAGTTTCTCATATTGCAGATTGGCGAGTGTTTTTTCCTTCTTTTCAGGAGGAATCTGCGCCCGGAAAACAGGACAATCTTCGGCAGCTTCAATGAGTGTGTTGGTATAATTTGTGGTGTATAGTTTCATATTTAGGTTCAGGTTTTAAAATTTTATGAAGAATAGGGCGGTAAGGAAGTTGATAAATAGAATGTTGTATATCATATTAACTTGATTTTGAGGGCTCAACGTTAGCATTTGTTTTAAATTTTTAACTAATTTTATAATAAAATTTATTTTTGTTTAATTAATTGTATATCAATTGATTAAACTTGTTTTGTGTGCTTTTTTTGTTTTTAGATTCAACATAATGTGAGAAATATTTAAAAAAAGCTTTGATTTGAAATTTTTAATTGTATCTTGCATACGTTTATATTTGGAATCAATATTTGTTCATTAATTTATGTTGTTTTTCTTTTATATACCAAATTTTTATTAATTTTTTAATTTATTTAAAATGAACATTTTTGTTTCAAACATCAATTACGCAACTAAAGAGTATGAGTTGCACGATCTATTCGCAGAATTTGGTGATGTATCATCAGCTAAAATCGTTACAGACAGAGAAACTGGTCGTTCCAGAGGTTTCGGTTTCGTAGAAATGGGTGATGAAGAAGGAAAGCAAGCTATTGAAGCTCTTAACCAAAAAGAATTTAACGGAAAAACTCTAAACGTATCTGAAGCTAAGCCAAGAGAAGAGAAGCCAAGAAGAAGCTTCGATAACAACAGAGGTGGAGGTTATGGTAACAACAACAATAGAGGCGGAGGCTATGGTAACAACCGTGGCGGAGGCGGAAATCGTTGGTAAAAATATGGAAGCCGTCTCATTTTCCTTGAGGCGGTTTTTGTTTATAAACTACCCATATTATTTTTTTAGGATGATTTTTTTGAT
>NZ_JAMZGF010000051.1 GCF_024158915.1 Chryseobacterium sp. S0630 | reverse complement strand
TGGAACTGGTAGACACGCAGGACTTAAAATCCTGTGTCCGCAAGGACGTACGGGTTCAAGTCCCGTCTGGGGTACAAAGTCCTCTGTAATGTATTACGGAGGGCTTTTTTATTTGTCCTATAAGGTCTATATCATTTTAGTGGATTGTAAAAATGATCAATTAATACTATTTTTACGTTCCAAATTCTCCAGTCTCTCAAAAATACTGGTGAAAATATTTTTCTCAGCAGTAGAAACGTATCCTACAATTTTATAATACTCTTGTTCGGAGTTTGCTGCTGATGGCTTGTCTGTAGCATGCACGAGGTTTCCATCCTGATAAATAAGAAGGTTGTTGACAGATTCTGTTTTCTGATCTGTTTTGTTCAAAAACAAAATATCACCATATTGATATTGCGGTAGCAAAGTTTTTTCAGAGGTAAATTCATACACCAAATCCACGGATGCTAATATTTTTTGCAACACGGATTCGTTTGGATTGCTTTCCTGCGTTTTTTCGTGTGCTTCTTTGCTGTTCTGAATGGCCAATTCCGGGAAAAGCATCAGTTGATCTATATCAGAAACGCTTACTAACTGGTTTACCTGAAGGGTTTCGGTCAGTAATTTGTCAAGATTAAGGTTAAAATGATTGGCTACCTTTAATATAGTTTCTATCTTAGGTTCTGCGCGACCTTCTTCATAAGAGCTTATTACTCCTCTGTTTAAATCAAATAAATCGGCAAAAGCCTTTTGACTCAGTCCTTTAACCTGTCTTATTTTTTTAATATTAGTTCCAAAGAAGCTCATCTTGTCTAATCTTTTTTGCAAAGATAGAAAATCTGAAATAAATAATTGCTAATAATATTTGCAATTTGAAAATTTTATTTTATATTTGTGTAGACGAAAAATAAAACACTAAACCAGCCATCATGAGAAATCAAATATTCAGAACGGTCAAAGAGTGGTTGTTAGATTATGAGTTTAACATCACGTTGGAAGATGAGGCTCAGAGAATCTTAATCATCGAAAAAGAATCCAACGGGATAAAAAACATGATCCTTATAATATCAGACTCTATTCTGATCATGGAACAGTTTCTTTTTGAAATAAAAAACCCATCCGAAAAAATATTTCTGAGACTCCTTCAGAAAAACAGAGACATCGTTCACGGAGCATTTGTACTGGACGGAAGCGGAAGAAGGGTGATTTTCAGAGATACACTCCCAACCGATAATATGGCGCAAAACGAAGTGATGGCTTCCATCAATTCTTTAGGAATCCTTGTGGGGGAATTTACAACAGAAATGCTTGAAATGAGTAAGTAATTCACAAAAGATATTTAAAATGAACATTTTTAAAAGATTGTTAACGATAGGAAAAGCAGAGATCCATTCTGTGATCGACAGCTTTGAAGACCCAATCAATTTAACGGAACAGGGAATCCGTGAAATGAAAGAACAGTTGGGAAAAAGTATAGAAGCACTTGCTCAATTGAAAGCGCTTGCCATACGTAAAAAGAATGACGCAGAAACAGAACAGCAGACCGCCAATGATTATTATAATAAAGCTATAGTCATTGTTCAGAAAGCAGAAAAAGGAGAGGTGGAAACCGCTGACGCAGACCGCCTTGCTAAAGAAGCACTGAAAAAACAGACCTCTTCTTTGGAAAATGCAACAGCTCTTCAGAAAGAACATGAGAAACTGTATGATGACTGCGAAAAAATGCAGGGTAATATCAACCATCTGAAATCAAGCATTGCCAAATGGGAAAACGAATTGAAAACCCTGAAAGCAAGAGTTCAGGTGAGTGAAGCCACAAAAGATATCAATCAGAAGATGACCCAGATGGACACCGGAAGTACAGTGAGTATGCTGGAAAAACTGAAGGATCGTGTTGTACAGCAGGAAGCCCTTGCAGAAGCTTATTCTGATCTTTCAAAATCAGGAAAAAGCATTGATGAAGAGATAGATGCCGTAGTAAACAATAGTGATACAAAAGCTGAAGAAGCTTTAAACAGATTAAAAGAAACCCTTAAAAAAGGCTAATATATGACCTTTCAGGAATTTTTGAATGTAGCATTTTCTCCGGTGAATACGGTGCTGACTGTCCTTTTGGCACTTTCGGTAGTCTATTGGCTATTCACCATTCTTACCGGGCTGGATATCGATGTTGGAATTCATTCCGATCTGGATGCTGATGCAGATATAGACGTTCCGGATGGTCATCTCCACGCTCCTGATCATGATCCTTCGGCATGGATGCATTTCCTGAAATTTCTGAATCTGGACATTGTTCCGGTAACATACTTTCTTACACTTTCATTGCTGATTACCTGGCTGGGCTCATTTTATCTGAATTATTTCATTCCACTTCCCACATGGGCAGGAATACTGATTCTCTTTCCAATGATGATTGGGGGAATGCTATTAACCAAAATAATTCTAAAGCCCCTGAATCCCTTTTTTAAAGAGATCAATCATAAAGGAGAATTGTCCTATGCCTTTTTAGGAAGAGAAGGACGCCTAAAATCCAGCATTCAGGATGATAAAATAGGAATGATGGAAGTCTTCATCGGAAGTGATCCTATGACATTGATGGTAAGAAGCAATGACGGAAGCAGGCTGGAGCACGGAACCCGGGTTATGATTGTAGATGAAGAACCCGAAAAAAGGATTTACTACGTACAGAAATCAATAAGATATTAAAATAAAAACTAATAACCATGCTGACTATTTTTTTGATTCTGATGAATTATATCCTGGATATCATCTTCCAATTCTTATAAAAATAAAAAAACACATCTATATAAACTATAAACTTATAAAACTATGAACTTACCTTTAATTGCTGGAATTATTGTTGCCGTCGTAGCAACAATCGGATTGATTTTCTGGATTTTATCGATGTATAAAAAAACTGTTCAGGGAATCGTTATTTTAAGAACTGGTTATGGAGGTACAAAAGTCTTCTTTAATGCCGGTATTGTCATTCCCATTATCCATCGTATGGAATCTATGGATATCTCCGTAAAAAAGCTGGAGATTTCAAGAGAGGGAAGAGCAGGGTTAATCTGTAAAGACAATATGAGAGCAGATATTCAGGTGGCATTTTTTATCCGTGTCAATAAATCAGTAGATGATATTGTGAATGTAGGTCAAACGATTGGTTGTCAGCGTGCTTCAGATGCCCAGACATTAAGAGAATTGTTTGAAGCCAAATTTTCAGAAGCTCTTAAAACGGTAGGAAAGAAATTTGATTTTACAGAACTATATGAAGCCAGAAGCGAATTCCGTCAGGAAATCCTTGATATCATCGGAACAGATCTTAACGGATATGTGCTGGATGACTGTGCAATAGACTACCTTGAGCAGACCTCAATTGATAAATTAGATAAAGATAATATCCTTGATTCTGAAGGGATTAAAAAAATTACCGAACTGACAGCTACTCAAAATATTAAAGCCAATCAGGTTCGTCGTGATGAAGAAAAAACCATTACAAAACAAAATGTAGAAGCCAGAGAAGCCATTCTGGAACTTGAAAAACAGCTGGCAGAAAAAGAAGAATCTCAAAAAAGAGAAGTGGCCAATATCAAAGCCCGTGAAAATGCAGAAATTCTGAAAGTAGAAGAAGAGGAGCGCCTGAGATATGAAACAGTGCGTATTGCTACAGAAGAAAAACTACAGATTGCAGAAGAAAATAAACTTCGCCAGGTGGTTATCGCTGCTAAAAATAAAGAACGTGCAGATTTGGTAGAAACCGAAAGAGTATTAAAGGATAAAGCCCTTGAAGCTACAGAAAGAGAAAGAATTGTCTCTCTTGCTCAGATTGAAAAGGAAAAAGCAATAGAACTGGAGAAGAAAAGTATTCAGGATGCGATCCGCGAGCGTTTAACCATGGAGAAAACCGTAGTGGAAGAACAGCAGGGAATCAAAGATCTGGAAGCCTTCAAAACTGCAGAAAGAAACAAGCAGGTAGAAATTACTGTTGCCACTCAGGAAGCAGAGAAAAAGCTGATCGAGGAAACAAGAGCCGCAGAATCCCGAAGATTGGCAGCAGAAAAAGATGCTCAGAAATATGTAATTGAAGCACAGGCGAAAAGAGATGCTGCAGAAAAAGAAGCTGAAGCCCGTAAGATTATTGCAGACGCAAAAGCAAAAGAAGAAGCAACAGTAGGATTATCAGAAGCTCAGGTAATGCATGCGAAAGCAGATGCTGCAGAAAGACAAGGTGTTGCAGAAGCTACAGTGATTGAGAAAAAAGCTGACGCCAATAAAAAAGAAGGAATTGCTCAGGCAGAAGTCATCAAAGAAAAAGCATTGGCAGAAGCAGCAGGAATCACAGAGAAAGCAGAAGCCATGAAGAAACTGAACGATGCCGGAAAAGATCACGAAGAATTCCGTCTTCAGCTTGCCAAAGAAAAAGATGTGGAACTGGCTCAGATTGCTATTCAGAAAGATATTGCAGAAGCTCAGTCTATGGTACTCGCAGAAGCCTTCAAATCTGCAAAAATTGATATCGTAGGAGGTGATAATACTTTCTTCGACAATGTTATCAGACAGGTTTCTGCAGGAAAAGGATTAGATAAATTCATCAGCCACAGCGAAAATGCACAGATTGTAAAAGAAAACCTTCTGGGTGATGGAGAAAACATCATTGGAAAAGTGATGGGAATGGTGGATAAATATAAAATCTCATCCGATGACATCAAAAATATGAGCATTGCTTCCCTGATTTTTAAACTGAACGGCGTAGCCAATCAACAGGAAAAAGGGATTCTGGAAAGAGCACTTGACATGGCTAAACATCTGGGAGTGGAACACAAACCTGTGAATAATAACCATGTTTAATGCAAGAGAGCTTTAGATGCTTTAAGAGATTCTAAACCTCAAACCTTATAGGTTTCCGAAACCTATAAGGTTTATATCAAAAAAAAATTTTCAAAGTACCACAAGTTATACAAAGACCTGCTGTCCTACAGCAGCCATGACAACCTAAATAAAAACGATGTCAGAACAACTTAATTCCGGAACTTACGAAATTATTCAGAACCGTTTAAATGAGCAGAAGAATGACCTGATTCAGAGACTTCAGCAGCTTAATGAAAGCCGTAAAAATATATTTGGCGGAGTGGATTTCTCTCTCATTGCCAATGAAAGAATTTCGACGGATCACAGCTGCATTGCCAAAGATATTTATTCATTGGGTGATCTCCTGATTTTTGGATCTAATGCACACCTGGGACTTCAGACGGAAATCAATATTTCGGACGTTTTTTCAATATATAAAATCAATAATGACCGGTTTGAACCTCAGGATCAGACCCTGATCAATGATGAAGTTTTCATCGACGAGTTTAAAAACCTTTACAAATATTACAGAAATACTTTCTTTGCCAGATTTACCTTCACGGAAAACTATCTTTATATGGTTTTTCAGCTTTCAGAAAGTACCACAGATATCAAAGCCTTTAAATGGCTGATCAAAGAGAATCAACTGATCTATGTAGATTCAAGAAGTGCCTCCGAAACATCATATCCTCAGCAGCATGGTTTTGTATGGACAAAGGCAACAAGAGATATGCAGAGATCCGGAAAACATCCTCATATTTCTTTAGCAGATAAAGTTTTTGTAGAAAGCATCGGTGGAGATATTACCATTAAAGTAGAAGACAATACAGATACAGGAAAGGGAATCTACTCTGAAGATGTAATTCATAAAGATCAGAATCTGGATGATGCTGAGATTCATTTCTGTGATCTGGATAATCTTGTTTTGTTTAAAATAAAGCCTTATCAGGAAACAGAACGCTATTTCATTTATAATCACAAAGAAAAAACCGTTTCAAGGGCAGATGCTATTAAATATTCAGGGCTTTTGCTTCCGGAAAATCAAGGGGTATTATTTTCAAACGGATATGCCCTTCAGACAGGAGGATTAAAAGTGATCTCTCAGGATCAGAACAGACTTTACTATCTGAAAACAGTTGCAGAACCCAACGGAGAGAATTTTTTATACGTTTTCTACGATGATAAGACCAATAATTATCAGCTGATCTCCTATAATATCATCACCCAGACTATAGAAACCCCGATCCGATGCAGCGGTTTTACATTTCTTAATGACGGGAAACTGATCTATCTCAGAGAAAGCATCGAAACCACAAAACATCATCTGTCTCAGATCTGGCAGACTCCTTTTTCCAAAGAACTGTTGCCCAATATGGAAAAAGCAGACAGTTTACTTTACAAAATTGGAAATAAGGATATTGTAAGAGTAATGGCTGAGAGTCAGGAGCTGATAACCCTTCTGAATAAAAAAGATTCTTACAATGGTTTGTATGATGATATTGTAAAGCTCTCAACCTTTATTCTGGATACTTACTATTTTCTTGGGGAAGAGGAAGTTCAGAAGCTGGATATGCCATTGAAAGAGATCAGGGCGATTGCCCATTCGGCCATCAATGAGTACGAAAAAGTAGTAGAACAAAGGAAGAATACAGAGGAAACTTTAGAAAAGATAAAGTTGTCCTGTGATAAAATTCTTGATGATACCAAAAGGCTTCACTATTCTCAGCTTACAGAATACATTGATGCTCTTTCTCAGATCAGAGCATTAAGAGGAGAAGTGACAGGAGCCAGAGAGCTTAAATATGCAGAAAAAGCTTTGCTGGATAGATTGGAAAAATCTCTTGCAGACCGTTATACAGAACTCTCAAATGCCTGTGTGGAATTTCTGCTTCAGGAAGGTGCATTATTGCCATACGAAGAAAGAGCACAGCAGATTTCCGAAGATATCATTGGACTGCAGAAAGCCATTGACGCCAAAATAATTGAAGAAAATATCAATACACTTTCCGGGCAGCTGGAATTATTGGTGGATATTGTCAATAACCTTAAAATTGAAGACACCTCCCAGTCTACCCAGATTATTGAAAATATCTCTTTAATCTTTGCAAGACTGAATCAGGAAAGGCTTGAACTCAGCAAAAGAAAAAGAGAAATTTCAGGGAAAGAGCTGGCCTCAGATTTTCAGGCTCAGATTACCCTATTTGACCAGTCTGTGATCAATTTTCTGGAGCTTTCACAAACTCCTGAGAAATGTGATGAATATCTGACCAAACTCTCTATTCAGCTGGAAGAAATGGAAACGAAATTTATTGATTTCGAAGAGTTTATTCAGCAGATAGGAACCAAAAGAGAAGAAGTTTACGGACATTTTCAAAATAAGAGGGTACAGCTTACCGAAGCAAGAAATAAAAGGACTCAGAATCTTTTTGATGCTGCGCAGAGAATCCTGAAATCGGTACAGACCAAAGCAGAATCTTTTGACTCAGAAAATGAGATCAATGGCTATTTTGCTGCAGATCTGATGGTGGAGAAAGTGAGAGATCTCTCCAGACAGCTTGCAGAATGGGAAGATTCAGCAAAATCAGAAGAGATTCAGACGTTGTTAAAAACCCAGCAGCAGGAAGCCGTAAGAAAACTGAAAGATAAAAAAGAGATCTATGCAGACGGAGAAAGCGTCATTGCATTGGGAGACTATAAATTTGCAGTCAATCAGCAGAAGCTGGATCTTACGCTGGTACTGAGGAATGCTCAATATTATTATCACCTTACCGGAACAAGCTTTTATGAACCATTGAACTTCACGGCAGATGAATTCAAAGAAGTCTGGAATCAGGAATTTGTTTCAGAAAACAACAAGGTAAAAAGATTTGAATACCTTGCCTGGAATGTATTTTCCGCTCGCAAGGAAATAACCTCGGAGATTGAAAATGAAAAGGCAGTACAGCAGTTTACGG
The DNA here is from genome assembly GCF_024158915.1 of Chryseobacterium sp. S0630. Taxonomy (GTDB): domain Bacteria; phylum Bacteroidota; class Bacteroidia; order Flavobacteriales; family Weeksellaceae; genus Chryseobacterium. The sequence goes on along the minus strand of NZ_JAMZGF010000051.1, from coordinate 33,059 downwards.
CAGAACATTTCGGAGAAGGACTGGTAAAAGGAATTCATGATAAAGATGCTGAAATGATTGTCTTGAAACTTCAGCAGATCCATAATGAACTTGGACTGATGAGGTTTACAGCACAGGAGAGAACTTTAGCCCAGCTTTTCTGGTTTTTCCTTGAAAGTGAAAGGAAAGATTACTATACCAAACAGTTTGAGGTAGCATCCATTATTACTCAATCATTCACTGTAAAACAGGGATTTGAGTACTTAAGCAGAGAAATTTCGGAAGAAATGAAATCTTTTGCATCAGCACATGGTATTTTTCTGGAGACGGATTATATCAATGCTGCCATATACCTGAAAAAAGAAGATAAAGAAAGCTTCCTGATCTCAGAAAAAGCTGCTACTTTGTATGAATTGTTCCTGAAAGAACTCAAAGAAAAAGGCAAAGATCTGGAGTTCATTGCTCAGATACAGGCTATGTATCAGTATCCTTCAGCATGTTATTACATTGCCGAAAGTGCATTACAGGCATTTGATCCGGAAGCTGATGAAAATATAGTACAGGAAGCTGCAGCATTCATCATTACTCAAAAGTTTGATCCGAAAAATATCAAACACATTGCGTATGAAGTAGCCATAAAAGAGCTGAAATCTCTTGAAAAAGACACGGAATATCATCTTAACTACTTTGAATTTGTATCCCGACTGAGTCACTTTAATACCGTTACCGTTCCGAAATACACACGTCTTCAGGAATTGAAATACAGCTGGGTAGATGAAAAGAAAAAAGCATTGAAGCTGGATACCTTTAAGCCTCAGGTTTTAAGCTCATTTGTGAGAAATAAACTGATTAATGATGTTTATTTCCCTCTCATCGGAGCCAATCTTGCCAAGCAATTGGGAACTGTGGGATCAGACAAAAGAACAGACAGAATGGGAATGCTTCTTCTGGTATCTCCTCCTGGATACGGAAAGACAACCCTGATGGAATATATGGCAGAGCGAATGGGGTTGGTATTTATGAAGATCAACGGACCATCATTAGGATACGATATTGTATCAACGGACCCTTCCGAAGCCAGAAATGCAGGTGCCAGACAGGAACTTGAAAAACTGAATCTTGCCCTGGAAATGGGAGACAATGTTATGCTTTATCTTGATGATATCCAGCACTGTAATCCTGAGTTTTTACAGAAATTCATCTCTCTTGCAGACGGACAGAGAAAAATTGAAGGAATCTATAATGGGGAAAGTAAAACATATGATCTTCGATCCAAGAGATTCTGCCTCGTCATGGCCGGAAATCCATACACGGAGAGTGGAGAAAAGTTTAAAATTCCGGACATGTTAGCCAACCGTTCAGATACTTACAATCTTGGAGAAATATCCGGATCGAAAACAGACCTTTTTGACCTGAGTCTTATTGAAAATGCTTTAATGTCTAATGAATATCTGACAAGACTGACCCATCCGGGAATGGAAAACCTGTATGAACTCTATGATTGTGTGATTACAGATAATCCTGCCGATAACCTGAAAGGAAATTTCAGCTCCAGTGAAATATCAGATTTCAGAACAGTACTGAAAAACACAATCAGGGTGAGAAATATGGTGTTGAAGGTGAACAAAGAATATATCGCATCCGCAGCCATGTCAGACGATTACCGAAATGAACCACCGTTCAAATTGCAGGGATCTTACCGTAATATGAATAAGCTGATTGCACAGATACAACCGATTCTTAAAGATAATGAAGTCATTCAGATTGTGATGAATCATTATCAAAATGAATCTCAGACGCTGACAACCGGAGCAGAAGCCAATATGCTGAAAATGAAAGAACTCATAGGAATTCTTTCAGAAGAAGAAACCGAACGCTGGAATGAAATAAAGAAAACCTTTGTTAAAAATAAAACCCTGAAAGGACTGGGCGAGAATGATAGAATGTCGCAGATTGTAGCACTGCTTGCCCAGTTTGGAGACGGATTAGAAGGAATCAAAGAAGCCCTTAAAAAAGCAGAACAATAACCATGAGACTTTAAATAGTTGTAAACAGGCTGTTTCAGATAGAAACAGTCTGTTTTTTATTATCAATTGTGTGAATTAGGATTTTTTCAAGCGAATAATCTGCTTTATCTGCGAGCTAAAAGATCAAATAAAAAATCTGTATCCATAATATTCTATAGTTCTGTATCTGTATCCAAAATTAAATACTCCATAATTTTGTTTAGCTAAAGAAGAAAATATGGAAACAATCACTCAACATCAGAAACAGTTTCAATATGCTGAGGCTTATGTATCAGATATGTTGGAGCTGAAAAACATTTTTCTGGAAACACAGAATTTGAAGAAAGCAGATCAGAATTTCGGACTTCCTTTTCTTTTGGCTAAAAACGGAAAAGAAACTGTTGCTTTTGCCAGTCTTATCATCAATGAAAAAAATGAAATATCTTTTAAAATCTATGATAAAAACAGAATGACGGAATCAGAAAAAAGGAATTTTTATTCCCGTGCTGAAAGATATTGCAAAAATAATAATACACCCAATTTCAAGGATCCGGAACAATTAAAAAGCAGTATCAACAGTATGATCAGTTGGCTGAATCCTGAATAAAAACAGGATAAAATTGTACATTTACGTAAAACCCAGATTCTATGTCTAAAGATGTTCTGTACCTTAAAATAGCCAATTCTGTCACAGAGCAGATTAAAAGCGAAACCCTGCAGTTTGGAGACAGGCTGCCTTCATTGAGAAGTGCCCAGAAATTATACAATGTAAGTTTGAATACCATAAAACAAGCGTATATGGAACTGGAGAGCCGCTCTCTGGTAGAATCACGTCCCAAATATGGATATTATGTAAGCCAGACTTCCCAGCGAAAACTGGCGCTGCCTTCTGTGACACAGATGAAGGTTTCAGAAGGTAAAAATACTCCTCAGGATTTGATTGACAAGGTATTCGGGAGTATCGGAGGGACAGATGTCACACAATTCGCGCTTGGAATTCCCGGGAAAAGTCTTCTTCCGGTAGCCAAGATGAAAAAGTGCATGATTGATGTAATGAAAAGGAAGAGTGACAGCGGAACGAATTATGAACCTGTGCAGGGAAGCGAAGTGCTGCGCCGTGAAATTGCTAAATGGTCGATGGTCATGGAAGGGAAAATCACAGAAGATGATCTGGTGATCACTTCCGGAGCGATGAATGCCGTTTATAATTGTTTAATGGCCGTGACACAACCGGGAGATTCGGTGGCAGTGGAAAGCCCTGTGTATTTCGGAATTCTTCAGGCGATTCAGTTGTTAGGATTAAAAGCAGTAGAAATTCCTACACATCCTATTACAGGAGTGGATCTGGATGCTCTAAAGAAAGTACTTCCCAAGCTCTCTGCATGTTGTTTTGTGGTAAATTATAATAATCCATTAGGGTTTCAAATGCCGGACGAGAACAAAAAAGAGCTGGTTAAAATGCTTACCGAGCACAATGTTCCTTTGGTGGAAGATGATGTCTACGGAAACATCTATTTCGGAGCAGGAAGACCGAAACCTTGTAAGTTTTATGATGAAGCAGGAATTGTGATGTGGGTAGGCTCGGTTTCCAAAACACTGGCTCCAGGATTTAGAGTAGGATGGGTAGCGCCGGGAAAATTTAAAGAGAAAATTATTCGTCAAAAACTGGTTCAGACGGTGAGCGGACCTTCTTTATTCTCGGATGTGATTGCTGATTTCCTTGCCCACGGAAGGTATGATCATCACCTGAGAATGTTCAGAAAGAAATTGTACGCCAACTACCTTCAGATCCAGAAATCGGTGATTGAATATTTTCCTGATAATACAAAAATCTCAGAACCCAAGGGCGGTTTTATGCTCTGGCTGGAACTGGATAAGAGAATCTGTACAGAAGATCTTTATGATTTGGCTGTCAGTCAGAAAGTAAACTTTGCCCCGGGAAGAATCTTTTCACAATATAATCAGTATCAGAACTGTATGCGTTTAAACTATGCATTAGAATGGACAGACAGAGTGGAAAGTGATCTGGAAAAGCTGGGAAAAATGATAAAAAACAGAATTTAATAAACCTTATAGCGATGAATGATAGTAAAAATGAAGTAAAAATTATAGCCTATGAACCTCAGTATAAAGAAGCTTTCAAAGCTTTGAATGAGGAATGGATCAAAACGTTTTTTGTGATGGAAGCAGGAGATTACAAGCTTCTGGATCATCCCGAAGAGGAAATTTTAAATAAAGGTGGATATATAGCCTTTGCTTTGCTGGATGGAGAAGTTGTAGGAACCTGTGCCTTGGTAAAAACAGAGGATAATCCTCTTACGTTTGAGCTTTCAAAGATGGCGGTAAGCCCTAAAGCACAAGGGAAAAAATTAGGCTATCTGCTGGGAAATGCTCTAGTGGAAAAAGCAAAAGAATTAAAGGCAGAAAAAGTTTTTCTAGTCACCAATTCTATCCTTGTTCCGGCTATTAAGTTGTATGAAAAGCTTGGCTTTATCCATACACCTATTGGTCATGCTGAGTACGACCGTGCAGATGTCAGAATGGAGTTGATTTTCAGTACATAAACAAAAAAAATATTAGAACTCGGATAGGAATATCCTTGTTCTAATATCAAATTTAAATCTAATTGCTTTACTGTTTTATTTCTTGATGAATGTCTTGGTCATTGCTTTTTTGCTTCCGTTGATTTTAATGAAATACACACCAGCCGGAAGATTTCCGATATTGATTTTTTCATCGTAAAAACCTCTTGAAGACTTTAAATGTGTTGTTAAAACATTTGATCCCTTACTGTCTATTATTTCTGCTTTAATTTCCTTATCCTCAGATTGATACTGGATTCCAATGAAGGTAGAGACAGGATTAGGATAAATTTTAAAATCTTCAGCGATTACCTTCGTTTCTTTTGCGGCCAATATTTCTTTGGAACATGCCGGAATTCTATTCACTCCATCTATTCCCCATGAAGACTGCACCGGAATACAAAGCCAGTTCAATACCGTAGGGAAGTGGTCTGTTTCTCTCGTTGTTGAAGTATAGTCATAGATCTTAAAATTATTAACTGTACCTGCATTATAAGTAGGAGAACCTGTCACAGTCATGTTATTTGCGTTTGGACCAGAGTCTGCCAACGTATTTCCTGAAGTTCCACTACATTTCCAATTAGCTAATAATTGAGAATAATAAGGATGCGAAGTTGTAATATCCTGGTTCGCCCAATTCACGATCACATCATTGGGAAGAGCCGATTTCCAGATTCTTACATCTTTATAAGAAGCTGCCAGATTAATTCCGTAAGCATTCGTTCCATCCTGATTTAAGGTTAAAGGAAGTCCGGAATCAATATTGCCGATGGTATTCATTTTTGCAAATGTTACCGGAACACCATCTTCATACAGAGTTACAAGGCCATCTCTGTCAAAGCTTGCTGCAATATGTTTCCACTTATTCGTTTCCACTTTTCCGCCTACAAGGTCAATTCTGTTAGTTCCATCTCCAATATTCATTTTGAAAGTCTGTCCTGAATATCCTGAGAAAACAAATCCTTTATTTTTTCCGTTCGCCCAGTTTTTATTACTGATCATCACCGGATCACTGGAGTAAGCAGCATTAGGTTTCACCCAAAACTCGATGGTGAAATCCTGGTTTGCACCAAAATTAAAAGGAGTCTGGCTTGCTGGCTTTGCATAAGCTCCCGCCGGGAGATTCAACTGATTGAATGTTTTATTGGATTCCAGAATGGTTTTGCTGATCTGCTGAGGAGTAAATCCAGGATTGGAGTACACCGTAAAAATATTTCTTTCCGTAAGATTTCCGCCTCCATGAGAACTTTCAATAGCTCCGTGATCTGTAGTCAATACTACCAGCCAGTCTTCATTATTATAAGAAGGTCTGTTTTTCATTGCAGTCACAATTTCTCCGATATAAGAATCTGTCGTCTTAATAGAATTGACATATTGAGAAACAGTGGATGAGAATCCATAAGAATGTCCGGCATGGTCTACATCATCAAAATCTACAAAGAGAATATCAGGATTGTCATTCTGTAAAGCTGTAACAGCAGCATTTTTCACTGCAAGATCCGTTGCCAGATTACTTTTTACATCAGCCGTTTGGATAATCTTGTCGTTGATTGGTGACCAATGAGCCAGAGAAATGGTTCTTAAAGCGGGATTATAAGTCTCTGCTCTGGTTAAAAAATCAGGATAATTAACATAGTTCGGACTGGTAAAATTATTGTCCTGAACATTGTGTTTGGTATGCCATACACCGGTAAGCATGGTGCTCCATCCGTTTCCGCTCCACGTAGTGGCAGCACAAAGCCCGTCAATAGAATAAATGGACTGACTGATGAGGTTTTGGATATTAGGAGTTGGGGTAGACATCATGACATCTGCACGGCATCCGTCAATGCCAATAAAAAGGACTTTTTTAGTCTGAGCTCCAAGGAAACAGCTCATTACAACAGCCATTGAGAATAGTTTTGTTTTCATGGGGAAATAGGGTTTTAGAATTATAAAAGTTTACAAATAGTAATTTATTTTTAACTATTGTAAAATTAGTTTACTATTTGTAAACATTCGTGAACTGAAAGTTAATTAATTGATAATTAAAAAGTTCACTCAAAAAGCTTTTTAAAATCTTCAATTGGATGTACTATATCGAGGCTGCTTCAAAAGTGTCATTCTGAACACAGACTGAAGGTCTGCGAACGAAGTTCTGCAATGTAGCGAAGAATCTCATGTATTTGAAGATCAATAAGATTCTTCCTTCGTCAGAAATCGAAGATTCGACGTAGTCAATGACAAAAGCCAAATTATTAGACTTTTACAGCAACTTTTGTCAAATTGGAAATTTGACGGGGTGGTAAAAACACAAACATTTCCAAAAGAAAAACCATGGAAACATTTGTGTCAAGAAGTATTTAAAAATAACCTGAAAAAATGGATTAAAGGATTCCTTCAGCTTCAGAAATGGTATTCAGAATATAATCGGGAGCTGCTTTTTCCAGTTCTGATTTACTCTGAGCTCCGGAAAGTACGGCTACTGTTAATCCACAGCCTGCATTTTTTCCCTCTTCAATATCAATAACAGAATCACCAGCCTTTAAAACTTTACTTGCTTCAGTAATATTGAATTTCTTCATGGCAAGTTGGATCATTTCAGGGCTTGGACGACTTTCTGAAACATCATCTGCAGTAATCAAAGCATCAAAATGAATACTTTCTTTCCAGTTGAGTTTATCTAAAAGCTGATGGGCAATTTCTGAGGTATAGCCTGTATTTAAAACAATTTTCTTGTTTTGAGCTTTCATATTCAATAAGAAATTTTCCGTTCCGTTGATGGGTTTTACATCCAGATTTTGATAAGATTCTTTCAGCTGGTCAGAAAAATTCTCAAAAATAGCAGGAGCATCCTCTTCGTTCCCATTAATTTCTTTTAAAAGACTTGTGATGGCTTCCAGTTTTTCCATTCCGGCACAGCTGGATAATACTTTTTCCAGACTTACCGCATAGCCGTAATCATTCACAGCGTTGGTAAGCGTTTTGTAAACTACATTATCCTCATCAATTGTTGTTCCGGCCATATCCAGAACGAGTAATTCTATATTTTTCATTTGAATTTTATGCGTAAATTTTTTCAATATTAAATTTAGAAAAGCCACCGCTTCCCGTCATTCCTTTTCCTCCGATACCCGTTACAATATGAATATTGGCAGATGGGCTATGCTCAAAAATATCTTTCGTTTTGCATTGAGAATAGATCCCGAACCATCGTCTCTGAATTTCATAGGTAGGAAGATCAATAATTTTTTTAGCCTCAAGAATCATGAATTCATCAATCTCCATATTAAGATCATATCCCAAATCATCAGCGTTTTTAGCATCTGCATATTCGTGAGAATCTCCTATGATTACGGAACCATCAAGGGCCTGTTTGAATAAAATATGAACTCCATATTTCTTTTCAAACGAATTAGGATCTTCTAAAGCCTTGATTTTCTGAAAAGAAGGGCACTCACTGAAAGATTCATACCTTCTCACAGAAAGCCCTGTAAGGATATTTCCCTGAAGCGAATAAATTCCCTGTGGTTTGGTCTGAAGCATCTGCAGTTTACTTACTTCAAGATCACTGTCATTGAATACTTTAGGATATAAAGTTTTGAACTCGTGTCCACCGCAGATTATGATTTTGGAAGCGTTAAATTCCGTTCCATCTGCAGTTACCGCTGTACATTTCTGATCATCTTCATGGGTTTCCAGTACGGTTGTATTGTAAAAAATCTGTAGTCCCATTTTTTCCTGAAGCAGCTTGTGAAGCTTTACAATCATATCTGCAGAATCTACAGAAAGTTCCTGTGGGAAAAACAAACCTCCTTTGCAATAGTCGGAACGCAGTCCGTCAAATTTCTTGATGCAGTCGTTTTTAGATAATAAAACAGATTCATAATCATTATTTCTGTTGATTTCATAAAGTTCTTCAATCAATTGAAGCTCTTCGTCATTTGAAGCAATATATACTGATCCGTTTTGTCTGATGGTAAGGTCTGCCTGATCATGAAGTTCATTGTATATTGCAAGGCTTTCCCTCCCGTAGTTCTGCCATTTAAGATCCATTCCGGAAGGTACTACCTGTCCGAAATTTCTTACCGTAGCACCCTGAGGAACAGAGTTTCTTTCCAGTAAAGCTACCTTAAGATTTTTCTTCAGCGCATGATAAGCGTGGAATGTACCTAAAATTCCACCTCCTACAACGAGTAAATCAAATTTTGTTGTCATTGTACTATAGTTTATAAAATTTTCGACGTATCGAAATTGATGAATTGATTAGATTTAGATTTTGGTTTTGACTTTTTTCTGAATGCCAGAAAAGCAATCACCGAAAGAATAAAAACCGCTATGGTGATGATATAATTTAAGTTAATATAAAAATGTAACCAGGAAGTCTGAGCTGAACCGAAGTTTTTATACAAAAGAATCAGAACACTTCCCAGATAACCGAAGGAATCTACAATATAGATCAGAAAACCTACATTTCCCTTGATTTCAAAAGCGGCAATCATGCGGTCAAAATAAATTCCATTGAAAGGAATATAACAGATGTACATTCCAAAACCTGAAACCGTCATCCATAAAAAAGGCGACAGAGAACCTTGCTGAAACAGATACGTAGAAAGCCCTACCGTAAGAATTCCCGCAAAAAGAATGTAATGATAATAGGCAAACGCTTTTTTATTGTTTTTGACTTTTACCATAAAGCTTAAAATCAGCAGAACCATTACGGCGATGGGAATTTCCGTTAAAGTGAAAATAGAGCTGTCGAAAGTAAAATTCAGTCCGTCCCAGATCTCACGATTAAAATTATCTCTGAAATCCCTTAAAACGGTTAAACTGATATATAAAAATATGATGCACACAATTGGAACAAAAAACTGTTGGATCAGGGCTTTTCTTTCTTTACCATTCAATGGTTGTCTCTTGTTTTTAAGCAAAATATCCTCTTCCGAAGGTTTGGGAATCCTTTCAAGCAATAGCCCGAAAAGAATCAATGGAATTATGAAAATAAGTCCGGCAGCAAACGGCATCCAAAATTCTGTAACCGAGAAAGTATCCATCAGAAATTTCCCTACAGATTTTGTAAATCCTGAAGACACCACAAAGCTTGAACATAAAAATAGTCCGATGATTTCTGTGGTTTTTCGTCCTTCAATATAAGAGAAAACAATTCCCCAGATCATTCCCAACGGAATACCGTTTATAAACATAAACAGAATATTGTAAGGAGCAGGAACGATTGCAAATCCTAACAGAGCAAGCTCAGCAACAGCAATGAAAGTGAAGAGATAAGTGATTCTCTTCTGAGGTTTTAGTTCCGAAATAAATTTGATCCCAATGAATTTTGAGATGAAATATCCTACAGCCTGGGCAATGATAATCAGAATCTTATAATCTACCCCGAAATAGGAAAGTCCCTCGAAAGAAGCTACGGTAAAAGGTTTTCTGAAACCGTACATGCAGAAGTAAACACCGAAAGCAGCAAAAGCGGCCTTCAGTGTTACCAGTGTTTTTTTATTGATGGTTCTGGCCATGGTAATGGTTTAGAAGTTCAGTTTTATTCCAAGATTGAATCGTACCCCATAATATTCCACCTGTTCCGGACGGTCTTCGCTTTTTCCGAAGTGATAGATTAGCGGTTTGTTCAGAATATTGTTCACATCCGCATACAAAGTCAGGTATTTGGTAAATTGATAAGAACCTCCGAAATCCAGATTGCTGTATTTACCATAATAAGAATCATTGATATCTTCTTCTGCATATTCTACAGCATACTTTCCTTTGTAGTTATAAGCCAGTCTTGCATTGAATCCTTTTTTCTCAAAGAAAAGTTGCGCATTGTACAACTCTTTGGCCTGGTAGGGAAGTGCTACCGTTCTTCCACTTGGCTTTTCCATTTCGGAAGTCATGAATGTGGCATTCAATTGTACTCCAAAGTATTGTAAAAACCCTGGAAGGAAGTCAAATCTTTTATTAATTCCCAACTCAACTCCTCCCAGCCATGCTGCTTTTCCGTTATTAGGAGCTGTAAACTGTACGCCATTGATTCCGTTATAATTTCCGATAAAAGAATCCTGGAAAATGGGATCTGTAATTGATTTATAGAAAACACCGCCACTCAGAATTCCTACATTGGAAAAATAATATTCTCCCATCAGGTCAAAATTCAAAGAATAGGTAGGATTAAGATTCGGATTTCCCCCTTTGAACTCGTTATCTGCTTCAATATAAGTTCCTCCCGGTGTCAGATCACCAAAATTCGGTCTGGAAAAAGTTCTTGTTGCAGCAAAACGAAGATTGGTTTTATCGTTTAACGTATATTTTAAGTGAATCATCGGAAGAACAGCCAGATAGTTTTTAGTATTTTCTACCGGTGTCAGGACGTTATCATTCACACTGTATCCTCTTACTTTGGTATTCGTATTTGATAATCTGATTCCTCCTAAAATGATGATTTTATCATTCAGTTTATAGGTTGCCATTCCGTAAGCATCCGCATGTTTTTCAAACACATCAAAGTTTCTTCCTAATGCTTTATTGTATTCCAATGCTTCAGAATCAGCAGTATTGATTTTTAAATTTCCTTGGTTGTCATACCAAAACTGGTTCATTCCTGCGGTTGAAAGTACCGGGCCAAAAGTATTGCCGATGTGGGCATTCATTTCACTTAAATATTTCGGTCCGTTGGGCTGTGTCGTGATGTATTGAGAATAATCTGACAGAAGAGGCGCTGTTCCGCTGCTCCAGTTGTAGAAAATATCAGAGAATCTTGCATTACGTTCTTTATCTCGGTATTTAAAGCCATATTTCAAAGTCAGTTTATCAGATGCATTGATCTCATGGTTAAAAGCAGCTACGATTTTATCCTTTTCCTCTACAAAGACTTTATAAAATTCAAGATCTGTAAATCTCATCTGGGAAGCATCCATTTTAAAGTTCGGATCACTGTAGAAACCGAATAAAGCATCCGGATTTTTATAATCTAATTTCCCGCCATCAGCTTTCCAATAAGCTCTCGGACCATTTCCATGATTTGAAATATAATCAGGATTGATGCCTACGCCAGATTGGGTGTACTTGATGACATAGTAAGAATTGTTCTGCTTATCAGGGATATTTCCGTACTTGAATTTGTTGTCATAATACGATAAATCCCAGTCGATTTTTCCTTTGTTTAAATTATGAACAGCACCCAAAGAAACAGAAGTAAGTTCCGTTATCAGTAAATTATGGATATTCTGAAGTTCCACTCTTGCTGTATTATTGGTACTGCTGAATTTATCAAATCGGATTCTATGCTTATAATGTGTTTCGTCATCCGATAAAGTCCCATACATTCCCTTTAAATAGAAAGTCGTCTTTGGAGAGAGTACATATTCAAAAGCAGCATTGATTCCTGTTGTTTTTCTAACCCCATTATAATCACGAAGTTCCAGTCTGAAAACCCCTTCGTCACCACTTCTTCTTGCCTCAAAATTATCTGTAGACCAGTTTCTTATGAAATGCGCAAAGTTGAATAAATACCCGAATTTTTTATCCTTCGTTCTTCCTCCATATAAAAATCCAAGGTTGTAAACTCCTTTGTCAGACTTTGCGTTATAACCGCTTCCTACAGTAGCTTTGAATTCTGTTTTCATCGGTGGAGTTTTGGTGATAAAATTGACACCACCGCCTATTCCGTCAGCTTCAATATCTGGGGTAAAAGACTTGTTTACATGTACATAAGAGATCAGTTCCGTAGGAAAGAAGTCGAATGCTGTTGCTCTGGAAGTAGTTTCTTCCTCTGCCGTGGGCAGTCTGTTTCCATTGATGGTTGTGGATGCCCAGAATGGCGGAAGTCCTCTCAGGGAAACAAATCTTCCTTCTCCCTGATCCCTTTCAATCGAAACTCCCTGCACACGCTGTACAGTCTCTGCTGCATTTCTGTCCGGCAGCTTTCCGATTCCGTCTGAGGCAATCACATTGGTGATGTTGATGGCATTTTTCTGAAGGTTTAAAGCTCTCGCTTCTGTATTTTTTAATGTTCCGGTAACTACTACTTCATCAATATTTTTTCTGGGTTGGGATAGTTTGATAATTCCTAGGTCAACCGTTTGCTCTGGTTTCAGATCTATATTGATATCTGAAGATTCATATCCGATGTAGCTGATTTGTATTATGTACTGGCCTTCTTTAATATCGCTGATGGTAAATTTTCCTTCAATATCAGTTGTTATATTTTTAGATAAGCCTTTTATTTTGACTGTGGCCCCGGGGAGAGGCTGGCTGTCGTCAAGAACAGTTCCTATAATTAACTGTTTTTGCGCTGAAACAAAGACAATGAAACAGACAAAAACAAGGGTAAGTAATTTCTCTAATTTTGTTTTCATTTTTACATATATTAAATTTTTTATGCAAATCACGCCAATAATTTTAATATATATAAATATTTTGTGTTAAGTATTGTTTAACAAATAAACCATGTTTGTTACGCAATTTTTACTTTAAAACCAATTGACGTTAACCTTTGAAAATTTTATAAAAGAGGGTCTGAAGTAGCTGTTTCAATGTTTTTAGCAAATGTTTCCCAAGAATATAAGGAATAGAAACCTGCTTTAAAAAGGCTTGTTTTAGTTCATATTTCGTTCATCTTGGAAGAAAATGGGAAATCGAAAGTTGCATATTTGTAAACTTTTGTGTGGGTCTACATCACAATTGTCATTCTGAATGAAATGAAAGGTAATGAAGAATCTCAAGTTATTGAATGCAAATAAGAGATTCTTCCTTCGTCAGAATGACAAAAGCAAAATAATAAAAACTTTGCGTTAAAAAAAAATTAAGCCGTATAAAAATAAAGGACAAGCATCACACAGCTTTCATTACTAATGCTTACTGGAACGTGAGGAAACTTCCCGTTGAAATATAGAGAATCGCCTTCTTTAAGAATAATTTCTTCATTATCAATTACGTATTTTACTTCTCCTTTCAGAATATATTTGAATTCCCAGGCATCCGTAATGACTTTTTCTCTTTTAGAATTGGGCTCGAGAGTTAGCAGCACGGCTTCAAAACCTAAAGAATGAAGACTCTTGCTGAAGATATGCATATACTTGAATCCCTCAGCTTCTACTTCTTTTTCAATGACTTGCTGGCTTTCTTTCGGAACATAAATGAATTTGGCATTGGATTTTTTCTCAACCCCTTCAAAAAAATAACTGGCATCAATCTCCAGCGATTGGATTAAATCTAATAAAACAGGAAGCGAAGGAATTGTTCTTCCGTTTTCAATCCTTGAAACAAGACCGTTACTCACATTGGCTTTGAAAGCCAGTTCATTAATGGTTAAATTATTCTTTTTTCTAATATCCTTTAATCTCTTGCCGATACCTATTAAAAAGTCATTCATACTGTGTGCAATTTAACCTGATTATTTTTTCACCATTATATTCAAAACAAAGGTAATATTATTCTATATAGGTTGTATGGTAAAAAGAGGAATTCACAAAAAGGTAAAGTGATACAAAAGTGGAAAAATAAAAAACACCAAGTTGGGAAGTTTATTAATTATGCTGTTTTTATTTTTGATCGCGAGGGCACTTCGTTCAGCTAAGAATGCGATCATTGCATAGTGAAACGCCCTTGCGATCATTCTATAATTTTATATTGAAAAATTCCTTGCGGATTTTGCGTTAAATCTAATCCATCTGAACTGAATCATAAAACGTTTGTAATAGGTTCCCATCTTCTAGCATCCCTTTTCTTTCTCTGTTCCAGGTTTGCCCATCCCAGGAAAATTTCCCTATTTTTGTAAAACTCCTTATTTCATTTATGAAAAAAATTATTCTTATCGAAGACGAAACCAGTGTAGTATCCTTTATTAAAAAAGGACTTCAGGAAAATGGATATGAAATTTCTGTTGCTTTTGACGGGCGTACAGGAGTGCAGCTGGTGCAGGCTAATGAGTTCGATCTGGTAATTTTAGACATTATGCTTCCGGAAATGAATGGTCTGGACGTATGTAAAGAAATAAGAAAAACAAATCAAAGTGTTCCGATTCTGTTTCTGACTGCTTTGGGAACTTCTGAAAACATTGTTCTCGGATTAGAAAGTGGCGGAGATGATTATCTGGTGAAACCTTTTAAATTCATTGAACTGGTAGCCCGTGTGAAATCTTTGCTAAGGAGAAGCAATAACAACAGTCCACAGGAAATCGCTGAACCGGAGCCGGATAATGAACACGTTTTTCAGTTTTCGGATCTGATGGTGAATGACTACACCAAAAAAGTAACCCGCGCAGGTGAAGATATTTCCCTTACTTCTACAGAATATAAACTTTTGCTGTATTTCCTGAATAACCCTGAAAAAGTAATTTCAAGAGCAGAAATTCTGGATGCAGTTTGGGGCGTAAATTACGAGCTGGGAACCAATGTGGTAGATGTTTATGTAAATTATTTAAGAAAAAAACTGGATAGCCAGGATGATAATAAGCTGATTCATACCGTGATTGGAATGGGGTATGTATTGAAAAAAACATAATGAATGTTTAACAGAGTCATTACAAATCAGACCAAAACGATGGTACTTTTGATGTTGGTTTTTACCGCCATCATTTTGCTGTTCAGTGGTTTGGTATACTTTTCTATTGTAAATTTTTCGCACCAGAGGTTTTATGAGCTGCTGAAGATCAGAACAGCAACAATTGTTCAGATCGAAAAAAGCAAAGATCATCTCGACCTTCCGGAAAATTATGTTCTCAGCAGCCTGAATGATGAAGAGCTTCCGATGGAAAAAGACTATGTTTTTGCCGTTCCTACAGATTCCAATTTCAAAAAAATATCTCAGGAAGTACATATTCCTGCCTATTTCTTTAAAAATATTATCAAAGAAGGAGAGTCCAATTATAATGATGAAGAATTCTATTATATAGGACAGAGTTTTAAATATGATGATAAAGATTATATTGCAATCGCCTCTGCAAAAAATCATTATGTCGTTTATTATCTGGGCTTTTTAAAGCGAACATTGCTTACCTGTATCGTTCTGTCTCTGTTCTTTAGTATGATTTTCTCTTTTTATCTGTCTAAAACTTTATTCAGACCGATCTTAAAAATCACTGGAAAGGTAAAGGAAATCAGTTCTGAAAACCTTCACTTAAGACTTGAATCTCAGCCCGATAATAAGGAACTTAACGAGCTGGTGGATACCTTTAATGATATGCTCAACCGTATTGAAACCTCTTTTGAAACCCAGAATCACCTGATCGGAAATGTTTCCCACGAATTGAGAACTCCGCTTACCTCTATTATGGGAGAAGCCGATGTTGCTCTTTCCATCAGCAGAACAGCGGAAGAATATAAAGAAACCCTGGGAATCATTCTAGATGAGGCCGAAAAGCTGGATAAAAAGATCAAAGCTTTATTAATGATTGCCCAAACCGGATTCGATGGGAAAATCCAGAAAATGGATAAGGTAAGAATTGATCAGCTGCTTTGGGACGTTATTGAAACTCTCAGAAGAATTGATTCCCGAAATAATATCTATCTGGATATCAGTATGCTTCCCGATAATCCGAAAAAACTAAAGGTACAGGGGAATGAACAGTTATTGCATCTTGCGGTGGCCAATATCATCAGTAATGGCTGTAAATATTCTAATTTCCAGCAGGTTAAAGTCTCCCTGGGAGCTACCAATTCGGATGTGTACATCATTGTAAAAGATAATGGTATCGGAATTCCGGAAGTGGAAATGAACAAAATCTATGATCCGTTCTTCAGAGCTTCTAATACCAATAATTACGAAGGCTACGGAATCGGACTTCCATTGGCGAGAAATATCGTAAGAATGCATCACGGTGAACTGATTGTAAGCTCGCACGAGAATCAGGGTACAACGGTACAGATGAAGTTCCCGAATTTCTATAGCATGATGCAGAAAGGCGAAGTAATAGACAAATAAGAATCACTATTTTAGCATTTTTCTACCTTTTTTGATTTGTTTTGTTCTGAAAAACAATCTGTTATTTCCTTTTTTTGATTTTTGTTTTTTCCAATATTAATTCCCCTTAACAATTTTCTAATCTCATTTTAATCTCTTTAATCACATTTTAATTCCGTTCCAAAGATCTTCTAATTTGGTCGTTCTAGTTTTGTATCATCAAAAAAGATAAACACAATACAAAATAATAAGAACATGACTAAAACAATTTTAATTGCAACAGATTACTCTCTTGAGTCATTGAATATATTGAAAAAAGTACTTAAAGAGAAAGATGCAGCAGAAGATCAGAATCAATATAATATCCTCCTGACTTCCGGGTATGATTCCGGAGATTCTATCAGAGATCTTTTGTTCAGCACCAAAACATCTGTTTTCAATAAAATCAGACCTACAGAATTCTGCGATGCCTTTGGAATTATCAGTAATAAATATCCTCACCTGGTTAATAAAATCATCTGTGATGTCTTTACAGGAAGTTTCCAAAGAACCTTCAACCAGTACGTAAAGGCGGAAAATATTGAGGAAGCCTACTATTCTCCATCTATCAAAAGCAAAGGAAAAGGCAAATTCGATCTGATTCCTTATATCAAAAAATGCAAAGAGCTGAAGTCTTATGAAATTACTGTTGAAGTAAGAGAAAAACTTCCGGAAAGAGGAAGGCTGGCAGAGATCTTTGTAGAGGTCTAAAGATTAAACACAATTTAAAAACGATTAAAAATGTTAAGGAATTATAGTAACAGCAGGACACTGGGAGACAATATCAGGTTGGGGACGCTGACTGCCTTCACGGCAGGTACTATAAACATCGCATCCCTATTAATATTTCTCTCTTTTACGTCGAACGTAACGGGACACTACGCAATTTTGGCGGCAGAAATCAGTAAAGGAAACTGGACGCAGGTAGGAGTTGTGGGAGGATGGATTTTTTTGTTCTTCTTCGGAAGCTTTCTGTCCAACTTTATTGTCATCAATTTTAATAAAAAAAGTAAATATTTTGCCCATTCCACGCCCATTGTGTTGGAAATCATATGTCTTCTTTTTGTAGGAGTGTACGGGCAGTTTTATTATCAGAAAACATTAGAAGAAACAGAATATTTGGTTGCATTGATGCTTTTTGCTACCGGACTTCAAAACGGATTAACGGCAAGTATCTCCAACTTCTCTGTGAAAACTACCCACCTTACCGGAACAACCACCGATTTAGGAATTCTGGCATCGATGTTTACACAGAAAAAATACAGAAGAAACGGAGAGTTGATTGGTAGGGCCAAACTTCTGATGAGTATTATGCTTGCCTATGTAATGGGAGCTGTATTTTCAGGGCTGACATACTACTATCTGGAGTTCAGAGTCTTCTATGTCATCAGTATATGTCTTCTGATTGTCATCGGGTACGATGCTTATAAAATTCATATCCGTCACTTCAACACGAAGTATAGATATAACAGGATTTACAGAAAGCCTAATATTTTTGCTTATCTGTATGAAAAAATCCATGGAATTCCTAAAAGAGAAAAGAAAAGAAAACTGGTCTTTGAGGATTAAAATAGAAAACACACTATTAATTTTTTGTATAAACTAGCTGTAAATGCCCTTATTTTGTTATGAAATAGGGGTGTTTTTATGAAAATTGATCTTTCATATAAACGTTTATGTTATTTTTTGCCCTATTTTTCTGATGGTTGAAATGAAAGTTTCCTGATCAGACTTATCAACTTGCTAACCCCCTTCATTACAAACATTAAAAAAATCAGTTGGGGATAAATACGTAAAAATGTTGATAATTAAATATTAAATCACGATTTTAGTATTTTAATTCCCGTTTTCATTAACTATTTTTGTAAGTTGATTTACGTTTTTATGTCAGATATTATTCAGCTTTTACCGGATCATGTAGCCAACCAAATTGCAGCAGGAGAGGTGGTGCAGCGGCCTGCATCCATCGTGAAAGAACTTTTGGAAAATGCTATTGATGCCGATGCAACGAAAATTGAATTGATCATCAGAGATGCCGGAAAAAACCTTATTCAGGTGGTAGACGACGGAAAAGGAATGTCTGAGACAGATGCCCGCATGGCGTTTGAAAGACATGCTACCTCCAAAATCAAAGGAACAGAAGATATCTTTAAGATTGCCACAAAAGGCTTCCGTGGTGAAGCTCTGGCTTCTATTGCAGCCGTTTCCCAGGTGGAGCTCAGAACGAAACAAAAAGATACTTCCATCGGGACTAATATCTATATTGAAGGAGGTGTTTTCCAGTTTCAGGACCCGGTTCAGACAGCAGACGGATCAAACTTTTTGGTTAAAAATCTTTTCTATAACGTTCCTGCAAGAAGGAAGTTTTTGAAAAATAATAATATTGAATTCAGACACGTCATTGATGAATTTCAGCGTGTTGCACTAGCTCATGAGAACCTTGAGTTTTCTCTCTTCCATGATGATGAAGCGGTTTTCAGACTGAGAAAAGGGAGCCAGATGCAGCGTATCGTAGATGTTTTCGGAAGAAAGCTTCAGCCGCTTTTAATTCCCATTAAAGAAGATATTATCTGGTGTAAGCTTCATGGTTTTGTTGCCAAGCCTGAAGGAGCTAAGAAAGCAAGAGGGGAGCAGTTCCTTTTTGTCAATGGAAGATATTTCAGAAGCCCATACTTCAATAAAGCAGTACAGGAAGCATTTGAAGGACTGCTTCAACCAGGATATGTACCGTCGTTTTTTCTTTTCCTGGAACTTGATCCGGAGAAAATAGATGTCAATATCCACCCACAGAAAACGGAAGTGAAATTTGAAGACGAGCATCTTATTTTTGCTTTGCTTCGTTCAACCATAAAAAGATCTTTAGGAATTTATAATGTTTCTCCAAGCCTAGATTTCGACAGAGATCCGGAATTGGATGAAATGATGAATAAACCGATTCCCAGCAAAGGAAATGGGGGCGGAACCAGCGGAGGTGTTTTCAAAATGCCGGAAATTATTGTAGATAAAGACTATAATCCGTTTCTGGAAGAAAAAAATGTAGTACATCCGGAAGAAATTCAGAATCTTACGGAAATGTATCATCAGAATATTACAGCAGAACCATCAAAGATTAACCTCTTTGAAGATGAAGATTTTGACGAAGATTTAATGAGACTTCCCAATGGTTATTGGCTTTTCAATAAAGGAGATGTCACATTAATGCTGGATTTGGGAAGAATGCACAGACTTTTGGTTTCTGAAGGAAATAAATCTACCAGAAAATCAAATACAAACAGTCATGCCCTTCTTTTCTCTCTGGAATACCATATGAATGAGATTGAAAAGACAAAATACAATTCGATAAAAAAATATCTTCCGGAATTAGGGTTTGACATGAAAATTGCTCATGAAAGTGTACTTCGTATAGATTCACTTCCTGAAGGACTGAAAGAAACCCAGGCCATGAAATTTTTGGAAAACCTTTTTGAGATCCTGGACTACAAGACTGAAGAAGAATTTTTGCAGTATTACCACAACCAATGGAATAAAATGCAGTCGAAGTCAAGATTCGACTTTATTTATAAAAAAGATGCGGAACAGCTGATTAAAGACTTTACAGCATTAGGCTTCCCGGAATTTTTGCCGGACGGCAAACGATGCTTTTATGAAGTTCCGTTTAATGACTTTAAAAACAAATTTTAAAAAATTATGTTTAACAATATACCGCCAATTACAAGGAATATTATAATAATCAATGTTATAATTTTCATTATAACTTATCTAATTGGAAATAAGATGGTCGAGTATCTTGCTGCCTTTTATCCTTTTTCTCCCTTTTTCCATTCATGGCAGATTATTACCCATATGTTTATGCATGGAAGTATTATGCATATTTTATTTAATATGATGACGCTCTTTAGCTTTGGACCTATTCTGGAACAGACATTAGGAGACAAAAAGTATTTGATTTTGTACTTTGCAAGTGGCCTTGGGGCGTTTTTTCTTTTTAATGCATGGAATTTTGTGGAAGTTCAGCAGTTCTCCAGGGAATTGGAACAACTAGGATTTAATGTAAATGCATATCTGTCCGGCGCAAGCGTTGAGTTTGCAGGAAATACAGGTTCAGTTCTCAAACAAAAGGAATTGCTGAAAAGTTTAACAGATATTTTAACAACTCCAATGGTTGGAGCTTCCGGAGCTATTTTCGGAGTAGTAGCAGCATTTGCAACATTATATCCTGATTCTAAAATTGGAATTATGTTTATTCCGGTTCCGATTAAAGTAAAATATTTGTTGCCTATTATTGTTGTTGGGTCTATATACCTTGGGGTTTCCGGAAACGGAGGAGGTATTGCTCACCTTGCCCATGTTGGAGGAGCTTTGGTTGGATGGCTGCTGGCAAGAATTTGGAAGAAACATTTGTACAGATTCAACTAAAATAGCATTGTGAAGATTTTCCGACTTATAGTATTGATTGTCCATCTGGGAATTTTATTTCTACTGTTGGGTACTTTATTGAACGCTTATGTTCCACCAAAGGTTTTCCCTTGGTTTAATCTGCTTTCCTTAGGTTTTCCTGTGCTTATTATAGTATATGTGATTCTAACGGTTTTCTGGGTATTTAGCTGGAAAAAAAGGGCGTTTGTGTTTATGTTTGCAGGGTTAGCGTTTATAAATCCTGTAAAACGTTGGGTTAACTATTCTTCTTCTAAAAGTGGAGATTCTGAAATAAAAGTGGTTTCTTTCAATACCAGAGCTGGCAGAATAGGAAACAAAGAGCTCGAACCCTACCTGAAATCTCAGAATGCAGATGTTCTTCTTTTGCAGGAGGATGCGGGTATTAAATATCAATTTGAAGGCTATCAAAAAGCAAATCCCGGGGGAGGCTTAACAATTCTGACCAGGCATAAAATCATTAAACAGCAGATTATTGATCCACAAGATGAAGAGGTAAGAATTCCTGGTGTGATGGCGGATATAGAAATTAAAGGCAAGACCTACAGGTTCATTGATGTCTATCTCAATCCTTTTCGCTTTCAAAAAGATATGGTGAGACTTAATGGAAATACCGATACCGATGAACAAAAAATAAAAGATGTTGTTAAAAGACTGATTCCTACTTTTAAAAAACATCAGGATCAGGTGGCGCTCATTCGTGAGGCCATTGATAATTCTCCTTATCCTGTAATTCTAGCGGGCGATTTTAATTCTGTACCCAATTCTTACGAATATTATCATTTATCAGACGGGCTTGAAGACGCTTTTGTGAACGCAGGAAAAGGAAGTGCAACCAGTTTTCACGACTATAAATTCCCCATTAGAATCGATTATATTTTTTCTTCAAAAACTTTAAAGGCAATATCTTATAAAGTTGACCGTTCTGTAAGTATTTCAGATCATTATCCTGTCACAGTTAAGTTTTCTACGGAGAGCAAATAATCATAAAAATAGTTAAAATTATCTGCTTGGTAGGATTTTTGTTGAAAGAAAACCGTACCAAGACCGTTTTTTCATGAAGTCGAACCAGATATTACTATTTATACATATCGTTGTTGCTGTTTTGCTGTTATGCACATTGGGGAATGCATGGATTCCACCCAATATTTTAGGCAACCTGAATCTTCTGTCTCTTGGTTTTCCTTATCTGATTCTGTCACACTTGATTCTTACACTGATCTGGATCTTAAAAAAAGAAAAAATTGCTATAGCTTTTGCATTGGGTACACTTATTTTCTATAATCCAATCAGACGATGGGTGAACTTTTCTCCCAAAACAGAAAATTTAAAAACAATACGGGATATTAAAGTATTGACCTTTAATGTGAAATATGGAGAATATGGCTGGGATAAAGTAAAAGACTATATTAAAGCACAGGATGCAGATATTATTCTGGTACAGGAAAAAGATACAAATCGTGTTATAAAACGTGATCTTATAAAATATCCGTCGGTTATTCTTAAAACTAAGCATAAAATTGTAAGACAAGCGGAACTTATTGATGAGAAAGCCCGCGGAAATTCATTCTATGCTGATATAGACATCAATGGAAAAGTAATCAGAATTATTAATGTATATCTTGAACCCTTCAGACTTCATAAATCGATGTTTACGAAACTTGATAAATTAGGGTTGGGAAATGTTTCAACATTACTTTCTCATATGACTCCTACATTCCAGGCTCATGAAGATCAGGTAAAAAGAATCAGAAAAATGATAGATTTATCTCCTTATCCTGTTATTCTGGCAGGAGATTTTAATTCTGTTCCGAATTCATACGAGTATTATAATCTTGGAAAAGATCTTCAGGATGCATTCTTAGTAGCAGGAAAGGGTAGTGCTAGCAGTTTTCATGATTATAAAGTTCCTTTAAGAATTGATTATATCTTCACTTCAAAATCAATCATTCCTTTAAGCTATAAAGTAGACCAATCTGTGAAATTATCGGATCACTATCCTGTAATTGCAGAATTTCTGCTAAATTAGTTCCATGAAAAATTTACTGGCTGCGATTTTTGTTTTTACCGTTCTTTTTACTGCATGTTCCAAGAAAGAATCTCCGGGTTTTGGGGCTGAACAGGAAGTGAGAGTACGTTATGATACCACTGCTATTGACTCCTTTTCTACAGGAGCTGTTTCAGTGGATATTGCACGAAAAATAAGAATGTCTTCTCCTCAGTATCTTGATTCAGTAAAACAGGCTAAAAAGCTTCAGGATGAAGAAAATAAGCTTAAAGCAGAACTTGAAAAGGAAAACAAAGCAAAACAGGAAGAGGAAAAGAAAAAAGCAGACGCTGAAAAGAAGCTGAAGACAGCAGAAAAACCAGTTACTCAGGAAACCAAAACAGAATAATTTTAAATTACCATTAAACAATATACAATATGAAAAAGCAAATTATTGCCGCAATAGTGATCTCTGTGTTCACTGTAGCATGTACAAAATCAACTACAAAAACAGAACAGGTAGAAAACCCTGACGGATCTACTACCACAACCACAACTACCACCACAGAAACACCTAACGTTGTGGATACTGCGAAAATCAACAATGCAAAAGAAGATGTGAAAGCTAAAGTAGATGAAGCTGGTAACAAGATTGACGATGCCGCTCAGAAGGCAAAAGATAAAATTGATGCCACGGCAGATAAGACAAAACAAGATCTTAATAAAGCAGGGCAGGATATCAAAGCTGAAGCTAACAAAGTAGGGCAAGATGCAAAAGAAGCCGCTAAAAAAGGAGCTTCGAAAGTAGAAGAAGCTGCGAAAAAAGTGAAAGAAGATTTAAGCAAATAAATAAAGAAGCCGTAGTTCAATAGAATTACGGCTTTTATTTATTATCTGTGAATAGCTTTTTTAGCGCAAAGTTTCTATTTTGATACTGTAATAATTTGAGGGAGCGAAGATTGAATCAATAGATTGATTCTAACTAAGCTTACGTATAGCCACTACGCTTCATAAGCTGCGAAGCTGCAATATTCTTAGCCCTCTTAAATAAAACATCCGAATTACTAATTCTTTGCGTTTTAAAATAAACTTTATTTATTCATTTCCAGCAATGGATCAATATACTCTCTGTCATTGCTTAACCTTGGTACTTTATTTTGTCCGCCTAGCTTTCCTTTTGCTTCCAGCCAGTGATAGAACAAGTTTTCTTTGGCGATATGCACAATCGGCCTTTTAAGAGTCATATTGTTGTATCTTTTCGCTTCATAGTCTGAATTGATGGTCTTTAAATGCTTATCAAAAGCATCAATAAAGTGATCCAGATTATCAGGATGCTGACTGAATTCAAAAATCCATTCGTGGGCACCTCCTTCATTTCCCTTCATAAATACAGGAGCCCCTGTAAAATCCGTGATTTGTGCACCCGTTGCTTCACAGGCCTTTGAGAGAGCAGATTCCACATTGGTAATCATCAGTTCTTCCCCAAAAGCATTGATATAATGTTTAGTTCTTCCCGTTATTTTTATTCTGAAAGGATTGATCGAGGTAAAGACAACGGTATCGCCAATCAGATATCTCCACAGTCCTCCATTGGTGGTAATCACCATTGCGTAATTTTTTCCTATCTCCACATCTTCCAGACTTACAACCTTAGGATTTGAAAAATGAAACTGATCCATCGGGATGAATTCATAGAATATTCCATAATCCAGCATCAGAAGCATCTCATCACTGTCTGATCTGTCCTGGATCCCGAAGAACCCTTCGGAAGCATTGTAAATTTCGTAGTAATTGATGTTTTTTCCGATGATCTGCCTGAATTGCTCCCGGTAGGGCTTAAAGCTGATTCCACCGTGAAAAAACACCTCTAAATTAGGCCACAGCTCAGAAATACTTCCTACATTGGTTTCCTTTAATACTCTTTGCAGAAGAACCATCATCCAGCTGGGTACTCCCAGGATACTTCCTACATCTTCATTCTTTACTTCGGAAGTGATCGCTTTAAGCTTACTTTCCCATTCTCCCATCAAAGAAACTTTCTTACTCGGAGTGGTGGTAATTTCTACCCAAAAAGGAAGATTATCAATGAGAATAGCAGATAAATCTCCAAATTTTGTATTGAAATCAGCATACAGCTCGGAGCTTCCGCCTAAACGTAAGTTTTTATAATTAAAAAGCTGGTTTTCGGGATGGTTGTTGGCATAAATGGAAACCATATCCTTTCCGGCTTTCATATGGCAGTATTCAAGGCTTTCGGCAGAGATCGGAATGAACTTGCTTTTAGCATTTGTGGTACCGGATGATTTGGCAAAATGTTTAATGAGACCAGGCCAGCTTACATCTTTATGCCCCTGTCTTGCCTTTTCAATAAAAGGTTCCATTTCTTCATACGTAACTATAGGAACTTTGTTTTTAAAATCCTGATAACTGGAGATAGAATTGAATCCGTATAGTTTGCCATATTCCGTATCCTCCGCATGAAACAGCTGAGAAAAGAGTATACCTTTTTGGGTTTCAATAGGATGGTCCATGAAATTCTGTATCTGGTCAATCCTTTGACGGATGAACCAGTTAACTACGGTATTGAAAAGTGCTTTGGTTGCCATTTCAACAAATATAATGATATTTGAATTTTCAGAAAATTTTTTTTTAGTCTTCAATAAAAATTCTATAGTCTTTTAGTTTTAAAAAGAAATGATTACTTCTGATTACTCAATTTCTCAGTAAATGGTCCTGTGATATTATCAACAATTTAATGTATGAAAGGAAAAAGGTTGAGTCACTGTTTTTGCCTTCGAATGGTAGTTTGTTTTTGAAAATTTGCTAATAATTATGTGAAATACCCATAGGATATGTTGACGTACTGGTCTAAGTTTGTTACATTCAATTGGTTAGTAAATAATGATTTTAAAATATTCTCATAATTAATTGATTTAAAAATAGGACTTAGTAAAACTAGTAAATGAAGGGATTAAATAACCCACCAACTTAATTAGCTAACTTTAAACTACAGATACTATGAAAAAATCTTTAATTGCAGCGCTCATATCCGGGCTTGCTTATTCTCAGGTGGGAATTAATACTACTGCTCCTGCCACGACTTTGGATGTTAAAGCTAAGCTAGGTACTGCAGATGCAGATGGTTTACAGGCTCCACGTCTTACCCGCGCCGAGCTTACAGGTAAAGGAACCCTATATACAGCTACACAAACCGGAGCTTTGGTATATATTACAGATATTACCGGAGGTGATACAGCTGGGCCCAGAGCAAATATTACATCAATAGGATACTATTATTTTGATGGGATTGTATGGCAGAGAGTTATTACGTCCACTAGCGTACCCAATGACTACTGGAAGCTTACCGGAAATTCGGGAACAGCTGCCGGAACTAATTTTATAGGAACTACAGATAATGTTGATCTTATTACCAAAACCAACAATATTGAAGCGATGAGAACCACCAGCACCCAGCAGGTGCTGATTGGTACGAATACAGTACCTGCAGGTGGAGGAAATTCCAAGCTGATTATAGATAACGGTACAACAGCTGGTGGATTACAGCTCAAAGACGGAACACAGGGAAATAATAAAGTTCTGATGTCTGATAATAATGGTGTTGCCAGCTGGCGTAATAATCCAGTTCGGGCATATATCTCTCCAGAATGGAATGCTGGTCCGGGACTGACTGGTCCTGCCATTTTGCAAGACTTAAAGCCAGGTGCGCTTTTTACAGTTAGCTTGGGGCAGGCATATTGGGGAAATACAGGGGAAATATTTACTATGACAGCATCTTTAAACAGCCAAGGTCAGCCAGTACTATATGTTATTACTACCAGTTCTGAGGGACCCACTGCAACAGTTACCAATAACCTTACTGATACTGTAACTGTAACAACCAGTGATTATGCAGGAGTAGGAGGAAGTGTTGATTATAAATTTAAAGTTATAGAGAGCCCTGCCGGTAGTGGTATACTTGCAATACACTATGAAAATAATAACCCAGGTCATGTTTATTATATGAAAATAACCGGATTTTCCCCAACTGAGTAATTAAAGATCTGTATGCAAAATGGTATAATTTCAATAAAAAAACCGTTACAAAACTTGTAACGGTTTGATATTTAATATATTGCTTCTTAGCAGTATTCGTCGTATGCTGCCTGAAGGTTAGCTGCGATAGCTCCTGCAGGGTTTCCTTCAATGTGGTGTCTTTCCAGCATGTGAACCAATTCACCATCTTTGAAAAGTGCTACACATGGAGAACTTGGAGGGAATGGAGCAAGGTGCTTTCTTGCTTCTGTTACAGCCTCAGTATCAAATCCTGCAAAGACAGTAGTTAAATGGTCTGGTTTTTTATCTCCTGTTAAAGAGTATACTACTCCTGGTCTTGCAGCACCTGCAGCACAACCACATACAGAGTTGATGACCAATAATGTAGTTCCGGACTGCTTCAAAGCATCTTCTACCTGAGTAGGAGTTGTTAAATCCTGGAAACCTTTATCTGTAAGCTCTGCCTTCATAGGCATTACTAAATCTGTTGGATACATATATTTTGTTTTTTATCTCTACAAAGTTAAGCAATTCTTTGCGTTTGTTCAATATATAAAAACTATCAATTGATTAGTCATATAAAATTAACCAAGTATTAATATTGTAATAATATTCTAAAAAAAGTGAATTAACGCTAGGAATAATAAAATATTATTATTAAATTTGAAATGATTCTGAAAAACAAACGACCGTGAAAAAAACATTTGAAGCTTTCCCTCAAGCAATCAATCACTTAAATACTCTCTGAAATATGGTAGTAGCTTAATTCTCTTTCAGTTTAGAATCAAACTGATTAACAAACTTTAATATCCAAAGAAAGTGAAGCCCGGAACTGAACAGTTCCGGGCTTCTAATCAAATCGATATGCAAAGGTTGTATATCCTATAGTTATGGAGTGAGAAGCGTTTTTGGGCTTTGAAATAAATCTAAGTCCAAGCGCAAATCACCATTAAGAAAGGAGCTTTTTAGCCATCTCGGAAATACTTTTTCCGTCTGATTTTCCGGCTAATGCTTTCGATGCAGCTCCCATTACCTTCCCTAAATCTTTAACAGATTCAGCTCCGGTTTCAGAAATAATATTTTTCATTTCTGTTTCTAATTCTTCAGCTGAAAGCTGTTTAGGTAAGAATTGCTCAATAACTTTCATTTGAGCGTCTTCTACTTCTGCAAGATCATTTCTTCCCTGTGCAGTAAATTGGTCGTAAGAATCCTTACGTTGTTTTACCATTCTCTGAAGAATAGCAATTTCCTGTTCTGCGGTTACTTCAGCTCCGATGGCTTCCGTTTTAAGCAGTAATATCTGAGATTTCACAGCACGCAGAGAGTCCAAAGCTACTTTGTCTTTCGCTCTCATTGCTGTTTTTATAGCTTCGTTTATTGTATTTTCTAAACTCATAAGTTTATAATTTGAGAATTTGAGAATGAAATAATTTGAAAATAATAAAACATCGGTAAATGATTGAGCTTTATATTATTAATTAAAATAATTAGCCAATACACCGAATATCTACCAGTTGGTTAATTTTCAAATTCTCAAATTATTCCATTTTCAAATTAATTTTAGTCTACATCTTTATTTAAAAATCTGTTTTCTCTGATCTGCATAGATCCATTGTTATCAGACAGGTAAGTGTTGATATTCTGGTCTGATGCATTGTTTCCGTCGATCGAAATATTTTTTCTTTTGAAAGCTGGAATAGATTCAAACTCACTTGTGCTGTCAAAATTTTGATAACGGGAGTTGAATTCTTTTAATTTATTTCTTCTTTCAATCACTCTGTCCTGATCAATCGTTTTATTCACGAAGGTGAATTCTGATTCTTCAGTTTTCGGAGTTTCAATTTCTGTTTTGTTTTCAAAAGTTGATCTTGTTTCAACCTTTGGTTCTTCCTGTTTCTGGTAGAACGTTTCAATCTTTTGAGCTGGTTCAGCTACTGCAGCATTGGTAGGAGTATTAAACTCAGCTTTAGGCTGTCCAAAATCGCTATTAGGCTCATTTCTGATAGGCTCGTTTACAAAGAAACTGAATTCAACAGGTTTTTCATTTGAAAACGAATTGTTGAATGGAGTTCCGGATTGTGGTTCCTCTTTTTTGTTTTCAAAATCAAATGAGAAAGACTGGATCTCAAGATCGTTAGGATCATCATGTTCTTCATCAATAGCTAATAAGCTATATTCTTCTCCTCCTTCTTCTTCATTTCTCCAGCTTTGTTCCGGAGTATTTACTGTATCTTCCTCTTTATCAAAGAATTTTATTTCAGTTCTCGGCTGCTCTTCTTCAATAATCATTTTTTTTTCAGTAGACGTCACATTGAACGGAGTGTCATTGTCTTCGTCATCCAGTCTGAAAAGGTTTTTTCCTCCAAAATCATGCGTTGCCTCAGGAGTTGATTCTCTTTCTTCTCTTGTTTTGAAAGGAGAATTTTTAGGAGATTCAAAACTGTCGTTAAGACTGATTCTGATTTTCTCTGTAGGTCCTGCAAACTTCTTATTATCATTAGAGAATCCTGTTGCGATGACAAGAACGCTTACTGCATCTCCCAATTCTTCATCTGCACCCACCCCGAAAATGATATCTGCAGTGTTTCCTGCTTCTTTCTGGATGTGGTCCATGATGATACCGATTTCATCCATAGTAACTTCTTCAGCACCACTTCTGATCAATAACAGGACGTTTTTAGCACCTGTGATCTTATTATCATTCAATAACGGAGAATCAAGGGCCTTTCTTACAGCTTCTTCAGCCTTATTTTCACCTGAAGCAGTTCCAGTAGACATCAATGCAGTACCGGAATTCTGAAGTACAGATTTAGCATCTCTAAAGTCAATGTTTACATCAAAGTAACCTGTAATAACTTCTGCCATACCTTTAGCAGCATTGGCTAAAACTTCATCGGCTTTTGAAAACCCTTGTTTGAACCCAAGGTTTCCAAACTGCTGTCTTAGCTTGTCATTGTTGATCACAATTAATGAATCAACATTATTTTTTAGTTTATCAAGACCATTTTCAGCCTGATCCAGTCTTCTTTTCCCTTCAAAACTGAAAGGAACGGTAACAATACCTACGGTAAGAATTCCCATGTCTTTTGCTACTTTTGCAATGACAGGAGCGGCTCCGGTACCTGTACCACCACCCATTCCGGCAGTGATAAACACCATCTTGGTGTTTTGGCCCATAGCAGCCTTGATATCTTCAATACTTTCGATGGCTGATTTTTCTCCTACTTCAGGATCGGCACCAGCTCCAAGACCTTCTGTAATAGAAGTTCCCAACTGAACTTTATTGGCTACCGGGTTATTATCTAACGTTTGAGCATCTGTATTACAAATCACGAAATCAACTCCGTGAATTCCTTTCTCGTACATGTGCTTCAAAGCGTTGTTTCCACCGCCTCCTACACCGATTACTTTTATGATGGATGAATTTCCTTTTGGCAAATCAAATGAAAATCCTTGTGTACCTATATTTTCCATAACTATACTTTTAATAATTGATAAGTGATAGATGATAATTGATGAATGATATTTGTTATTAAATTAATAAATATTAAATTATTTCCAGCTATCATTAACCATTAATCTTGTATCATTTATATTTATTCTACTTCTTCAAAGAATTTTTTTACTTTTTCCATAAGCGACTGCCCGAAGGTTAATTTCGCCTTTCTATTCTCCTGTCTTTCATTTTCAACAGATTGCTGCTCCTGAACGGGCGTCGCATGCTGAACAGGTTGAACAGTTTCTGTCTGTGCTGCAGTAACTTCCGGTTTTGGCTGTTCTGTAACAACTTCTACAACTTCGTCAATATTCTGCTTTTTGTCTCTGATCTTCAAACTCTCCATCAGTAATCCGATAGAGGTAGCAAATTCAGGGCCTTTCAGATATTGATTTTTATCATTGGCGATATATTCATTCGCAAAACCGATTCTGCTGTCAAAACCTGTTGTATAATTGGCCAGCTGACGAAGGTGTTTAAGGTTTGAACCACCACCTGTAAGAACAATTCCGGCAATCAGTTTTTTCTTTTGTTCAAAAGCACCGTAAGCTTTCAGTTCTGTATTTACCATTTCCAAAACTTCTTCTACTCTTGCGTTGATGATCTGTGCGAGAGTTTTTAAAGAAATTTCTTTGTCCGGTCTTCCGTGAAGCCCGGGAATGGTTACAAAAGTACTGTCTTTTTCTAATTCGGGAACAGCCGAACCAAACTTTACTTTCAGTTGTTCTGCATGTTTCTCTATGATGGAACAGCCTTCTTTGATATCTTCGGTAATAATTCCGCCTCCGTATGGAATCACACAGGTATGACGGATGATATTATCTTTAAAGATCGCAATATCTGTTGTACCACCACCAATGTCAACAATGGCTACACCAGCTTCTTTTTCTTCTTTTGTAAGGACAGCTTCTGAAGATGCCAATGGCTCTAAAGTAAGGGCTTCCATTTCTAATCCGGCTTCACGAACGCATCTTGCAATATTTCTGATGCTGCCCATTTGCCCTACTACAACGTGGAAGTTGGCTTCTAAACGTTTTCCATGCATTCCGACAGGTTCCTGAATTTCCCCCTCGGAATCCACTTTATATTCTTGAGGAAGTACGTGGATAATTTCTTCTCCAGGAAGCATAACCAGCTTTTTTACCTGATCTTTTAATGCTTCGATGTCATCGTCTGTAATAAATTTATCAGGATGTTCACGCATAATATAATCGGAGTGCTGCAGAGAACGGATGTGTTTTCCTGCAATACCTACCGTAACTTTGCGGATAGGAACTCCAGCACTGGATTGTGCTTCGGATACTGCAGCCTTGATTGAATTAATAGTTTGTGAAATATTATTCACAATACCTTTATGAACACCAAGACTTTTAGCTTTTCCTACACCGAGAACTTCTATTTTCCCGTGTGCATTCCTTCTTCCGACAATCGCGACTATCTTCGTTGTCCCGATGTCCAGACCTACTGAATACTCTTGATTTTCCATTTTATATCGATTTGATTTTTTCTACTTTTTTATCTATAAGGATAGGCTCCTATTTGTGTATTAAATGCCCTGAGGGACTTATTCTATTTTTACTTTTGCCTTAGGCTTGGACTGCGCCTTGACGGGTGGCTTTTTTTCCACTTTTTTAGTTTCTTTTGTTGGTCCTTTCGGTTTGGTACTCTCTTTCGGTTTTACCGAAGTGGAGTTACTTTTTTTTACCTCTGCTATTTTGGGTTTAGCTTCCGTCTTTTTAGCGGCTGTTGGGGAAGGAACTTTTGCCAATTCCATCTTTCCTGCCTTTAAAATACTGTCATTTTCTTTAAAATAGGGGTTTAAAGTAGTGACAATCTGATTCTGATATTTTACAGAAACCATGCTGTATTTCTGAGGGTCTTGATACACAAGGTATTTTTCTACAAAGGTTTTAAATCCTTTTACTTTAAAATCAATATTATCAAGGTCTCCAATTTCTACTCTGTAGTTTCCTTCACTTGTCAGAAGGCTATAGCTATCTTTACTCTTAGAGATTCCGATAAAATATTTCTTACTGAAATCATCTTTGTCTATCTTTTCTACCAGTTCCGCCAGCTTTTCATATTCATCCGGCTGTACGCTTCCGGTTACCAGCATACATGGGTGTGAATAGGTTCTTGAAATAGGGAATTCAATTCCTTTTTCATCTACATAAAAGTCTTTTCCATCTTTATTTAATCTGAAAACGGGCACTCTCTGTTTGATATCCAGATTGAGCTTTCCGTTCAGGTTCAGATAAACATTGGCACTGTCTACTGCCGGAAGGGAATTGATCTTTTTTTCCAAAGAAGGAATGTTAAGATCTCCCACTTTTCCTGAAGGATTTTCTTTTTTTACAATTTCCCTGATGTCTTTTTCGTCAACAAAATATACCGGAGTTTTCTCGCTCATTTTTACAGAAATCTTATTGTCCGTAATCTGCTCACGGCTGAATCTTCTCAATGAGAAGCTCAGTAACAATCCCAGGATAATTACAGTGACAACAATTTTTAATATTCTGTATTTATTTTTCATATTTTTTTTCTGCCACTATGGGCACAAATCAATTTTATTTTTCCGTTCGCAAGCACGTTTCACT
>NZ_JAMZGF010000050.1 GCF_024158915.1 Chryseobacterium sp. S0630 | reverse complement strand
AAAAAACAAATCAAAATATATAAAAATTATTTACTTTTTAACAAGAAAAACCGCCTCAGTTGTGAGACGGCTTCTTTGTCATCTTACAAAAAACACCTTAATCCTGAAGCCAGATTTCTGGTCGTATACGCACCATTTTTATTGACCGCAGTTTTTATCGGAGTGTCTTCCAGTATTACTTCAGCGGGTATACTGTCTTCATTTTCAAAAAAGAAAAAGTATAGTTAACATAAAGCACTCTGATTGTAAGACTATAGCGAAACTTTGCTTAATGGTCTACTTCAAATAAACCTAACAGGTTTTAAAAACCTGTTAGGTTTGTCATCTTACAAAAAAACACCTTAATCCTAAAGCCAGATTTCTGGTCGTATACGCACCATTTTTATTGACCGCAGTTTTTATCGGAGTGTCTTTCAGCATTACTTCAGCGGGTATACTGTCTCCATTTCAAAAAGGTTACTCCTCTTAATCGT
This sequence comes from Chryseobacterium sp. S0630, assembly GCF_024158915.1. Taxonomy (GTDB): domain Bacteria; phylum Bacteroidota; class Bacteroidia; order Flavobacteriales; family Weeksellaceae; genus Chryseobacterium. Next base: position 41,673 of record NZ_JAMZGF010000050.1, on the reverse strand, counting down.
TAAAAAACGGTTAAACTCCCCTTTTTAAAATAGCCGAAAGTATATTTTTAACTAGGTTTGCAAAACATTCTACAGGCATTGTCTTTCCGACAAATACCAACCTTTAATTATTACTGTAAAAAATTATGAAAAAAAGCATTCCGTTTTTTATTATTTCGATGTTGCTAAGCCCATTGGCAAATGCTCAAACCACTCAGGTAAGAGACTTTGTCATTGAACCACAGATTCAACCCAATTTTTATATTTATAAAACTTTCGGAGTATTCGGAGGTAAAGAATATTCCACCAATGCCGTTTATCTGGTGACCAAAAAAGGAGTTGTTTTGTTTGATGTTCCCTGGCAGAAAACACAGTATCAAAGTCTTTTGGATACCATTCAAAAACGTCATAACCTTCCTGTGATAGCTGTATTTGCAACGCATTCACATGAAGACAGAGCCGGAGATTTAAGCTTTTATAATAAGAAAAGTATCAAAACCTACGCTACAGCGAAAACCAATGAACTTTTGAAGAAAGATGGAAAAGCAACTTCTACAGAACTTATTAAAACAGGAAAACCTTACCGCATTGGTGGAGAAGAATTCATAGTAGACTTTCTTGGGGAAGGACATACTGCTGATAATGTAGTGGTTTGGTTTCCAAAATATAAAATACTTGATGGAGGATGTCTTGTAAAAAGCAAAGCAGCCGTTGATCTTGGCTATACTGGAGAAGCCAACGTTGCCCAATGGCCGCAAACCATGACAAAACTGAAAAACAAATATTCACAGGCAACCCTGATTATTCCTGGACACGATGAATGGAAAGGAGGCGGACACGTAGAACATACGCTTGATCTTCTGAACAAAAAATAAAATTTGAAGAGCCCTGGCGAATGCCAGGGCTCTTCAAATTTTAAACCATCATTTTAATGGTGTATATTTTCCAAAAGTTGTGATACTTTTTCAATTTCTTCCATCGTATTGAAGTAATGAGGGGATAAACGGATCGCATGATCTACATTTTTAGAGGTAAAATCTATTAAGGCATCCTGTCTGCGGTTTTCCTTAAAAAATACGTTATGATCACTCAAAGCTTTATGAATCTTTTCAACCTTTCCATCTGCCTGGCAAAAAGTCACAATACTGCTCAACCTGTTTCCTTTATCCAGAACTCTGAAACCATTATTCTGCAGATTAATTCTTAAAGTATCGGTCAATTTCCGGTTGTAATTCTCAATTTGATCCATTCCAATCGCATTGGCATAGCGTAAAGCCTCTGCAAATCCAGCTAAAGCAGCATAAGGTCTTTCAAAAAGTTCAAATCTTTTAGCAGTATCATTGAGCTGAAAATCATCAAATGATGTCCATTGAGCACCAAAACTATCTAAAAACAGAGGATACATTTTCTGGTTTAATACTTTATCTGAAACGTATAAAAATCCAGTTCCTCTAGGTCCACGCATAAATTTCCTTCCGGTTGCCGTCAGAAAATCACAATGGATTTTTTCTACATCCACCACGATCTGTCCTACAGACTGACAAGCATCCACAAGATACAAAACATCATATTGTTTGCATAACTTCCCTACTCCTTCTACATTCTGAATTAACCCGGAATTAGTTGGAATATGAGTAACAGCAATTAATTTGGGATTATGCTTTTTGATCAGATTTTCAAAATCTTCAAGATCCAATTCATGGTCAGGAAGGTTGGCAACCCGGATGATTTCGATCTGATATCTTTTCTGCAAAGAAATAAAAGCAATCTGATTGGATATATAATCATCATTGGTGGTAATGATACAATCTCCTTCTTTAAAATCAATACTGGATAAAGCTTTTGCATATCCATCTGTAGAACTGCTTACAAATGCAATATGGGAAGGTTTTGTATTAATCAATTTTGCAGTCTCTTCATAAAACTGATTGATGATACCTGGGTTTTGAACCGCCGCTGCATATCCTCCCAGTTCCTGTTCTTCATATAAAAACTTAATGGTAGTCTCCACAACAGATTTAGGCATTAATGAAGCCCCTGCACTGTTTAAAAATATCTTATCCGAACATCCCGGAGTATCCTGTCTTATAACCTCTAAATTCATTTTATCAATCCTTACAACAAATTTACTTTTAATTTTTTCTAAATAGGTCTATAAAAAATCCCGAATTTTCATCCGGGACTCTATTTTTAACAAGTGATTTTAATCTAAAACACTCCAACCTCTTTTTGGGTTTGTGTTCGTGGAAACTTCCTGCTCATTAACGATGATATTTTCTTTTCTCTGACCGATATAATCAAGCTCGCTCAGTTTAGAGAAGATAATTTCAAGGCTTCTCAGCATCTGTTGAATATAAAGCAGGGGTTCACCACAATTATGGTGATCGTAATTCGTTTCTGCTACAATAGACAACTGGTTGAGTAAAGTATGAGGGGCAATCTCACTCCATTCCAAACTGTAGTTCAGCATTTCCTCCAATTCTGCAGGAACAAGAAGCTGGGTTGAATTGTATAAATGAAGCGCCAGTCTCGCAAAAGACTCAATTAAAAATACAGGTGGCTGCCAAGGCGTAATATTTCTGAACTGGAAATACATATCTCCAAAAGTATTCACCATAGTAGTACACAAGAACTTAACGTTTTGTGCTAATGCTGTATTCTGATTTTTATGAGATGCTTTCTGAATGATTTTAAAAGCATACTGCTGAAGATTTCCGATAGATTTCGCATAACTGCTGTAATAATCTACCAAAGCCGGATGACTCTGTACGGAAGTACAAGGCGGAATAAAATTGGAATCCACCTGAGCAATATTTCCTTTTAAATCTACCTTACCGATGATAAGATAATTTCCACCTGAATAGCTGCTGTTTAAAGACGTTACAGGAAGAAGTTCAATATGGTGATTCGGCTGTGCACTTGGATGGCGTGGCGGAATTTCCTCAGGATCAATATCTCCAAAAGGTACTTTATCAAAAGGATTTACAGAGATCAAAATATAATATTCCCCATCAGCCTGCTCTTCGTTCATTGATTTTGCCAATGATTTCACGCTGATTCGTCTGTCTGTAAGTTCAATACGGTATCCTGCCATTGTCACAGCGCTGCAACGCTTGATTACAAGCTGTACATCATTGGTTGCTGTGTTGTGAACATCAAAAATGGTACGGTCTGTAAATTCGTTGGAAATAGGTAAAAGCCCGTAGTTATATGTAGTAATTCCAAGGGAATTGGAATCTCTGATGGTATCAATTAAGAAATTATCCTGATCATTAAGGTGCCTCTGGGAAACTTTCATCCCATCCACCCAATTGATTGCAAAATGTTTAATAGGCTGTATCATGTTTAATACTTTTTAATTTTTTGTGTTTATGATTTTCTTGTGACTCCCTCCTCTTCATGCTGAATAACTCTCTTACAAATCACCACTTCATTTTCAGAAATGTTATTTGTCGTAATGTCGTGGTCGAAATCTATATATTTTCTAAAGCTGAAAAACGATTTTTTAGTGTAAAAGATCCAGTAATAAGGTTCATTTCCTTCATCTGAAAGGTGAATAATGGAACCCGGATTTTTGTGGTTGTAATCATCCACTACCCTGTAGAACCAATCTCCGAAAGTAACTCCTGTAGGAAGCGTTTTTGCTTTAATTCTGAAACGGTTGGTATCTTCTAATTTTTTGCTCAGTTCAACATTCAGTACCATTAATCTGTCAAAATCTGCACCTTCAAAATCAGGCAGTTTCTGCTCCGGTGAATATCTCCATGTTTTATAAATATCAAAAGGAATACTGATAAACTGGATATAGCAGTAATAAAATACCATCGGAACCACAAAGATTACCATACTTGTCGCTGCCATCACAGCATATCCGGTACCCTTACTCATCCAGTTAAAGATTAAAGTAAAAAGATATCCGCCCAAAGCCATACATGTTAATGAAAGAATAGACTCAAACAGAATACTCATTGCCAGAGAATCAATATGCTTTTTGAAATATTTATGTAACAGGTTTACATGAATAATCCCAAAAATAAGATAAATAACCTGTGCAATAAGATACCAGTACGGATTAAAAAGGTTTCCCGCAAATCCAAAAACACCCGGGATAGCCAGACATAAGCTGCAAAGCAGTACGTATATAATAATTACTTTAATTTTGATCGCAGGTTTATTTCTCCTGATTACACCGAGTATAACCATCATAATAATTGCGATTAAAGGCATTAAGATATACCTTAAAAAAATACCTTTTACTGAAGAAATTTCCATTTGTTTCTTTTCGAATTTATACTTTGTTGGTAGCTGTAAATATAATAAAATAATTTAGAGGAATGTAGAGTATCCAAGGCGGCTGGCATTTCTTTCATCGTCTTCAAGACTGAATGAATATTCCTCTTTTTCTGTGACAAAATTCTCTTCCACATCTACTGTTACAGGAAGAAAATAATCATACAGTGCCTGAAGCACATTTCTGAAAGGACTTCCAGGAATATACTTCTTCATATCCCCATAAGGAATAGGTCCAATGTTCACCACCCAGTTTCGCTGTCCATCCATATGAGGTCCGCTTGGAATATAGGTGACTCCCAATCTCGAATTTCCCAATAACATGGAATTGTCATTTTTCTCAATTCCGTCAATAATATTAGGGGAAAAAGTAACTTGTACCGGTACCTGCAGAAAAGCAGTCATGCATCTTTCAAACCATCTTTTGTCTCCTCTGATCTGATGGAAAAATGGTAAAATATGCATAAAAATATAGGCACTCTGCTTGTCCAGCATTTTGATCATAGGCCAAAGCTCACTTACTGTGTCCAGTAAAGAATCTGTACTGCTGGTGATATCAAATTCTGATTCTTTAAGCAAAGCACTGATTTCCGTAAAGAATACTTCCAGCTCAAAAGGTCGGAAAAACTTGCGGGCATCATCTTCTACCCTTTTCTGTTTCCGGATTTCCCTTACCACAGTATCTACATTCTTTCTGGAAGCTCCGAGAGATGGCGGATGAAATAATCCTTCCGGAAGATAGTCGTAAATACCTTCTCTGTAGCTCTCTATGGTAAAGACTTCCTCATCAAATCCTAAATAACTGCTTGAAATACTTTTAATATCCTTCAGGTAAGCACGGTCGTTCACGCCGACACGCTCAATGAATATATTGCTTACCGCACGGTGGTATTTCAAGAGGTTTACAGCCACAGCTTCAGCCTTAAAGTCTGTCTGCAGCTTATTGTAATGCATATCTACAATATTATTCTCATACATAGTGTTTCCTCTGATTATGACTTGTAAAGATAATATATCTCATAAGTTTGAAAAAATATTTTTACAACAATTTTATTTTAAAAGTAGTAATTTATTGACATTAATAGGAATAATTTTCTACAAATTCCGTGAAAATACGGTAAATAGCCTATTTATTTGTTTTTTAGAATTTAAAATTAACTATTCAGAACCAATTGTTTAGAGTGTGAGGTTCAAGGTTCAAGGTTCAAGGCTTAAAGTTTAAAGTTCAGGGGTAAGGTTTAAATTTAGGTCTATATAGAATATGAAGAGTTTTATGCCTTTATCTTCAATGCTTTCTATTCTTTTCAAACCTAAGATTATTATGCATTTATTTACATTAAATTTTATTAACACCATCTTATGGAATAAATTCAGGATTATGTATGCTCATTCCGAAAGTGGGCCGTATCTTTGCAGACTGAAAATTGTTATTTAAAATGAAAAGTATTTATTCTAAAATTCTGATTTTAGCATTCATGGCCTCTTCACTTTATTCTTATGCGTGGGGATTAACGGGACACAGAGTGATTGCAGACATTGCACAAAACCACCTTTCCCGCAAAGCAAGAAGAGAGATTAAAAAAATCATGGGAAAAGAGCGTCTGGCTTATTGGGCGAACTGGCCGGATTTTATCAAATCTGACACTACAGGTGCATGGAAGCAGGCTTCAGCATGGCATTATGTAAACATTGATCCGATGACTGATTTTAAAGCTTTTGAACAAAACCTAAAAGCACAGGCAGGACCAAGCCTTTATACTCAGGTAAATATATTGTCCAGCCAGATCAAAGACAAAAACACTTCTGAAAAAGACAGAAAAATTGCTTTAATCTTCCTTATCCACATTATGGGAGACCTTGCACAGCCACTTCACGTAGGAAGAGCTGAAGATTTGGGTGGGAACAAAATAAATGTTACCTATTTCGGGGAAAAAACCAATTTACACTCTGTTTGGGATGGGAAATTAGTAGATTCTCAAAAATACAGCTACACTGAATATTCCAAGCTTTTAGATATCAAATCTAAAGAAGAAGTAGCACAGATCCAATCCGGAACACTGGAAGACTGGTTGTATGATTCTCATAAAATCGCCAACAAGATCTATGCACAGACTCCAAACGATTCTAAGCTATCTTACGACTATCAGTACAAGTTCAACGAAACAATGGAAAGACAGTTGTTGTACGGAGGATTGAGACTGGCAAAAGTATTGAATGAGCTTTTCTAAGTAGACTTTCGAGTTGCGAGTTGCGGGTTGTTAACCCAATACAATTTAAAATATAACTCTTAGAGATAAAAACGGGACTTCGGTTTCGTTTTTTTTTGTTCAAAGTTCAAGGTTTAAGGAATTTACAGGATTTTCGAATGAATGCCAGGGTTTTGATTATTAATTTAAATTTTATTTTTAAAACAAGAAAAAGCATAAAATACTCAATATCAGTAAATTAAACCCTATCCAATATACATTAATGCGTTTTACTTTATATATTGTACAAAAAATATTGAACCTTGTGTAACCTTTTTACCTTTTCATACGTATATATTATAGTAACTCTTTTTTGAGGATAAAATAAATGAGACAATTAAAAATCACTAAGCAGGTTACCAACAGGGAAACTGCTTCATTAGACAAGTATTTGCAGGAAATTGGTAAAGTGGAACTGATCACTGCGGACGAGGAAGTAGAATTGGCACAAAGAATACGTGCAGGTGACAGAGCCGCACTTGAGAAATTAATCAAAGCCAACCTTCGTTTCGTAGTATCTGTATCTAAGCAATACCAAAATCAAGGTCTTTCTTTACCCGATTTGATTAATGAAGGTAACTTAGGATTAATGAAAGCGGCAAAAAGGTACGATGAAACTAGAGGTTTCAAATTTATCTCTTATGCAGTATGGTGGATCCGTCAATCAATCTTACAGGCATTGGCTGAACAGTCAAGAATTGTAAGACTACCATTGAACAAGATTGGTTCTATCAACAAAATCAATAAAGCATACGCTCACCTTGAGCAGGAAAATGAAAGACCACCTTCTCCGGAAGAATTGGCTGAAGTTCTTGACATGAGCGAGGAAGATATCAAAGAATCTATGAAAAACTCCGGAAGACACCTGTCTATGGATGCGCCTTTAGTAGAAGGTGAAGATTCTAATCTTTATGATGTATTACGTTCAGGAGAATCTCCAAGTCCTGATAAAGATCTGATGCTTGAATCTCTACAAATCGAGATTGAAAGAGCATTGAATACTTTGACGCCAAGAGAGGCTGATTTAGTAAGATTGTACTTCGGACTGAACGGAAAACACCCAATGACTTTAGAAGAAATTGGTGAAACTTTTGATCTTACAAGAGAGAGAGTTCGTCAGATCAAAGAAAAAGCAATTAAGAGACTAAAACACAATACCAGAAGCAAGATTCTTAAATCTTACCTGGGTAAATAATTTTAGCGTAAAAATTTTATAGGCGGAGTCTGGTTTCAGGCTCCGTTTTTTTATGGATGTAACATTTTTCAAGGTTTGTTCAACTAATTAAAATCATATCCTTTAATCACTTGTGTTAGAATTGAAATGATTAATTTTAGTTGCTTCGGATATGATGCTGATTTTCAACCAAAACAAAACATACTATGAAAAAAATACTTTTCGCTTCTGCTGTGGTTCTTTCTTTACTTTCCTGCAGTGAAAACAAATCACAAAATGATATTGTAGAAAAAGCAGCTGAGAACACAGAATCCAGTATTCCTATAAAACGGCTAAGCAAAACTCAGGATATATTTAATGGCATCTATGATGAAAAAATCAAAAATGATAAAGAAATTAAGAAAGTAGATGAAAAAATATCTTTAATGCAAGAAGATGCTCATAAAATGCAAGGTATATATAGCAGCGTCATTTCTAATTCAGAAGATTATTATTTGATTGCAAAAAATGAAGCAAAATCTATTAATGATTCGGTTTTAAGAAAGGAAATGATTAAGCTCATCGAAGAAAGTTCAGATAAATATTATCAAAAGATTCAAAAAATAAAAGATCTTAAGCATAAAATTAATCGTAACAAGCAAAGTATTTACAGCTTATACGCTGCCTTCAAGATCAGAAAAACACTTCCTGAAATTGAAAAATATCAAAAGGCTCACCCTCTGAAAACAGATAGTTTCAATCAATTTATCAATAAGCAGAATCAACTTCTGGAAGAATTGAAAAAGTTAAAATAAACACCATTACACCTCATGAAATATACTACCCAATGGCTTACCGATAAAAGCCGAGTGAAAGAACTCGTAGACTTTTTCATTACCCATAAAACAGACGCTTACATTTCTCATGGCGAAATGATGTCAGGAAGGGCCATAGATTCACACCACTGGAATCCTGATCTTGAACTGATCCTGACAGAACAACTAATCACTGATTTTAATTCTGACGGAAACTCCAAACTGAATATTCTGATCGCTGAAAATGAAAATGGAGAAATTGTTGGTATGATGGTTTTCAACCTCATCAACAGTCCTTTTAAAAAATACGCAATTCTGGAGGATATGCTCCTGGACCAGTCTGTGAGAGGTCAATCCCTGGGAAGTACCCTTTTGGAGAAAGCCATTCATGAATCTAAAAACTGGAATATCAGCTTTATTTTGCTGGAAAGCGGAGTCAATAATCATGGTGCTCACAACTTTTTCAGCCGATATGGTTTTAAAAAGGTATCGGAGAGTTATATTTTAACGTTATAAGTTACCATTTGACTGTCATAAAAAGATATACTAACCACTTTACGTTTTAAATAAAACTAAGCCTTATGAACACCATTTCAATCATCGGAGCCGGAATCGGAGGGCTTACCTTGGGAAATGTACTGAAACAGCATCAGTATGATTTTACGATCTATGAATCTGCTCCCGAAATAAAACCTGTAGGAGCCGGAATTATGATGGCCGTCAATGCCATGCAGGTTTTTGACCGTTTAGGTTTAAAAGAAAAGATTGAAAATGCAGGTAATAAAGTTCATAGAATCGTTATCGCCAATGAATCTTTACAGACCATCTCCAAAACAGAGATTCTGGAACTGGAAACGCAGTACAATTCCTGCAATGTTGCGATTCACCGGGCTGAGCTTCAGAAAATCCTGGCAGAAAATTTAAACCCAAATTCTGTACAACTCAACCATTCCTTGCAAAAAATAAGAAAAGAGGAAAACTATATTTTAGATTTTGAAAATGGAAAACAGATTGAAAGTACAATCGTTTTTGGAGCAGACGGTATAAAATCTCCTATCCGTAATCAGATCCTGAAAACCGGTATCATACGGAACTCTGGTCAGAAATGCTGGCGTGGTGTTTTAGATTTCGATCTGCCAGAGAAATATCATCAGGAAGCCTTCGAGATGTGGGGAAAAGGAAAGCGTTTTGGATTTGTAAAAATTTCTGATAGAAAAGTATACTGGTATGCATGTATCAATGAAAAAAGCTTCGGGAGATATCTTGAAATTGCAGAGATTTTTAATGATTTTGATCCTTTGGTCTTACAACTTATTGAAGCTACAGCAAACGAAGATATTATTTGTAATACAATTTCCGACCTCGCTCCTATTCCTCAATGGTATTCTGATAATCTCTGTCTGATTGGTGATGCAGCCCACGCTACAACTCCCAATATGGGACAAGGTGCCTGCCAGGCCATTGAAGATGCTTATATCATTGGGAAATTGCTGGAAAGTCATCAGGATTTCAATGCTATTTTCAAAAAATTTCAAAGTACCAGAAGAAAAAAAGTTGATTATATCGTTAATACAAGCCGTACCATCGGAAAGGTTTCTCAATGGGAAAAAGGAAATTCAATCCGGAATTTTCTGATAGGTTTAATTCCGGAAAGTATGAATCAGAAAATGGCAAAAAAAATTATTGAACTGGAAATGTAGGTCATTATTGTTAGAATCGATAAAAATTTAAAAATCATAAACAATTTATTAATAACAACTAAAACTTAAAAACATGAAAAAAATCTTTTATGTATTGCTCCTGCTCATAGGAGTACATACAGCACGAGCACAGGAAGTCCCGGTACTGGACAGAGGTTTATTCTTTGGTAACCCGGAAATTGCCGGAGGACAATTAAGTCCGGATGGGAAATGGATTTCCTTTACAAAAGAATATGAGGGGATTATGAATATCTGGGTAAAAAAAATTGATGAGCCTTTTGAGAAAGCACGTCCTTTAACAAACAGCAAACGCCCGTTGAATGGATATTTCTGGACAGAAGACGGAAAATACATTCTGTATGTAAAAGATAATAACGGAGATGAAAACATGAATATTTTTGCAGTAGATCCCATGGCAAAAGTAACAAAAGGAGTTCCAGAATCAAGGAATATCACACCGCTTAAAGACGTTACTGCAAGTATTTATCTGGCAAGCAGAAAAGATCCTGACTTGCTGATGATTGGATTGAATAACCGTGATAAAGCATGGCATGATTTATATTCACTGAAAATTTCTACAGGAGAACTGAAAAAGATTTACGAAAATACAGACCGTATTACAAGCTATGAATTTGACTGGGATGAAAAATTGAGGGTTCTTTCCAAAACGGATGATAAAGGAACTACACAGTTTTTTTATAAAGAAGGTGATAAACTGACTCCTATTTACGAAACATTGGTAACGGAAAGTGCTTATATCTCCAACTGGAACGAAGACAATTCTAAGTTTTATCTGGTAACCAATAAAGGAGATCTGGATAAATCTGCACTATTCCTGATGGATCCGAAAACAAAACAGATTACAAAAATAGAAAGTGATCCTAAAGATAAAGTAGATTTTGGAGGACTGTTTTTAGACAGAAATACAAGAAAAATGATCTACACTTCTTACACCGGAGATAAAACAGAATATTACTGGAAAGATAAAGCGTGGGAAGCGAATTATAAATTCCTGCAAAGTAAATTCCCGGGAAGAGAAGTTGGTTTTGCAAGTTCTACCAATGATTACTCTAAGTTTCTGGTTTCTGTAGGAGGAGATAAATATGCTTCAGAAGCCTATTTCTTCGATGCAAAGACCAAACAGCTGATATTCCAGTATACCCCAAGAACAGAGTTGAAAAAAGTAGAAAAATATCTGGCTGCAATGACCCCTATCAGCTATAAAAGCAGTGACGGACTTGAAATTCCGGCTTACCTGACTTTACCTGTAGGTTCTTCCGGCAAGAATGTTCCTGTTGTTGTTTTGGTTCACGGAGGTCCGAAAGGCCCAAGAGATTATTGGGGATATAACTCAACCGTACAATTTTTAGCCAACAGAGGATATGCTGTGCTTCAGCCTAACTTCAGAGCAAGTGGCGGTTATGGTAAAAAGTTCCAGAATGGTGGAGATCTTCAATGGGGAAAACTGATGCAGGATGATATTACCTGGGGCGTAAAATATCTGATCGATCAGGGAATTGCAGATAAAAGCAAAGTGGTTATTATGGGAGGAAGCTATGGTGGCTATGCAACGCTGGCAGGTCTGGCTTTCACTCCGGATGTATATGCTGCGGGAGTAGATATCGTAGGGCCAAGTAACTTATTTACGTTACTGGATTCTGTTCCTGCTTACTGGGAAGCTGCACGTGCTTTCCTTTATGGTATGGTCGGTGATCCTAAAACTGAGGAAGGTAAAAAACGTATGCATGATGCAAGCCCATTATTCAGTGTAGATAAAATCAACAAACCTTTACTGATTGTTCAGGGAGCTAATGATCCAAGAGTAAAGCAGGCTGAAGCAGATCAGATTGTCATCGCTCTTCGTGATAAAGGTAAAAAGGTTAATTATATCCTTGCTGATGATGAAGGCCATGGATTCCGTAAACCTGTAAACAGCATGGCGATGTATGCTGAAACCGAGAAATTCCTTGCAGAAGTAATCGGAGGAAGATATCAGAAAGAAATGCCTGAAAATGTGGCAAAACGTCTGAAAGAAATGACAGTTGATATTTCGAAAGTTACTTATACACCAGCAAAGACTGAAAAAGCTGCAGGAGCTTCTAAATAAAAGCATTTGCATCAATTATATAAAGCCATCTCGTGAAAATGAGGTGGTTTTTTATTTTTAAAACAATAAGCTTACAGCTTAAAAGAATAACATTACTTTTTTCTTTATGTTTAATTGATTTTTTTTCAAAACAAACAATAAAAAAAGCAATAAAACTAGAATTCAACATTTAAGTCTATTATTATTTGATAATAAAATAAATAGTTTATAAAATTGTTTTCAGATTGCAATCAGAAAACTTAATTATTTATAAAAAAATTAAAAATTTAACGATGAAAAAAATTATCTTCATGGCTGCCTTCAGTGTAGCAAGTCTTATGAGTGCAAAAGGTATTACTGAAAAAAAAGTAATCAAAAAAGCAGTAACTATTGAGAAAAAAATAAGTAATAACAAGAAGTTAAAAAATACTAAGGCTTCTCTCTATAACTGGATTCGAGTAACATCTCCTTGTGGAGCTGTTTATTATTTAGAAACTAGTGATTATGATAATGTAGAGGCTTTTACTGATGATGTTATTTACTTTAATGCACAAAAGTGTGGAACATCTTATCCTTTAGCATAAACGAATTATCAATAAGACGGATAATTTATCCGTCTTATATTTTTAATTTTAATACGAATAGAATGAAATTTATAATTTTGCTTTCAATTACTCTTTTTAGCTTTATTAAAGGACAGGATACTAAATTTCCTGATAATTTCACCCTTCAAGCTCCTAAGTACCAGATAAAAATATATGGAAATAGTAATTTAAATATTTATTATCAGCTCAAATTTTCTGATAATATTAATACTCCTGAAAGCAAAAAGGAAACACTTTGTATCTTACAATTAGGGAATAGTTATTCTAAATTTAGTGATCATAAAGGTATTCAACAGGATTCTATAGCAGAGAAATTTAGCCATCAGGAAAGAATTGGAGGGAAAGAGATTAACCAACTACTTAAAGTTCGTGAAATATGGACAAATATTATCTTTAAAAACAAATTAACAGATAGTTTAATCATACAAGACAAAGCTAAAGAGAAGTATCAATACGAAGAAAAAGCTCCTATTTTTAAATGGGTTATGAGTAGAGAGAAGAAAAATATTCTTGGTTATGAGTGCAGAAAGGCAACAACAAACTATAGAGGCAGGAGCTATACAGCATGGTATGCAGATAAAATTCCTGTTAATAATGGTCCTTATGTTTTTGGTGGATTACCAGGTTTAATACTTGAAATTGAAGATGATAAAAAATATTTTCATTTTGAAGCAGTTGCAGTGAATCAGAAACCAAATGATATTTATCTACGTAATGATAAAAGCATATTCAAAGTAACCAGAGAAAAATTTAGAAAAATTCAGCAATCCTACTATGACAATCCTGGTTTTTTCCACGGCAAGGCCTATAATGGAGATGGTAGTCAAATGTCAATTAAATCTAACCCTATTCCTTATAATCCAATAGAATTGGAATAACCCTAAAGAATAAATCGTCTCCTACCATATTTTGAGACGATTTATCATTATTTTAATAGTTTAAAGGTTTTCATGATTGGTCCATTCTACAAATGTATCGGTCCCGTCTATTTTACCATTAAATACTCCCTTTGCCTTCACAGTAGGTTGATTAGCTTTCAAATAATGATCAAAAACAAGGTGATTTTGATAATTCTGCTCAGCTTTTAAACATTCCTCAGTGTCAACATCTGCTTTCATTAAAAAGTCAAAAGAGTGATTTTTTCTTTGCTTTGCATATTCTACCTGATGTGGCACTTTTGTCTGATTATAAGTTCTCAGCCAGTACAACCAATAATTCCAGATTTCAAGACCAAGAGTAAAAATATCTTCTGTCAATGGTGTTAAAAGGTATTCATTAGTCCAGTCATCTTCTGCCTCAGAAAAGATATTTGTATAATAACAAGGTTTGCCATCATAATCAGCTATTCCCGCAAGAACATTCATATCCCAATAATTATCTACACTATATACTTTTTCTTTCATAATATTTCCGAAGTAAAGCTAAAGATATAACTTTTATCCCATAAAAAAAACGCCTCACAAATGAGACGTTTTTTATTTTAATAAGTTAAAGTAACACCTGCACCCCAGCCTATTTCTTTATCATAGTTTCCGGAAAGGGATAACCATTTCTGAACAATGTATCGAAGTCCTGTAGAAAACTCGCCGTCCGAATTGATGCTAAAGTTTCCTCTCAGTCTTCTGGAAAGTGGTATATCTTCACGGCTAAGTTCCAAAAGTACTTTTCCGTTTTGATCAACACTTGCATCAGCAGTAATCAGCATTGGCAACACATACTGCATACCCACCATAAATGCAAATCTATTTTTCGAAGCCTTCTGCTGCCCAAACCAGGTCTTTTTCCCGTGAAATTCCATTCCGAGATCTTCTGCCATCTGTCTCTCCATGATCTCATGATTCTTTTGAACCCTGATTCCTGCATAAGGTAATGCCCATTGAAATTTGCCTAAGAAACGCCCTACTTTTGCACTTCCTTCAAAATGATCAAAATTCCAGTTGGTATGAAACTCATTCAGGTTAGCCCATCTCGGTCCAAACATCGTCATTGTTTCTGCGTGGATCTTATTGCTTGCTAAATCCAGCATTGCCATAGAACTGGTCATTTTATTATCCTGTATAAAGTTTTTCCAGGCCAGTTTTCTGTTCGGAAGCTGTGGATTGGGTTTTGAGTTTTCATAACTGAAAATTCGTCCCATTCCTGCCATCATATGGTAAAGAATATGACAGTGGAAGAACCAATCTCCGTCCTGGTTGGCTGCAAATTCTATCGTTACAGTTTCCATCGGCATGATATCCACTACATTTTTCAATGGAGAATACTCTCCTTTTGAATTGATTAATCTGAAATCATGACCATGAAGGTGCATCGGGTGGCGCATCATGGAATTATTATAGAGTTTAATTCTAAGAACTTCTCCTTTTTTGATCAGAATTTTATCCGTCTCTGTTACCGTTTTATTATCCAGCGTCCACAGATAATGGTTCATATTTCCTTCCAGTGTAAACTTCATCTCACGTATACTGTCTGTAGGAAGTATGGTTTTTTCGGGAGATTTTAAAATATTGTAAGAAAGTCTTTTGATTGTTTTCTCTTCTTTCATATCCATTTCTGAGTGTTGAGAATGATCTTCTTTCTTATCTTCTTTGGTTTTCACTCCCATCATCTCATTGATATGCTTCGCTGTAGTTTTTCTTTGGTTTTCAGACAATTCCGGATACATCACTTCATTCATATCCATCATTTGATTTCCCATTGTCATATTCATCGGCTTCATATTTCCACTCATTTCCATCATACCATTCATCATTTTCATTCCTTCAAAAAGCATCAGTCTAGGAAGATTGGGAGCTTCTATCTTTTCACCGGAGCCCAGCCAAAGGGAAGCATGTCCTATTCTGTCTTCTGAAGTCGCTCTGAACTCAAAGCTTTTATTTTCAGGAATCGTAACTTCAATATCATACGTTTCTGAAACTCCTACAATCAGTCGATCAACTTCTACTGGTACCACATCATTTCCGTCATTTCCCACTACTTTTATCTTTCCTCCACCATAATTCAGCCAGAAATAGGTAGATGAACCTCCATTCGCGACTCTCAATCTTACTTTGTCACCCGCTTTTAAGTTAGAATAATCTGAACTCGGTGTACCATTGATTAAGAATTTATCGTAATACACGTCACTTACATCCATGGCTTCCATTCTTTTCCATTCATTCAGAGCTTTTGTTCCAAAGTTTCCGGATTTAATGGCTTCCCAGTAACTCTGTACAGCATTTTTCTTTACTGCATACCAGTCTGTATTGGCCATATGAAGTCTTCTTGCAATCTGCATAGGATCATCATCACTCCAATCTCCCAATAATACAGGAATATCAGCATTGTATTCTGTTTTGGGTTCTCCTTCTCTTTTTTTGAAAACCAGAATACCGTTCATTCCTATCTGTTCCTGCAGTGCTTCATGAGAATGGTACCAGTACGTTCCGTTTTGAGAGATTCTGAATTTATATAAATGGGTTTCTCCAGGTTTTACAGGTTTGGTGGTAAGGTAAGGAACTCCGTCCTGTTCATTGGGAAGAATCACACCGTGCCAGTGCAGTCCTGTATTTTCCTTAAGCATATTATGCAGATAGATCTCGGCCGTGTCTCCTTCCGTAAAATACAGTGTTGGAGCCTGAAGTTTACCATTGATTGCAATTGCCCTTCTGTTTTTTCCTGTGAAATTAACTATAGTATCTTTTACGTAGAGGTCGTAACGAACCGTTTTCCCTCCAAAAGTAATTCTCCCGTTTTCAGAGTTTCTTTTTAAAACAGGACCTTCTTCTTTGGGTTTATCTGTAGAAGAATGATCTTCTTTTTCCTCAAGTTCCATCCCGCATTTAGGACATTTTCCAGGTTTGTCTGAAACAACTTCCGGATGCATTGGACATGCATAGGTGATTTGAGAATGGGTTGTATTTATTTTTGTTTCTGAGGATTTTACTTTTACCTCTGTTATAGATTTCGTTTCCGGTTTTGCCGCTGCTTTTGACTTTAGGGCAAGAGTTTTCTTCTCCAGAGTCATTCCGCATTTCGGACAGTCTCCAGGTTTAGAAGACACCACTTCAGGGTGCATCGGACAAGTATAAACGTTTTTTGTAGTTTGAGCGAAAGTCAATACAGAGAACAAAAGTACCAGAAACATTATCAGCTTTTTCATAATATTTCGAACTTTTTTAGAAGCAGCATAGCTTAAAGTTAATTATAATTCAAGCTATGCAACTCATTATTTTAAAGAATAGTACGGTAATTATTTAATTTCCGACTTTACACTTCCACATGTAAGCATAGACTTTCCGTAATATGGATTAACGATCTGTTTTTCATCGCTTAGCCAGCTTCCGTCTGCCATTGGGCAATATTGAACGTAGACTGGTTTTTCAGAAAGCTTGAACTGCTTGGTCAGAGCAATCATATTATCCGAAAGGTTTAAAAAAGTTTCTCTTTGTGTGGCAATAGTTCTTGCATCGGAAATGGCAGAAGCGTCTTTTCTTAGAACATTAAGGTTTCCTTCTGAAACTACTTTATAATCAATAACAGAAGCTGTTTTAATGAATTCTGTTGCTGCTTTTGAAGTTTTATCCGCATCATCTGAAGCTAACGCTGATTTGATAGCAATATAATTCTGGTATAGTTTAGAAACCTGAGCATCCTTTTTAGATTGTGCAGATAATGAAACGATTGAGAATAATGATAAAGCTGCTGTGATGATATATTTTTTCATTGTTTTAAATTTTAGAATTAATTTTTAATAAAGAATAATGGATTACGCATCAGTAAATGCGTCAGAACATGTCGCTCATAGCAGTATATGCTTATACCGGAAACGACTGACAAATTCTAGATTCTAAAATTACAATGATTGATATAGATAGGTATCAGACGGCCTTCAGGCGGTGCATTGATCTGAATTTGAGTAAATTTGGTTGCAGAAAAAGATTTATCAATGAAGGCAAACTGATGTTTCACCGGAATCTCTGAAACTGCACTTAAGAAATCAACGTTCAGGTAATCAGATTTCTGTGAATCGTCTACTTTTACGATTTTGATCTCCGTTTTACAGCATCCTTTTTTTTCCTTAACACCACATTTCGCACAGATGTCATCTGCTTTCTGACTTACAGAAACAAATTCTTTCATACAATAATGAATGCTAAAAGCTGCTCCGGAAGAAAATCCGAAGTAGAAAATAGAAAACAATATGGCAAGAATCTTTTTCATTAGTAAGACAAAGGTAAAAATATCTCTGAAACCGTTGTTATAGAATTTGGTAATGTTGTTATAAAATTCGGGTAAACAAAAAAGCTTCCGGATTTTCGGAAGCTTTTATTTTATTTTTTGATCTCAATTCTATAGTTTGAATTCCAGTTTCACATTAAAGAAACGCCCTGTAAGACGTACCGGAACAGGATACATATAATTGCTGTTATAGTCTGTGATCCATTGGTTAGCAACAGTGTTGTTGATGTTAAATGCATTGAAAACCTGAACCCCTAATGTAAGTTCCTCAAAATTACCCCAGAAGCCGGATCTCTTATTTTTTTCTTTCGGATCAATAAATACCTTTGTCAATCCTAAGTCTACTCTTTTATAAGAAGGCAGCGTCTGCTGATAATTATAAGCTGAACCAAAATCTGGTTGTCCGTTGCTGTTAAACATTACAGGAGCTCCCGTAGGCAATCCCATCGCATACACTAAGGTAAGGTTTACACGCATAGACGGAAAGCTTGGCATATAATCCTGATAGAACATCGCAAACCTCAACCTCTGATCTGTAGGTCTCGGAATATCTCCTCTTCCATCAATATTCTCATATACTCTTGCATAACTTGCAGATAGCCAAGAATCTACACCCGGAACAAATTCTCCGAATAATCTCGTATCAATACCATAAGCATATCCTTTAGAATTATTCTGCCCGGAATAACGAATCCTTACATTATCCATGTAATAAGGAATCAGGTTATCCATTTTCTTATAATAAAGTTCCGTAGTCAGCTTAAATGGTCTGTCGTACATCTGGAACTCGTAATCATTGGCAAGAATTACCTGGATAGAGCGCTGAGATTTTATATTGGAGTTAAAATTACCATCAAGATCTTTAATCTCTTTATAGAAAGGAGACTGATAGTAAATACCTCCGGAAATTTTAAACAACATATCGCTTTCCCAATCCGGTTTAATCGCAAACTGAGCTCTTGGAGAAAAAATAGTTTCTTTATTGAAACTCCAGTTGGCTACACGTACTCCGGCATTCACAAATACTTTACTGGCTCCCCAATAGAATTTCTGAGAATACTGTGCATAGGCAGAAAGTCTGGTCGGTTCAATATTATTTTGTCCGGCAATATAGTAAGCAAGCTTAAGATCTCCTGTAGTTCCGGTTCTCGGATCAATGATTTCCGGTCTTGGAATGCTGTATCCTGCAGAATCTACCAATTTCCATTCATTGGTAAGATCTTTCAGATTTTCTTTTTCATATTTAAATCCAACCTCAAAGTCTGTATTGACATTGGGTGAAAATTTTGCTCTGAACTGTGTTCCGTATGTTCTTACAAACAAGTCGTTTCTTGCATGTTCTATCTGCCCTCCAACATCGAAAGACGTTACAGGCTGCTGGGTCACAGGATCAAAAGTCTGTAGTTCGTAAGCTGATTGTATGGTATAATACTCTCTTTCTCTGTTCTGATAAGCAAAAGCATCCAAGGTAAGCTTCCATTTGTCTGCAGGCTTATAGTTCATGGAAAATGTACCCATCATATTTTTATACTGGTCATTTTCCTGCCCTCCATAGCCAATATTTACAGTGATAGGCTGCTGAAGACTTCCGAACGTAACACTTTTCGCTTTAGGAATCATCTGATAATCATTCTTGGAATAATATCCGATAAATGACATCGTGAATTTATCACTCACATGATAATTCAGATAAGACTGAAAATCCCAGTACGTCGGGTTAAAATCCGTATCTTCTTTTAAGGTATTAAGAACAAGATTGGTGTTTCTGTATCTACCGGAAAATAAGGCTGTAAATTTTTTATTTTTGGAAGCCAGACCTGTTGTCAGCCTTCCTCCAATTAAACTTGCCTCTCCTGAAACTTCAAATTTTTCAGGCTCACGGTAATAGATATTTAAAGCGGAAGACATTTTATCACCATATTTGGCTTCAAATCCTCCTGCAGAAAAATTCACTGCGGAAACCATATCCGGGTTAATGATACTCATCCCTTCCTGCTGAGAGTTTCTGATCAGGAAAGATCTGTAGATTTCAATATCATTAATGTAGATAAGGTTTTCATCATAGTTTCCACCACGAACCATATATTGTGAAGACAGCTCGGTGTTGGAGTTTACGGAAGGTAATGTTTTAAGCAATCCTTCAATTCCTCCATTAATAGAAGCTACTGATTTCGCTTCTTTCGCTGAAATTCTTACGTTGGTAAGGTCATTGGTTCTTCCTGTTGCTTTTTTCTGGAAGACAACTTCCTCTATATCGGTTACTTTAGTAGTCGCTGTATCTTTTTTCCTTTGTTGGGAGAAAAACAGTACAGGGACCATAAGGCTTAGCGGTAAAACTAGTTTTTTCAAAAGAAATGTTTTAGAATTTCTAAAATTAATGTTTTTTTAACAATTACAAAATCGATTCTCTAATTCTTGTCAATTTTTGTAACAAATCTTCTAATAAATCTAATCTTAACATGTTAGCACCATCAGATAATGCGGTTTCCGGTGTAGGATGCGTTTCGATGAAAATTCCGTCTGCTCCTACCGCAATTCCTGCTTTGGCAACGGTTTCAATAAGATCCGGTCTTCCTCCTGTAACTCCTGAACTTTGGTTAGGCTGTTGCAGAGAGTGAGTAACATCCAAAATAACAGGAGCATATTCTCTCATGGTAGGAATTCCTCTGTAATCTACGATCAGATCTGTATATCCGAAAGAATTTCCTCTTTCAATAATCGCTACTTTCTCGTTATTGGAATCTGTAATTTTCTGAACGGCAAACTTCATCGCTTCCGGAGAAAGGAACTGTCCTTTTTTCAAAGTCACACATTTTCCTGTTTGTGCTGCAGCCACCAATAGATCGGTCTGACGAACAAGAAATGCAGGAATCTGTAAAACATCTACATATTGTGCTGCCAATGCCGCATGTTCATTCTCATGAATATCTGTTGTGGTAGGAATATTGAAAGTCTCTCCTACTTTTCTAAGGATTTCAAGAGATTTCTCTTCACCTATTGTTGTGAAAGAATCTACACGGCTTCTGTTCGCTTTTTTGAAACTTCCTTTGAAAATATAAGGAATATTATATTTATCGGTGATACTGATTACTTTTTCAGCAATTCTTAATGCCATGTCTTCCCCTTCAATAATACAAGGTCCGGCAATAAGGAAAAAGTTTTTTGAATCTTTGTGCGAAATATTATCTAAATACTGAATCATTTTGTTGTAATTAAAAAGTTCAGTAAAAATACTGAGAAAGTTTCACAAATGGAAATTATTTGATTGCTTTAACAGGCTATGGCTGCAATAGTCTTTGAGTATTTTGTATTCTTGAATTTCCGGTTATTAAATTGATAGATGCTTCGACAGGCTCAGCATGACAGCTCTAATACTATGTGTTTTATTAATGTGAAAACTATGACTATGATAACCAATGTAGTAATCAAAAGACTCTTGAATCTATGATTATTAAAGTGGGAGATGCTTCGACAAGCTCAGCATGACAGCTCTAACTATGTGTTATATTAATGTGAAAAATATAATGGCTGATGATTTATCAAAAAAACATCGGGTTCATAATAAATTAAAAGTTAATGTATAACGGCGTCATGCTGAGCCTGTCGAAGCATCTGCAATAATATATTTAGAATTTCTTCAGAATCTTCTCAAATGTATTCACATTTCTGCTGGTAAATTGATCCTTAAGACTTTTTTGCCCAGTACTTTTCCAAAGGTAAAACCTGTGTAAATCTGAGGAATCCGTGGGAAACTCTACCATAGCTACAAAGATAAGTTTTGGCTGAAGCCAATGGCTTTTACTTTTATTAATAAACGGGCTAAAGCCCGTTTCTATTGAATTTCTAATAAATGTTATGATATAATTGGAGAAGCTATATCACAAGGTAATTCGTATATTTTAATTCAGCTTTTTCAGAATCTTTTCAAATGTATTCACATTCCTGCTGGTAAATTGATCCTTAAGACTTTTTTTGCCCAGCACTTTTCCAAAGGTAGAATCTAAGGTATTTCCTTTCGGAACCTGCCAGTAAAATATATCATTGATGATCTCCGCTTTTTCATTTTCTACCTGATCCGCTTTTTGAAACTCTTCCATTAAAACCTTTTCCACTCCGGGAATTCCGACAAAACCATAAATATGAAGTTCTTCTTTTTTTTCAAAAGGAATACTGTTCCAGAAAATCTCTGTTTCTTCCTGGGATTTTACAAATAAAAAGGCTTCATAAGAAAAATGTTCCGACATTGCTTTTTCGAGAATAGTTTTTAATTCTGTCGTATTTTTATCCGAAGAAAAAACAATATTTCCGGATGCCAGTATTGAACTTACCTCTTTCATTCCTGCATCTTTAAAAACCTGGCATACCTCAGCCATTTTCATATTGGTTCCTTTTACGTTGACGCCACGGAGAAAAGCACAGTATTTCATTTTTCTTAGGTTTTAGGATTAAGATGATAGGTTGCAGTGATTGTTGGGTATGAGGGTTTGAGAGTATTAGAGTAAAAGAGCTATGGTAAAACTCTTTTACTCAATTCTTTCAATCTTTTAATATTTCAATCTTTTAATCAACCCTAATGTACAAATTATAGTCTGTACCGGAAGGTTTCAGATTGTATATTTTTTCTAAAATCTTATTGTCACTTTTCAGATGATCTTTCACACGGAATTCTTTCAGAAGCTTATAATGAGTTTTATAGTACTCTGAATTGGTATTGTTTCCTTCGTATAAATTCTGATAAGAAAGAAGATATTTCGGTTTTCTGGTCTTTACTGTGTTGATCCAGTAATTCACCTTATCTTTTTTAATTTCTTCCTGAATCTGTTTATCAACCAATCCAACCTCATCAATCGTTTTTAACCCTGAGAAATAAGGTACATAACCCGCTGGTTCCAATAAAATCCACTGGTTTTTATCTTTTTCATATTGATTTAAAAAGGTACCAATCGTTCTGCGGTAGTTCCATTCTCCGTTTCCGGTGGCAATACAGTGAACCGTCTGGAAGACAAGCATTGGGAAGATATAGAATATCACAAGCAATGACAACCATAAGTTTCTCTTCTCTTTCTGTTCCAGTACAAAAATAAGAACAGGAACGAAAAGTAAAAGTTGCGGCACCCAGTAATACCAGTCGAACAAGCTTTTCTGAGAAATAAAAATGATTTGTTTTGACCATCCGAAAAGAAAAATCATCCATAAAAAATAGTTTCTCTTTTCTCTTTGTCTGATCAGATAAATAAAACAAAGCAATTCAAAAATCAATACTACAATCGTCATAGGATTGAAATCTCCCGGAACTTTCAACATTCCCCAGAAGTTTCCAAAACTTTTAAAGAAATATCCGATATGCTGCTGAATGGTAAAGTTTTCACTGTACAACAGTTTTTTTGCAGTAATGGTATTATTCACCAATTCGCCAAAGTAGAACCAGTTGAAAGCAACCGTAGATAGAACTCCCAAAGCTCCGCCAAAAATATAATTCCATCTGATTTTTTTGTTCCAGAATAGATCTACAAGAAATACAATTCCCAGGAAGATTACTGTATCAATCCTTGTAAACATAATTAAAACAGGAAGAAGTGTCACTACCCATTTTTTCCCTTTATGGAAACCGTAATACAATAATGCCATCTCCAGAAAAAACAGAATTCCGTATTCCATTCCAAGAATTGAAATTTTAATGGATGGCGGCAAAATCCCGATCAGAAATATAAAAATTGCTTTATGCCATGGATTTTTTAAAACTAAATGAGACAGCAATAAAGTTCCTATGGTAAACAGCAGAGAATTAAAGATCAAAAGAGGTTCAATAAAGTTTTCTTTTCCAAAAACAAGATTGAAAATATAGGATACAAATACATACAGATGTGTGGTAGATGCAGAAATTTTAGTATCTCCATTGAAGCCAATCACTCCATAATCCAACAGATTCTGGGCAACCCTCCAGGTGATAAATGCATCTTCCTGAATGTAGTGCGTTAATAAAAAAAGAAGCTTAAAAAGGACCGTAGCAATGACGGCATAGATGGGGAATTTGCTATTTTGTGTTTCGGACATTATGTATTTTTACTTTCACAAATATAACCTTAATATTCAGGATTCCCAATAATAAAAAAACGGAACCGAAGTTCCGTTTTAAAGTATTTTTATTTTGTCGCTTTGATAATTGCGTTGGTAATCTGACTTTCCTTTTCTTTTGAATACGTAGAATCATAGGGTTCCATGACATCAAATAAGTACTGATAGAATGGCGTGATCTGCTGAACATTTTCAGACTCTTTCATCGCCTTATCTCTGCCCATTTCCTGAAGATCTTTGATAAATACATTGAACTTCTTATCAATCGGCTCTATGGATTTTACCAGATAAGCATATGCTTTTTCCTTCTGTCCGATCTTGGTGTAAGCGTCTGTTACTGCAGAAACAACAAGAGAATATTCCATTGGTTTTGTTCTCATTTGTCTTCTCAGATAGCTTTGATCTGCTTTAGAAAGGCTTAAATAATAATCATATTCTTCAAAGATTCCTTTCTTAAGTACCTCAGCAAGCTGAAGACCTTTCTGCTCCTGACCTGCAATGATGTATCCTGAAACAATTGAACTTAAAGAACGAGGATCATTATATTTCTCTGCTGGAATTTCTTTCGCTGCAAGATCAAGAATCTCTAATGCTTTAGCTTTCTGTCCGCTTAATGCAAGGGCTGCTGCCGCTCTGCTTGCTGACATTCTGTAGCTGATGATATTGGAAGTAGCCGTTTCATCAAAGTGAGCATTTAAATTCTTGAAGTTCCCCCATCTGAAGTTTTTCACTACATTATAAAGAGAATTAGTATCTACTCTTCCCATATCTCCATCAGCTTTTGGAGGTGTTTGAATAGGAATTAATCTGTAGCTGAATCCATCAAACTGAAGGTAATCGTTCAGATAGAAAATATTCTCGCTGTCATAAATCCCTCCTGATGAGAAGTTTATCGGACGCTTCCAGTCGAAGTTCGCTAAAAGATCCATCAAAATAAGGTTGTTCTTATAGAGCGTATTTCCTTTGTAAGTAATCATAATCTGATTGGCTACGTTCGGAAGATCTTCTTTGTTGATGATTCCTGCTTTTAAAGCATTTTCTTTATTAACAGGAAGGATGAATTTGTTTACCGGAAGGATATTATATTTTTCAAATTTCTCTTCTCCAAAATACATTTTCAACAATTCGTCTTTTTCAGGAGATTTGAATTTAATGAATTCAATCGCTTGTTTCAAGGTTAAAGAATCCTGAGTAAGATATTTTCTGAATGATTGGAATTCTGTTTCCGGAGCTCCCTGTTCTTTCAGCATAGAGAAAACACCTTCCCAATCTTCCTTCTTCATCATATAGATCTGGTCATTTACCCCATCTCTGTAATCTTCGTGTGTCAATTGGCTAGGGATTCCCATAGCATTGTACGTTCTTCTTTTTACCTGATCCAGATTCCATGGAGTTGAGGCAAGAGTAAAGTTCACTACCTTCACATCATCTCTGAACTGTTCAGTCTCCTGAATTGCCCAAACCGGATAAGTATCGTTATCACCGTAAACGAAAAGGATATCATTTTTCGGTAAGGATTTTAATACTGAATACGCATAATCGTACGCTGTATATCTGTCGCTTCTGTCATGAACATTATAGTTCTGGAAGCCCATCATGAAAGGAACTCCTAATAAAACCACTCCTAAAGCAATGTTAGCTCCGTTTGATTTTATTTTAGACTGTAAGAACCATAAGATAGCTCCGGCTCCTAATCCAATCCAGATGGCAAATGCATAGAATGAACCTACCATTGCATAATCTCTTTCTCTCGGTTCAAAAGGTTTTACTCCTGTATAGAAAACAATCCCTACACTTGTTAAAATAAATAAAGATAACAACGCATAGAATCTTCCGAAGTCTCTGTTCAATTGGAAAAAGAATCCGATCAAACCTAAAATTAACGGAAGGAAGAAGAATTTTACTGTACTTTCATTCTTGAATTTAGCAGGCATTTTATCCTGATTTCCTACAGTAGCATTATCAATGAAAGGAATACCGGAAATCCAGTTTCCTTTTGTGCTTTCCATGTTTCCTTCAAGGTCATTTTGTCTTCCTACGAAGTTCCACATCAGGTATCTTACAAAGTAGTATCCGTTCTGGAAAGTAATAAAGTAATCCATATTCTGAAGTAATGAAGGCTTCTGAACATTGATCAGGTTATAAGGTTTTACTTTCAGATAATCTGAAGCGGTAATGGATTTGTCTTCATATTTAGCTCTCAGCTCATCAAAGATCTGCTTAGCCTGTGGATTATCTGCCACATCTTCATTCGCATAGTTGAATGTAAAATCAGGAGCACCATACATAGAAATATAGTTCGCCATTACATCCTTATCCTCATTAAACATTCTTGGCATTAAGCTCACCTGAGACTTGTTGAATACATAATTGAAACGGTCTCCGGTTTTTCTGTATGTTCCGGTTTTTTCGTCTTTTTCGTAGATTTCTCCGGTTTTTTGTGTTTTGAAACTTCCGTCTTCGTTCTTTTCAATTCCGTTAGCATCAAGAAATGCTGTATAGTTTTGTCCGTAAATCGTAGGCCAGTCACCATACTGCTCTCTGTTATAATAATCCAGCATACCAATTGCTGTATCCGGATCATTAAGGTTCATCGGTGGATTAGCATTTGCTCTGATAGGAATAACCATCCAGCAAGAGAACCCGATCATCATAAAAACTACAGATAATGCAGCCGTCTGGTAGATTTTTCTTTTTGCTTTTCTTGCATACTTAATTAAGAAATAGCAGATCGCTACCATTAAAATAAACGCTGCAATTGTTCCGGAGTGGAAAGGAAGTCCAAGACCATTCACAAAGAAAATCTCAAGTCTTCCGAACATTGTCATAATTAAAGGGAAGATAATTTTGAAAACGATAATCAAAATCCCTAAAGTAATAAGGTTTGCCCAGATAAAGTTTTTCCAGGTAAACTTATAATTTCTAGCATAGTATACCAGACATACTGCAGGAATTGCAAGCATACACATCATGTGTACTCCCACAGAAAGTCCTAAAACAAAGAAAATAAGAATAATCCATCTTTCACTGTCTCCTGCTTTATACTCATTCTCCCATTTGGTGATTAACCAGACCAAAAGCGCAATAAACATAGAAGCCATAGAGTAAACCTCTCCTTCTACTGCAGAAAACCAGAATGTATCTGAGAACGTAAAGCAAAGTGCTCCTACTGCTCCTGCAAATAAAATAGAGATTTCCTGATGTTTTGTAATTTCTTCAAAATCTTTGTTGAGAAGGCGTCTCACAAAATGTGTGATCGTCCAAAACAAAAATAAAATAGTCAGCGCACTGAACAATGCAGACATCGCGTTGATCACGATAGAATAGTTTTCGCCTTTCCCTAATGCAAAAATGGCTGCCACGGCACCCACTATCTGGAATAATGCAGCTCCGGGAGCGTGCGTTACTTCAAGTTTTACTGCAGAAGAAATGTACTCGCCACAATCCCAGAAACTGAAATTGGGTTCTATGGTGGACAAGTACGTGAAAAAAGCAATGACGAAAATCACCCATCCTGAAACGGTGTTCCATTGCCTAAAAGTCCAATTTTTCATAGTATTAAATCAATTATGCGAAAATAAGGCTTTTATCTTATTTTATGCGGGTTTTAACAAAATTTAAAAATTTTGGCGTAGTATTTGCGATTATACTCGTGTCAAAACTGAAAATACTAAAATATTTTTTTACAAACTATGCCCTAGAAATCAAACAAAAGTTTAGTAATTATTTATTTTTTTGTATTTTTGCAGTCAGATTTTTATTGAAAATAACAAATAATGAGTAATGTTTACGATAATATTCTTGGCCTAATAGGACACACTCCTATGGTGAAGCTAAATACTGTTACAAAAGATATTCCAGCAACCGTATACGCCAAGTTAGAATCATATAATCCTGGACATTCCACCAAAGACCGAATCGCACTTCATATTATAGAGAACGCAGAGAAAAAAGGCCTTTTAAAAGAAGATTCTGTAGTTGTAGAAACTACTTCCGGTAATACTGGGTTTTCTATTGCGATGGTATGTATCATTAAGGGATATAAATGTATTCTTGCAGTAAGTGATAAAACAAAACCTGAAAAAATTGCTTATCTGAAAGCATTGGGTGCCACGGTGTATATATGCCCGGCCAATGTACCGGCGGATGATCCCAGATCATATTATGAAGTAGCTAAAAGAATCGCTCAGGAAACCCCTAATTCTATTTACATCAATCAATATTTTAACGAACTTAATATTGATGCACACTATCAGACGACAGGTCCGGAGATCTGGGAACAGACAGAAGGTAAGATCACTCACCTTTTCGCTTGTACAGGAACTGGTGGTACACTGTCTGGTTCTGCCAAGTTTTTGAAGGAAAAAAATCCTGATATCAAAATCATTGGTGTAGATGCTGATGGTTCTATCCTTAAAAGCTATCACGAGACAGGAGAAATTCATAAAGAAGATGTACATCCTTATCAGATCGAAGGAATGGGTAAAAACCTGATCCCTTCTGCCCTGCTTTTCGACAAGGTGGATGAGTTTGTAAGGGTAAATGATGAAATGTCTGCGTACAGAACCCGTGAAATTGCTTTGAAAGAAGCTATCATGGGAGGTTATACTACCGGAGCTGTAACGCAGGGATTGATGCAGTATGCCCAGTCTCATGAGCTTACAGAAAATGATATAGTTGTTTTAATATATCCTGACCACGGTTCCCGATACATCACTAAAGTATACAGTGATAAATGGATGGCTGAACAGGGATTTGTCAACAACTGTGTTCACAATTACGATGAAGTTTTCAAAACGGAGTTTATCAAATAAGAACGAATAAAATCACGATACAAATAAAGCCTTTTGCGTGTTCAGACAAAAAAGGCTTTTTTACTTAAAAATTACGATACAATGTTGGATATTTTTGAAAGAATAAAAGAAAATCCAGGACCACTTGGACAATTTGCAGATTATGGTGAAGGCTATTTTATTTTCCCAAGATTAGAGGGACCTATCGGCCCTAGAATGCAATTTCAGGGGAGAGAAGTAATTTTCTGGAGTGCCAATGATTATTTAGGATTGTGTAATCATCCTGAAGTAATAGAAGCGGATGCAAAAGCGGCTGCAGAATATGGAATGTTCTACCCAATGGGAGCAAGAGCGATGTCTGGAGAAACAGATCAGCACCTTCAGTTGGAAAGAGAGTTGGCAGACTTCGTAAAAAAAGAATCAGCATATCTATTGAATTTCGGTTACCAGGGAATGGTTTCTACCATTGATGCTTTGGTAAGCAGAAATGATGTTATTGTTTATGATATGGATTCTCATGCCTGCATCGTGGATGGAGTAAGACTTCATTCCGGTAAAAGATTTACCTACAAACACAATGATATGGCAAGTCTTGAGAAAAACCTTCAAAGAGCAACCAAGGTGGCTGAAGAAACAGGAGGAGGTATTCTTGTGATTACAGAAGGTGTTTTCGGGATGAGAGGACAACAGGGAAAAATCAAAGAGATCTGCGATCTTAAATCTAAATATCAGTTCAGACTTTTAGTAGATGATGCTCACGGTTTCGGAACACTTGGAACAACAGGTGCTGGTGTAGGTGAAGAGCAGGACTGTAACGATCAGATTGATGTTTATTTCTCAACTTTTGCTAAATCTATGGCTGGTTTCGGAGCATTCCTTGCGGGTGACAAAGAAATCATCAGATACCTGAAGTTCAACTTAAGATCACAAATCTTTGCAAAATCTCTTACGATGCCAATGGTAATCGGAGGATTAAAAAGACTAGAGCTATTGAGATCAAGACCTGAGATCAAAGCTAAACTTTGGGAAAATGTTTACAAGTTACAAAACGGACTTATAGAAAGAGGATTCAATATTGGAGACACTAATACTTGTGTAACTCCGGTAATGATGCAGGGAACTCCTGTAGAAGCTACTCTATTGGTAAAAGATTTAAGAGAGAATTATGGAATATTCACCTCCGTGGTGGTGTATCCGGTCATTCCGAAGGGAATGATTCTTTTAAGGCTTATTCCAACCGCTTCTCATACCGATGCAGAGATCAATGAAACTCTGGCAGCGTTTGAAGCAATTCATGATAAATTAGTAGGTGGCTACTACAAAGAGCAGGAACAAAAATTACTGCAGGAACAAGGATTAAGTTTTAAACCGATTTAATCTTAAAAATATAAAAAAGCCACTGATTGATTCAGTGGCTTTTTTGTTTAATAACTATAAAAGCAAATGAAACTTAGAGGTTACACACTGGGAATTTTATCAGCCGTTTCATATGGCCTGATTCCTATTTTTATCCTGCCTGTTAAGCAGGCACACTTTTCAATGGATATTACGCTGTTTTACAGATTTTTCTTTTCAGCTTTAATGGTGGGAGGATATTTGCTGTATTCCAGAGAAAGTTTTAAAATCAATAAAAAAGAAGCCTTAATTCTGGCCATCCTTGGAATCTGCTATGCCCTTTCTTCAGAGTTTCTGTTTTTAGGATACGATTTCCTCACGCCAGGAATTGCCTCTACCGTTTTATTTATTTATCCGATTATTGTAGCACTCATCATGCTTTTCTTTTACAAAGAAAGATTGACCAGGCTATCGGGAGCATCTTTACTTCTTGCTTTCGCTGGAGTCATTGTTTTATGTTTAAAAGGAAACGGACTGGAAATTAATTTTGCAGGATTGGGAATTGTCATGCTTAGTTCATTGTTCTATGCATTATATATGGTCATTGTCAACAAATCGAATATCAAGGTTTCCGGATTTAAGCTTACGTTTTATTCTATGCTGTTTACCTCGCTGTTCTTTATGACCAAAGTTTTGATGGCAAATGAATCGTTTGCTATTCCTTCAACAGAAATTTTTACTAACTTCCTTATTTTCGCATTCCTTACTACGGTTATTTCCAGCTTATGTCTGGTATTTGCAATCAAATATATCGGATCTACTCCTGTTGCCATTTTAGGAGCTTTGGAACCTGTGGTTGCTGTACTGATCAGTGTCTTGATGTTTCATGAAAAATTTACGCCTAATTTGCTCATCGGGATTACTTTAATTCTTTTTGGAGTTACCCTGAATGTAATTGGGGATCAAAAGAAAATAGGTCACGTCTAGAAATCTTTTCTTTGAATTATATATAAAATAATACAAAAGCCGGACATCTTTATGAAGCCCGGCTTTTGTATAACTTGAGTAAGTGTTTTCTATAATTTTGATTGAGCTTCTGCAAGGCTTACCGTTTTTCCCAGTGCTCCAAATTCATGCAGATCTCCAAAAACTTCAATACGGATCGACTGATCAATCCCTCCTACTTTTAAAGCATCAAATCCTGCATTTCTAATAACATCTTCTATATCTTTGTCAACTGAGGTATCATCTGAAGCATAAAACAATACTGCTTTTTCAGGATTACTGTTGGAAGCTTCCGCAAGACTTCCTGCACCCAATGTTCCAAATGCTTTTACCAGCTTAGCTCCCTGAGGAAGAGCAGCTCTGTTGAGTTCTCCTGCAGATTCTTTCTCTCCGATGATCTTTTTAAATCCGCCATTTCCATCCGGAGTAATAGGATTGGATACATCAATAATGATCTTCCCTTTCAGAATATTGCCATGATCATTGAAAAATTCTTTGAAAGCGCCAAACCCTATTGCCGGAATAATAATATCTGCAGTATTGATTGCCTGATCAATATCCATACTTTGGGCAAAACCATGGGACTGTTGGGCAAAACCAGCAGACTCTTCATCATTTCTTGATGCTACAATCACATTACGGCTATTGTTAACCAAATCACCTGCAATTGCTTTTCCAATGTTACCAAGACCAATAACGGCCACTTTTTTTAATGTTTCCATTTCTTTTGATTTTTAATAAATTATCTATGTCAAAATTAGTGGGAAAGCCATTCAAAAAAAGACAAACTAGTTTAAGAACTCTTCTTGACATTTGGTAAGGCGAATGATGAAACTAGTTTCATATAAAAATTAGTTTTTTATTCTTCTCTGCCGGATTTTACTTAAAAACTGTGGTGTGATTCCAAGATAGGAAGCAATCTGTGTATTAGGAAGCCGATTCGCCAAGTGGGGATAATGTTTGAGGAAAAACTCATATTTTTCTTCTCCCGTAGCACTTATATTTTGAAGCACCCGATTTTGCAGTTCAATAAATTTTTTCTCAATAATTACTCTGAAATTCTTGTCAAATTTAGGATAGTAGGTGTAAAGAAACCAAAGGTCATTTTTTTCAATCTGTAGTACAGTAGAAGTTTCCAATGCAGCAATGTATAGTTTACTGGGCTTTTTATTATGAAAACTATCTATATCTACAATCCAGTCGTTTTCTGCAGCAAACTGAAGATTATGTTCTTCTCCGTTACCATCTATATTGTACATTTTTAAGCAGCCTGAAACTACAAATGTATAATACTGACAGATCTCGTTTTCTTTAAGAATAAACTGTTTTCGCTTGATTCTTCTTTCAACAAACCTTTCATTCAATACCTCAATTTCATTCTTTGAAAGCGGAATATAGCTTTTAAAATATTCTATAAGCGGAGTGGTTTCTTTTGACATTGTAAATAAAATGTACTTGTTGTATAAATTTTTAGTAAATCATTATTACAATATATCAAAAAAACTGAACATTATAGGAATGAAAGACTCCCAAAAAACAAGTATCAAAAAATATTTTTACATTGTTCTGTTTTGTATCATAAATAATAAAATACCACACAGAAGTTCGTAGAAGTGAGTTTATTGATAAAATAATATCATATTAAGCTAAAAAAATATTATGCTGGAAAACATTTAAGAAAATAAATTCTTTACTTTCTGGCATAACAAAATTTATCTGATTATATTGCATTGGTCTATTAATAGGTGTTTCCCCCACTGAACAGACCCATGTATATACTTTTAAAAGCAGATGAAAGAATTGCAAAAACTTACCAAAGATCAATTATACAAACAGCTCAAAGATAAATCGGAAAATCTATATAGCATCGCTCATGAAGCTTTGGAAAATAATTTTTTCAATGAAAGCTATTTAGATGAAGAAAGTCTTGCCGAATTTCTCGAAATGCTGGATGATGAAACAGCAGAAAAGATCAAAGATGCTTCTCTGTATATCAACAATGAGGATAATGCACCTGAAATTGTTCTCATAGAAAATGAAGACAGCACTTCTCTTGAATTAATTACCTCTGAAGATGAAGGATACAAAATAATTCTTATTGAAGGTGACCTTCAGTTATCCAAAAAACTGTTTGTGGAAGACTATATTGTTCTTATTGTTACCGGTAATATACAGGCTGAAAATATTATCATCAACGGTTCATTATATTGCTCTGGAAATGTTACCTCAAAAGTATTGTTTGGTGCTTCGGGGAATGATAATGAAACATACATCGGAGGAAGCATTATGACTTCTCTCATTGCAGAAAACGGACATTACACGGTGGCTGAAGGAAATATTTATTCCAGATACTTAATCAGTTTTCATAATGAAATAACAGGGAAAACCGGAAAGTTTATTGAAAATATCAGTCTTGAAAGACCTGGTGAAATCGGATTACTTAAAGCTGAAATTCTTTATGAAGACGGATATTTTGACGAAGATGCTTTCTTAATATTTATTGACAGCTATTCTCCGGATGCTTTGTTTAATAAACCTTCAAATTTATTCTAAAATACTTTGCTGCTTCCATGGATTGGAAATAAGAAGAATTAAGAAAATCGAATCGTAATAAAATGCAATATCTCTAAAGACTTTTCTTCACTGTTTATAATCAGGAGAAAAAATTTTTTTCTAAAAAAACTTTGGAATAACTTTGCAAAAAATTTCTGTTGAAAGACCTGCTTCTTATTACTCCGCCTTTTACCCAACTTAACACTCCTTATCCTGCAACAGCTTATATAAAAGGGTTTTTAAATACCAAGAATATTTCAAGCTATCAGGTAGATTTGGGGATCGATGTTATTTTGGAATTATTTTCAAAAGATGGAATTCAGAAGGTTTTCAGTAAAGAAATTGATCTTCATAACACCTCTGAAAACTCTCAGAGAATTTATGCCTTAAGAGAGGAATATTTAAAAACAATAGATCAGGTTATTACTTTTTTACAGGATAAAACTCCTACACTGGCAAGACAGATCTGCAGCATGAACTTTCTTCCTGAAGCTTCCCGTTTCAACCAGCTGGATGATATGGAATTTGCTTTTGGAAATATGGGACTTCAGGATAAGGCCAAGCATCTGGCAACTTTGTACCTGGAAGATATTTCCGATTATATTGTAGAAAATATTGATGCTGATTTTGGCTTCAGCAGATATGCAGAACGCCTTGGAAAAAGTGCTAATTCTTTTGATGAATTATATTTTAAACTATCTGGTGAACCTACATTTATAGATGAGTTCACTTTAAAAATTCTTCAGGAAAAAATTGAAACTGTTCAGCCAAAGCTTGTTTGTTTTTCCATTCCGTTTCCTGGTAATTTGTATTCAGGATTCAAATGTGCTCAATGGATCAAAAAGCATTATCCTCACATTAAAATTGCTATGGGAGGAGGATTTCCCAATACGGAATTAAGAGAAATTAAAGATCAGAGAGTATTCGAATTTTTTGATTTTATTACTTTAGATGATGGTGAACTTCCTCTGGAACTTCTTTACCAGAATTTAGAAATTGCATCTGAAGATGGAGAGTTTAAAAGAACTTTTCTTCTAGAAAATAATGAAGTTGTCTACAAGAACAATTCTAAAAGGCACGACTTCAAACAGTCTGAAATAGGAACTCCTGATTATACAGATTTAAAACTTGATCAGTATATTTCCGTTATCGAAATCGCTAATCCCATGCACAGTTTATGGAGCGACGGAAGATGGAATAAACTAACCATGGCGCACGGATGCTACTGGGGAAAATGTACATTCTGTGATATTTCTTTAGACTATATTAAAATCTATGAACCTATCTCTGCTAAGATTCTGGTAGATCGAATTGAAGAATTAATCAAAACAACCGGCGAGACAGGATTCCACTTTGTAGATGAAGCAGCACCACCAGCCTTAATGAGAGAGGTTGCTCTGGAAATTCTCAGAAGAAATCTTGTGGTTACGTGGTGGACTAATATCCGTTTTGAAAAAAGCTTCACCCGTGATTTATGTTATCTCCTGAAACTTTCGGGATGTGTTGCGGTTTCCGGGGGTCTTGAAGTAGCCAGTGACCGATTGCTGAAGTTAATTGATAAAGGAGTTTCTGTAGATCAGGTAGCGAATGTAACAAGAAATTTTACAGAAGCAGGAATTATGGTTCATGCTTATCTGATGTATGGCTACCCTACCCAAACCGTTCAGGAAACGGTAGATTCTCTGGAAATGATTAGACAGATGTTTGAGATGGGAATTCTTCAAAGTGGCTTCTGGCATCAGTTTGCAATGACTGCTCACTCACCCGTTGGAATGAGCCCGGAAGATTTTGGGGTAGTTCCCGTAAAACAGGAAATTTTGTTTGCCAATAATGATATTGATTTTAAAGATAAAACCGGAATCGATCACAACAAGTTCAGCTTCGGATTAAAAAAATCTCTGTTCAATTATATGCATGGAGTGAATTTCGAACTTCCGCTTCAGGAGTGGTTCGATTTTAAAATTCCAAGAACAACCATTCATCCGGATTATATTCATGACTGTCTTTTGGAAGATGGACAGTTTAGTTTGAAAGCAAATTCAAAAGTCGTCTTTTTGACCAAAAATGTAATCGCTGAGAATCGCGTAAAAAATAAAAAGAAATATTCTGGTACGTATACGCTTCTTACATTCCACTTAAAAACCAATATTGTGAAGGTAGAACTGGAACAGGAAAAGGCAGAATGGCTAATGAATGTATTGGAAGAAAATGCTATTGAAAATTCTAAAAAACCTACAATTCAGCAACTTAAGAATCAATTTGAAGAAAATTTCGATGATTTTGAGTTATTCTGGTTCTCAAAACCGATACAACAATTAAAGGAAAATGGAGTGATTTTAAGTTTATAAAAATTTCCACTTTTTTCTCAGGGATTTTCAAAATTGATGAATTTTCTATGAATTGTTAATTTTCTGTATGAATAAAACCTGTTTCGATTGAATGATAACCTCTCGTTAATTTTGCAGATTACGCAGATTTTGATTTGAGAGGATAAAACATTCTATTTTTACATTCAGAAGAGATCACATCCAAATTTCTAACTGCCATATATAAACTGGCTAAATATTCCCTTCCTCTGGAGGGGTGGCGAAAATTCTTTGAATTTTTGACGGGGTGGTTTGTAAAGAGTAACGAATTTTCTATAGGTTTGGGCTAAAGCCAGAGGAAAATTAATCTTTAATAAAAAACGGGCTAAAGCCCGTTCCTATTGATAATAAGCTATTCCTTTTTATCAGATAAACTAATTAGGAGTCTCTTTTGTTACAGTACCCACCGACACTTTCTCCTGTATTTTAATAAAATTGGGATCCATAATAGCCATGCGCTCAGCAAGTGCTTTATAGGTTGGGAACTTTAAGATAGAAGCTCTTCCGGACATTTCCTTGTATATGGTAAAAGATTTTCCACCTGCTGTTTTTAATTGCTTTGTGGTCGTAATATATCTTCCGATAAGTTTACTCTTAGCATCATAGATTTCAATGTCTATTGGGGTCTTATCCATGATAGTATCTTCTGAGCCGAAACTTACTGGCAAGTTGGTAAAATATCCTACAGGAACACCATTACTAAGAATCTCTCCTACTTTATTCACCTCAATATTCATTTTATCAATTTTCTTTCGGATGGCATACGCATCTTTCGTTTTAGTATCCAGTTTTCTTTTGGGTACATTTGAAAAAAGTTCATCGAGATTTTTTACATTGATTCCCTTGTTATCAATGATTTTAAGATCTTTAACTGAAGTAAAGACGGCAGATTTTTCTTCTCCGGAAAATGCAGAAGGTGATGAATAATCAATTTCGATTGTTTTATCCCTGTTATATACCCTATTAACACTGATATAGCTGTCCCGGACAGAATCAACGATGCTTTTATCAATGAATTTTATCGTATAGAGCGGAGTCTCTTTTAAATCCATAAAAGTATATTCGCTGGATTTGTTGGAGAGCTTAGCTACCGGAATGCCGTCAAGATTAATAATTCCTCTCTTGGTTTTAATATTCTGAGCATGGAGGAAAACACCCAGAACTGTAAAGAATATGATTATGCCTTTCTTCATACCATCAGACTTTTACATAAATAAAAAAAGTGTAACACAAAGTTACACTTTCTTGAAAATATATTTAGCTTTTCATTTAATTATTCACAAAGGATAATACCTTTATTATGATTAAATTCTACAACACCGCTTTTGATAGCATAAGCAAAAACAGAGTCTTTTCCAGTTTCTTTAGTGAAGTTTTTAGCATAAGCCTCATCAATAGAATTAGCAAAAAGCTTTACATCACCTCCGATTAAAGAAGAAACAATTCCTGCGTGGTTTTTCATGATGTGAAATTCACCATTTTTTCCAGGCAATAATACTGAGTCTACTTCTCCTTCAAAAACTACGTATTCTGGTGTTAAAATTTTTATATTCATTTTAATTTAGATTTGAAGATTTCAGATTTCAGATTTCAGACAACCTTAAAGTCTCATGTCTTATATCTGTTATCTTTATGTCTAATTATTAAGCGTTTTCAGCTAACATTTTTTGTCCTGCTTCGATAGCTTCTTCGATTGTTCCTTTCAAGTTGAAGGCTGCTTCTGGTAAGTGATCTAATTCACCATCCATAATCATGTTGAATCCTTTGATAGTATCTTTGATGTCTACCAATGATCCTGGAATACCTGTAAACTGCTCTGCTACGTGGAAAGGCTGAGATAAGAATCTCTGAACTTTTCTTGCACGGTATACAACAGCTTTATCTTCTTCAGAAAGTTCTTCCATACCAAGGATTGCGATGATATCCTGAAGAGCTTTATATCTTTGAAGGATTTCTTTTACTCTTTGAGCACAGTTGTAGTGATCATTACCTAAAATTTCAGGGTTTAGGATTCTAGAAGTAGAAGAAAGTGGATCTACCGCTGGATAGATACCTAATGAAGCAATCTTTCTGTCAAGTACTGTAGTTGCATCCAAGTGAGCAAACGTAGTTGCAGGAGCCGGGTCAGTTAAGTCATCCGCAGGTACGTATACCGCCTGTACTGAAGTAATTGAACCATTTTTAGTTGAAGTAATTCTTTCCTGCATCGCACCCATTTCAGAAGCTAGCGTTGGTTGGTAACCTACCGCTGATGGCATACGACCAAGAAGTGCAGATACCTCAGAACCAGCCTGTGTAAAACGGAAGATGTTGTCTACGAAGAAAAGTACGTCTCTACCTTGTCCGCTTTCTCCACCATCTCTGTAGTACTCAGCTAATGTAAGACCAGAAAGTGCTACTCTAGCTCTTGCACCTGGCGGCTCGTTCATCTGTCCGAAAACGAATGCAGCTTTTGAATCTTTCATAGCTTCTAAGTCTACTTTAGAAAGATCCCAACCTCCGTTTTCCATAGAGTGCATGAAATCATCACCATACTTGATAATACCTGATTCCAACATCTCTCTCAAAAGGTCATTTCCTTCTCTCGTTCTTTCACCTACTCCGGCGAAAACAGAAAGACCTCCGTGTCCTTTTGCAATATTGTTAATCAACTCCTGGATCAATACTGTTTTACCTACACCAGCACCACCGAACAATCCAATTTTACCTCCTTTTGCGTAAGGCTCAACTAGGTCGATTACTTTAATACCTGTAAATAAAACTTCTGCTGAAGTTGATAATTGATCAAATTTTGGAGCTGGTCTGTGAATTGGAAGACCACCATCCTTAGAAATATCTTGAAGTCCATCGATAGCATCACCAACAACGTTGAATAGTCTTCCGTTTACTGCCTCTCCGATAGGCATCATAATAGGATTTCCGTATCCAATTACGTCTTGCCCTCTTTTAAGACCGTCAGTAGCGTCCATTGCGATACATCTTACTGTATCTTCGCCAATATGTTGTTCTACCTCTAAAACTACTTTTTCACCGTTTTCTTTTGTAATTTCTAACGCGTCATAGATTGCTGGAACAGCTTCCACATCTGTGAAGACAACGTCGATTACCGGACCAATAATTTGAGAAATTTTACCTTTAATTTGGTTTGCCATTGCTAAATTTTTTCTTGGTGCAAATATAGTGATTCTTCATAAACCCGCAATTGGTAAAAAAAAGATTTTTAT
Organism: Chryseobacterium sp. S0630; assembly: GCF_024158915.1. GTDB lineage: Bacteria > Bacteroidota > Bacteroidia > Flavobacteriales > Weeksellaceae > Chryseobacterium. Next base: position 2,231 of record NZ_JAMZGF010000050.1, on the reverse strand, counting down.
CATGCTTTTGAAGAGATGGATGAATTGGTGTTTTAATGTGTAATATTCAATATTTATCATTATATTTAACAGCAAATTTGCAATTCACTAATTTGTTATTATTATCGTATCATATAATATAGTATTTTTTTCAAAATTTTTCATTTTCAAATTTTCAGATTCCCTCCGTTACATTAAAAATAAAGGTTTTATATTTGCAATCAAAATTTTTCCGTTTTGAAAGTTTTCAAGAATTTTACAGATTACTCCTCACAGAAGCCTCTAGCATTGTCTTTAGGAATGTTTGACGGGGTACATCTCGGGCACAAGAGTATTATCGATGAACTGACTAAAATAGGTACAGAAAATAATCTGGAAACAGCAATCCTTACGTTCTGGCCTCATCCAAGATTTGTTTTTAATCCTAATGAAGATTTAAAACTTCTGAATACACTGGAAGAAAAGAAACAACTGGTTGAGAAATATGGCATTGATAATTTGTTCCTGAAAGAATTTGATGAAGAATTCAGAAATCTGACCGGAGAAGAATTCGTACGTCAGATTTTAGTTGATAAACTTAATGTAAAGTACCTTATTATAGGATACGATCATTCTTTCGGAAAAAATAAAAGTGGAAATTTTGAGCTTCTTCAGAAATTATCAAAAGAACTTGATTTTGAAGTAGAACAGATGGAAGCCATTAATATTCATGAAAATAATATCAGTTCCACAAAAGTACGTAATGCACTGTTAGCAGGAAATGTGAAAGAGGCCAATGAAATGCTGGGATATTCCTACTCTGTTTCAGGAACTGTAGTTCATGGGAAAAAGATTGGGAGAACTATCGGATACCCAACGGCCAATATTGACACTGAATCTATCAAGCTATTACCTAAAAAAGGAGCTTATATTGTAGAAGTATTCGTAAAAGGCAACCAATATAAAGGAATGCTGAGTGTGGGAACCAATCCGACAGTAAACGGAGAAAAACTAACTGTGGAGGTTTATATCCTTGATTTTGATGATGATATTTATGAAGAAAAGATTACGGTAAGTTTCAGGGATTTCCTTCATGATGAAATCAAATTTGAAGGTCTTGACAAGTTGATTGAAAGACTGGATGAGGATAAAAGATTAACACAAATATATGAATTCAAGGAGTAATAATTTTGACTTTCTAAGGCTTATTTTTGCAAGCTTTGTTGTCATTTCCCATTCCTATGCTCTTTCAGGAGCGCCTCATGGTGACCTACTGTCACAACTTACCAACGGTCAGATGGAATTTTCTTATCTGGGAGTTCATGGTTTTTTTATTATCTCCGGATATCTGATTTTTAAAAGTCTGCTTCGCTGCAAAGGTCTTCCCGATTTTTACTGGAAAAGGCTTTTAAGACTTTTTCCGGCACTATTAGTAGTACTTTTTCTTACTGTTTTACTGGCACCTGCAGTGTATGAAAGTACTGTTCCTTACTTACAGAACAAATCTGTTTACACTTATATTCCTCAAAATATCACTTTATTTTTCCGTCAAAAAGGTATTGATGGAGTTTTTGAAAACAATCCTTACAAACACAGTATCAATGGGAGTTTGTGGACTATATGCTATGAATTCAGCATGTATGTCATGGTTTCACTACTCTTCTTTATCCGGGAAAAAACATTTGTGAAAACGGTTGTCATTCTGCTATTCATATCAAGCTTTCTCTTAAGTCTTTTTCATCCCTATTTCCTTCACGGATTATTCATGAAAATGGAGCTGGGAAGTAATCACTTTTACAATCTGATGTGCTTTTTCGTCGGAGGAATGATCATGACTTACCTGAATACCAATAAAAGAACAGAAAATATCCTTATTATACTTTCTTTCGCTGTTCTTATTGCCAGTGTATATTTAAATATTAATCAGTATACCTGCTATATTACCCTGCCTCTGCTGGTAATTCTTCTTGGGAAAAGCTCTACCCGATATCTTAATAAAGTTGGAGATACTATCGGAGATACTTCTTATGGTATTTATATTTATTCTTTCCCTATACAGCAGACGCTGATGTATTTCTTTAAACTGGATACAGCTATGCTATTTATAATTTCATTACCGCTATCTATTCTGTTAGGATATGTTTCCTGGCATCTGATTGAAAAGAAAGCATTAGAATATAAAGATTTATTAACAAGAAAGAAGCCGTCTCACAACTGAGGCGGTTTTTCTTGTTAAAAAGTAAATAATTTTTATATATTTTGATTTGTTTTTT
>NZ_JAMZGF010000004.1 GCF_024158915.1 Chryseobacterium sp. S0630 | reverse complement strand
GTTTTATTTCATAAGTAATTATAAAAAACGAGTTGCGGCCCACCTTTGGTGCGCCGAAACTACTTTATCTAATTATTTTTTTAATCTTCAGATTATTTTTTCTCTTTCAACGTTTCTTTTAAAACTTTCAGTTTTCCATCAATTGGCTGATCTATTTTTAATCCTAAAACCTCAGCAACCAAAGGATAAACATTGATGTTGGCAAATTCGCTGATCACCAGATTGTTTTTAAACTCAGGTCCCCAGGCAAAGAAAGTGGCTTTCATTTCCGATACCACTTTAGGATTGTAACCATGTTTCCCCACTGATGATTTCTTACCTTTCTCCAGGAAAATCTTTGGTGCTTTCGGGATCAGAAGAATCTGTCCTATTCTGTTATACTGGTCATCTCTTGTGGCAAAATGCAGATATTTAGGCAGTTTTTTGTCAAGATAAACTTCATAGTCATCTGTTTTCTTGGCTTTCAGTTCTTTGTAAACTGCTTTTACCTCATCAGGATTTTTAACGTAAACTCTCAGCAAGGTTTGGGAATTGTAAAAATCAAATCTGTTTTTATCAAAAAGAACAGCAGGAATTTCCAACGGTGTACCTCCGTCTACTTTAATCATTCCGTGATCGGAAACAAAAATAAAGTTGACATTTTTTAACCCTAAATCATTTACTTTCTGAGCAAGATCGCCAATGGCCTGGTCTATCAGATGAACAGCATTTTCCGTTTCTTTGGTATCCGGACCATAATGATGCCCGCTTCCATCTACTTCCGGGAAATACAATGAAATAAAATGAGGTCTTTTATCTTCCGGTAATTTCAGCCAGTTAACTACTTTTTCTACTTTTTCTGAAGGGGTAAATTTTTCGTGATAAGGATAATAATAAGTAGGTCGCACTCCTCCTGCATCGCTGGCAGATCCTACCCACATTAAAGAGGCTGATACCATTCCCTGTTTTTCAGCAAGTCCCCAAAGCGGAGTTCCCCCGTACCAGCTTCCATCCTCAGCATTTTTCTTGCTGCTCATTGCATAGCCTTCTTTTCTCTTGTAATCGTAGAAAAAGTTATCAATCAAACCATGATGGGAAGGATAAAGTCCGGTAATTAAGCTCCAGTGGTTTGGGAAAGTAATACTTGGGTAACTTGGAATCATTGCTTTAGCCTTTACTCCACCATTAGCTAGTTTCAAAAGGTTTTCAGCATTGTATTTCTGAGCATAATCATAACGGAAACCATCCGTTGATATCATGATCACATAAGGTTTTGACTGTGCTTCCGTGCTGTTTTGCCTTCCCGGGATAACTACCTGGGCAGTATCAATATTTGCCTGTTGTGCAAAAGCCGTAAAGGAAATTAGCAGCAGTAAAAAATGGATTCCTCGCTTCATTATTTTAAAATTTTCTGCAAAGTTACATCCTATACTTCTGCCTGAAAAGTTTAGGAGATTAAAAGTATATTAAAACCTCTTATTTTGTTTGAGTCAAAATTAATCGCTGTTAAATAGGTCTTTTCATTTCAAACTGTGAAAGCCAGTTGTTCAGCCCTACTCTTTCGCTAAGAAACTTACCCGTATTTTCTGAGGAATCATCCACATTGTTCAAAGCTACAGCCTGTCCGTTATTTTTTTCTCTAATCGCATTAAACAGCTTTGTACCTATTCCCTGATTTCTGTAATTCTTATCTACAGCAAACTGATATATTTTTCTTGAAGCAGGACCGTAAACAATATATCCGACCAGATTTTCATCTTTATAAGCACCTAAAGTCACATAGTTTTCCGGCATGGGTTCCAATACGAAAACAGATCCTTGCCATGAAGGTTCAATATCCCAGAATGAGCATAATACATTCCATTGAAAGTCTTTCAAGTCTCGTATGGATACTTCAATATTCCCTTTTTCCTGTTTAATATTTCCATTAAAGCAAAGCAGTCTTCTGACAATTGTAAATCCTAAATTTTCATAAGCCCTGATAGCAGGCTGATTTCCTTCAATCACTTCAAGCAATAATGTATTGGCATTTCTTTCTTTTAAAACAGGAATGATAAAATCGTACATTTTTCTTACCAGGCCTTTACCTCTGCTTTCCGGAACGACTCCTGTTCCGCCATTGTAAATAATTTTCTCACCATTCTCAATTTTTTCAGACTGAAGAATAAAGCCTACCAGTTTTCCATCTTCAAATGCTCCGGCAGACAAATTCATATCTAATTTTTCTGCAGCAATTTTTGAAACAAGTACTTCTTTCGTTAAGTGAAAAGGAACAACATAATCAGAAAATGAATGATTGAACACGGATAAAAGTTCATCTATTGTGATATTAGCTAACGTTTTAAATTCCATTGGTCGTAAAAATTGTAAAGTCAGGAAACTTCCTTTTGTTAAGAATCAGGATCTACACAAATATATGAATTTTAAAGCAAACTCCCTGAAATTGGGACTTTAAGAAAAAAATGATACCCCTGAAAGATCAGAGGTATCTGTTTTAAAAAAATATTTAGGTGTGTTTTTTCTGAAAAATTATTCTTTAATCAATTTTTCATAAGATGTAGTTCCATCTTTCAATGTGATTTCAAAATAATAAATACCAGATTTTAAATCTCCGATACTAATACTTTCTCCCTCAAGTTTTACAGATCTTACTTTTCTTCCGGCAGATTCATAAATATCTACAGATTTTATTTTATCCGCATTTTTTAAACTTACAGTTTCTTTAGCAGGGTTTGGATAAAGAGCTATTTTCTTGCTCTCTAAAGCTGTTTCACTAGTTCCTAGAGTAGCAGCAAAATTAAGAGCTGTAGTACCACAGCTGTTAGAACCGTGATAACCAATCGTAAAATTTGATAATCTGCGTCCATAAGTAACGTTGAGAGGACTTGTAGGAGGAACTGTAAAGACATAATCATTAACATCTCCTGTGTTTAAAGCTCTTGTAGCAACTACAGTACGGACACTTCCTGCAACCGTGTTGGATGTTACCGTCCAGTTTTGAGTTCCATCCAACGGCGGAACCACACCCTGTCCATTAAATGTTCTGTCACTTAAGTTCGTTCCGTCAAAGATTACAACATCCTTTCCGATATCATCCATATTTGTGGTATTAAAAGCCATTCCAAGCCATCCTGTAGAAGGACCAACAAGGGTAAGGGTAACTAAAGAAGGGCTAAGGTCTATCTTAACTGAATAAGCCAAATCTGTTCCTCCAGGTGTAGAAAAAAGAGGCACAGTTCCTGTCGAATATTGACTTTTTACATTTAAAAAAGCAAAAAATCCGATCAATAATACAAGTGTAGTTTTTAATTTCATATGATCAATTTTTTAATAGGTTAATAATATCTTGATTTTTAGAAAATAAAGCATATTCAAAAACAGTTTTTCCCTGTTTATCTGATAATGTTTTATTGGCTTTATTTTTTAGTAACAGTTCAACCATTTCTTTGTTTTGGGACTGAACAGCATATATCAATGGAGTTACTCCACTGCTGTTTCCTACATTTGGATCAGCCTTGTTCTGTAATAATTTCTGAGTAAGATTTTTATCTCCTTTAAATACAGAAGCCGTTAAAGCCGTTCCTTCTCCGCTTGCATAATTCCTGTTCTTAACGCGGGGAATTAAAAATTCAGCAACAGGAGTATTCCCTCTGTAACATGCTAAAATAAGGGGTGAAAATCCGTTCTCATTGATCTGATTAATCACATCCGGATTTTGTTTCATCAAATCCTGTACTTCAGTCACAGTCCCACTTCTTGCAATATCAAATATTGATTTAGCTTTTTCCTGAGCAGATACTAATGAGCTCAGGAACAATCCTAATAGTAAGATTATATTTCTCATTGTTTTACCATTATGTAGTTGTATTCAATATTGACATTTTCAGCCACTTTCTTGGTAACCATTTTGGGAATAGTCACTTTATAATCTACAGGTCTTGCTACAAAGCCTCCCTGCATATAGATTTTTCCATCTTTTGCATATAAAGTGGCAGCAGAGGTAACGGCTTTGTCTACTCCATGAAAGTTTAATGTTCCCTGCACCGTATATTTCTGAGGGCTTGCAGTAAGCTTCGTTTTATCAAAGTTGACAATCTTTCCTTTGAAAGTAGTTTTCGGATATTTTGCAGATTCAGCATAACTTTCATTGAAGTGTTCTTCCATTAATTTTGTTTTAAAATGAAAGTTTTTAACAGTTGAAACGGATGCCATTTCACCATTATCTGCATTGAGAATGACAACATTGTTATCATCCTGAGCAAAAATATCATCAAACAGAGGTACCGAAGCTTCAAAAGTCACTTTCCCTGTTTTGGAACTATATTTCTGTGCTGAAGCGTAACCGGCAGAAAGGAGTAATACGCTTAATAATGCTAATTTTTTCATATCAATTTTTTTAATTTTCATTTAATCCGTCAGCTTTCCATTTGATAAACATATTGATCTGAGCTGCAGATAGAGATCCTCCCTTTGGCATTTTCTCCGGATCACCATTAGGTCTTTGGATACGATCCAGAATTCCGTCAATATTATTTTTTACCTGATCATAGGTAACCAGAGGTTTAAAACTTCCTGCGGAATGACAGCCTGCGCAGCTGTTATCCATAATGGGTTTTACATCTGCTGTATATTTTACAGGTGCCGTGATAGGTGTGTTATCAGAAATCTCTTCATATGTTCTGCTGTCACAAGCCATCAGTATGATTGCTGATGACAATACTAATAAGGATGTTAGCTTTTTCATATTAAAAAACTCTATAAAGATTAAACCCAAAGAAAATATGTCCCTTTCCCCATGCTCCTGTAGCATTGGTAAGATATCCGATGTCTGAATTTATCTGGGAGTTCGTGAGTAAAAGCTGAAACACATGTCCTCCTGTTTCTATATCTACCCCTAATGATAGTGGGTTTTTATAAAAACTGTGATCGTCGAAATTCACAAAGTATTCTGCGTTCACAGAAACTCTTTTTGAGATTTTGTAGCGTCCTCCCAAGCCTGCCAGAAACTGGTTTTTGTTTTCAATGGTAGGTTCGTAAAGATTTTTATGAACAAAGGAAGGAGTAAGCTGTAAAGAAAGCTTCTCATTGAATCTTCTTGAGATCAATGCCTGTGTAAGGTAAGAAAGCCTGTCACTGAATTTTAAGTGTGGATAAGTATCTTTATCCAGTTCAGTATTGGCGCCCATTACATTATACCCCACAATATCCACCGGAAAGTTTTCACTTTGTTGTACCAGTCTGTATTTCACTGCTCCTTCAAAGGTTTTCATATTTGTTTCTCTGGACAGACTTACCGAAACAGCATCTGAAATACCGTAGATAGCGCCTAATTTGGTGGAAGCATTATCCAGTCCGAAAAAGTCTTTAAATCCTGCACTTATATCACCAAATCTATGGGCAACAATCATGTACCATTCTTTTTTGGCGGCTAGTTTTGTAGATTGTCCTGTTACAATCTGAAGGGCTTTGAAGGCGGGTTGTGAGGTTTCTGTATTGGTTTTAACAGTGTCAATATCTTTCAGCAGATCTTCCTGTGCAAAGACAAGACCTGAAGAAAACATTGACAAAAATAAGAGAGTTTTTGTCATATACAATTTGATTTAAATTATGATATAACAAACTTATTGAGTTCTCAATTCAAAAATAGGTGATAAAAGTCACCAGTCAAATTGTTTTTATCAATGATAGAAATAAAGTTTTCAAACAATTGAAATTAGACGATTCTAACATTTTCATTTACAGGAACTTTTATTCCTTCTTTAGTCTGAACAATTTCACCTTCGCTCTCAATTTTTTTCAAAACTCTGCTCACAACTTCTCTGGAAGTTCCCAAACTATTGGCAATTTCACGATGGGTAATCTTAATAGGGTTATTTCCTGTGGATGAAATCTGTTGTTTGATATAGTTCAGAACCCGCTTATCCAGTCTGTGAAAAACAGCATCATTCACCATGTTCATCACTTCTGAAAATCTTCGGTCATATTCATGATAAAAGAGTTTATTAATCTCCGGAAATCTGGTAAGCCATTCGTGCATGATAGAAACGGGAATCAGAATGGCTTCTGAATCTTCTTCTGCAACCGCATATACCCTGCTGATATAATCTGTCAGAATAGATGAAAAGGTCATCAGACAACTATCTTTCGGTTTGATATAATAGTAGATCAGTTCCCTACCATCATTGAGGGTAAAAACCCTGATAGAACCTTTTATTAAGAAGGGAACAAACTTATTTTTCTGTCCTTCTCTTATAATTTCAGTCTTTGCTTTTATATCAATAGCAACAGCATGTTTTTCAAGCTCAGATAAAAATTCGGCACCTAAAAAGCCAAATTTACTTACTGCGAACGAGTTATCAATCATATATTATATTTTCTGCTTTTTCTTAAACAAAGATATAAAATTGATATATCCTTACTACACATTTTTATCTTATTAAACAAAATTAACAATTTAACAAATTCTAATTATCTTTCCTTAAAGTGCAAAAAAAATGTCCTGGTAAAAACCAGGACATTCTTTATTTTATTGTAAAAGAAATCTTACGCTTGAACGTTGTTTCCTCCTAATACGAAAGGCTCAACTTCTTTGATTTCTCCGAACTGCTGCTCGTAGTTAGCGATGTTCTGTTGAAGAGCGCTTAATACTCTCTTAGCGTGAAGTGGAGCAAGAATTACTCTTGATCTTACTTTAGCTTGCTGAACACCTGGCATCAACTGAATAAAGTCTACTACAAATTCAGATGGAGAGTGGTTTACTAAAGCTAGGTTAGCATAGATACCAGCAGCTACCATTTCGTTTAATTCGATGTTGATGTTTCCGTCTTGTGGATTTTGATTGTTGTCCATTGTTATAAATTATGTTTTTAAAATTCGAAATTTGAGATTGTGAAAATATAAAAATAATTTCAAATCCCAAATTTCAAATCATTAATTTTAGTTAAGGTCTTCGAATTCTTTCTTAGAACCAACAATAACGTTCTGATACTCTTTAAGACCTGTACCTGCAGGAATTCTGTGACCTACAATTACATTTTCTTTAAGACCGTTAAGATCGTCTACTTTACCAGCAACTGCTGCTTCGTTAAGAACTTTCGTTGTTTCCTGGAATGATGCTGCAGACATGAATGACTTAGTCTGAAGAGCCGCTCTTGTAATACCTTGTAGTACAGGAGTTGCAGTAGCAGGAAGAGCTTCTCTTACTTCTACTAAACCTAAATCTTCACGCTTCAACTTAGAGTTTTCGTCTCTTAATTCTCTTGCCGTAATCATCTGACCTGGTTGGAATTCTTTAGAATCACCAGCATCTACTACTACTTTAAGACCGAATACTCTGTTGTTTTCTTCCAAGAAATCAAACTTGTGTTCAAGAGCTCCTTCAAGGAATTGAGTATCACCTCCATCTACGATAGATACTTTCGTCATCATCTGTCTTACGATAATTTCGAAGTGCTTGTCGTCGATTTTTACCCCCTGTAGACGGTAAACTTCCTGAATCTCGTTTACTAAGTATTCCTGAACGGCAGTTGGACCTTTAATTCTTAAGATATCTTCCGGTGTGATAGAACCGTCAGAAAGTGGAGAACCTGCTCTTACGAAGTCATTCTCCTGAACAAGAATCTGGTTAGAAAGTTTTACTAAGTAAATTTTTCTTTCTCCAGTTTTAGCCTCAACAATAAGTTCACGGTTACCTCTCTTGATTTTTCCGTAAGAAACTACCCCGTCGATTTCAGTAACAACCGCTGGGTTTGAAGGGTTTCTTGCTTCGAATAATTCGGTAACTCTCGGAAGACCTCCGGTGATATCCCCTGCTTTTGCAGATTTTCTTGGGATTTTGATTAAGACTTTACCAGCCTTAATTTTTTCACCATCGTTAACCATTAAGTGGGCTCCTACCGGTAAGTTGTAAGCTTTTTGCTCAACTCCTTTAGAGTCTACCACTTTCAAGGTAGGTACGGCTTTCTTATTTCTAGATTCAGAGATTACTTTCTCTTCGAATCCTGTTTGTTCGTCAATTTCAAGTTGGAATGAAATACCCTGGATGATATCCTCGTATTCTACCTTACCTGAAGTTTCAGCAATGATAACCGCGTTATACGGATCCCATCTACAGATTGTATCTCCTTTCTTCACTTTATCACCTGGTTTTACAGATAATATAGATCCGTAAGGTACGTTAGCTACCATTAATGGAGTTCTGGACTCATTATCAGCAACTAATCTGAATTCTGTTGAACGAGAAACTACAACCTCAGCTGTATTACCGTTTTCATCTTCAGAAGTAATTGTTCTTACTTCATCCATTTCTACGATACCGTCTCTTCTTGCAACGATAGATGGGTTTTCTGATACGTTACCTGCAGTACCCCCTTGGTGGAAGGTTCTCAACGTAAGCTGAGTACCTGGTTCCCCAATTGACTGTGCTGCAATTACACCTACTGCTTCACCCATGTGGATCACTTTACCTGTTGCTAAGTTTCTACCGTAACATTTTGCACAGATACCTTTCTTAGTTTCACAAGTTAATGGTGAACGAACCTCCACAGCTTCTAATCCTGCTTCTTCGATTCTCTTCGCCAAAGATTCAATGATCACCTGATCTGCACTTGCAATAAGCTCGTCAGTTTCAGGATCGTAAATATTATGAAGGGATACTCTACCTAAGATTCTTTCAGAGATTTTTTCAACGATCTCGTCATTTTTCTTAAGTGCAGTAACTTCTGTACCTCTCAATGTTCCACAGTCGTCTTCTGTAACGATAACGTCCTGTGCAACGTCTACCAATCTTCTCGTTAAGTAACCAGCATCGGCTGTCTTAAGAGCGGTATCCGCAAGACCCTTACGAGCACCGTGGGTAGAGATAAAGTACTCTAGAATCGAAAGACCTTCCTTAAAGTTTGCAAGGATCGGGTTTTCGATGATCTCCGCTCCGGTAGAACCAGCTTTCTGCGGTTTTGCCATCAAACCTCTCATCCCTGATAACTGACGGATCTGTTCTTTAGAACCCCTCGCTCCAGAGTCAAGCATCATGTATACAGAGTTGAAACCACCTTGGTCAGTTTTCATTCTGCTCATGATCATTTCAGTTAATCCTGCGTTGGTATTTGTCCAAACGTCGATTACCTGGTTATAACGTTCTGTATCGGTAATTAGACCCATGTTATAGTTAGCTCTAATTTCGTCTACAGTTTCAATTGATTGTGCAATCATCTGCTTTTTCTCAACAGGAACTACAATATCTCCTAGTGAGAAAGAAAGACCTCCTTTGAATGCGTTTGAATATCCTAGGTCTTTCATTGCATCAAGGAACTTCACAGTTGTAGGGAAATCTGTATCAGCAAGGATCTTACCGATAACGTTTCTCAATGATTTCTTCGTAAGAAGTTCATTGATATATCCTACCTGCTTAGGTACAATCTGGTTGAATAGGATTCTACCTACAGAAGTTTCGATCAATCTTGTAACGATTTCTCCATCTTCTTTGATAGGTAGTCTACATCTTACTTTAGCATTTAAAGATACTCTACCTTCAGCGTAAGCAATTTCTGCTTCTTCAGGAGAATAGAATGCAAGACCTTCTCCTTTTACTTTCATTGTCTCAGTAGAGCTTAATTCTTTAGTCATGAAATAAAGACCAAGAACCATGTCCTGAGATGGTACTGTAATTGGAGAACCGTTTGCAGGGTTCAAGATGTTTTGAGAACCTAACATCAATAACTGAGCTTCAAGGATCGCTTCTGGTCCTAGTGGCAAGTGTACCGCCATCTGGTCACCATCGAAATCGGCGTTGAAGGCCGTAGTTACTAATGGGTGTAGCTGGATTGCCTTACCTTCGATCATCTTAGGTTGGAAAGCCTGAATACCCAGTCTGTGAAGCGTAGGTGCTCTGTTCAATAGAACAGGGTGACCTTTCATCACGTTTTCAAGGATATCATAAACTACTGGTTCTTTTCTGTCGATAATTCTCTTTGCAGATTTTACTGTTTTTACAATACCTCTTTCAATTAGTTTTCTAATGATGAATGGTTTGTAAAGTTCAGCTGCCATATCCTTAGGAATACCACATTCGTGAAGCTGTAAGTTTGGACCTACAACAATTACCGAACGCGCAGAGTAGTCAACCCTTTTTCCTAGTAGGTTCTGACGGAAACGACCTTGCTTACCTTTCAATGAATCCGAAAGTGATTTCAATGGTCTGTTTGATTCAGATTTTACTGCAGAAGATTTTCTTGTGTTATCGAATAATGAATCTACTGATTCCTGAAGCATACGCTTCTCGTTTCTCAAGATTACTTCAGGAGCTTTGATCTCCAATAATCTCTTCAAACGGTTATTTCTGATAATAACTCTTCTATAAAGGTCATTCAAGTCAGAAGTTGCGAAACGTCCTCCATCCAATGGAACCAATGGTCTTAGTTCTGGTGGGATAACAGGAAGTACACGCATGATCATCCACTCTGGTCTGTTGATCATTCTTGTATTAGCACCTCTTAATGCTTCTACAACGTTCAATCTCTTAAGAGCTTCTGTTCTTCTTTGTTTTGAACCTTCGTTGTGAGCTTTGTGTCTCAAGTCGAAAGACAATGCATCAAGATCGATTCTTTTTAATAGATCTTCTACAGCTTCAGCACCCATTCTGGCGATGAATTTGTTTGGATCAGAATCATCAAGATACTGGTTTTCTACAGGAAGAGTTTCCATGATATCAAGGTACTCTTCTTCTGTAAGGAATTCCATATTTTCAAAATCAGAACCGTCTAACTTCTTAGCAATACCCTGCTGAATCACTACATATCTTTCGTAGTAGATGATCATGTCTAATTTCTTAGAAGGAATTCCTAAAAGGTATCCGATTTTGTTTGGTAATGAACGGAAATACCAGATGTGTGCAATTGGAACTACAAGGTTGATGTGCCCGATTCTCTCTCTTCTTACTTTTTTCTCAGTAACTTCTACTCCACAACGGTCACAAACGATCCCTTTGTAACGAATTCTCTTGTATTTACCACAAGCACATTCGTAATCCTTTACAGGACCAAAGATTTTCTCACAAAATAGCCCGTCTCTTTCAGGCTTGTGAGTTCTGTAGTTAATAGTTTCCGGCTTTAAAACCTCCCCTCTTGAGTCTTGTAAAATAGACTCCGGTGACGCTAGACCGATGGTTATTTTATTAAATCTACTTGATTTATTTTTATTTGACATAATTTTATTTTTGATTATAAAGATTAAAGATTGAAAGCGTTACACTTTCGCTCTTATCATCTCGGAGTTGATTAATTCTTTAATTTTTAGTAATTAAATCTTTAATTTACTCCTCCAATCTTACGTCTAATCCAAGACCTTGTAACTCGTGAAGTAATACGTTGAATGATTCCGGAATACCTGGTTCAGGCATAGATTCACCTTTTGCAATTGCTTCATAAGTTTTTGCTCTACCAATCACGTCATCCGACTTCACAGTAAGGATCTCTCTAAGGATGTTAGATGCACCGAATGCTTCAAGTGCCCAAACCTCCATCTCTCCGAATCTCTGACCTCCGAACTGAGCTTTACCTCCTAACGGCTGCTGAGTAATCAATGAGTAAGGACCAATAGAACGTGCATGCATCTTATCATCTACCATGTGTCCTAGTTTCAACATGTAAATAATACCTACTGTTGCAGCCTGAGTAAATCTTTCTCCGGTACCACCATCATAAAGGTGAGTGTGACCGAATTTAGGAAGACCTGCTTTCTCAGTATATTCAGTAATCTGATCAAGACTTGCTCCATCGAAGATTGGCGTAGCGAACTTCAATCCTAATTTTCTACCAGCCCATCCAAGAACGGTTTCGTAGATCTGACCGATGTTCATACGAGAAGGTACCCCTAGTGGATTCAATACGATATCTACTGGTGTTCCGTCTTCAAGGAATGGCATATCTTCTTCACGAACGATTCTTGAAACGATACCTTTGTTACCGTGACGTCCTGCCATTTTATCTCCTACATTCAGTTTACGTTTCTTAGCGATGTAAACTTTAGCCAACTTCATGATACCTGCCGGAAGCTCATCTCCGATTGAAATTGCAAATTTCTCACGGTTTTTAACTCCCTGGATGTCGTTATATTTGATTTTGTAATTGTGAATCAATTGTTTGATCAATTCATTCTTGTCAGCGTCTACTGTCCAGTCTGAACCGCTAACGTTTACATAATCTTCAACTGAAGTTAATAACTTGTGAGTGAATTTCACACCTTTACCGATGATTTCTTCGTCTAGGTCGTTTTGTACCCCTTGAGAAGTTTTACCGCTTACCAGTGTATTTAATTTTTCAATTAAAGTATTTCTCAACTCGTCAAACTTAGCCTTGTAAGTGTTTTCAATTTCTTCAAGTTTAAGTTTTTCTTCAGTTCTTTTCTTTTTGTCTTTAATGTTTCTAGAGAACAATTTCTTGTTGATAACAACTCCTCTTAATGAAGAGTCAGCTTTCAATGAAGCATCCTTCACATCACCAGCTTTATCACCGAAGATTGCTCTAAGAAGTTTTTCTTCAGGAGTCGGGTCAGATTCACCTTTTGGAGTAATTTTACCAATCATGATATCTCCAGGCTTCACTTCAGCACCGATTCTGATCATACCGTTCTCGTCAAGATCTTTAGTAGCTTCTTCAGATACGTTTGGAATATCTGCTGTAAGCTCTTCCATACCTAATTTGGTATCACGAACTTCAAGAGAATATTCATCCACGTGGATTGAAGTAAACCAGTCTTCACGTACAACTTTTTCGTTGATTACGATTGCATCCTCGAAGTTGTACCCTTTCCAAGGCATGAACGCTACCACTAAGTTTCTACCAAGAGCTAATTCTCCTTTTTCAGTAGCATAACCGTCGCAAAGTACCTGTCCTTTTTCCACTACATCACCTACTCTTACGTTTGGTCTTAGGGTAATGGTTGTACTCTGGTTAGTTTTTCTAAACTTAGTAAGGTTGTATGTTTTAGTAGCAGACTCGAATTGTACTAAATCTTCGTCTTCGCTTCTTTCATATTTAATAACGATTCTGTCAGCATCTACGTACTCTACAGTACCTGTACCTTCAGCGTTAATTAAAATTCTTGAATCTCTTGCAACTTGTTGCTCAAGCCCTGTACCCACGATTGGAGCCTGTGGCTTCAATAGAGGAACGGCCTGACGCATCATGTTAGATCCCATCAATGCACGGTTCGCATCATCATGCTCAAGGAACGGAATTAATGAAGCAGAAATACCAGAGATCTGGTTTGGTGCAACATCAATAAGGTTAACCTGAGATGGTTCCACTACAGGGTAGTCACCATCTAATCTTGCAATAATTCTATCTGTTAAGAAATCACCGTTATCGCTCAATTCAACGTTTGCCTGAGCAATTACTTTGTCTTCTTCGTCTTCTGCATTAAGGTAAATAGGATCAGCATTAAGATTAATCTTGCTGTCTTCTACTTTTCTATATGGAGTTTCGATGAAACCTAGTCTGTTGATTTTAGCATAAATACCTAGGGATGAAATCAAACCGATGTTTGGTCCTTCCGGAGTTTCAATCGGGCAAATTCTTCCGTAGTGAGTATGGTGAACGTCTCGAACCTCGAAACCTGCTCTTTCTCTTGATAAACCACCAGGCCCTAGTGCAGATAATCTTCTCTTGTGAGTAATTTCTGATAGAGGGTTGGTTTGGTCCATGAACTGAGAAAGCTGGTTGGTACCAAAGAATGAGTTAATTACAGATGTTAATGTCTTAGCATTTACAAGGTCAAGTGGAGTAAAGATTTCGTTATCTCTAACGTTCATTCTTTCCTTGATTGTTCTTGCAATTCTTGAAAGACCTACTCCGAACTGGCCAGCTAATTGCTCACCAACAGTTTTAATTCTTCTGTTTGATAAGTGGTCAATATCATCAACCTCAGCTTTAGAGTTTACAAGCTCGATTAAGTGTCTTACAATAGCAATGATATCTTCTTTTGTAAGAACCTCAGTTGTAGTTGGAATATTAAGACCTAACTTTTTGTTCAATCTGTAACGTCCTACTTCACCTAATGAATATCTTTGCTCAGAGAAGAATAATTTTTCAATGATTCCTCTTGCAGTTTCCTCATCTGGTGGATCTGCATTTCTTAACTGACGATAAATATACTCTACCGCTTCTTTTTCAGAGTTAGTAGGGTCTTTTTGTAATGTATTCTGGATGATAGAGAATTCGTTGCTGTTTTCTTTGTGAATCAGGATTGATTTCACACCAGCATCAAGAATAAGATCTAAGTGTTCTTTTTCAAGAATAGTTTCTCTATCCAAGATGATTTCGTTTCTTTCGATAGAAACTACCTCACCTGTATCTTCGTCTACGAAATCTTCGAACCAAGTGTTCAATACTCTCGCAGCCAATGTTCTCCCTTCTACTTTTTTAAGGGCAGCTTTAGAAACTTTCACTTCTTCAGCAAGGTCGAAGATCTGAAGGATATCCTTGTCAGATTCATAACCGATCGCTCTTAATAGAGTTGTTAATGGTAATTTTTTCTTACGGTCGATATACGCGTACATTACGCTGTTGATATCTGTTGTAAATTCCATCCAAGATCCTTTGAAAGGGATAATTCTTGAATAGTAAAGTTTGGTTCCGTTTGCGTGGTAAGTTTGTCCGAAGAATACACCAGGTGAACGGTGAAGCTGCGTAACGATAACTCTTTCAGCACCATTGATGATAAAAGAACCACTTGGCGTCATATAAGGAACCGGACCTAAGTATACGTCCTGAACCACTGTTTGGAAATCTTCGTGTTCCGGGTCAGTACAATACAATTTAAGTCTAGCTTTTAGAGGAACTGAATAAGTAAGTCCTCTTTCCACACACTCATCGATTGAATAACGTGGAGAATCTACCAGATAGTCTAAGAATTCTAATACGAATTGGTTTCTTGAATCCGTAATTGGGAAATTCTCTTGGAAAGTCTTGTAAAGAGCTTCTGTCTTTCTGGCTTCAGGAAGTGTATCAAGCTGGAAAAATTCTCTGAAAGACTCAATTTGGATATCCAAAAAGTCTGGAGTGATGATTTTTCCTTTCGCTGATGAGAAATTAATTCTCGGATTTCCTTGAGTTGTTGATTTTGTTTTACTCATAAAACTTTTAAGAAAGGGTTAAAAAATATTTTGATTCATTAAAAAATATCAGAAAAGAACAAGAAACAAGATAAAAGTAAAAGGTAAAAGTGTTTTTGGCGCTCACAAAGGACCTTAAGCTCTTTTAAACTTTGTATGTAGTTCTTTCTAACTGCAACGCTGGTATATCTTTTCACAGCGTAATGCAAAATATTTTTATTACTTTTGAGGCAGTATTACCGCAGTATTTATATACACGAAATCCCTTCCATGTTTTACACAGTGAAAGAGCTGATTTTCAGTATTTTATAAATTTACAAACAATTTTTCGCGCCAAAAGAGGGGCAAAGATACAAAAAGTTATCCACAATAACAAATAAATCATCTCATTTTGAGACTCTTAAAAACAAGAGAGGCTGCCCAAATATGAGCAACCCCTCCACAACACAAGCTAATCCTATGATTATTTCACAATAACCCTATAAGATTTTATTTTTGATTTAGTTTCTACTTTAATAATATACACTCCTGTAGGAAGTGAAGAAGTATCAATACCTGTATGGGCATTAAAACGATCTGTCTTAACAACCTGTCCTTGTGCAGAGAACAAAGTATATACACCTTCTTCCTCTGATATAATTCTAAGATTTTCTCCTGCTTTTACCGGATTCGGGTATACTTTTACATCATTCGCTGCTTCGATAATTTCTGCGGAAGTAGTTTTTGCCACATTAGATGCATTTTTCAATAATGAAGCATAAGGTGAAAGCGGGGAATCCGGAGAACCTCTTTTTACAAGATCCGTATCTACTACTGCCTGAATTCCATCTTTGTCTTTATCATTAATGGTAGAAATGAATCCTCCTCCTAATGTATCCAGATTTGCTTTTCCGATCTTATAAAGGTCAGGTTCTGAACCATCGGAAGTAATATCCAGAAAGTCAGGTTTATCATCTCCGTCTGTATTTTTGATTGGATATTTCAATACACCTGAATCAGGTGAAGTTTCCAGAATATCAGCAATTCCGTTTTTACCAACCGGAACATTCGTATCAATGATACCGTTATGATCCGAATCAATCTGATTGATGACAGAGGTCGGAATTCCAGATTCAAATAAATCCAGGATACCATCATTATCAGAATCCAGATCAAGATAATTAGGAACAGAATCTCCCAATACAGGTGTTAAAAGAATATCTCCTTCGTTATCATCATCCTGGAACTTGCCGTTTTTATCAAAGTCTTCTATTGCATCCGGAATTCCGTCATTATCAGAATCCAGATCACAGGCATCTACAATTCCGTCACCATCCGTATCGAGTGCAGGAGATTTGTCATTTACGGCTGTACATCCTTCCGCACAGTCAGGAATTCCGTTTCCGTTATTATCTATGCTGTCATCTCCTCCCTGGCATTGATCAAAACAGTTCGGTACACCGTCATTATCATCATCTCTGCTCGCAAATGCATTATAGATATAATAGTTTTGAGGAATACGAATGGCCGTTCCGCTGTTGAAAGTGATTTTAATACGGTTAAAAGGTTTTGTTGATTTCCCTCCAACATAGAATTTATTGGAATTCGTTGTGAAGAAATTTCCACTGATAAGACTTCCTGAACTCGTAAAAGTATCTGTCAAAGTATTTCCGTTGTACAATGTTACTGTGATATTTTCCAAAACACTTACTCCAAGAAGGTTTCCTGCTTTTTCTACCGTAAATCCGGCCATTGTGTTGGCAGGAAGCACTGCATTAGTTCCTACCGTTGCAAATGCGGAGAAAAGGCTGAAAATAGAAGCAGCCGGAACAGTAGCTGTGGCATAATTGGAAGGATTATTATCTACAATCGCTTCAGGACTGGTCATTTTAGCTAAAATAAGACCAAGAAACCCTGGTCCGGAAGTCCATGAAGTACCTGTAACCAAATTTCCAGGAACAGCAGAACCGCTTGTCTGAATTTTATCATCACAATCACAAGAAACCGGTTCTTCGAAAGCATAATAGACTTTCAATGCTCCTAAATTAAATCCCAGGGTTTGAGTCACTTTTAATCTTACTTCATTGAAAGGTTTAGTAGTCGTTAAGGTAACTTTTTGTTTTCCTGAGCCATAACCTAATACTTTTATATTAATTAAGCCTCCTCCGTCGGACAACTGTTTTGAATCCTGAAGCTGGCCAAAAAGATAAGTTTCTATGGTAATATTTTTTAAAAACTCTGCACTTAACAATTTACCCTGATCATCCGGTTCTATTACAAAACCTGTTCTGTTTCCTGCAGGGTATGTCTGGTTTTTGTCTAAAACGCCTACCGAATAAGAACCCAATAATCCCACTGGCAGAACAATTGATCCATAAGAATTTTTGTTCCCGTCTCCTATTTTTTCTTTATTCTGAACATAAGAAAGCGGAGCAAGAAAACTGCTGCTTCCGGATACATTTCCATCCACACCGCTTCCCGCAATAATATCGTCACAAATACCATTGTTATCTGTAGGTACTTTTGCAGGATCAAATGCGAATGCATAATATACATTCATTGCACTGAATATGGAAAGAACATTGGTCTGATACAACCTTACTTCATCAAATTCTTTTGAAGTTTTGAAATGAAGAAATATTCTGTTTTTACTTCCCCCGAATGCAGGCACTGACAAAAGTGTACTGCTGGTAGTCGTTTCCTGAAGAACCCCATTTTTATAAGTACTGATTCTCAAAGAGCTCAAAAGATCAACTGTGATAAAACTTGTTCCAAGATCTACATTGAAACCGGTAATATATCCTGCAGGATAGGTTGTATTTTTATTCTTTACAGAGATTCCGTTTCCACTTAAAAGAGAAGCGAAATTACCCATACTTACACTATTATCAAGACTGGCATCCACTACGGGATTCATACTTCCGTTATAACAGGCAAGACATATCCCTGAATTATTGACTGGTTTTGCCTCCACACCCATTCCACGGATTGGTTCATAGCCCTGCTGTGCAAATACTCCTGCAGACATCATCAATGTCATGAGCAGCGCAGCTAACTTTTCGAATAATTTTCTGGTCATTTTTTATTTTTTTAAGGTTTGTGTTTTTATTGAATTAGTAAAGTGCCTTCCAGTTGGAACCGTTACAACCTTCATGAACTTTAGCAGTTGTATTATATCGGATTGCGCCTTCTTCAGCCGTTGTACATGTTGCATTGGCACCGGAAGCAATTCCTTTCATCTGAAGAGCTGCCCCTGTAGAAGTAGCCGCTGTAGGAGCCATATTAATTCCCAGTATGGTATCTGTTCCGTTTCCTTTATTGAAGAAAACATGTTCCTTATTAGCATACACCATTTGTCCCGCAGCAGCCTGACCTGAAAATCCTATAGCAAAAGCTTCCGTACCTGTCGCTGTATTTGCCGAACCAACCGCTATATTGTTTAATGAGGTGGTGTTTCCGCTTCCAATGGCAATCCCACCATTGTTATTGTGATTATTTCCGATGGTCAGCCCCGTGAGTCCTGTTACTGTATTCAGATTTCCAAAGACAAGGTTATTAGCACCTGTTGCTGTATTGTTATTTCCTATTACTTTAGCTCCATTATTTGCTGCATTGTTTAATCCAATAGCTACAGCCGGAAAATTTCCCTGTGCAGAAACGGTATTATCTTTTCCCAGAGCAATATTGGAGGAAGTACTGTTGGTAAGCGTATTATTTGATCCCCATGTCAATGAAGCATAAGGACCTGATGAAGAATTAGCATTTCCACCCTGCAGGGTTCCGTTAATATCCAGAATTCCTTTTACGTTTTTCTGAGTTGCCAAAACCAAGTTCTGACCGTCATTAGTTCCCAGGTAATTTCCAGTACTGATGTCTGTTCCTATGATGGCAGTACTTGCTGTAGTTCCTGAATTCCCTACTAGTCGCCAGTTTCCGCTTAAGCTACTCCATTTCGAACCGTCAAAATAATAGTAGCCTGGTGAAACAACATCCACAGTTTGTCCTGTTGGGGTAGTCTCAGCGGCTGTAACATATACGATTGCTCCGGTTTGGGCTGCAGTATAGTTTTTAGCTTTTAATTGTATTCCTGTAAGTCTTGGGGCAATCACACCGTCAAGCTTGCCTGGATTGGAAGGTGATCCTACAATATCAAAAGTTGCCTGTGGTTGATTAATATTAATCCCTACCTGAGCGAGTATTGGAAAACTTACTGATAACAGAGCGATGGTTAATAATTTGTTTTTCATTTCTAATGATGTTTGCTGTTTTTATGTAAATGTGTTTTTTTGAAAGGGCAATTCTCACGCTTTCTCATCTAAATCATAAATGAAATAACAGCTCATGCTGTAAGAAGGCGTTTAAAATTGTAAGGAATGTTATAGAATAAGGGAAAGAATCGGTTTATCGGGAATTTTGATGATAAATTTAAAACCGTCAACCAGTTTAATGGAGTTACTATAGAACTTTTTAACGTCTTTAAATATCGGGCAAGCGTTCTCCCTATATTGCTGACATGAATAGTTCCATTTATTTGATATGCCTATAAGTTTTATAGTATTAAAGAAAGGGAATTTATGTTGGGAATCTTTGTTATAAAATATATGAGTTCCATTTTGATGAGCAGAAAGACATTCGGAAACAGACCTATCATTTTTTGTTTCAGAACACTGATGAACAGAAACATCAGCTAAGTAACCCTGCAGATGATTTTTAATATCTGAATAATAAGACAACTCAGGTTTTGTTCTCATCACAGATATCAACTTAGTGTTTAATTTTCCTACAGCTGCCAGAAGCAACAAAAGTGTAATCTTATGGCCGTAGGAAAGAAAATAATTTCTATCCAATTATATTGTGTTTTTTCGATACAAATATAATATATTTTCAACCAAAATAACACTTTATTAATAAAAATTCACACTAAATAAAAAATACACTAAATAACATTAAAATATTATGTTAATTATTGAATAATATTTAATCGTAAAAAGATATATTAAAATAAGAACCAATAATATTAAAATACTGTTACAGAATAAGAATCACATTTACAAAGACTTACATACAAAAAAAAAGCCCGGGCAAATGCCCGGGCTTCTATATTTATAATAAAATTGAAATTATTTCAATTCTACTTCAGCACCAGCTTCTTCTAATTGCTTCTTAAGAGCTTCAGCTTCGTCTTTAGAAACACCTTGCTTAATTGCAGCAGGAGCTCCGTCTACGATATCTTTAGCTTCTTTAAGACCAGCACCAGTTAAATCTTTTACTAATTTAACGATAGCTAATTTAGAAGCACCTGCAGACTTAAGAATTACGTCGAATTCAGTCTTTTCTTCAGCAGCTTCACCAGCAGGACCAGCCATTACTACTGCAGCAGCAGCAGGCTCAATTCCGTACTCATCCTTAAGGATAGCAGCTAATTCGTTTACGTCTTTTACAGTTAGGTTTACTAGCGTTTCAGCTAAATTTTTTAAATCTGACATTGTTGTAATGTTTTTGTTGATTATTTATTTAATTTTTTGAGTGTAATTATTCAGCACTTGTTTCTTCAGTGCTTTCTGCAGCAGCTTCTGGAGCTTCAGCAGCAGGAGTTTCTTCTACTACAGGAGCAGCTTCTTCAGCTTGAGCTTCTACAGTTTCAGATTTGTTTTGAAGAGCAGAAACAACTCTCTGGATTGGAGACTGAAGTAATCCGATGATTTCACCGATCATTTCTTCTCTAGACTTGATGTTAGCCAACATGTCTAGGTTATTGTCACCAACATAGAAAGTTTCTTGAACAAAAGCAGACTTTAAAGCTGGCTTTTCTTCTTTCTTTCTGAATCCTTGGATCAATTTCGCAGGAGCGTTTGCTGTTTCAGCAATCATTAACGCTGAGTTTCCTTTGAAAGATGGGAACATTTCAGAGTAATCTACTCCATCAATTTGCTCCATTGCTTTTTGTAAAAGTGTATTTTTTACAACTTTCACTTTGATATTTTGCTTGAAAGCCTGTCTTCTGAAATCTGAAGATTTACCAGCGTTCAAACCTTCTAAATCTGCTACGTATACTACTTTTGCATCCTGAAGCAAATCTTTGATCTCTTGTATTGCTACAACTTTTTGGTCTTTTGTCATTGTCTTAAGGATTATTATTAGTTAACAGATTTAGTATCAATTGCAATACCTGGGCTCATTGTAGAAGACAAATAGATGCTCTTCACATAAGTTCCTTTAGCAGCAGTTGGTTTCATTTTGATCAATGTCTGGATTAATTCCTGAGCATTTTCTTTGATCTTAGCAGCATCGAAAGATACTTTACCAATACCTGCATGGATAATACCATACTTGTCTACTTTGAAATCAATTTTACCTGCTTTAACTTCAGTTACTGCTTTACCAATTTCCATTGTTACAGTTCCTGATTTAGGGTTTGGCATTAAACCTCTTGGACCTAATACTCTACCTAATGGACCTAATTTACCCATTACAGCTGGCATAGTAACGATAACGTCAACATCTGTCCAACCTTCTTTGATTTTTTGTAAATATTCGTCAAGACCTACATAGTCAGCACCAGCAGCTTTAGCTTCTGCTTCTTTATCTGGAGTTACAAGAGCTAATACTTTAACATCTTTACCAGTACCGTGAGGAAGAGATACAACACCTCTTACCATTTGGTTTGCTTTTCTTGGGTCTACACCTAATCTTACAGCGATATCTACTGAAGCATCAAACTTTGTAGTGTTCACTTCTTTTACAAGAGCTGAACCTTCTTCAAGGTTATAGATTCTTCCTTTTTCTACTTTGCTTAAAGCTTCCTTTTGCTTTTTAGTTAATTTTGCCATTTCTTTAAGTTTTAAGCGTTAGTTGGTTTAGCTCCTGTTACTCTTAATCCCATAGATCTAGCAGTACCTGCAACCATAGAAAGAGCAGAGTCCATTGTAAAACAGTTAAGATCCGCCATTTTATCTTCAGCGATTTTCTTTACTTGTTCCCAAGTTACAGAACCTACTTTGTTTCTGTTTGGTTCACCAGAACCTCCCTTGATCTTAGCTGCATCCATTAACTGGATCGCTGCAGGTGGAGTTTTAATAACGAATTCAAAAGATTTGTCTTCGTATACTGTAATTACTACAGGTAAAACTTGCCCTGGCTTATCTTGGGTTCTTCCGTTAAATTGCTTACAAAACTCCATGATGTTCACACCTGCAGAACCCAATGCTGGACCTACTGGTGGAGAAGGGTTAGCTGCGCCACCTTTCACCTGAAGCTTTACCATTTTAAAGACTTTCTTAGCCATTGTTTGTTTTTTAAATTTGAATAATTAATGAGTTTGGAAGCATTTATTATTCAGCAGGTTATGCACTCACATAACAATAAACCTACTTTTTGGACTGCAAAAGTATAAAATATTTTTGAAATAGCAAACGGAAATTGCTGATTTTTAAAAAGTTTTAGAAAAAATAAATCATTATCCTTTATTGCCTAATTTAAAATACTACCAGAAAAATAAAAACGGTTATTTGCATTAAATAACCGTTTTTAAAATATTTTTAAAAGGAAAGACTGATTAAAAACCGGAAGGTTTATTAATTGTTTTTGTAGAACCGTCATTTCCTCCAAGATCATCATAGATGTCGCTTATATTTTGCTTTTCAATCAATCTTCTGTAGGCCATCAGGTAAAGGTCAACCGTAAAGTTGTTATAAGTTCTTGATGGTGTAGTGGTATTGGTAGCAATCATTCTGCTATCCGTAAATCTTGCTCTTACGTGCCATGTTCCGTTACTTTTGAAGGCTACTACATCCGGTGATCCCTGTTTATTGTCATTCACACCATTGTCTCCGTAATCAAGCATTACGCTGGTATTTCCATCATTCAGCTTAAATGAATAGTTATGAAGTATAACCAAAAAGTTAGTGGCATCAATTTTAGTATCATAATCTGTAATTCCTGTCCCAGGTACACCGGTAAGGGTAAGCTTAAGGTAATTGAACAATCCGCTGCTTTCCAGAGCAGGATCATACAACTGTAAAGCATTCTGTGAAGTTGCTAAAAAGCTACCTCCTGTCATGGTAGGTTCTCCCGGATTTCTCAAGTACAGAGAATTCGTATATGTTTTTCCATTAACATCAAGTGTTTCTGTAGGATTAGCTGTATTCACCCCTACTTTTCCTTTCTGGGCATTTAAAAATATCCCAAGGCACATGATTATTGTGATATAAATTTTTCTTTTCATAGTTTTTTTATTGAAGCCCTAAAGGCGTATTGGTTGATACTCCCGAATATCCCGGTGAAGCAGATGCTGAAACAGAACCGTTAAAAGTTCCCCAGTCTTTCACTAATGATTTTTCAAATACATTTAGAGTAAGTGTCCAGGTTCCATTGATGGAGGAAACAGTTCCAGCTCCTTTAAAAGCCAGGTTAATAGCATGGTATTTTTTACCTCCACTGCTTACCTGTGTAATTTCAGTTGCGTAGGAACCATAAGATTTTGGGCTGGTGGTGGTATTCGCTGCCGAAACCGCTCCTGTAAAAACAGCACCAGTAATAGCCACCACATATTTACTCGCATCTAATCCTGTATTGAGATTTACCACTTCATCCTGTCTCACATTTTTCAATACAACATTATACATATTTACAGGTGCTACATTACGGAGCGATATATCCAGCAGTTTTACCTTACCTACCGGCGAAGAATCTTTTGATCGGGTAAGAAGAAGATAATTTCCGCCTGCCTTTGTATTTTCAGTATCTATTAAATAGGATTCTACTAATGTTTCCCCTTCAACGTCCAACGTTCCTTTAGGTGTTGTAGTATTTATTCCCACTTGCGCATTTATGCTTAAAGCAGCAAAACCCGTGAAGAGTATCGCAATAATTTTTTTCATATAGTTTATGTTTTTATTGAATTAATGGAGCTGTTGCAGCACCAGTACCTGCCCCACTAAGGCTTTGTGTTGAATTAAAATCTTTGGCATACGATCTGTCAAACACCAATAAGTTCAGCGTCCAGACACCTGTAGGGAAAGAATTATCAGGGGCGAATCCCTGGTAGTCTGCCTTAAGTTTCCATGTTCCTCCTGAAGAGTAGGCAAAAATCTGAGGCATTGGTGTAAGCCAGTCTGCAGAATACGTTCTTGTAGGCTGTGTAAATCCAAAGGAAGAGATTACCACCAAAAACTTGCTGGAATTAATCTTTGTGTCAAATTGATTTACCCAATCCTTGTCTGTAGGATCACAGGTAATTTTGAACTGAATAAGATTAATAGGTGCCGGTGAATTAGGTACAAAAGAATCATTGTACGCTGTAATTTTGTTTTCCGGAGCCGGAGACTTAATAATGAAAGTGTAATTCTCGTCCGCTTTCAGTTTCTCCAGAGGTTGCTTGAAAACAATTCCTGATGTCTTCATTGTACCATTTACAGTAAGTTCCTTTTCCGGTGTCGCAGTATTGATACCAACCTGCGCACTCGTGAGCACAGATGCACCCACCAGAATGATCATCGAAATAATTTTTGTCATTGGGTTATGTGTTTATATAAGACTTGTGTTTTGTTTAGCTAATCCGGATTTTATATTTATTAAAACAACATACATTGCTTATACCTCTGTAACCAGGGTATGAAATAAGAAATATAAAATTTTGTGGATTAGTTAACAGCTTGGTTGCAAGAAGTATGCCATCTGAAGGTGAATTAAGCAATTAAAAAAAACTCAATGTTTAAAAAGAAAATATGATCACTGAATGGTGATAATTAAATTAAAGCAAAGTACACTATAGAAGTAACCAACAGAGGTGTGAAATTTGAAAATCAACAAAATAATATTAATAAACTTAAAAAAACTCTAACAATAGGGAAAAAATATAAAAACTAAGTTTCAATATTTCATTATGAATTAATAGTATTATAGAACTACTTGATAATAAAGAATAAGCAATTCATCACCCAAAAAAAATTGAAAAGAATATATATGAAAAAAGACCGCTTAAAAAGCAGTCTTTTTTATATTTTATAAGTAATGTATTATACTTTTTCTACTTGCATGTAGCTTAATTCCATTGGAGTTTTTCTACCGAAGATCAATACAGAAACTTCAATTTTCTTTTTGTCTTCAAGAATCTTCTCAACTGTACCATTGAATCCGTTGAAAGGTCCGTCGATTACTTTAACGTTTTCACCTACTACATAAGGAATTTCAACATCGCTTGCAAATTCTGAAAGTTCATCCATTCTTCCAAGCATTCTGTTAACCTCTGATTTTCTCATTGGAACAGGATCTCCTCCTTTTGTTAAACTCAAGAAAGAAATAACTCCTGGGATATTTTTAATAACGTGAGGAATCTCTCCCATCAGGTCAGCTTCAATCATCAAGTAGCCAGGATAGTAAGGTCTCTCTTTAGGAACTTTTTTACCGTTTCTAATTTGGATCACCTTTTCCATAGGAATAACCACTTGAGTAACGTACTGCTCAAACCCTAGACGTTTGATTTCTGTCTCAATATAGTTTTTCACTTTATTTTCCTGTCCGCTGATTGCTTTCAGCACATACCATTTCAATTCGCTCATTATGGAAAATACTTAATTATTAATTGAACAAGTTGATTAGCATTCCTATTATGTTGCTGATTGCTTTTGAAAACAATTCATCAACTCCAAAGGTAAATAAAGCCAGAATAACTGTCGCAATAGTCACTACAATTGTAGAAGACTGAAGGTCAGCCCATTTTGGCCATTCAACTTTATGTCTGAATTCGTTATAAGAACCTTTTAAAAAATCGACAAATGAACTCATAATTTATATTTGCACGGGCACAAGGATTCGAACCCTGATCAACGGTTTTGGAGACCGGTATCCTACCATTGGACGATGCCCGTAGTTAAAAAAAGCTCCGTAAAGAGTGTTCCTTACGGAAGCTTTTTATATTGTTTTAGATGTGAATTAGTCGATGATTTCAGTTACCTGACCTGCACCTACTGTTCTACCACCTTCTCTGATCGCGAATCTAAGACCCTCGTTAAGAGCGATTGGCTGAAGTAATTCAACAGTGATTGTTAAGTTATCACCAGGCATTACCATTTCTACACCTTCTGGTAAGAAGATCTCACCTGTAACGTCAGTAGTTCTTACGTAGAACTGAGGACGGTACTTGTTGTGGAATGGAGTGTGACGTCCACCTTCTTCTTTAGAAAGGATATAAACCTCAGCTTTGAATTTTTTGTGTGGCTTAACTGAATCTTTCTTAGCGATAACCATACCTCTCTTGATGTCAGTTTTTTCAATACCTCTCAACAATAGACCTACGTTATCACCAGCTTCACCTCTGTCTAGGATTTTTCTGAACATCTCAACTCCTGTAATAGTAGAAGTTAATTTTTCATCACCCATACCTACGATATCAACTGGATCACCAGT
The DNA here is from genome assembly GCF_024158915.1 of Chryseobacterium sp. S0630. Classification (GTDB taxonomy): domain Bacteria; phylum Bacteroidota; class Bacteroidia; order Flavobacteriales; family Weeksellaceae; genus Chryseobacterium. Next base: position 129,324 of record NZ_JAMZGF010000004.1, on the reverse strand, counting down.
GTTGATAACACCAGCCTCGATTCTACCAGTTGCTACAGTACCTCTACCTGTAATAGAGAATACGTCTTCGATTGGCATCAAGAATGGCTTATCCTGATCTCTAACAGGCTGCTCGATCCATGTATCAACTGCATCCATTAATTCTTCAACAGTCTTAACCCACTTCTCGTCTCCGTTAAGAGCACCAAGAGCAGATCCTTGGATCACTGGAGAGTTATCTCCGTCATATTCGTAAGTAGATAATAAATCTCTAAGTTCAAGTTCAACAAGCTCTAAAAGCTCAGCATCATCCACCATGTCAACTTTGTTCATGAAAACAACGATTCTTGGTACGTTTACCTGACGGCAAAGTAGGATGTGCTCTCTAGTTTGAGGCATTGGTCCATCAGTTGCAGCACATACTAAGATCGCTCCATCCATCTGAGCAGCACCAGTTACCATGTTCTTAACATAGTCGGCGTGACCTGGACAGTCAACGTGTGCATAGTGTCTGTTTTCAGTTTCGTACTCGATGTGAGCTGTATTAATAGTGATACCTCTTTCTTTTTCTTCTGGAGCAGAGTCAATAGCAGAGAAGTCTTTTTTCTCAGCAAGACCTTTGTTAGCTAATACACTACTGATAGCTGCAGTAAGTGTAGTTTTACCATGGTCAACGTGACCAATAGTACCAATGTTCAAGTGTGGTTTGTTACGATTAAACGTTTCCTTTGCCATGATTTAAAATTATTTATTTATTGTTTTTCAAATTTTCGGTGTGCAAATATAATGAATTTTTAAATACCAAAAACTTTTTATTAAAAAAACTTTCAATATTCTCATCCAGTGAAGGACAAACCTTATATTTAACGTATTGAGACTGCAAATTTACACATTTTTCCGAATAGAAAAAATCCTTAGAAACGTTTTATTAAAAATATAAACTATCTCGTTAATTATGAACAGGATATACACACAAAAAAATATTGATTATTACCTGTATCCATGAATCCAAGTGCTGTTTTTTCTCGTACATATAAAGATAACAACTAAAATTAATATTATGAGAAAACTATTACACATGTATTTAGCCTTGTTTGCTATTACAACATTATTTTCATGTGATCATTCAGATGAAAACAGTATGTCAGAAAATATGCCTCCGCAGGGCCCGGATCTTATGGTATATGGAATAACAGCAATGAATGAGCTGGTTTATTTTAACTCCAATAATCCAAAAACCTTCCTCTCAAAAACAGCGGTAACCGGTGTTACCTCAGGAGAAAAATTATTAAGTATAGATTTCAGACCTGCCACAGGAGAATTGTATGCATTATCCAATGCCAGCAAATTATATATCATCAATACCTCCAATGCTTCCGCAAGAACAGTAAGCTCAACAGCATTTTCCCCTATGATCTCCGGAACAATAGCTTCTATTGATTTCAATCCTACTGTTGACAGAATTCGTCTGGTAAGTAATTCCGGACAAAATCTACGCTTACATCCGGAAACCGGAGTTGTTGCTGCTACTGATATTACTATTAATGGAACAGGAAGTCCTTCAATAACAGGATTAGCCTATACCAACAGTAAGGCTGGTGCTTCTACAACCATTTTATATGATATTGATCCGATGCTGGGAAAATTATATAAACAGGATCCTCCCAACAATGGAACTTTGGTAGAGGTTGGAAGTCTTGGAACTACTTTTACAGGACAGGCTGCTTTTGACATCAAATATGATAACAGTACTGCTCTCTTAGCTTTTAATGATAAACTGCATATTCTGGATCTGAATAATGGAAAAGCAACCTCTATAGGAACTCTTCAACAAGGAATCATTGACATTGCCATTCCTACAGAACCGGTAGCTTATGCCATTGACAATTCGAATAATCTTCAGATTTTCAATCCGAATACCCCAATGCCTGTCTCCAAGACTGTGGCAGGACTACAAAGTGGTGAAAATATTTTAGGAATCGATTTCCGTCCTGCCAACGGACAATTGTATGCTTTGGGAAGTTCAAGCAGAATTTACACCATAAACTTAGGAACAGGCGCTGCCACAGCCATAGGAACAGCTCCATTTGCCACCCTCCTTTCTGGAACTGATTTTGGATTTGATTTTAACCCCACTGTTGACAGAATAAGGGTAGTAAGCAATACTGGACAAAATCTCCGACTCAATCCTAACGATGGAACTATTGCTGCTGCAGATCTCGCATTAAATCCTGGAAGTCCAATGATAAGTGCAGCCGCCTATACCAACAATTTTGCAGGAGCTACTGCTACTACTCTGCTTGTTATCGATCATAATACGGATAAATTATATCAGCAAAACCCACCCAACAACGGGACTTTAGTTGAGACAGGTTCTTTAGGAATCAATATTACCAGTGCTAATGGTTTTGATATTGGAGGCATGAGCCAGAAAGCTTATTTAATGGCTACTGTAGGTTCTTCAACAAAAATTTACACTGTAAATACAATGACAGGAGCAGCTACTTCTGTTTCTGATTACCCCAATACTGTAAAAGCTTTTGCAGTGGGGTTAGGATTTTAAACTCATCCTTTTTTTATTTCAATAATGGAGAAGCGCGGAAAACTTTGTTTTCCGCGCTTCTAACTAATATATAAATGAAAGATTAATTAAATTTGACTGAGCTTTTTTGTTCTGTTGAAGATCCAGAAGATAATCGGAAAAATAAGCAGGGTAAGCACTGTAGCTGTAATCAGTCCTCCGATAATAACAATGGCCAAAGGTTTCTGAGACTCCGATCCGATTCCTGTAGACAAGGCTGCCGGCATCAATCCGATGGAAGCCATCAATGCTGTCATAATCACGGGTCTTGTTCTGGATTTCACCCCATTTAAGATGGCGGTGTCTATATCCATTCCGTCTTTAACATTCTGATGGAACTCGGTGATGAGAATAACCCCGTTCTGGATACAAATTCCCAGAAGGGCAATCATCCCTACTCCGGCAGAGATTCCAAAATTGATTCCGGTAACATGCAATGCGATAATTCCTCCTATCAAAGCAAAAGGTACGTTCGCTAACACCAAAAGAGAATCTTTCATATTCCCAAACAGAATAAACAACAGGAAGAAAATCATCAGAATACTCACAGGTACTACCTGTGCTAACCTGTGAGAGGCACGCTGCTGGTTTTCAAACTGACCTGTCCATCCTACAGAATAGCCATCCGGAAATTCAATGGTTTCCACTTTTTTCTGGGCATCCGCAATGGTACTTCCCAAATCTCTGTCACGAATGGAGAATTTAACTCCGATATATCGCTTTATATTGTCTCTGTAGATAAATGCAGCTCCGTTATCTTTAACAATGGTACTTATTTCTTTTAAAGGAATTTTTGCTCCATCCTGTGTAGGTACCATCAAAGCAGCAATGTCATTTTCATTGGTTCTGTATTCCTGAGAATAACGAAGACGGATCGGGAATTTTCTTTCCCCGTCAAACATTTCAGAAGCTGTTTTTCCTCCAAAAGCCATTTCCAGCACAGCTTGGGCATCCGCAGGCATGACTCCGTAAGCAGCCATCTTATCTCTATCCAAAACTACGCTCACTTCCGGTTGCCCAATATTTTTAATGATTCCCGGATCTTTTACGCCTTTCACATCTTTAATCTTCAGTAAGACTTCATGGGCTAATTTATCCAGAGTTTCAAGGTTATCACCGTAGATTTTGATTCCGTTTTCAGCTTTAAAACCTGCAACGGCTTCTGCTACGTTATCCGAAATCGGCTGAGAATAGTTGAAGGTAATTCCCTGATAACTTCTAAGTTTTTTGTCTATTTCATTGATCAGTTCATCATAAGTAATCTTACGCTTCCATTCTTCTCTTGGCTTAAGATTCACCGCAAATTGTACAAATCCAAACCCGTTGGGATCAGTTCCGTCATTACTTCTTCCCGTCTGCGCAAGAACATCTGTTACTTCGGAGAAGCTCATAATGTCTTTCTTTAAAAGATCAGCTGTTTTCAGAGATTCTTTTAATGAGGAGCTCATCGGCATTTCTGCAGTAATCCACAATGAACCTTCGTTCAACTGGGGTAGAAATTCTGTTCCTAAAAATTTACCGGAAAATAAAGTAACTGCCAAGAAAGAAATCGCCACAATCATGCTCATCTTTTTATGTTTGAACGTTAAATTAAAGCCTTTCAAAACGATTCTGTCCCAGAAATTAACAAATGGGTTATTTTTTTCTCTTACGTTTTTATTTAAAAGAATATGGGAAAGAACAGGAACTAATGTTAAAGTAAATATCAACGCTCCCATTAATGCAAATCCCAATGTAAATGCCAGAGGAGAGAACATTTTTCCTTCTACTTTCTGAAATGAGAAAATAGGAATCAGAGAGGTGATGATAATTAATTTCGAAAAGAAGATTGCTTTTCCTAATCCGGTTCCGGTCTGCTTAATCCAGCCACCTTTGGCAAGTTTATTAAACTTCTCCATTCCGTACCGCTTCGCTTTATGATCGAGCATTACGAAGAGACCTTCCACCATGACGACGGCTCCGTCAATGATAATCCCGAAGTCAACCGCTCCTAACGAAAGCAGATTGGCACTCATCCCGGCCAGTTTTAAACATAAAAAGGCAAATAATAGAGACAGAGGAATGATGATGGAAACAATCAAAGTGGTTCTCCAGTCTGCCATAAAGATTAAAACAATTACCGTTACCAATACAATTCCTTCAATAAGGTTATGCATTACAGTATGCGTAGTGAAATCCATCAGATTGTCGCGGTCATAGAAAGTGACCATTTTCACATCTTTCGGAAGTACTTTTTCGTTAAGCTCTTTAATCTTAGCTTTCACTCCTACCAGAACTTCTCTTGGATTCTCTCCTTTTCTCATCACAACGATTCCTTCTACTGTATCGTCATGATGATTCAAAGCAGCCTGTCCTACTCTAGGCATAGAGCTTTCATGAACTTCTGCTACATTTTTTACCAAAACAGGGTTTCCACTGTCATTCTGAATGGTAATATTTCCGATATCTGCCACAGATTTTACCAAACCAATACCTCTTACTACATAAGCCTGGCCATTTTTTTCAATGACATCACCTCCTACATTCAGGTTACTCTTTGTTACAGCATCATATACCTGAAGCGGAGTCAGATTATATTTATCCAATGCTCTCGGATCAATACTGAGTTCAAAAACTTTATCCTGCCCTCCGAAAACGTTGATATCTGCTACACCGGGAACTCCTCTTAGAGCACGATCTATCACCCAGTTTTGCAGGGTAAGCAATGTTCGGGAATCTTTTGTTTTACTTTCCAGCGTATATCTGAAAATCTCACCGGTTGGCCCGTAGGGTGGCTGTACTTCGGGGTCTACCTCATCAGGAAGGCTAATGGTTCTTAACTGGTTATTGACCTGATTTCTGGCAAAAGTATCATCCACCCCGTCGTCAAACAGAATTTTAACAATAGAAAGCCCAAACATGGTGGTACTTCTCACACTTGTTTTTTTCTGAACCGGGCTCATCGCCAATTCGATGGGTGTCGTGACAAAACGTTCTACTTCTTCTGCACTACGTCCATTCCATTGGGTGATGATTACAATCTGGGTATTGGTTACATCCGGAAAAGCTTCAATAGGCATGTTTTTGAAACTTATAAAACCGGAGATGGCTAAAATCGCTACCCAGATAAAGGTAAATGCTTTATTTTTTAATGAAAAAGCGATTATATTTTTTATGAATTTATTCATGATAGATACATTGATGACCTAAAAAAGCCGTTAAAGAAAAATGCAAACATTCTTAATGGTTTAATAAGACTAGCTGTTCAGCGAGCGGTAGATCAGCAGCTGATTGTTGGTAATCACTTCTTCTCCTTCTTTCAGACCGTCTGCAATATAGGTGACATCACCCACCTGCTTTAATACTTTGATTTCTCTGATCTTTACATCTGTCCTGGATTTAAAAATCACCACAAAGCTTTTATTATCATCAAAGATCACAGCTTTGGATGGAACAGTAAGCGTAGAGTTGCTTTCCAGACTGGAAACTTTTATTGTGGCTTTACTGTCCGGGATTAAAAGTCCGTTGGCATTGTCCAATACTACTCTTGCCTGCATGGCGTTAGTCTGCGGATCAATAATTTTGAATATTTTATCAATTTTTCCATCAAAAACTTTGTCGGGATAAGAAAGGGTGGAAACCTGTGCCTTCATTCCAAGACTGATTTTATCAATATCAGATTCATTGACATTCATTATCGCCCATACATTGGTAGTATTGGCCACATCAAAAATATTATCACTTCTGTCACTTCTCAGCTGCATGTCTTTATTGATACTTTTCTGAACAATATATCCGCTGATAGGTGCTACCACACTGTATATGTTTCCGGTTTTCACATTATAAACCGTACTTACCGCTGCAGCTCTCTGCAATTGGTCTTCAGCTTTTTGTAACTGACTTTTAGCTTCCAGAACATCTCTTTCTGTATTAAGCTTTCCTTCGTAAAGCTCTTTTGCCACACGAAGATTATTTTTTGCCACTACCAGATCTGTTTTTGCATCGCTCACATCCTTTTGAATTTCTGCAAGCTCAGTACTCCTAATCGTAGCCAGTACTTGTCCTTTTTTTACATAGTCACCCAATTCTACATTGACACTCATCACATTTCCTCCTACTAAAGGGTATACGTCTATATAGCTGTTTTTATCTGCTGAGATTTTTCCGTAAAAGCTGTATTCATCTTCTATATTCTTTTTTTCAACTTTTGCCAGAGAAATAGAATTCAGCATCGTGTTACTGAGTTCAAATCCTTTTTTGGCATGAACATTTTTCTCTTCCTCTTTTTTGGAACAGGCCATTAATGAAAGAACCATCAATGCGGGGATAATATATGTTTTCATCATTTTAATAGAAGATTTTCGTTTGTACTAATTGATTAAGCTGTTCTGCAGACTGCATGATTTCATTTTTCATATCATAGATCTGAAGAGCTGTCTCCCTGTAACTATCCATGAAGTCTGTAAATTCAATCAGGTTTACATTTCCTTTTCTGAAATTGTTCAGCATTCCGTTATAAACAAGCTCCATATTCTGAAGGTCTGTAGTTTTCACATCCAGAAGCTGGTCGTATTGTGCTTTCCAGGTTTTATAGGCAGATTGGACTTTAGTTTCCAGAGTTAGTTTTTGAAAGTCTGCATTTTTCTGATTCTGCTGAATGGCATAATTTGCTTTTACAACATTTCCCTGATTGGCTTTCCATAGCGGCAAAGGAATTCCTAAAGTCAAATTTGCTTCGTTATTGAAGGTTCCTCCTGCCTGGTCCCATGCAGCGCCTACGGTAACATCCGGTACATTCAATGATTTCTGCCACTGTGCATACAGCTTACTGTTATCAATAAGTTTCAAATTATATCGGTAATCTGCATTATTTTCCAGGGCTTTGCTTTTCAGTTCTTCTTCATCACCGAAAGGCTGTGCCACCAAAGCTTCTTTAGCTTCGGTTTCAGACATCGTAGGTTCTATCTCTTCAGTAACTCCTGTCAGAACTTTCAGATTCTGTTCAAAATCAAGAATATTTTTATTGATCTCCAGTTTATCATGATTCAGCTGGATTACAATACTCTGCAGCCTTACTGCGTCTTTAAGGGAAACATTTCCTTTTGCTGACTGCACACGATAGGCGTTTAAAAGATCATTCATATACCCTAGCTGCCTGTTGGTATTCTCAAGCTTTAGTTTTTCGTAGTAAAGATTGAAATAGGTAGAACGGAGCTGAGATCTTAAATCTACCAGCAATTGTGAAAACTGAAGTTGAGCAAGCTCTTTATTGGACTTGGCAAAAGCAATTTCATTTTTCTTTTTACCACCCATGTAAATCAATTGAGTAATACCCGCTCCTTTAGAATGTCCTACATCAAAAAACTTTTTGTCTTGAGGATTATAAGCGTTGAATTGCCCGCTTAATTGTGGTAATTCCCAGATTTTAGCCTGCAGAATATCCGCATCAGCCATATTGATGTTGTATTGTTCGGCGAGCAGTTGGAGGTTGTTCTTCTGGAAAGCTTCTTCGCAATCCAAAAGAGACATCTGCTGTTGTGCCGCCATGAATGAGGAAACGGCGAGGCACAGCACTGCAATTCTGTTCATTATTTTTCTTTTTAAATTACAAAATTGCTTTGATGCTATTAAAAGAAACTTAAATGACGCTTAAAAAAATATTAAAATAGGCTTGAGCAGGCTGTTTCTACAACAAACCACAACATGAAATCAGTAAATTTTTCTCCAACTATTGAATTTTTATTAAAAAATTTAATCGGAAGTTTAACAAAAAAGCAACTGTTTTTCATATCAGTTGCTTTTCATTTTATTTTTTAAAAAATAGTGTAAACTTATTCATATACTCTTCAGGTGAAGAATATATAATATCTGCATCATGATATTCCAGAATCCTTTTGACGATTCTAAGACCTAATCCTGACCCGGCTATATTCTGTGCGTTATTTCCTCTCGTGAAAGCTTCAAAAAGTTTAGCCTGCTCATCTTCAGAAATAGTATTACCATGGGAAATAACTTCGATGGAAAGATTATCATTGGTTTCAGTGATCAGAACATTCACTTCTGTATTATCTGAATACACCGCTGCATTTTTAAACAAGTTGATAAATACAATTACCAATAGTGACTGAATTCCTTTTATAGTCAGAAAAGCATTTTCAGAACTTTCTTCATTGATCAGAAAATCCAGCTTAAGTTGTGGATAACTTTTTTCCACCGCTTCAAAAGCTTCAAAAATGACTTCATCGATTCTTACTTCCTCATAAATACTCTGGATATTTTCTTTATCAAACTTGGTAAGCAGTAAAAGTGAATTTGTCAGATCCGACAGCTGGTATACATCTCTCTGGATTTGTTTTAAAGAAGACAGAGTTTCCGGAGAATGTTCTTCAAACTTAATAAGGTTTTCCAGCTGAAATGCCATTCTTGTAATAGGAGTTCTGATCTCATGCGAAGCACTGGCTGTAAAATCTTTTTGTGACTGAAATACATCATCCAGCCTTCCAATCATTGTATTAAAGGATTTTGCAAGAACACTTACTTCATCATTGGATTGCTCTACCGGAATCTGTGTGGTGAGTTTATGAGCCGTAACTTCAGAGATTTCTTTGTTCAGATCTTCCAGAGGACGGAGGAACTTTTCCACAAAATAATAGCTGAAGAAACCAATAAGCATGGTGCTCATCACATAAGCTGTAATCAAAAGATATTTAAGATATCCCAATTTGGATTTCCCATTGGTATCAAAAGCACTTGTAAGGATATAATAATTTTCGCCGTTGATATTCCTAAGTGCTGCATAGATTTCCGGAACGGTCTTTTCTGTATAGATAATCTTCTTTTTATCCAGCTCCTTAAGCATGGCACTATCCCAGATGACATTTCGGTCTTTGATCGTACTGTAGATCAATTCTTTTTTCTCATTGAAAATTAAAATCTTTTCATTCAAAAGAATGTTATCTGAATTTTCATTGAAAAAAACGGGTGCTTCCTCTTCAAAGTCTTTGGATTTTGAGATGAAATGAGAAGTAAATTCAAGTCTCTGCCTGAATCTTTCTTTAAACTCATCTCTTCTGAAATCATTAAAAGATAAATAAATGACCGCCATCACCATTCCAAATAATAATGAAAAGGCAATACTTATCGTTAAAGCGATCTTTCTTTTTAAAGACATTTATAATGGGCTTAGATAGTATCCAAAACCTGAACGGGTGTGGATCAGTTTTATTTTAAAATCTTTATCGATCTTCTTCCTCAGGAAATTGATATAAACTTCTACGGTGTTAGTATTCGTGTTAAAATTATGTTCCCAGACATGTTCTGTGATCTGTTGCTTGGAAACGGTTCTTCCTTGTGCTTCTGCAAGATAAACCAGAAGTTGGAATTCTTTTAGGGTAAGGGCTATCTCATTACCTCCACGATAAACTTTCTGTTCGGTTTTATTGATAATAAGGTCATCAATTCTTAAAATATCCTGATCTGAACTATCAGAAGGCGCTTTTCTCCTCAGCAATGAATTGATTCTTAGCAGAAGTTCCTCAAACTGGAATGGCTTTACAAGATAATCATCAGCCAGCCTGGTGAAGGCATCTTTTTTATCAGAGATATCTCCATAGGCAGAGATGATAATGATAGGAGTATTTTTGTCAAAAGAACGGATCGTTTGACAGACATCCAGTCCATTTATTTTAGGAACATTAATATCTAGTAAGTACAGATCATAAGTACTATTTTTTATCTGACGAAGAAAAGTCTCTCCGTCATAGATCTTATCACAGTTAAAATTATTTGATTCTAAAAATCTGCACAATTCTGCAGACAGAATGAGATCATCTTCCAGTAAAAGAATATTCATCAAAAATTTATTTTACACGAATTTAAAGAAAATTTTCAGGAGTTTAAGAAAGTATAAATAAAAATACAAGTTTCAGGGTTGGTTATTAATTAAATTGAATAAAAAACCAAACTGACAGTGTCTTACCTGAAAAATTGATAAGATCAGTACAATCATAAGGCTTATAAACAATTCTTTGTTTAGCGTTATTCTACTCTCTTCCAGTTTTCGGATGGGCAAAATAGATGTTAAAAATAATAACAACATCATAAAGTGTATATGAAGCCATCTTCCCCAATCTAGGGCAATAATAAATAATGGGATTGTGATGATACAACATAATGTGAATCCTAATAAAATCTTTTTACTGTTTGGTGTTTTAATACTTATATAATAAGCAAATACCGCAAAAATTATAACAAAACTGATTCCGTATAAGCCATAGTCTGAAATCTTCGATATAATCTGAGCTACGATATCTAAATTCTCATCCCATGTAAAAATATTATCACCTGACAAGAGTACACCTCTTTGTTCCAATATCTGCAAAGATTTTCCATTATTAATTTTTGACCCTATAAAAGAGAAAAGAAACATTGGTATAATACAGACTGTTAAATATATTAAACTTCGTTTCAGCTTATATTTAACATCAAAATAAAACAATGAAAATATAAAATAAGGTATATAAAAAATGATTATTTCATGGAAGAATGAAAACAAAAATATAAACCCAATAATTAATACTTCTGTTTTTTTCCGATAAGTATTACTGCTTATATAATAAATAAAAGCACTATACACCGTAATAAAAATAATTTCTTTTCTACCTATAATATTTATATCATAATAGTAAAATAAAAAAGTAAGAGGTGTAAAAATTAAAGTTAAATATAAAGGTGATAGTTTCTTTTTATAAAGAATTAGTATAAAATAAATGAAAAATATGATATATATAGAAAACTGAATAAAGTAAACTATCCTGTATAAAGGAATATTTGTAATGTCATGAAGCCAAATAAACAAAGTTCCCCCTAATCCTCTTCTTTTAAATCCACCGTCCTGATAATTAATAAGCCAATCTGCATAGCTCCATCCATTGTTATATTTATCGAAAAAATGTAAATTTTTATTTATATGCTTTAAAAGCGGAAGAACTAATAAAACAAGAATTGTTTTATAGTTTAAAATATAAACCAGAAAGGTTTTGTTTTTTTTTCACGGAATTGTGTTTTATACTTTTTATATTTAAATATAAAAAAATTAGAGCCAACTACGGGACTTGAACCCGTGACCTCTTCCTTACCAAGGAAGCACTCTACCGCTGAGCTAAGTCGGCATCAACTAAAAAAATCACACTAAGTAGCATGATTTTTTGTTGAGCGGAAGACGGGGGTCGAACCCGCGACATTCAGCTTGGAAGGCTGACGCTCTACCAACTGAGCTACTTCCGCAATTTTGTTTCCAAAACTATTGGTAAACGCTGTGCAAAACTAAGAAAACTTATTTAATCTTGCAAGTTTTTTTTTATAAAAATATAAAGTGGGGAGAGCAGGATTCGAACCTACGAAGCCGAAGCAACTGAGTTACAGTCAGTCCCATTTAGCCACTCTGGAATCTCCCCAAAAGTTTATATTTTATGAGCCTCCAGAGGGATTCGAACCCACGACCCCGAGATTACAAATCACGTGCTCTGGCCAACTGAGCTATGGAGGCATTTTAATAAAAGACTGAAACTGATCGAGAAACTCTACTCTACATATTTCAGTGTTAAAAAAAATCACCTTTATGGTGTGATTTTTTTGAGCGGAAGACGGGGGTCGAACCCGCGACATTCAGCTTGGAAGGCTGACGCTCTACCAACTGAGCTACTTCCGCAATTTTGTTTCCAAAACTATTGGTAAACGCTGTGCAAAACTAAGAAAACTTATTTAATCTTGCAAGTTTTTTTTTATAAAAATATAAAGTGGGGAGAGCAGGATTCGAACCTACGAAGCCGAAGCAACTGAGTTACAGTCAGTCCCATTTAGCCACTCTGGAATCTCCCCAAAAGTTTATATTTTATGAGCCTCCAGAGGGATTCGAACCCACGACCCCGAGATTACAAATCACGTGCTCTGGCCAACTGAGCTATGGAGGCAAATATAAAAAAGAATTCAAAAGATCGCTGTTCCTTTTTTGCGAGTGCAAATATAGAACGGATTTTTTGAATTCTCAAATATTTTATAAACTTTTTTTAACTTTTTTTCCTATGCCATTTCTTTTTTCTTGATTAATAGCTTTTTAGCAGTATCAACACAAAGGTCCAAACTTTCTTCAAAACTTGCAGATGTCTTCTTTACTACGATATCGTCTCCCGGAACCGCCAAAATAATCTCGGCTGTTTTATTTGCTTTATCAGCATTATTTTCTACTTTCAAAAATACCTTACACTCCTGAATCTTGTCATAGAAGGTATCCAATTTGCTAACTTTTTTGTCGATGTGTGACTCTAGTGGTTCGTGTGGTGTTAAACCGATTGATTGAACTGAAATCTTCATAATTCTTCTTTTTTTGATGCTCGAGGGTGAGCCTGATTAAACACTTTTTTCAATTGTTCAATATTAGCATTCGTATAGACTTGAGTACTGGCAAGACTGGAATGCCCTAATATTTTTTTCACTTTGGAGATCTCCGCCCCATTATCCAAAACGTGAGTAGCAAAGCTATGCCGAAGGATGTGAGGACTTTTTTTTTCTTTCGTTGTTATAAGACTAAGGTACTTATTAACTACCACATAAACAAATTTTTCGTTGAGTTTTTTCCCTTTCTTATTGACAAAAAAATATGATTTAAATTCTGTCTGCGGATTTCTTATTTCCAGATAACTTTTAAGGAGTTCAGACAGTTCATCGGAAATAGGAATTACCCTTGCTTTATTCCCCTTTCCTATTACTTTTAATTCATTTTCATATAAGTCAACATTCTCAAATATCAGGCCACAAAGTTCCGCTTTACGCATTCCTGTCTGATAAAGAACTTCCATAATGCATTTTTCAAGTACATCATGTACCTCCTCGAAAATCCTTTCATTAAGGTCTTCCATTTCCTCTTTAGACATAGGAATCTGTTTCTCAGCGTAAAACTTCAGAGAAGAAATACCTTCGGTAGGAGAAACTTTAATTTCCCCTATTTTTAAAAGAAAAAGATAGAAACTACGGAGCGAGGATAATTTTCTGTTGATACTTCTTTTAGAAATGTCATTTTCACTGAGTTCAACAATAAAATTCCGGATAATCTTTTTGTCTGCCCTGGCTAAATTTTCGGAAGATTCTGTTCGGAGAAAGAAATGGGAAAAGTCTTCAAGGTCTTTTTTGTAGCTTGTAATGGTATGAGGAGAATATCTTTTTTCGAATTGTAAGTATTCTAAAAACTTTTCCAGCATCATGGGTATAAAAATAAAAATTCACTCCTCAAATATAAGAATTTAAGAAGTGAATTAATATATGGTTAAGAAAAAATCTTAAGCCTGCTCTTCTTTGCTAAGCGCTCTTTGTTTGTAAGCCGCTTTTAGTCTAGCTTGTCTCAAAGTTACAGAAGGCTTAATAAACTGTTGTCTAGATCTTAATTGACGAACAGTTCCTGTTTTATCAAATTTTCTCTTGTATTTTTTTAAAGCTCTGTCGATGGATTCACCATCTTTTACTGGAATTATTAACATATTTTACATCTCATTTTGGATTGCAAAACTAGACAATTTTTATGAGAACACAAAATATATTGCAACAAACAATCACTCTTCCATCTTAAGTCTTAAAAAAAACCTTGTATTAAAGCCTGTTGACAAACAATAATATTTTATCCACAATAACTGGATATTCAATTATTAATAGCTTCAGGATACTCATTTTGTTTCCTAATTTCTATTAAAACCACGTACATTAATGAAATGTAAACAAAAAGCACTATCTTTGCCATCACTTTATTCATGGGGTTGACTGGTTTCGACAGCAAGACCAATGGGTAAGTAAGCATGCAGAGAACCGTAGCGCGATCTCTATAATCCCTTGCTACAAAATTTTAACTGGCAACGAAGAGTTCGCTCTTGCAGCTTAATATCGAAGTATAGTAGATCAAGCGTTTTCCCGAAGATTTCAGTAGGGAAGCAAGATATTCCACAAATGCTCTGTTCTGCGGCGTTTGATTCTGGGATATAGGAATGCGGAAATAAGGCTTTAGAAGCTTTGGCTAAAGTTCGAAAACTTTAGAAGATAAACTGGTAGTTGGGTGTCTATCCTCTGCCTCCAGTCGAAAACCAATGGTAGAATAAGCATGTAGAAAGCTTATGTATTGCTTGTTTGGACGAGGGTTCGAATCCCTCCAACTCCACAAAAACCGCTTATTTTATTTAAGCGGTTTTTTTATTTGTTTCTTGCAGATTACAGACTCTCAAAATTCAATAATTTGGTAATTAGAATAAATCCATATATTTACATTAATATTCTTTATTCTCTAATAAAAAGAGAATAGTAATTCATTGAATAACTAATAATCCATTTTATGAAAATTACAAAGAACGCTTTATCAATATCCCTTTTTGCATTTTTATTTTTAGTTTTAAGTTGTTCTGGAGATAATGATAATCTACTTGAAAAAGAAGAACCAACAGCACCTGTTCAAACTAAACACTTCAACCCACCACTCTGGATACAAGGCACATGGCATACAACAGAGACTCCTACTACACGCTTAAAATTTACTAAAGATGACATTATTTCATTAAATGACAATTCCAGTCTCAATGATCAAATAAACAAATCGAAAACTACAAATATAATATGGGCAGTTGAGCATGAAGCATCATCAAGTAGTGGATACGTTTATTTAATAACATATAGACCCACTACAGGGAGCTTATATAGTAATTCTGAATTTAGAGTTTATAAAATTAATGACACACTAATGCGAAGAATTACAGATTCTCCTTATTCAGTTTATTATGCCAAAGAAAAAGACTAGTAAATTAAAAAACATTGATTTCATATTTATTTCTTAAAGAAAATCATCTATTTAAATAGGTGATTTTTCTTATTTCTCATTGTTTACGACAAAAAAATGAACTCAATAATGCTATAGAATTTTACAATTACCCATTGGGTTTTATTCATATTAAGATAAAATTCTACCCGATCTCAAACTTTCTTATTGTAAAACATTTTACCGTTATTCAATTTAGATTTCAATATTTTACACATATTAAATATAACCTACTGAAAACGAAAAGACTAAACAGAAACAACCCAAAATAAAAGCTTCTGGTCCACAAAAAAGACTAAAAAAATGTTTTATCGTAAAGAATTTTATATATTTGCACCATCTAACAATTAAAAAAATAATTTACTATGTCAGACATTGCATCAAGAGTAAAAGCTATCATCGCTGATAAGCTTGACGTTGAAGAAACAGAAGTAACTCCTGAAGCTAGCTTCACTAACGATTTAGGAGCTGATTCACTAGATACAGTTGAGTTAATCATGGAATTTGAAAAAGAATTTAACATTCAGATCCCTGATGACCAAGCTGAAAAAATTACTACTGTAGGACACGCTATCGCTTACATCGAAGAAGTAGTAAATAAATAATATTCTTCAACAAAAAAGAAATTAAACAAAGTTTATGGAATTAAAAAGAGTAGTTGTAACCGGATTTGGAGCAATAACACCAATAGGAAATAATGCAAAAGAATACTGGGAAAATCTTGTGAAAGGTGAGAGCGGTGCCGCTCCGATTACTCTTTTTGATGCCACAAACTTTAAAACAAAGTTCGCTTGCGAGGTAAAAAATTTCGATCCGTTACAGCATTTCGATAAGAAAGAGGCTAAAAAGATGGACAGAAATACTCAATTGGGACTTGTTGCTGCAAGAGAAGCAGTAGCGCATTCCGGAATTATTGAAGACAATGTAGATAAAAACAGAGTTGGTGTAATCTGGGGTTCTGGAATCGGAGGATTAGAGACTTTTGAAACTGAAGTTTTAGGATGGGCCAATACGGAAATTCCGAGATTCAACCCTTTCTTTATCCCAAAAATGATTGCAGATATCACTCCTGGGCATATTTCAATTGAATATGGGTTTCATGGGCCAAACTATACTACTGTATCTGCATGCGCATCTTCAGCAAATGCTATAATTGATTCCAAAATGCTAATCCAGTTAGGAAAAGCAGACGTTATTGTGTGCGGAGGCTCTGAAGCAGCCGTTACAGCAAGTGGTGTCGGTGGATTCAACGCAATGATGGCACTTTCTACAAGAAATGACGATCCTAAAACAGCTTCAAGACCTTTTGACAAAGACAGAGATGGATTTGTATTAGGAGAAGGGGCAGGATGTATTGTTCTTGAAGAATACGAGCACGCTGTAAAACGTGGTGCTACAATTTATGCAGAATTACTGGGAGGAGGTCTGAGTGCTGATGCACATCACATGACTGCTCCACATCCTGAAGGCCTTGGCGCTTATCTGGTAATGAAAAGTTGTCTGGAAGATGCAGGCTTAACTGCTGATGAAGTAGATCATATCAACATGCATGGTACATCTACTCCATTAGGAGACATCGCAGAATCCAATGCAATTTCTAAATTATTAGGCGAGCACGCTTATGACATTCAGATTAATTCTACAAAATCAATGACTGGCCACCTTTTAGGTGCTGCAGGAGTTATTGAAGCTATCGCTGCATTGGGAACTATTATTCATGGTACTGTTCCTCCAACCATCAACCATTTTACTGATGATGAAAATATTGACAGCAGACTCAACTTTACGTTCAATACTGCTGTTAAGAAAGATGTAAAAGTAGCCATGAGCAATACTTTTGGATTTGGCGGGCATAACGCTTGCGTTCTATTTAAGAAAATCTAAATTCAATGAATGGAGTTACAGAAATACTTTTCTAAATTCCTTCTCAAAAAAAGAAAAAGACAATTAACGGAGAGAGAATATTTTCTCAGTACCGAGCTTAGAAAAGTTTTGGGTACAGAGGTACAGAATATTGCTCTTTACCGCGAAGCTTTTTCTTTGAAAAATTCTTCTAAAAATCAAGACAGCAATTACGAAAGACTTGAATTTTTGGGAGATTCTGTTTTGGGTACAATTATTTCTTGTCATTTGTTCCAGACTTATCCTCAGGCCAATGAGGGATATCTGACACAAATGAAATCTAAGATTGTTAATAGGAAAAACCTCAATAAATTAGGAGAAGATCTCAAGCTTACCAGCCTTTTGCAAAAGCAAAACAGCTCATCAGCTTTGGGAGAAAATATCTCTGGAAATTTGTTTGAAGCCTTAATCGGTGCTGTTTATTTAGACTTCCATTATGATGCCTGTAAAAGGATTATTTTGGAAAAATTGCTGACCCCTTCCGAGATCAATAAGCTTGAAAACAAAATTGTAAGTTATAAAGGTCTCTTGCTCGAATGGAGCCAAAAGAAGAAGGTCAATATAAAGTACGAAACCTGCGAGGAAATACAGGCTAATAAATCTATCGTATTTAGGTGTCATGTATGGCTGGGAGACGAAAAAATTGCTAATGCAACAGAGACTTCCAAGAAGAAAGCAGAGGAAAAAGCAGCACAGAGAGCATTTTATATTTTAAACAAAAAAGAAAATATACTTGGAAATTCAAAAACTTTATGATCTTGATGATATAGAATTTGAAGATATTGCCATAGGATTGGTAAGATTAGCCAAAGATGTACCTGCTCATGAGTTTTTCTACAAAATAAATCAAACCAACAACCTCAATTTTTCAAGAAAGAAAGATCTTGTCTTTCATGGAGGTTATTATGATTATTTTTTTCCAAGATTTGAAGCCTACCACAAGTATACGAAGACTTGTTTTACCTTCATTTCCAATAAATCTTCTGAAAGTAAGCAAAAAAAAATTCAGACAGAACTCTTTACAGAAGAAGAAAACATTAAATTTTTATTAAATAATCAGGTAGATGTGGAATATATTCTGCATAGTTCGGAACAGTTTCCTGATTTTTCCGTAATTTTGCTCCCTGAAAATCTTGTGTTTCCAATTCAAGATTATACACTGAGTTCTGATGAGGAACTTTATCAAATTATCCAGTATTATGAATAAGTATTTAAAGAAGACAAAAATTATCGCAACACTAGGACCTGCTTCATCGTCGAAGGAGGTAATGTTAGATTTAATGAAAGCGGGTGTTGATATTTTCAGAATAAATTTTTCCCATGCAGATTACGACTTAGTTCGAAAAAATATTGAAATAATTAGAGAGCTAAACAATGAGTACGGTTATTCTGTAGGAATCCTTGGAGACCTTCAGGGTCCTAAGCTGAGAGTGGGAGTTGTAAAGGAGGGATCTTACCTGAACCCGGGTGATATTCTTACTTTCACCAATGAAAAGATGGAGGGAGATTCCACAAAGGTGTACATGACTTACCAACAGTTTCCACAAGATGTAAAAGTAGGGGAAAGAATCCTTATTGATGATGGGAAACTAATGTTGGAGGTTATCGAAACTAATGAAAAAGATACTGTAAAAGCAAAAACTATTCAGGGAGGTCCGTTAAGTTCCAAAAAAGGGGTTAATCTACCTAATACAAACGTTTCTCTTCCTGCATTGACAGAAAAAGATATTCAGGATGCTAATTTCATGCTTGATATGGAGGTAGACTGGATTGCTCTTTCTTTTGTTCGTCATGCACAGGACATCATTGACCTGAAAGAATTAATTGCAAAACATCCGAACGGTAAATTCAAGACTCCTATTATTGCGAAAATTGAAAAGCCAGAAGGCGTTAAAAATATTGAGGAAATCCTTCTTGAATGTGATGGATTAATGGTTGCACGTGGAGATCTTGGAGTAGAAGTTCCAATGGAAGAAGTTCCTGCAATCCAGAAAAACCTGGTAGAAAAAGCAAGATTCTATTCCAAGCCGGTAATTATTGCTACTCAGATGATGGAAACCATGATCAATAGCTTAACACCAACAAGAGCGGAAGTAAATGACGTTGCCAACTCTGTATTGGACGGAGCTGATGCCGTAATGCTTTCCGGGGAAACTTCTGTAGGGAGATATCCGGTACAGGTTGTGGAAAACATGGCTAAAATTGTAAAGAATATCGAAACTACTCATTTCTATCAGCACAAAAATGAGCCTATCGAAAAAGATTACAACTGTATCGATGAAAGATTCATTACAAACAGGGTTTGTCTTGCAGCAGTAAGAATTGCTAAAACAACCAACGTTTCTGCCATTGTAACGCTTACTCATTCAGGGTATACAGCTTTCCAGCTTGCAGCACACAGACCAAACTCTCACATCATCGTATATAGTGGTAACAGAAGAGTAATTACCATGCTGAACCTTCTTTGGGGTGTACATGCCTATTACTATGACATGAAGAAGTCTACTGACGAAACGATCATTCAGGTAAATATGTTAACGCATAACTATGGTTACATTGAAACCGGAGATTTCGTAATCAACATCAATGCTACTCCATCATATGAAGGCGGAAAAACAAATACATTGAGACTTACGACAGTATAAGCAATAAGCAATAAGCAATAAGCAATAAGCAATAAGCAATAAGCAATAAGCAATAAGCAATAAGCAATAAGCAAAATTACTTTTTGTCAAAGCATAAAAAAACTCCCGGAAATGAATTTTCGGGAGTTTTTATTTATAGTTAAGGTTTACTGTTAACTTATAAACGTAATTTGTCATTCTGAACGAAACGGAGTGAAGTGAAGAATCTCTGAGACTCCTCTGTTCCCCGGAATGACATTATACCTAATTTAGTTACCTACAATCGTCTTAGCGGTCACAAATTCTTTTAAAGCTAATAAGGATAGTTCTGTTCCATATCCTGAAGCTTTTGATCCTCCAAATGGAAAACGTGGATCAGAACTTGTCATACGATTGATATTGACTGTTCCAGATTCAAGGTTTTCAATGAAGAATAGCTGACGGTCTTTATTTTGAGTCCAGACAGAATTGGAAAGTCCGAAAGGAATATCATTCGCCATCTGTAAAGCTTCTTCATCAGTTTTTGCAATCATAACCATACCAAGAGGTCCGAAAAGTTCTTCTTTTAAAATTGGATTTCCTTCCTGAACTCTGATTAAACCAGGACTAAATTCATTTTCAGAAACTCTTTCCAGAGGGATGATGATTTCAGCACCGTTTTCCAATGCTCTGTTGAACTGAGCTTCCAATTCATCAGCAAGGTCCGGTCTTGCCATCCCTGCCAGTTTGGTTTCTTTATCCAAAGGATCTCCGATCTCATATTTCTTATATTCTTCAATGAATATTGGTAAAAACGCATCTTCAATCTTTTCATCTATGATAAATCTTTTTGCTGCAGTACAGGTTTGTCCACAGTTTTGAAGTCTGGATTTTGCTCCTGCTTTTGCTGCTGCTTCAAGATCTGCATCATCGAAAATAATGAAAGCATCACTTCCGCCTAATTCAAGTAAAGATTTTTTGATATTTAAACCAGCTATTGAAGCTACTTCACCTCCAGCTTTTCCGCTCCCTGTAAGACTTACACCTCTTACAGCATCATGTTCAAGGATTTCTTTTACAGCTTTATGCCCTACTTCAAGATTCTGAAAAATACCTTCAGGAAAACCTGCTTCCAGAAGTACTTCTTCAATGGCATTTCCACTTCCGAAACAAATTGAAGCATGTTTCAAAACGATTGTATTTCCTGCTAGAATTGCAGGAGTAGCAAATCTCAGCACCTGCCAAAAAGGAAAGTTCCACGGCATTACACCTAAGATCACTCCTTTCGGAGCATAATGAACTTCAGAATAAGCAAATTCTGAATCAACTTTTTCTGGTTTTAATATATTTTCAGCAGTGGCATAATAATTCATCATTAAAGCACACTTTTCCACTTCAGCAATAGATTCTGAAATGGGTTTATTCATTTCTGTAGTAATTATTTTCCCAAATTTCTCCGAATTATTCTTTAAAATTTCCGCTGCTTTTGCAATTAACTTCTGCCTTTCCTCAAACGGCACTTTTCTCCACACTGAAAACGCTTTATCTGCTTTAATAAGCTTGCTTTCAATTAATTGTTCCATAATATAAATTTCTGTTTTAAATTCAGCTAATGAATTTATGAGCGCTTTTATTTTAAAAGCACGGTGAAATTAGCAAATTCCATTCCTTAAGGGTCAATAAAATAATGATTTTCTCTATCGGAAGAATATAACTTTCTTACATCATTAGCCATTCATTCACAAGACATGCTGCCAGTCTTGCTGTTCTGTCCTGGATATCAAAAGAAGGATTAACTTCTGCCACATCCAGCGCCAGTAATTTTTTATTTTTTAAGATATGTCTGTAAAAATGCATAAAGGCTGTATCTGCAAAGATACCATTATATGCTGCAGCCGAGACTCCGGGAGCAACAGATGCATTGAAGACATCCATACAAATGGTAAGATAGGCATAATCCACACTATCCAGCAACTCATCAATACGCTGATAGATAGACGTAAGATTTTCAAAAAATAATTCGTCTGCAAGAATATATTTCATCCCATACTGATGGGCCGTATCAAAAAGCTTCAACGTATTGGAGTTTCTCTGAATTCCGATATGCAAAGAATTGATAGGACCTTCCTGAGCAATCTGCCAGAATCCGGTTCCTGAGCTTGGCCCTACTCCATTTTCCGGCTGTCGGTTATCAAAATGAGCATCAATATTAATAATGCCTATCTTTTGTTCCGGGAAGGCTGTTTTAACGCCTAAATAATGAGCATAAGTCACTTCATGACCTCCACCCAAAACAAGGGATTTTCCTCCTTTCAAAAGTACTTTTGACACATTTTTGGCAAGATTATTCTGAGTATTTTCAAGATGACCATCCTCACAGGTAACATTCCCAAAGTCAAGCATTGAAAAGTCCGGAAGAATTACCGGAAAATTAGACATATTTTTCCTGATCACATCCGGAGCATCTTTCGCTCCCTGACGGCCTTTGTTTCTCCTCACTCCTTCATCTACAGCAAAACCATGCAATGCAAAATCTCCTGTAGAAATATTGTCGTAATTACGTTCTTCTTTTACTCTTTGAAATAATCTGTGATAGAGAAGTTCTTCTCCGTCCAATCTGCCTTGCCAAATATTACTCATTATTCAGTCATTTGCCTATTGTATGTCATTGAATAAGAAGATCTCAAATAGCTTATTCAATGACAAAGTATGGTTAATTTATAATTTTAAATCTGACTTCCATCAATGTATACATGTTCTGCATTTAAGCTTCCCTGATTGTAAAGTACATTCTGGAAATTATTGGTTTTAAAAGTGACAAAATCTGCCTTTTTTCCTACTTCCAGCTGTCCCCTTTCCTCAAGGTTAAGGGCATATGCAGCACGGAAAGTCATTCCAGCCAAAACTTCAGCGGTAGTTAGTTTCTGGAAAGTGGCTAAAATTGATGCCTGGGTAATTAAATTTCCCATTGGGGCAGATCCCGGATTCCAGTCACTAGCAATGGCTACAATAGCGCCCGCATCTAATAATTTTCTTGCCGGAGTAAATTTCTCACCCAATCCTAAACTCGCTCCCGGAAGGGCTGTTGCCACCGTATCAGATTCTGCCAAGAACTGAATATCTTCATCTATTGTTGCTTCCAAATGGTCTGCAGACTTCGCTCCTACTTCTACGGCAATTCTTGAACTTCCAGGGGTAAACTGATCTGCGTGAACGGTAATTTCAAAGCCTAATTCTTTTGCTTTAAGTAAGAATTCTTTACTTTCTTCAGGTTGAAAAGCAGACTTTTCGATAAAGATATCTACTCTATTCGCTAAATCTTCTTCTTTTACTTTTGGTAAAATTTCGGTGATGATATATTCCAGATATTCGGGATTGCTTCCTTCAAAATCTCTTGGTTTTAGGTGGGCTGAAAGACAGGTTGGAACTAAAGTAGCTCTAGTTTCACTCTGTGCTTTTTTAATAATTCTAAGCATTTTCAACTCGTTTTCCACATCCAGACCGTATCCACTTTTCACTTCAATGGTCGTAATTCCCAGATCAACCAAAAAGTTGATTCTTTCTCCTAAAGTTTTTAACAATTCTTCTTCTGAAGCATTTCTTGTATGCTGCACGGAACTCCAGATTCCACCGCCACTTTCTGCAATCTCCAGATAGGTTTTCCCTGCATTTCGCATGGCAAAGTCATTTGCACGGTTTCCTCCGAAACAAATGTGGGTATGTGAATCTACAAAAGCAGGAAGAACAACCTGTTCTCCTTCAATGTGTTCAATTTCTATGGTAGGATTTTCTGTTTTTAATGTTTCAAAATTTCCAACTTTCCGGATGGTATTCTGATCTACTACAATTCCTCCGTCTACAATAATTTCCAGCTGCTCATCGGAAAGTTTTCCTCTTAAGGGTAAGTTAGCAAGCGTTACCACCTGCTTAAATGGTCCTATTAATTTCATTAGTTTAAAGTTAATGCGATGTTTAGATTCAAGCTGACTCATTTTTTATCAGTATTCTTTTTCTAAACATTCAAAATTTCATTAATTTTTATGAATAATTTCTCCTCTCAAAAATACTTAAAATATCCCAATTATTTAAATCTTAGCTATTCTCATTTTCAACCCTGGCATAAACCTCTCTATCAATCTCAACGTTTTCTCAATCTGCCCTTCAACCTTTGTCTAAATTTGCTATCTTTGAAGTAAATGAAATGAATTAATGCCAGATTTTTTACATCCAGATAAGGAAAACTACTCACGAGAGGAGCTGATGCAGGAAGAACAGATCCGTCCCCAGAGCTTTAAAGATTTTGCGGGACAGAGAAAGACGCTGGAGAACCTTGAGGTTTTTGTTACCGCTGCGAAAAGACGTGGCGGAGCACTAGATCATGTTTTATTACATGGTCCACCGGGGCTTGGTAAAACGACTTTAGCCAATATTATCGCTAATGAACTTGGGGTAAATTGTAAGGTTACTTCGGGTCCTGTATTGGATAAACCTGGAAGTTTAGCTGGTTTATTGACCAATCTGGAAGAAAATGATGTTCTTTTCATTGATGAGATTCACCGTCTTTCTCCTGTAGTAGAGGAATACCTGTATTCTGCAATGGAGGATTATAAGATTGATATCATGTTGGAAACAGGTCCTAATGCAAGAAGTGTACAGATAGGGCTGAATCCTTTTACTCTCGTAGGTGCTACGACAAGAAGTGGTATGCTTACAAAACCAATGCTTGCCCGATTCGGAATTCAAAGCAGACTGGAATATTATTCTGTTGAACTTTTGTCTATGATTATTCAGAGAAGTGCAAGGGTTTTAGGAGTAGTTATTTATGAAGACGCAGCGATCGAAATTGCGAGACGAAGCCGTGGAACACCGAGGATTGCTAATGCATTACTGAGAAGAGTACGTGATTTCGCTGAGATCAAAGGAAATGGTGAAATTGAAATCAAGATTACAAAATATGCCTTGGATTCTCTTAATGTAGATGAATTTGGACTGGATGAAATGGACAATAAAATCATGCGTGTCATGATTGAAAACTTTAAAGGAAAACCTGTTGGTATTTCTGCTCTGGCAACATCTATTGCAGAGAATCCTGAAACGCTGGAAGAAGTATATGAACCGTTTTTGATTCAGGAAGGGTTTATTATCCGTACTCCAAGAGGACGAGAAGTTACTGACAAGGCTTACAAGCATTTAAATATTACAAGGCCTAGAAACCCGGGAGAGCTATTTTAATTCAAAGTTTTGAGTTCAAGGTTCAAAGTTTAAGGTTAATGAGAATTGATTAGTTTATGTTTATACCTAAGTTATACAGAAGTGAAGATTTGGATGTGATGAAGAAGATCATCAAAGAAAATTCTTTTGCTTTACTGATTTCTTCCGTAGATAAGATACGGGCCACTCATTCTATGATGATGCTTAATGAAGATGATCCTGAAAATATTTATATTGAAACTCATATTTCAAGAGCTAACCCGCAGGCCAAAACTTTAAAAAACGGAGATGAAGTTCTTTGTGATTTTCTGGGAGCTCACACTTATATATCCAGCAGCTGGTATGATCATATCAATGTTTCTACCTGGAATTACGAGGCAGTGCAGATTCATGGAAAAGTTGAAATAATGAATCATGATGAGCTGTATGCTCATTTGGATAAATTAACGTCTAAATATGAAAGTTTTCAACAATGCCCAATGATGGTGAAAGACATGGGAAAAGAATTTGTAGAAAAAGAAATGAAGGGTGCTTTTGGGATTAAAGTTATTCCAACCGAAATATTTATCAAACAAAAACTTTCTCAGAACAGAAAAGAGAATGATTTTAACAACATCATTACTCAGCTTGAACAAGCTGATGATAACGCAAGAAAAATTGCGGAGAAAATGAAAGCAATAAAAAAATAATCAAAATATACATATGAAGTTATATCCAATACAATGTGGAAAATTTAAACTGGACGGCGGTGCTATGTTCGGAGTCGTCCCGAAGAGTCTGTGGGAAAAAACGAACCCTGCAGACGAAAAAAACCTAATCGAGCTGGGAACACGTTCTCTGCTTATTGAAGATGGAAAAAAACTGATCCTGGTAGACTGCGGTCTTGGAAACAAACAGGATGATAAATTTTTCGGCCACTACTCTCTTTGGGGAGATGATACTCTTGATAAAAATCTTAAAAAATACGGCTTTGTAAAGGAGGATATTACGGATGTATTCCTTACCCACCTTCACTTTGATCACTGTGGTGGAGCTATTGAATGGAATGATGATAGAACCGGATACAGACCAGCCTTCAAAAATGCCAACTTCTGGACGAATGAAAATCACTGGCAATGGGCAACAGAGCCTAATGCAAGAGAAAAAGCCAGTTTCCTGAAGGAAAACATTATGCCAATGCAGGAAAGCGGGCAACTGAACTATTTGCCACTTCCTACTACCGGAAACTACGGTTTCGCTCCTGATCTTAAAATGGACGTTATCTTCGTAGACGGGCATACAGAAAAACAAATGCTTCCGGTAATCCAGTATCAGGAAAAAACTGTTGTTTTTGCGGCAGACCTTATTCCTACAGCAGGACATATCAACCCGGTATATGTGATGGGATATGATACCCGACCTCTTTTAACAATGGAAGAGAAAGCAAAGTTCCTGAAGCAGTGTGTAGACAATGAATATTTACTGTTCTTTGAACACGATGCTCATCATGAACTTGCAAGTCTTAAAATGACCGAGAAAGGAGTGAGACTTGATGAGACGTTTAGCTTTAATGATGTTTTTGGATATTAATTTTTAATCATGGAAGAATTACATTCAGAAACACAGCAGACAGAGCCGGAACCAGCACCCAAGATCATTGGTTTAACAGGAGGAATAGGTTCTGGAAAAACTACAGTAGCACGCTTTATAGAGGAATTCGGTTTTCCGGTTTATTATTCCGATGACAGAGCTAAAGCCATTGTCAATGAGAGTGAAGACCTGAAAATAAAAATCAAGGAACTTCTTGGCGAAGAATCTTATGATGAAAATGGGTTATATGACAGAAAATTTGTGGCTGATCAAGTTTTTAATAACAAAGATCTGCTTCAGCAATTGAATGAGATCATCCACCCCGCTGTAAGAATAGATTTTGAAAACTGGGTTAAGAAACAAACCAAATATTTAGTTTTTAAAGAAACAGCTTTATTGTTTGAATTGAAACTTAACAGACAATGTTATAAATCTCTTTTAGTAACTGCTGAGGATAATATCAGAATTAAAAGAGTAATGGACAGGGATAACAAAACCTATCGCGAGGTAGAAGCTGTCATGGAGAAACAGATGCCTGAAAGGGATAAAATTAAAATGGCGGATTGTATCATTTACAATAATACCAATCTGGAAGAACTAAAAGAACAGACTGAAAAAGTAGTTTTCAGTATTGAATAAATAAGAACTCGTTAGAAGCTTTTCTAACGAGTTTTTTTCTGCAAAAAATAATTCCTGAGGATTATATTTCCAATGAGATATTTTAATAAAAAAATAAGCCTCCATAAATGAAGGCTTATTCTATTTGAAATTTAAATGACTTATTCTTTTATAAACTTCTTTTGGATGGTATTTCCGTTATCTTCAATATATATTATATACACACTGTTAATCAATTTACTCATATCAATTTTATTATTTAGGATAATTCCACCTGATATAAATTGGCCGGAAATATTGTATAACTTATAATTAGCTTTTCTACTAATATTTTTTACATATAATAAAGTGCTTACCGGATTCGGATAAATCAGAATTTCATTCTGATCAAGTAAGTTAAGGACTTGTTTCTTTTGAATAATCACTTTATAATCCTCTACTTCTCCGTTTTTGAAGTCTGTACAGTTTAAAGGGATACCGTCTCTTGACATAGCTACTCTCATCACTACATATTTATGGTCTGTCATACTTACAAAAGCATCTGCAGGTACATTGAATTTTCCTGAAACAGGACTGTTTGAATTTGGGGAAGAAGTGAATACTCTTTCGTTGATGTCAAACTCTCCGTTTCTGTTGAAGTCAATCCAAACTGCGATTCCTTCGTTGTAAGTATTTCCTGTCCATTTCTTCTCAATGATGATCTCATTGTCAGTTGATCCCTGGATCATCTCGATGAATGTTTTAGGAACTCCGGTATAATCTGTATAAGTAGATGCTCTGGATTCATTCTCCATAGTGTTCTTACCTGTAGGCTTCACGGTAACTTTAGAAATATACTCTCCTGTAGAGTTTTCAGCCTTCATCTTACAGTAGATTACTGTAGGAGTTGTAAAGTAGTAAGGAGGAGTATAGCTTCCTGGCGTACCATTACAGATATTTACTACCTGCATTTCATATTTCGTTAATTCTGTAAGACCTGTTAATACAAGGTTATTAACTAATGATGGTACTTCTGTCCAACTTGGAATACCTACTTTTCTATATCTGAGAACATACGTTGCTCCCGGGAACGGATCCCACTGAATAGCCGCTGATGTAGGAAGCAATTGAGTAATTGTTAATCCTGGAGGTGGAATCTGGCATATTCTTCCTGTAGTAAATACTTTAGGGTTAGAATATGGATTTAGAACTGTACTTCCAACACATTGATTCGCAATTTGTACTTCATATGTTTTATTGATGCCTAACCCCGTAAGATTAAACGTATTGGCGGGAGGTACTGGCAGCGGTACCGGGTTCCATACTGCCGTTCCTACTTCTCTCCATCTCATTACATAAGTAGACAATGATGAAACCGGCAACCATTCGATCAAAGCAGATGTTGATGTAATATTACTTACTATTACATTTGGAGGAGCAGGATCACATCTTGTTACAAACTCATTATGAGAATAAACTCCTGCTGTTCCATTACACATTGCTGCAATTTCAACTTCATATGATGTACCGGGTAATAAATTAGCCATACTAAAAGTATTCATTACCTGTGGAGGTAAAGCAGCAGCCTGATTGTTCGTTATCCAGTTTAAAGTTCCAACAGGCCTGTACCTTATCTGGTAGTTTCCTACACCGTTATTACGAGGCCATCGTACAGAAGCAGAACTATGAGTTATCCCAGCTACAGTAGCTATTGGAACTGCAGTATTACATGCTAATGTTGTAAAACTTCCTCCCGAAACCCATAGGCTTTGATTAGTACCACACACAGAACGTATCCACCAGTAATAAGTAGTACTTGGCAACAACTGAGATAAGTTTGCAGAAACAGTATTGGAAGAACCGGTAGATGCTATATTTTGATTAGGGGGAGTATTTGTTGTTGTCAGATAATATTCATACCCATTAGCCGGAGGTAAAGCCGGAGCGGTCCAATTCAGCTGTGCTGTAGTAGATGTTATTAAAGTTACAGGCATAGGTGCAGGAAGAAAACATCTTCCAAGATAAATATTATCCACCGCAGCTGGTGGCTGAGCTCCGCTATTATTATTATTTCTCCATTCAAATACTAAACGAAGATTTGATCCTGCAAAACTGCTTACATTCAAATTTGCATTAGTATAGGTCTGCCATGCTGGTTGTGTATTAAAATTAGAACCTACTTTTATTCTTCCAGCTCCTGCGGTAATACTTGTCCCTGCTGCCGGAGTAAAAGAAGTGGGCACAAGCCATACTGTAAGATAATCCCGATCATTTTCTCCTGCAGCTCTCCAATTGAAAGATAAAACAGTATTGGTAGTTCCTGCAGGAATAACAATATCTCTATAAGTATGAACAATACTGGCAGAACTTGCATTATAGGCATTTGTACCTCCATTTGTATTGGAGATATAAATAGCATCAGAAGGATTTCCTGCCGCACTGCCATGTTCCCATTTATTTGATTGAGTACCATTCACAAAAGTAAAATCCCCATCATCAACACTGAAGTCTTGTTTATAAGGAAAAGGAGCAGGAGCAATCACATTACAGGATGCAAGTACTAAAGCAACAATAAAGATACTTAATAACTTAAACACAATAGATTGTCTTGTTCCCATCTAAGAAAAATTTACTTTGTTTTGACAAATTATTTTTGCTTTTACAATGTTTTGATTCAACAAAGCCAGATAAGTTACCTTGCCAGAACCAGCAGTTTCAACTTCCCACTTTTGAATGTTTAACAGACAGAAGTGTGCATCAATTAAAAAGAATAGAATTTTACTCATTTTGTATAAATTGTTTTGATTAATAATAACATTTGAAGAAAATGACACTTTACTTGAGTACTCAAAACTATTATTAATTTCATAAAATAAAAACAAATAAACATCATTTTAACACAACAAGTAGCTAATACGTATTAAATAAAACACTATTTACCCTGTTTACGTTTTTAATATTAAAATAACCACTTTAAAAGTTTTTAACTGTTCAAAAGACTTGTTATGGAATCTTATAGACAAAAAAAAATAAGCCTCCATTTCTGGAGGCTTATTCTATTTGAAATTTAAATGACTTATTCTTTGATAAATTTCTTTTGGGTAGTATTACCGTTATCGTCGATATCAATAACATACACACCGTTAATCAATCTGCTTACATTGATCTGGTTGTTTAGTAAGATACCGTCAGCAATTACCTGCCCAGCAGCATTGTAGATCTTATATTTAGCTCTCTTGCTAACATTTTTCACAAACAATACTGAGCTTACCGGGTTAGGATAAATCATAACACTTGTCTGATCAATTGGATTAGCAACAGTCGGTTTAGAGATTCTTACCGTGTAATCCTCTACTTCTCCGTTTTTGAAGTCAGCACAGTTTACAGGGATACCGTCTCTAGACATTGCTACTCTCATCACTACGTACTTATAGTCTGTCATACTTACAAAAGCATCTGCAGGTACATTGAATTTTCCTGAAACAGGGCTGTTTGAATTTGGTGAAGAAGTAAATACTCTTTCGTTGATATCAAACTCTCCGTTTCTGTTGAAGTCAATCCAAACTGCGATTCCTTCGTTGTAAGTGTTTCCTGTCCATTTTTTCTCGATGATGATCTCATTGTCAGTTGATCCCTGGATCATCTCGATGAATGTTTTAGGAACTCCGGTATAATCTGTATAAGTAGATGCTCTGGATTCATTCTCCATAGTGTTCTTACCTGTAGGCTTCACGGTAACTTTAGAAATATACTCTCCTGTAGAGTTTTCAGCCTTCATCTTACAGTAGATTACTGTAGGAGTTGTAAAGTAGTAAGGAGGAGTATAGTTTCCTGGCGTACCATTACAGATATTCACTACCTGCATTTCATATTTCGTTAATTCTGTAAGACCTGTCAATACAATGTTATTAACTAATGACGGTACTTCTGTCCAGCTTGGAATACCTACTTTTCTATATCTAAGAACATACGTTGCTCCCGGGAACGGATCCCACTGGATTGCCGCTGATGTAGGAAGCAATTGAGTAATTGTTAATCCTGGAGGCGGAATCTGGCATATTCTTTCTGTAGTAAATACTTTAGGGTTAGAATATGGGTTCAGCGTTGTTTCACCATTACACTGGTTAGCAATCTGTACTTCAT
The DNA here is from genome assembly GCF_024158915.1 of Chryseobacterium sp. S0630. Taxonomy (GTDB): domain Bacteria; phylum Bacteroidota; class Bacteroidia; order Flavobacteriales; family Weeksellaceae; genus Chryseobacterium. Next base: position 97,913 of record NZ_JAMZGF010000004.1, on the reverse strand, counting down.
AAGTTGTATATGGCTCTAGAGGAGTTACACTTCCTAATACATAAGTATTGGCTGGAGCTGCTGGTAAACTTATAGTAGCCCATGCAGTAGTACCTACTTTTCTCCATCTCATTGTATACGTAGAGCTTGCTGCAAGCGGAGACCACGTAATTAATGCTGTTGTTGGAGTAATGTTACTTACTGTTACATTTGGAGGAGTAGGATCACATCTTGTAGTGAATGTCTTGATTGGAGTTGCTGTTCCAACGATATCTCCACAAATAGCTGCTACCTCTACTTCATAAGTAGTAGCAGGTGTCAATCCGCTGATTACTAACGGAAGGTTACCCAATTGTGCTGAAGCATATACTTGCGTCCAAGCTGTTGTTCCCTGAACTCTGTATCTCACCACATAGCTCACTCCTGCTCCTGTGATAGTAACAGTAGCTGTTGTATGCGTTGTTGTAAATGTTGGAGCATTAGGAGTTGCATTGCTACAAGGTCTGATTCTTACTCTATAGTCTTCCACTTCTCCATCTACTGCATTCTGACACATTGTAGGAGCACTTGTACGTTTCAGTACAACTCTCATAGTAGTTGTCAATGGTCCTGTGTAAGCAGTTGAAGGAACAGCAAAAGTAGCTGTAACCGGAGTCGTTGTATTAGCTGGAGAAATTAGAATTCTCTCAGCATCTGTAAACTGTCCGTTTCTGTCAAAGTCAATCCAAGCTGTTACAGCATCGTTACCTGTTGCACCTGTCCAACCTTTTGCAACAGAGATTTTGTTATTTTGAGAATTTACATCTAAAGTAACAAGAGTCTCAGCTGTAGTATAGCTTGTATAGTTTGTCTGTACTGAAGTATTATTCATTGGTGGAACTCCAAGATTCGAAGAGGTAACTGTTACATTCGAAATATGGTCATTCGTTCCGGTACCTGTCATAGGACAGTAAGACAATGGAGGTGTTGTAAATGCTACTGATGATGAGTAAGACCCTGTAGAACCGTTACAAGTTGTAGAAACCTGAACTTCATAATTGGTTTGCTCTGTAAGACCAGTAATTCCGTAGAAGTTCTGACCAGCAGGAACTGTAGCTGTTTGCCAAGCTCCACTTGGAGCAACTCTCCATCTTATATTATATGTAGCACCCGCAGTAGCAACCCATGATACCGTTGCTGTAGTAGCACCAATATTATTCACGGTAATATTTGTTGGAGCAGCTGTTGAACAAGGCTGAGCATCTACAAATTTTACTGCATAATCTTCTACTTCTCCCTGGCTGAATGTACCACAAGGATTAGCATTATCAAAATATCTCATTACTACACGCATACGAGTAGGAAGAGTTCCTGTATATACGTTACCACTTGCAACCGTAGGTACTGCGAAAGTAGCCGTTACAGGGGTAGTTGTGTTATAGGTAGTATTAAGAATTCTTTCACTGGTTTCAAATGTTCCGTTTCTGTTAAAATCTACCCATGCTGAAACTCCATAAGATGTAGGAGAACCTGGCCAGTATTTGTTTACAGAAATTTTATTATTTGCTGAACCTCTTTCAAAGATCACTACTCTTGTAGCATCTGTTGTATAATCTTTATAATTGTCAGATCCGGAATTACTCAACATAATAGGAGTATTCGTAGGAGTAACAGTTACATTATTAATATATCCGCTTGTCGCAGTATTACTTGTAGGACCTGCTGTACAATAAGTAAGAGCTGGTGTTGTAAAGGTAACACTTGGTGAGAATGCACCTGTTGTTCCTCCACAAACAGTAGCAACCTGTACTTCATAGGTAGTCTGCTCCAATAATCCGGTAAGTATTTGATTACTGATTAATGGTGTATTTACAGCAATCTGCTGCCAAGCACCAGAAGGAGAAACTCTGTATCTTACTATATAAGTAGCTCCTGTAGCTGATGTCCAAGTAACATTAGCTGAAGAAGGAGTGATGCTATTTACTGTAATATTAGATGGTGGTGCTGTAGTACAAGGTGATAAATCTATAAATTTTACTGCATAGTCTTCAGTTTCACCATAAGAGTATGTTCCACAAGCGTTGATAGGGCTGTATTCGTTTAATACAACACGCATTTTTGTAGTCAGGTTTCCAGTGTAAACACCACCTGCAGCATTTGGTACTGTAAATGTAGCTGTAACTGGAGTTGTTGTATTACTTGGTGAAGTAAGTACTCTTTCATTTGCTTCAAAAACACCATTACGGTTAAAGTCAATCCAAACTCCCGTTAAGAAGCTATATTGATACCCTGGCCAAGTTTTTGAAACAGAAACTGTAGCAGTACCACCTCTTACTAAAGTAACTACTCTCGTAGGATCTGTACTGTAATCTGTATAACCACTTTGATCAGAGTTACTGTTCATTGATGGCGCTCCTTGTGCATTCACAGAAACCTGGTTGATATATCCATCAATAAATGTACTTGTAGCACCGGAAGCACAATATGTAAGAGCCGGTGTTGTAAAGTTGACGCTGGAAGAGAATGCTCCCTGAGAGCCTCCACAGACAGTTGCTACCTGAACTTCATATTGAGTTTGCTCAGTTAATCCGGTAATCAGCTGATTCCCAACCAAAGGAGTTGTAACGTTAATCGTTGTCCAAGCTCCACCTGATACAGGTCTGTATCTTACAACATAAGTAGCTCCTGCAGAAAGATACCAAGCTACGTTAGCTGAAGTTGTTGTAAGGTTTGAAACTGTAATATTAGTAGGCGGTGCTGCTGAACACGCTGGCAACTGGTGACTTTCCAGCTGGATTCTTGGAATATCTGCAAGTCTGTCTTTTGCAGAAGGAGGTGCAGCAGGATCTGGGTTCGTTCCATCTTCATAATAGATGATCCCTCGGTTTGCCCCTGCATTATAAGATCCCCAAGCCGTACCTGGTGAAGATGCGTAACCTGGAGTTTTTTCATTTACAGCAACCACAAGATTGTCTGTTCCATTCCATAAAAATGGTGTAGCTAATTGAAGCGTTACCCAGTTTCCATTCGTTAAGTTAGGTAAATCTCCGGCATACACCTGAGTCAGAGAACTTAGCGGCACCCAGTTTGTATTGGATGTAAAGGCAGTCTGGGTTGTATTTCCCATGTATACCACCCAATCCTTATATACAGCCTGAGAGGTTGCAACAGTAGTGGAATAAAACTTTATAGCTGTGATATAGTTCGACGTACCAATGGCAGTCGTAAGTTCCGCAGCCGTATAGATCTGCTGGGAATAACTATACCCATAGTAGGAACGTATGGGGAGATACACAGAGGTACCCGTTCCTGTCCCGATCTGTCCTGCCTGAGCCGAGACTTTGGATACAAAGCCTGTACAAATCAAACAGAGAAACAGAATTAAAGAGGTAAAGAATTTCTTCATAATGTTTTCATTATAATATTAATCACACAAATCTAATCATTTTTTATTATTAATTTATAAGTGCATTTATGTTTTTTTTATAAAAAAATAACAAATTCATCACTTATGCTCTAAATAAAGAAATCCCCGGGAGTTCCCGGGGATTTACTAATATTTAAAGGTTATCTTTATTTTTTGATAAATTTAGATTTGAATTGTTCAATTCCTTTATCATCTATTGTAATAATGTAACCACCTTTAACTAAAGCTGAAACATTAACCTTTCCATTATTGATATTTCCTCTATCTACTAATTGTCCGGCAGCACTATAGATTTTATAAGTTGCTTTATCTGAAACTTTAGTAATGTTTAGAACATCAGTTGCAGGGTTTGGATAAATCTGAATACCATTATTCTTAACAGCACTTTCAGAAGTAGCAAGATTACCTGTAATAACTACGTTATAATCCTCAACCTCACCATCGAAAAGTTCTCCACAAACATAATCTGAAGGTAATGATAAACCAATGTTACCTCCTCCAGTTCCAGCACCTACATAGAATGCTACAACTCTCATTCTTAACGGCTGTCCTTCTACTGCATTTGCTGGAATTGTAACGTTTCCGCTTACTACAGTTGATGGCTGCGTTAATGTTACAGGATAATTCAATACTCTTTCTGAATCACTGAAAACACCATCCTTGTTAAAGTCTATAAATGCAGCTACCGTATCATAATCAGCACTACCGGAGTTCCCTACTGTAACTGAAATAGGATAAGTAGTTCCTTTTACCAGGTTAACTTGAAGTGCTGTATTTGTTGTATAGTTTGTATAGGTACTATTTACAGAAGTGTTATTTACATTCGCAAGTGTCACATTGGCAATATACTCATAGTCTGAACTTGTTGAAGCAGCTGCGCAGTAAGCAAGTGCAGGTGTACTGAAGTTTACAGATGCAGAATATGTTCCTACTGTAGTACCACAAACTAAAGCTACCTGAACTTCATACGTTGTACCATCAATTAAATTACTTAAGTTGATTGAAGGAACTGCTGTATCAGCTTCAGTCCATACAGTTGTACCTACTTTTCTATAACGTACTTTATAAGTTGCGCCTGTATAAGACATCCAAGATACACTTCCTGAAGACACCGTAATGTTGCTTACAACAACGTTAGTTGGTGCAGCACTGCTACAAGCAGATAGAGGTGCAATACTTACAGGTCCTACTGCATAGAAAACATTCCCTATTGAAGAAACTCTTACTTTAATAGTCTGACCGTTCAATGAAGAAGGGAAAGTAAAGTTTTCAGATCCGTCATTAGGTGTTGATGCTGATAATACCGTCCAGGTTGTTCCGTTATCTGTAGTATAATCAATTTTTACATTAGCAACATTATAAGGAGCTGCATTAGTATTGGCAACAATCCATTGAACCGGAGTTGGAGTATTCACATCAGCATATTGGTTAGCTAATCTGAAAGGCCCATTATCTCCTACAACAATAGTCTGAACTTTAAAAGCAGATTGTTGCTCAGCTACATTGGAATTATTATCTCTTACTGTTAATGCAAAATTTGTAGTTCTTGCCGTAGTAGATACAGCTTCCCAAGTATTGTTTGCATTATTTAATACTCCGTTCATTACAGACGTAAATTTCGGGAAGTATCTTGTTGGGCTTGCGTTTGGAGCAGCAGATCTGAATGAAGCTCCTGATGTTGTATTTCCTAAGTTATATTTATCAATAGAAACTAAGGCATCATCTACTTCTTCCCAAGAATATGTCATTGGGTCATTTTCAGGATCTGTAGCACTACCCGTCAACGCAAAAGCAGTACCTTTTGGTATAGTATATGTTGGCAGATCAGTAATTACCGGTGGGTTATTGGTAATTGTAGTTTCTACGTCACAAGTTTTTGCAATTAAGTTCGCTTGTACCTGACCGATACTTGCTTTATGGAAATAAGGATCAGAGTTTTGCTGAACATCTGTATCAGGACCGGTAATACCAGCATATCCCATAATGGTAGTTCCTGAACCTGGCTCCATATTTACTCCACTTCCTTCAAGATTATGAGAGAAAGTATGATTAGCTCCTAACTGGTGACCCATCTCATGGGCTACATAGTCGATATCGAAGCTATCCCCTGATGGAATTCCATTCGCAGGAGAAGTAAATCCTGAACCTTTTCCTTTAGGAACTGAAGTTGTAGGATTAATACATACACATCCGATACATCCGGCGTTTCCTCCACCTCCAGATTTACCGAATAAATGTCCGATATCATAGTTAGCATTTCCTACATTATTTGTCAAAGCTGTTTGAAGCTGTGCATTCCATGCTCCACCCGCTCCCGTTGCAGCAGCAGCATAGGGATCTGTAGCAGGATCAATATAAATTACATTGGGAAAGTTCTGTAAATTCAAATGCAATGCAAAGTCTTTCTCAAAAACTCCATTTACTCTGGTTAGAGTATTGTTGATCGCAACAATAGCAGGAGCTCTTTTCTGATCATCCGTAGCAGTAGCAGGTACACCAGCAAGTCCCATAAAGTATTGCGTGTACTCACCTGTAACGGACATTGCCAGTCTCATTGTTCTGTATTTCTTATCAGAACTTTTGTTAAAAGTTGTTGGCTGATTAGTGAACGACTGTCCATTTTTTAATAAAGCATCTATTTCCTTCTTAGCAGCAGGAGATTCTTCTGTAGAACACAAGAAACCGTTCTTTTCCTTTTTTGTTTTAGGATGAACAGCATATACTGACTTGTCTGTTGAAGCAGGGTCAATAAATTCATATTTATCTCCATGGATGATCATTGACTGAAAATCATTAGGAGCGATACTGAATCTTAAGTATTTGGTAGGGTCATCGACACTTGTTCCAACATAAGATCCTAATTCATACTTGTCTGCCAGTTCTTTTACAACTACTGGAAAACTATATACATTAAACCTTTCAATCTTCCCGCTCATCGTAGGAAGAGAAATTACTACAGGAGTGGAGTTTGCTCCCATTTCCTGTGCATTCTTCAGCTGAGATCTCAGTAAGTTCAGGTCCAGTTTATAGTACCCGTTACTTCTTACATTAGATTGATCTACTCTAAATCCTGTACTTCTTTTGTTGTCGTCTCCTTTTTTAAGAGAAGTTGGTGTCCATTGGCCGAACACTGCCCCTCCTATACAAGTAAACATTAAAGCAGTAAATACTCTTTTCATAAATTAAAACACAATTATAATTTCCGCCAAATATAGCTATTTTATAACTCACACAAATAAAATAACTTAATATTTTTTAATATTATACACCTAAAAAACATATTCATTAAAAAAAATACAAACCAAAGAATAAGATTAGTTTTATATTCTATATAGTGTAAAAGTCAAGGGTTCTCTTTTTTATAAATTATAAGCAGTATTCATTAAAAAAAACACAACCTTTAGAACATTCTAAAGGTTGTGTTTTTTTTATTTTAAATGGCAAAAGCTGTTATTTCTAGAACTTATAAGCTATATTCCATGCAAATCCCATATTAAACTTTGAAGAACTTTTTCCAAAACCAGGAACAATCATTGGAGTGATGTCATCCTGTTTAGAAGTATATACCATATATCTTGGCTGAAGATTTACATCTATATAAAAATTGGAACTGAATAACTGTACTCTACCTCCAATAGTTCCTTCCAACCAAAAAGAAGACTGTGAGGATGAAGGAAATGCTTCAGAAGAATTACTTCCTCCAAATCCACGAACGGGAATCGCCATATATTCCTGATTATAGAAAGATCCTGCCACTTTTCCTCCGGCATAAAATCCGTTGAATTCATTTTCAGCATCTTTTGCGAGCATATAGAATGCACCCAACTTAACGAAAGGACCGCTTGCCTTAGCATCATAGCCATTTTTCTGATATACGTTTTTCTCAAAACCTGCTTCTGCAATAGCATGAATATTTCCTTTGATTTTTGAAGAAATAAATCCCTGATACAGTTTTCTATCCGAAAAAAATCCGGCTCCGGTATTCAATACATCAAGGCCAACCATAAAATTAGGCTCATATTTTTCGTGAACCTTCTTCTCTGCTTCCTTCTTTTTATCTTGTGCCCAGCTTATTATTCCAAATAAACTAAAAAGAAAGGTAAAGATTAGTCTTGTCTTCATTCTCTATTTGATTTTGTCCGACCTCCACTTTCTGAACTGGATCCGGAGTTACTAATTCTGAAGTTAAATTCTCGTAATACTTTTTGATTCCGCATCCCGGAGATACATAGGTTGACTTCGTTGTATAATTAATTCTTACTTTAGATTCTGCCCCTTTTTTCGTAAGTTTAAAATAAACGTCTGTATAAGGTGAACTGTCTACCCGTAGAGGAATTAACCTGGAATCAGTCTTTACAGCTACACCCAGATCTACCTTTCCTGCACCATAGTCTACTGCGACATACAATGAATCCAGAGTCGTCTCTTTTCCATTATCTATATCTCTAAAGGCCACCTTCATTCTTGGAGTTCCTTCTCCACTTTCACAAATATCATCGTCGCCTCCACAGGAAACAAGCATTCCTAAAAAGCAGATTGCTATGAGAAATTTAAAATACTTCATATTAAGATTTGAAATTCAAATTTAAATAATTTATTTTTTAATCAACAACGCAATGTTCTCAACATGGTGTGTTTGTGGGAACATATCTACCGGTAAGATCTTTACTAAAGTATAATGGTCTTTCATTAAAGCAAGATCTCTCGCCTGTGTAGCAGAGTTACAGCTTACATAAACTACTTTTTCCGGTGAAAGCTTAAGGATCTGTTCTACAACCTTCTGATGCATTCCATCTCTTGGTGGATCTGTGATTAACACATCTGCTTTAGGGTGGTTAGCCATGAATTCATCATTGAAAATGTCTTTCATATCTCCACAATAGAACGTTGTATTTGTTAAACCGTTCAATGCAGCATGTTCTATTGCCGCATCTATTGCTTCCTGTACAGATTCTATTCCGATTACCTGTTTTGCATTTCTTGCTACATATTGTGCGATGGTTCCTGTTCCTGTATAAAGGTCATATACTACTTCATCACCTTTCAGATCTGCAAACTCCAGGGTTTTTCTGTATAGTTCCAACGCCTGTTTGTAGTTGGTCTGGAAGAAAGATTTTGGTCCAATTTTAAACTTCAGCCCATCCATCTCTTCCATAAGATATCCTTCTCCGAAATATACGTTGATATTTAAATCATAGATAGAGTCATTCTGTTTAGGATTGATGGCATATACCAATGTTTTAATCTGCGGGAATTTTTCTAATAAGAACTCAAAAAGCTTTTCTCTGTTTTCTTTTTCTTCTCTGTAAAGTTGGAAAAGAACCATCCATTCTCCATGAGAGTTCTGTCTCATCATTAAGGTTCTTAAGAATCCTTCCTGATTTCTTACGTCAAAGAAATCCAGGCCAGTATTAACCCCATATTCTTTTACAGCCAGTCTAATAGCATTAGAAGGATCTTCCTGAAGGAAACATTCTTTCAAATCAAGAATTTTGCTCCACATCCCGGGAATATGAAAACCTAAAGCATCTTTACTCCCGAAATTTTCTTCAGAACTAATTTCGTACTGAGTAAGCCATCTTGCATTGGAGAAGGAAAACTCCATTTTATTTCTATAAAAATATTGTTCTCCAGATCCTAGAATTGGCACAGTTTCAAACTCATCAATTCCTCCGATTCTTTTGATATTATTATAGACTTCTTCCTGTTTAAAATCAAGCTGTTTTTCATAACTCATATTCTGCCACTTGCATCCTCCGCAAGTACCAAAGTGGATACATTTAGGCTCAACTCTGTATGGTGATTTTTCAAGTACTTCAATTGCTTCGCCTTCATAGTATTTAGACTTCGCTTTTTTCACTCTCACATTCACAATATCTCCTGGAATTGCGCCTGTTACCATTACGGTTTTACCTTCCTCTGTTTTTCCTATTGCTACGCCTTTTGCTCCGGCAGTCAACAATTTTATATTTTCAAGAGTTAGATCTCTTTTTTTCTTCCTACTCATTCTAAAATTTTCTATTTTCCTAATTGAAACTTTTACGTTCCAGTTTGCAAAAATACAATAAAAAAAACCTTATCCGAAGATAAGGTTTCTATACTATGTTAAAGTTTATTATTTTGTTGGAGCCGGCTGTGGATTTGCTGGCTGTGGTGCTTGCTGCATTGCAGATGGATCAAGCTGTAATTGCGGCTGCATTTGTGCATTTGGATCTACCTTCGGAGCTGAAAGACCTGTTTGTTTATCCAAAATAGTCACTAATTCCTGCTCACCAAGGTTTACGAAAGATCTGCTGGCAATTTTACCATCTTTATCAATAATAACAAAGCAAGGTAACTTGAACCCGTATACTCCATATTTCTTAGCAATGTCAGAGTTCAATCCTCCTTCTCCATAAACATTCACTCCCTGAATTCCTTTTAATAAAGAATTGCTTGTTTTAATGAATTGATCTTTTGTATCGTCAACGTTTACAAATACAAAATTCATTTTAGACTTATAAAAGTTTACCACTTCTTTTAATACAGGTACTGTAGCTTCGCTGATGTAAGGATTCCATGAAGCATAGAAGAATAACATATAAGGTTTTCCTTTGTTTTCAGAAAGCTGGTATGATTTTCCATCTTGTTTTGCTAATGCTGCTTCAGGAGCAACGTCTCCGATTTTAAGCCCTGTAATAGCTACCTGCATTTTTAAAAGGTCACTTTTAATGGTAGCATCTTTAATATCTGAATCGATGATCTTTTTAATCTTGTCAATATTGGCAGCTGGAGTTGTTGGATGGATATCAGCCTGAGCCATTACAAATGCAAGAAGATAATCTTTTGCTGTTTGAGATAAATCTTTTTTTGTTTTTAAATACTGAGCGAACATCTCAGAAGTTGTAATCCCTGTTTTTCCTTTGCTGTTTGCTTCAGCATATTTCTGGAAATCCGGAGTCATTTTTACAAGAAGATATTGTCTGTAAAGAGGAATAGTTTTTACCATTCCATCTTTGTCTGTTTCCAGCTGAGTTTCGTAATCTTTGAAAGCCTTAGAAGCTTTGAAAGAAGGATTTCCAGACATTGGACCATGGGACATTTCATAGTTCGCAAGCAAGTTAAGAATGGTTACTTTCACATCGTTTTTCTTCCATTCCAATAATCCTTTGCTTGGGTTATTTTTCTTTGCAAGGTCATCTACATTTTTATTAATATCTGCCTCAATTTTATGCATCCCTTTCAAAAATGCAGCTTCGTCTCCACCCATTAATACAGGTAAATTAACTTTACCTCCGTAGTCTGCCAAGAACTTCATACTTGCCGTAAGGAAGTCATTATTCTTTTTAGCATCTCCGGTAATCACATATTCATTTGGGAAAGTTGCTCCGTTTCCTGAGATATTCACTTTTTGGCCACCTTCAAGATAGATCAGGCTTTGTCTGCCAGCGTAATTGATTACGTACATTCCATCTTTAGGAGCGTCAAAATTTCCTGAAAAGTTTCCGTCTTTATCAAGACCTATATTAATCAAAGGCAGGGTTCCTACTCCTGAAGCTTCTACAAATTCAATTCTTTCTAATGGTGAGCTTCCAGTAATTTTTCCTTTTACTTCTACTTTTTTTGAACAAGACATCACAAAGAATGTGATGATAAACAATAAAAGATATTTTTTCATTTCAATTTTTAATATTACACAAAAATACGCTTTTTAGGGCTTGCTAATTCACACTAATTATTTTTTTTAAAAATTTTATTATTACCATTCAAAAGGGATATTCCAATTATTGAAAGTTATCTTTTTGACGGTAAAAAGTATTTGAAAGTTTTTTCAGAAAACGATTCAATTACCTTCCAAATATATACTTAATAAATAAAGAATAACGAAGATCAGTCAATAAGTTAACAAACTTTAACAGGGTTATCTTTTTCATAAAAAAATCACCTCCAAAAATGAAGGCGATTTTTTATGTATTTGAATCAATTCTATCCTTGATCTGCAAGAGCAGCCATGTATTCTCTGTTCATTCTCGCGATGTTTTCAAGAGAAATACCTTTAGGGCATTCTACCTCACAAGCTCCGGTATTTGAACAGTTTCCGAATCCTTCTTCGTCCATAGCTTTCACCATGTTCAGAACTCTTCTCTTAGCTTCTACTCTACCTTGTGGAAGTAATGCATACTGAGAAACTTTTGCTCCAACGAATAACATTGCAGATCCGTTTTTACATGTAGCTACACACGCTCCACATCCGATACAAGCTGCAGCATCCATTGCTTTATCTGCATCTTCTTTAGGAACAGGGATAGCGTTAGCATCCAATGTATTACCGGAAGTGTTCACAGAAATGAATCCTCCTGCTGCCATTACTCTGTCGAATGCGCTTCTGTCTACCATCAAATCTTTGATTACAGGGAAAGCAGCACTTCTCCAAGGTTCAATAACGATCGTCTCACCATCTTTGAACATTCTCATGTGAAGCTGACAAGTTGTAATACCCGTATCAGGACCGTGAGCTCTACCATTGATGTAAAGAGAACACATACCGCAAATTCCTTCACGACAATCGTGGTCGAAAGCGATAGGTTCTTTTCCTTCGTTAATTAAGTTTTCGTTCAGGATATCCAACATCTCCAAAAATGAAGAGTCTGTAGATACATCTGATATTTTATAGGTCTCAAACTGACCTTTAGTTTTACTATTTTTTTGTCTCCAAATTTTCAGCGTAAGATGTAAGCCTTTTTTTGCACTCATAATGTTATATTTATAGGTTGGAGATTATTTATAACTTCTAGTTTTAACCTCGATGTTGTCGTATATCAATTCTTCTTTATGCAACACTTCTGTGTTGATATCGTTTCCTTGATATTCCCAAGCTCCGACGTATTTGTAGTTTACGTCATCTCTTTCCGCTTCTCCGTCCGGAGTTGAATGGTCTTCACGGAAATGTCCACCACAAGATTCATTTCTGTGTAGTGCATCGATAGCCATTAATTGTCCAAGTTCAAGGAAGTCTGCTACTCTGAATGCTTTTTCAAGCTCAGTGTTCATACCTTCTCCTTCACCTGGTACTTTTACGTTTTTCCAGAAATCGTTTCTTACTTCTTCAATTTCTTTGATTGCTTCTCTTAATCCTTCAGGAGTTCTTCCCATTCCAACTTTATTCCACATAATGTTTCCTAATTGTTTGTGGAAATGGTCTACAGAGTGAGTTCCTTTGTTATTTAAGAAGAAATCAATTTTTTCTTTAATTCCTTTTTCAGCTTCGTCAAACGCTCCTGAGTTCGTAGGAATAGCTCCTGTTCTGATATCTGCAGAAAGGTAATCTGCAATCGTGTAAGGAAGTACGAAATATCCGTCAGCAAGACCCTGCATCAATGCAGAAGCACCCAATCTGTTTGCACCGTGATCTGAGAAGTTAGCTTCACCGATTACGAAACAACCTGGGATTGTAGACTGAAGGTTATAATCAACCCATACACCACCCATTGTATAGTGAACTGCAGGATAGATCTTCATTGGAGTTTTGTAAGGATCATCAGCAGTAATTTTTTCGTACATTACGAATAAGTTACCGTATTTCTCCTCTACCCAGCTCTTACCTAAATCATAGATCTGCTGATCTGTAGGATTATGAATATGTTTTTCGATAGCGGATTCTTTACCTTTTTTCATGATCTCTGTAGAGAAATCAAGGTAAACACCTTCCTGAGTATCATTATTTTCGATTCCGAATCCAGCATCACATCTTTCCTTAGCAGCTCTGGACGCAACGTCTCTAGGTACAAGGTTACCGAATGCAGGGTATCTTCTTTCCAAATAATAATCTCTATCTTCTTCTTTAATATTTTCAGGTCTTAATTTACCTTCTCTGATTGCTACCGAATCTTCGTGTTTTTTAGGAACCCAGATTCTTCCGGAGTTTCTTAATGATTCAGACATCAAAGTCAGTTTAGACTGCTGTGTTCCGTGAACAGGAATACAAGTCGGGTGAATCTGTACGTAGCAAGGGTTTGCGAAGTAAGCTCCTTTTTTGTGAATTTTCCATGCAGCAGAAACGTTAGATCCCATTGCATTGGTAGAAAGGAAATATACGTTTCCGTATCCTCCAGAAGCGATTACTACAGCGTGAGCAGAATGTCTTTCAATTTCACCTGTTACAAGGTTTCTTGCGATAATCCCTCTTGCTTTTCCGTCAACAATAACAAGATCTAACATCTCATGACGGTTGTACATTTTGATTCTTCCTTTACCGATCTGACGGCTCATTGAAGAATAAGCACCTAATAATAACTGCTGTCCTGTTTGTCCTTTTGCGTAGAAAGTTCTTTTTACCTGAACCCCACCAAATGAACGGTTATCCAGCTGACCGCCGTAATCTCTCCCGAAAGGAACCCCCTGGGAAACACACTGGTCAATAATATTTGCAGAAACTTCAGCTAACCTGTAAACATTGGCCTCTCTTGCTCTATAGTCACCACCTTTGATGGTATCATAGAATAATCTGTAAGTAGAGTCACCATCTCCCTGGTAATTTTTAGCTGCGTTGATCCCTCCCTGAGCTGCAATAGAGTGCGCTCTTCTTGGAGAATCCTGGTAGCAGAATGCTTTCACATTATATCCTTGCTCAGCTAATGTAGCTGCAGCAGAACCTCCTGCCAAACCTGTACCTACAACAATAATATCAATCTTATCTCTGTTGTTTGGTGCAACAAGGTTCATATGGTCTTTATGATTTTTCCACTTGTCTTTAAGAGGACCCGCTGGAATTCTTGAATCTAATTTACTCATACTAGTATATTGATATTATTGAGTTATAAAATGGAAAACTGCTACGATGATAAATCCTGCAGGAATAAGGATTGAATACCATGTCCCGAAAGCTTTGATCACCGGCGTATATTTTGGATGTCTCGCACCGATAGACTGGAATGAAGACTGAAATCCGTGTGCTAAGTGTAATCCTAGTAGAACAAAAGAGATTACATACAAAGCCACTCTCCAAAGATCAGCAAACTTTTCATGAAGTTCCGGCCAGAAACGTTCTGCATCAGGAGTCAATCCTTCTACATACTTGTAATTAATTTCATGTAGCCAGAAATCATATAAGTGAAGCGCCAAGAAAGCTAAAATAACAGCTCCTGAAATAATCATATTTCTGGACATCCATGAAGAATTCACAGATGCGTTGTTAGCTGCATACTTTACCGGACGCGCTTTATTATTCTTGATCTCAAGCACAAATCCCATTACAAAATGGAAAATTACTGCAAAACCAAGAATAGGCTGCATTAAGAACTGCACAAAAGGATTATAGCCCATAAAGTCAGATGCTGTATTGAATGCATCCTTGTTTAGAACTGATAACAAATTGGTTGTCAAATGCAGTATAAGAAAAATCAGCAAAAACATAGCTGATAATGCCATAGCGTATTTTCTACCTATCGTAGAACTCGTTAAACCTGCCATATAAGTTTAAATTTGAATTTCCACAAAATTAAGAAAGTTTAACAATATCGAAAAGTGAGAAATCTCACAAATAGACAGTTTGTAATCTTTCTAAATAAGATTTTCGCCCATTATAAATACAGGAAAATGGCTAAATTCAGAACCATCATTTCAGATCATAAATCTTATTCCTGAAAACCACTTTTTGAATGGAGGGTGACAAGGTTTTTATCTCAAAATGATCTACTCTCCTGGAAGCACAATATGGATTGACTATATACTGTAAAATCTTCGTCTTATTTTTCATATCCGAAATCCAGAAACAGACTCTGGCCCCATTTTTCACTGAAAAAATTTTGTTTCTGTTAAAATGATGAACCAATATCTCTTCCTTCTGATTTTCAAAAGCCGTGATTCCGCTTCTTATCATTAGAAATAGTAGCACTGCCATCATCAATCCCATCGTATTTTTCATATTGAATTTCAGTATAGCTGCTCTTAGTAAATAGACAAATATTGCTAATGACATCACTTCTATCCCATTCATTGGAATATTTTCAAAGAACAGCACGTCAACCTCAGCAAACCAATGGATCACCTTCAGCAAAAACTGAATAATCCCGTCATATATACCATTTATAAGTTCAAAATCAATCCCAAAAGAAATAAGAACTGTTATTAAAAAAGAGAAAATAATAATTAATTCAGAAAAAGGAACGATAACAAAATTGGCAATGATTGATATCAATGAAAACTGATGAAAATAGTACAACACCAGAGGAAGTGTTGCCAACTGTGCAGATAAAGATATGGTAATCGTGTTAAACAGAAGTTTTTTAATATAATTATCCTGTTTTGGGAAGTATTTCAGCAGAGGCTGATTCAGCCAATAAATTCCCAAAACAGCCAAAAAGCTAAGCTGAAATCCTACATCAAAAAGCTGTTGCGTATCTCCGATTAGAATAAAAAAAGCAGACAAGGCTAGTGAGTGAAGCAGATCTGGCTTTCGCTGAAGCAAAACAAAAATAAAATAAACACTCAGCATGATACAAGATCGCAATACTGAATTACCCAATCCAATAAAAGCGGCGAACAACCAGATAAAAATCAAACTGAAAGTAACCGCATATTTTCTGAATTGTAAAGGAACAAATCGAATCAAAAAAAAGTAGAACATCCCGAAAACAACCACAATATGAGTTCCGGAAATAGCCAGAAAATGAACCAACCCGGACTTATTGAAATCTCTAACAGTGTCTGCATCAATTTCTGTTCGGTCTGCCAGAATAATACCTTTCAGAAATTCTTTAGTTTTTTCTGAAATTTCTGTTTTATCTATTTTGTTAAGAACCTCAAACCTATATTGCCTAAGCTGATCTGCCCACGTTAAGTCATTCCGTTCTGCAGATATAATTACTTTTGAAAGATAAACCTGGTAATCAATATGTTTTCTTTTCAGATATTGGGCATAATCAAATTGAAAATCATATGATGGAATCTGAGGTTTTGTAATGTAAACCTCGGCTTTGTAGTAGTGAATAAAATCAAACTCTTTTCTATCTTTTGAAACATAAAAAATTGAATTAAAACATGCATTTCCCGCCTGTGCAATGCCTTCATATTTTCTATACTTTTCCGAAGAATTTAGTTTCTGAGAGATCTTAAATAAAACCGTTTCATGCTTCTTGACCAGAAGTTTATCAACTGGTGAAGAAGTGTTATAGAAATGAAGAACAATTCCTGCTCCAAACAGCAGAAGCATCAGTAAAACTGTTTTGGTTTTATGCAGAAGATAAGAATGAAAACAGATTAAAATCAACAATATTGAGCAGACTACTCCCACTCCATGAACAACAGTCTTTACTAATACCACTTTATCCTGAAAAAGAATTCCAAGAATAAAGCTTACTGAGAGAATAAGAAGAGGCTGTTTGTTCAATATCCATTAATTATTCTTTTAAAATAGGCAATGAATGGGAAATTCATGATCTCTTTACAAACTAAATAAGCGCTCTGTCTTCATTAAAAATGTTAACAGAACGCTTAATTTTTTTTACTAAAAATTACGTTTAAAAGTATATTATCTCTTTTTCAAAAATTTATCCGTCAAACGCTTCGTTTCTTTGATATAAAATAAAGGATCTTTCCCGTAATCTTCATATTTAAAATCTCCTGCTTTTTTAGGAATAGCAGGCTCTATTTGCGTTCCTTCATGCCATTCATTGAATGATGTAATTCCAATGAACTCCGGATTTACTTTACTGGCAGCATCAAACATTTTCTCATAATATTTTCCATGATCTCTGCTTTTGAAATTCGCTTCATTCCACGGACGGATTCTTGTATCAGAATAACCAGGACCTACACACGGAATAAAAATCAGATGATGATCTTTAGCATATTTGGCCATAAAATCCCAATTAGCCGTTGTACTTCCATATACAAATCCTTCGCTGGCAAAATAGGTATAGAAACCATCAAAGCCTGCCGAATCAAAAAATTTAGCATCATCTTTCTCAACCCAAAGTCCGATATAAAGAGCATCTAAATCTGTGTTTCGGACTGTTCGTTCTCCATCTTTGGATAGTATTTTCCTCCACTCTTCTTTAGGAATTTTATAGCTATCATACACATAAAACAGAGGTTTTCCTTCTTTTTTATAGAATGCATGATGATGAGAATACGTTTTTATCAGGTAAGAAAGCTGCTCTTTTAATTCTGAAGTATTTTTATAAAAGGGCTCAATGTGGAATGCTATTTTTAAATCAAACCGATCTGCAATATCTAAATATTTGATAAGACTTTTATCCGTAAACGAATCTTTTCCCAACCAGCTTACAACAACTACTCCTACTCCAGAGTCTTTGATCATTTTCATATGCTGCCCGATGGTTTTCGGATCATTGGAACTGTAGTTGCCAAGAGCCGGGTAAAAATTAGCTCCGATATCATCTCCTCCTTTATGATGTCCCAGATTATTCCACTTCGGATTACTCCAGTGAGGAAGGATCTCATGATTCCAGTGCTGATAATCTCCATCTGTTGCAGGATTGGCATACCAGCCGTAATAAAATATCTGAACTTTATCTCTTGCACTGCTCTGCTGGGCAAAACTGTTTGTGAAAAACAATATAAAAGTCAGGAATAACAGAAAACGGTTACAATAATTCATAGTTAAAAGTAGATTAATAATCAGAAACTCGGTATAAACTATACTTTCAATATCACCTCAGCAGCATGATCGCTGGCTCCTTTTCCGCCAAGCTTTTCTCTCAGAAGGCTATAGTCATTCAGAACCTGATCCCTTTTCTCTCCTGACAAAATTTTATTGAGCTCTTCTACCAGATTTTTAGTATTCAGATCATTTTGAATCAATTCTTTCACCACTTCTCTGTCCATAATCAGATTAACCAGAGAAATATAATTGATATTTTTCACCAATCTTTTAGCAATAGCATAGGAAATTTTACTTCCACGATAGCACACCACTTCAGGGATATTCAACAAAGCGGTTTCCAACGTAGCTGTTCCGGAAGTCACCAAAGCAGCTTTTGAACATCTTAGCAGATCATAGGTTTTATTAGAAACAAAATGAACATTATCATCTACATATTTCTGATAAAATTCTTTTGGAAGACTTGGGGCTCCGGCAATCACAAACTGATAGTTTTGAAACTGCGGTCTTACGGAAAGCATTATTTCAAGCATCTTTTCTACTTCCTGTTCTCTGGACCCCGGAAGTAATGCGATAATTTCTTTTTCGTTCAAGCCATGCTCTGATTTGAATTTTTCAATGCTGATTTCCTGAAGATCCGAAATAGCATCCAGCAACGGATGACCTACAAAATGAGAATGCACTCCATGTTTTCTGTAAAAGTCTTCTTCAAAAGGAAGAATGACCATCATTTCATCCACATATTTTTTGATAATCTCTACGCGGCCTTCTTTCCAAGCCCAAAGCTGTGGAGAAATATAATAAACAACTTTTATTCCCAATTCTTTGGCAAATCTGGCAATTCTCAGGTTGAATCCCGGATAATCCACCAAAATCAAAACGTCAGGTCTGTTCTTCTGAATATCCTCTTTACAGAATTTAATATTATTCAGAATAGTACGGAGGTTCATCACCACTTCCAGGAATCCCATAAAAGCAAGATCACGGTAATGCTTTACCAACGTTCCGCCCTGAGCTTTCATCAGGTCGCCACCCCAAAATCTAAATTCCGCATGTGGATCCTTGTGTTTTAAGGCTTTCATCAGGTTGCTTCCATGCAAGTCACCGGAAGCTTCTCCTGCAATAATATAATACTTCATTTCTATAGTAAGGATAGAGAACAAATTAAGATAGATATGATCTTAATTCGTAAATTTGTTCAAAGATAATGATAAAAAATGTCAGAAGAATTTGAAATCCGGAATAAAGTTGCAGAAAGCGGCCTTATCAATTTTGACCTTACCACTTTACTGCCAAAAGGGGAAAGAAAGGGTATTGACCTTAAAGATTTCCTTTGGCAGGAAATGATCCTGAAAGAAAAAGATTTCCGTGAAAAGGTAGATGCAATCGATACGGAACAATATAAAGACACTTACGTATACATTTACAATTCCGTAGACACTATTATTCCTCTTTGGGCTTATTTTGTTTTAACAGCAAAGATTACCGATGTAGCAAAAAAAGTAGTTTTTGGAAACCGCGAGGATCTGGAAGTTATTTTAATGCATAATGCCATCCAGACTCATGATTTTGAGGAAATGAGAGGAAAAAGAGTGCTTGTAAAAGGATGTTCAGATAAAGAAATTCCTGAAAATGCTTATATTGAATTGGTAGAACAACTGAAACCTATTGTAAAATCTCTGATGTTCGGAGAAGCGTGTTCAAACGTTCCTATCATTAAAAACTAAAGTCTTCTGAAACGCTCTCAGAAACTTTAACAATAATTATGAAAGGCGGTCAATTTGTAAGGCATATTTTTTGATAACTTTGGTGTAATTAATACTAAATAAACACAAAAAATGAGTTTAATTGACCTACTTACAGGGAACACAGGCAACCAGGTTGCTGAACAGGCTGAAAACAAATTCGGAATCAGTAAAAACCAGGTAATCGCCCTATTAGCAGTTGCTACCCCTCTTATTATTTCTTATCTTAGAAATAAATCTCAGGACGCTAAAGAAGCAGAAGCTTTAAATAATGCTTTAGATAAAGACCACAACGGAAGTATTTTAAATGATGCTTCACAAATTGAGGCAAGACAGGCTGAAGGAGGATCTATTCTTGATCATATCTTCGGTGGGCAAAAAAGTACTGTTGAAAACCAACTGTCACAGAACACTGGAATTTCAATAGATAAAATAGGTCCTATCCTTGCGATGCTTGCACCTGTAGTAATGGGTTATATCGGACAGCAAAAACAACAGAGCAATGTAGGAGCTGGCGGCTTAGGAGATCTTTTAGGAGGAATCCTTGGAAATGCTTCCAATCAGGCACAAGCTCAGCAGTCTAATCCTTTGAATGACATTCTTGGAAGTGTTTTAGGAGGTAGCGGACAATCTCAATCATCAGGAAATCCTTTGAATGATATCCTGGGAAGTGTATTGGGTGGTGGTGGAAACCAACAACAAGGTGGCGGCGGTTTAGGCAGCATCCTTGGTAATATTTTGGGAGGTAAATAATTAATTTAATTTTCATAAAAAAAGACCGGAGATATGATCTTCGGTCTTTTTTATTTTTAATTACTTTTTAGATTTTTCTGCAGAAGCAGGAAATGATTTTGAAGCTTTTTTAGGTCTTCTTTTACCATAACTTCCGGAATTAATTTTTCCTCTTCTTGATTTTTTGTCTCCTTTTCCCATAGTATTATGTATTTGTTGTTCTACGAATTTAGAAAATACAATACTAAAATCCAATTAATGAAGCTGTTAAAGTTTTATAAATTAGGTTAGGAAGCTGGAGGATGGATGTTGGAAGTTACTATCAGGTTGCTATTTTCCATTCTCAACCGGCTGATCATTTATTTTTTTTCATTTTGCAAAAAAAGACTAGCTTAAATATTCCAGACAGCAATTACTCCTCTCTTCCAGCTTCCAACACCCAGCCCTCTAAATCTTCACAGTCTTCCACTTTCCTTTTTTAAACAAGAAGGAAGCTGGAGGATGGAAGTTACTATCAGGTTGCTATTTTGATTCTCTGTTATCAAATTAGTTCTATTTTCTTCATCTTATTGATAAAAGGCTAGCTTAAATATTTCAGGCTGCCAGTACTCCCCTCTTCAAGTTTCCATCATCCATACATTCTACACTTTTATCGTCTTCCATTTTCCTTTTTTAAATAAGATAAAAGCAACAATGGTTATCAATGTTTCTGCGGCAGGAATTGATATAAAAACTCCTTTGGGGCCCATGTCAAGATATTTTGATAAGAAATAAGCCAGCGGAATCTGAAACAGCCAGAAACCAAAAAGATTAACCCAGGTAGGAGTCCATGTATCACCAGCTCCATTAAAGGCATTGATCATCACCATCCCGATTCCATAGAAAATAAATCCTATACTCATAATCTGAAGTGCATTTTTAGCAAAATCTTTAATCGCCATTTCCTGAGTAAAAAAACTAACTAAAAAGTTCCCCATAAAAAGGAAAATCAAACTTACCACAAGCATAAAAATGACATTATATTTCACGGTTTTCATCACCGACTGTTCTGCTCTCAGCATTTCATTCGCTCCCATATTCTGTCCTACCAACGTAGAGGCAGCATTACTCAATCCCCAGGCTGGAAGCATAAAGAACATCATTAGTCTTAAAGCGGTCTGATAACCCGCCGATGCATTCTCTCCTCCTGTAGTTGCTACAAGTTCTGCAAGGAAAATCCAACTGCATGAAGCAATGACAAACTGAAAAATTCCGGGAGTTGCAATTTTTATAATGGATTTGATTAATGTATAATTCGGTTTAAAATAAGGAAGTTTAATTCTTATCTGAGTATCGGCTACCAAAAGATGATACAGCTGATAAATAACACCAATGCTACGTCCTATTGTTGTTGCCAAAGCAGCTCCCGTGAGCCCCAAAGCAGGAACAGGCCCTAAGCCTTTTATCAGAATCGGGCAGAGAATAATATTGGCAATATTCGCGATCCATAAACTTTTCATGGCAATCATAGCATTTCCGGCTCCTCTGAAAATCCCATTAATTAAAAACAAAAGCATAATAATCGTGCTGCTTCCCATCATAATTCTGGTAAAATTCTTCCCATAAGCTGCTGCTTCCGGTTTTGAACCCATCAGGATTAAAATTTCTTCTGCAAAGATCACCCCCAACAAGCTTAAAATAAAAGTAATCGCAAAGGAAACGAGTAATACCTGTGCTGCACTTCTGGAAGCCTGTTCCGGATTTTTCTCACCAATTCTTCTTGCTACCAAAGCTGTAGCCGCCATACTCATCCCAATGGCAATAGAATACATTATCGAAAGTACAGATTCGGTAAGTCCTACCGTCTGGATAGCAAAACCGCTTTCTTTCAGATGACCGACAAAATAGAGATCCACAAGCGCAAACACAGATTCCATAGCCATTTCAAGCATCATAGGAATCGCTAAAAGTAGCACAGCACTTCTGATATTCACTTTCGTAAAATCAGTTTCTTCACCGCTGAATGCTTTTTTCAAAAATTCAACATATTTTGTCATTTCGCAATTAATATTTTATGTAATCCCAAAAATACAAATCCAATTATTAGAAAAACTTAGCAATTGGTAATAAAATTTAATTTAGATTTGTATATTCTTAAAAATTATCCTTATGAAAAAAATAATCTCTACTACTTTTCTATTTGGAATGTTACTGTCCGGCAGCATGTTCTCTGCCCAGAAGATGAGTCAGGAAAAGATGAAAGCCATTTATTCTGATGATATAGCAACATTCAAAAAACAGTTTGCTCCGGGAGATTACAACAAATGTTTCCTTGTGGGAAATATACTTTATTCACCCCTTGGCTTCAGTGTAATGTCTGACAGAAAGAATATTATCAACTTCCTTTTGGATAACAAAGCGAATGTGAATAAAAAATGTCAGAATAAAACTCCTCTTGAAGTAGCTGATGAAACAAAAGGTAGTGAAGAAGTAAAGAGAATTCTGATCGCAAAAGGTGGTAATAGAATCTAAAAAAATCTAAAAACAATATATGAAACTTCCGAAAGGGAGTTTTTTTTATTTATAAAACCTGCAAAAATCTTATCTTTGCCAACGAAAAATTCAAGGTTCGGAATTGAACCTTAAACATTGAACTTTAAACAAATAATTATGTTTCGATCACACACCAACGGAGAGCTATCTCTGAAAAATCTGAATGAAGAAGTTACACTATCAGGATGGGTACAGACTATCCGTGATAAAGGATTTATGATTTGGGTAGATCTTCGAGATCGTTACGGAATTACCCAGCTGGTTTTTGACCAGGACCGCTCTTCTGCTCAATTGATGGAGGAAGCTAAAAAACTGGGCCGTGAATTTGTGATTCAGGCTACCGGAAAAGTTATTGAAAGAGTAAGCAAAAACCCTAATATTCCAACCGGGGAAATTGAAATTCTGGTAGAAAAACTGACGATTCTGAATGATTCTCAGCTTCCACCTTTCACTATTGAGGATGAAACGGATGGTGGTGAAGAATTAAGAATGAAATACCGTTACCTGGATATCAGAAGAAATCCGGTAAAAGATAAACTGATCTTCCGTCACAAGATGGCACAGAAAGTAAGAAATTATTTATCTGACGAAGGTTTCATTGAAGTGGAAACTCCTGTTTTGATCAAGTCTACTCCGGAAGGAGCAAGAGATTTCGTGGTACCAAGCAGAATGAACCCTGGACAGTTTTATGCATTGCCACAGTCTCCACAAACTTTCAAACAACTTTTAATGGTAGGTGGAATGGATAAATATTTCCAGATTGTAAAATGTTTCCGTGACGAGGATTTAAGAGCTGACAGACAGCCGGAGTTTACACAAATCGACTGTGAAATGGCTTTTGTAGAGCAGGAAGACGTTATGAACGTATTCGAAGGAATGACTAAAACTCTTATAAAAGATATTACAGGTCAGGAATTCGGAGCTTTCCCAAGAATGACTTTCGCAGAGGCGATGAAAAAATACGGAAATGACAAACCGGATATCCGTTTCGGAATGGAATTCGTAGAACTGAATGAACTGGTAAAAGGAAAAGACTTTAAAATATTTGATGACGCTGAGCTAGTAGTAGGAATCAATGTAGAAGGATGTGCAGACTATACGAGAAAGCAGATCGATGAACTTGTGGATTGGGTTAAACGTCCTCAGATCGGAGCTTCAGGAATGGTTTGGGCAAAATTCCAGAATGACGGAGTAAAAACCTCATCGGTAAACAAATTCTACAACGAAGAAGATTTAGCAAAAATCATCGAAAAATTCGGAGCAAAAGAAGGCGACTTAATGTTGATTCTTTCCGGAAACGAAAATAAAGTAAGAGCTCAGCTTTCAGCATTGAGAATGGAACTTGGTAACCGTTTGGGGCTAAGAAAAGGAAATGTATTTGCACCGCTTTGGGTTGTTGACTTCCCTCTATTGGAATGGGATGAAGATACTGAAAGATACCACGCCATGCACCACCCTTTCACGTCTCCAAAGCCGGAAGATATCCACTTGTTGGAAACAGATCCTGGAAAAGCAAGAGCCAACGCTTATGACATGGTTCTGAACGGAAACGAAATCGGAGGTGGATCTATCAGAATTTTTGACAGAGATCTTCAGTCTAAAATGTTTGACTTATTAGGATTTACCAGAGAAGAAGCAGAAGCTCAGTTTGGATTCCTGATGAACGCATTTAAATATGGTGCTCCGCCACACGGAGGTTTAGCATTCGGGTTTGACCGTTTGGTAGCCATTCTTGACGGGAACGAAGTGATCAGAGATTATATCGCTTTCCCTAAGAACAATTCAGGACGAGATGTAATGATCGATGCACCTGCTTCGATTGCTGATGCACAGCTCGACGAATTAGAATTACAATTGAATTTAAAAGCATAAATGTAAAGCGGGGTATTTGCCCCGCTTTTTTTATATTCTTATTACAGGAGCCTTAAGTTCACCCTGAACTTCCTGATGTTTTATACTGACGATACTATTCTTGAAAAATAAATAGTAATAAAATAGCATTATTTAGAATCAAAAAACATTACAAATCCTACCATAATTTATCAATTTGCTAACAAAACAAACTTTACACCAGTGAAATATGTATTTCAACACACTATGTCAAATATTCGTGAAATAACTTAATTTAAAATTTAATAGTAAAAATTAAATTAAAACATTTATATAAACGAAATAAATACATTTTTCAAATAAAAACCCAACAAAACAATCATTATATTATGTTATATGTAAATATGATTTTTATTAATATATTTACGTTACACAGCTGAATTATAATGAAGACTTAATCAAAACTTAGGAATTGATGTATTTTTATAATCTCATGCGTATGATAATAATATAGCTGTTCATATTTTAAAACCTTGATCACCAAACCAATATTAAATAATATGAAAAGCAAACTATTACTATTATCAGGATGCCTTGTTCTGGCACTGAATTCATGTAGGTCGGACATTGAAAATCCTCAAACTGATTCAATCGATCCTGCAACCACAAAGCTGGACAATGCAAAGATTCACAAATTATCTATTGACGGAAAATTCACGTATGTTAATGAAATAAATGGAGAATATTTTTACGCAGAAGATATTACGATTAGCCCCGAACAGTTTAATGTATTACAAAAGCAGGCCAATCCCGGAACATCAACAGCAGAGAAAAGTACCATTGTAAGCTCTTTTATTAAGACATGGCCGGATGCAACCGTTTATTATACATTACCCAGCCAGGGAAGTCTGAGTACTCAGAATTATAATACGTTCCTGACCAATATCAACAAAGCGTTTGATATGATTTCTTCACAAACCAGTATGCAGTTTGTTGAACGAACCAACCAAACAGAATATATCACCTTTACTTATACAACATCCAACAGTTCTCCACTTGGATGGCAAAAAAACAGAGTTAACGGTATAAAAATTTATAATATTACTTATCCCGCTATTATTGCCCACGAAATCATGCATTCTATGGGAATCATGCATGAACAGTGCCGCCCGGATAGAGATCAGTACATCATTGTAGATGTTAACAAAGCCGTAGAAGGAAGCCGTCATAACTTCAATCTTTACAATGATTACGCAGGACATGGTGCTTTTGATTTCGGTTCAGTCATGATGTATCAGTCTACAGATTTTGCTATAGACTCAAGTCAGCCAGTAATGACTAAGCTGGATGGATCTACATTCACCAAGCAAAGAACAGGGTTGTCTGCGGGTGATTATGCTGGTATCAATCATTTGTATGGACCTGTAAATGCTACTTCTGCCGTCAACGGAACGTATACAATGAGAACAGCTTTAGCAAGTGATAAAAATGTAGATGTTTCAGGAAGTTCAACTACAGACGGCACCAGCATCATTCTGTATTCCGCTTCTACAGGGAGTAACCAGAGATTTACTTTCACCAAATCAGATCATGGTTATTATACCATCAAATCTATATTGGATCCTACAAAGGTATTAACCGTGAAAAGTAACGGGACAACGAATGGAACAGCTGTTGAATTACGAACCAATGCTAATACAGATTCTCAAAAATGGTTATTATTCAATTTAGGAAATAATGGATTTGGATTTGCTCCAAAGAACGCACCAGCATTGAGATTAGAGGTGAAAAATGGTACAACAACCAATCTTACTCCTATTGTAATCGGCACAACTGATCAAACGGTTCAGACTTCTACAAAGCAACGCTTCATCCTTACAAAAGTTAACTAAATTTCTTCATACAAAAAAGAGGTTAGGAAATAAACTCCCTAACCTCTTTCTATTCTACAACTATCTATTAGATTAATTTCAACATTTCATTCCTTCCCGGCCCGGTTGAAAGATAAGCCACAGGAATTCCCAATTCTTCTTCCAAGAATGACAGAAACCCGATGACTTCTTTTGGTAATTCTGAAGGACTTTTCATTGCAGAGAAGTCAGCCTCCCAGCCATTCATCCATTTTAGTATAGGTTTTCCGTTTTCAGGAAGCAAACCTGAAGCAGTTACAATCTCTCCATTTTCCAGTTCATAATGAGTACAAACTGCTACGGATTTCAGTCCGCTTAAAACATCAGCCTTTGTCAGCACCAGCTGAGTTACCCCATTGATCATTACGGCATACTTCAAAGCAGGAAGATCCAGCCAGCCTGTTCTTCTCGGACGTCCCGTATTGGAACCAAACTCGTTTCCTTTTGTTCTGATCTGTTCACCTAATTCATCAAATAATTCAGTTGGAAAAACTCCGTTCCCTACTCTTGTACAGTATGCTTTTGCAATCCCGAATATCTCACCGATCTTTTTCGGTGAAACACCTAATCCGCTGCTCGCTCCTGAAGCAGTAGTTGAAGAAGAAGTTACATACGGATATGTTCCGTGGTCAATATCCAGCATAGCAGCCTGAGATCCTTCTGCTAAGATTGTCTTACCTTCTGCCAGAGCATTGTTTAAATATATTTCAGTCTCCGTACATTTGAATCTTTTCAGAAAATCTACGGCTTCAAAAAATTCATTGCTTATTTCCTCCAGAGAAGGCAGCGTCATACCTCCTGCAGTCAGCATCTTATAATCTCTTTCTAAAATGTGCTGTACTCTGCTTCTAAAGTCAGGAGCAAACATATCTCCTATTCTTACATTCTGTCTTAAGATTTTATTTGAATAAGCTTGCGCAATACCGTTTTTGGTAGTTCCGATGGTTGTATAATCAGAACTTTCCTCCATAAAAACATCCAGAAGCTTATGAGTAGGCAGCACAAAGTGAGCTTTCAATGAAATAATCACATTACTTTCCGGCTGAACCGTTTCATCAAATAACTGAAGATTTGCAATTTCTTTTTTGAAACTTACAGGATCAAGAACAGTTCCTGTACCAATTACATTCTGCACTCCTTTCATAAAGATCCCCGAAGGAATCATTTTAAGCGTAATTCTTCGTCCGTTTCTCTCTATGCTGTGTCCAGCATTCGATCCACCATTAAAACGCGCTGTAATGTCATAATTTTCACTGATCAGATCAATAAACTTTCCTTTTCCTTCATCACCCCATTGTAATCCTAATACAATATCCATATTCGTACTTTAAATTTTATGGGACAAAGCTATGACAGTCAACAAGAAAGAGCATTGTCATTTGACAAAAAGAGATTTTTTGAAAAATTAGAAGCTAGATGTTAGAAGTTAGTAACAACTATCCAAACCTATTACTCTCCCACAAAATCTTATACGATATTTCTTCTGATACGGCTCAGTGAAGAAGGAGTGACTCCAAGATACGAAGCCAGCATAGATTGCGGAACTCTGTTGGCAAGCCCCGGATAATGATTTAAAAAATGAATGTAACGGGATTTCGCATCCTGATTGAGCATGATACTGGCAACCTTTAGTTTATTCTCAACAACAAAAGCATGGATTCTTGCAAACAAAACAGGCCATACAGCAATTTTCTCTTCCAGAAGTTTAAAATGCTTAAGATCAATCACCAGCAGTACAGCATCTGTAATAGCTTCAATATCTTCATGAGCAGGCAGCTGATCGGTAAAACCTTGAAAATCTCCTATAAATCTACCTTCATAGATGAAATACCGGGTAAAATCGTCACCCTGTTTGTTATAGTATAAAGAGCGGAAAACCCCTTCCTTTACAAAAGCAATTCTTTGACTTACTTTCCCGGCCTCTACAAAAGGTTCTCCCTTCTTTATCTTGATTTCCTGAATTCCTTCAGCAATCAAAAGTTCCTCCTGAGGATTCAGTATTCCGAATTTTTTGATATAAGTAAAAAGCTCTTCCATATTTCTGTTTTATCCACGGATTGCGGAAATATAAAGATATGAAAGTGATTGCTAAAAACAATTGTCATTTGGCAACAAACCTACTTAAAGGTACCACACAGGCTTTCAACGGCATGTTAATTGCTTGATTTTTAAAAACGTAAGACAATGAAAGCAATTTGGAACGGCGCCATTGGCTTCGGTTTAGTAAACATTCCTGTTAAAATTTACTCAGCAACAGAAACCACAAAATTAGATCTCGATATGCTTGACAAATCTGATTTTTCCAATATCCGATTTAAGAGAGTAAATGAAAATACTGGAAAAGAAGTTAAATGGGAAAACATCGTCAAAGGTTATCTCATGGACGAAAAATATATCGTTCTTGATGAAGAGGATTACGAAACAGCAAGCCCCGAAAAGACAAAAATACTTTCCATTGACCAATTTGTCAAAGAAGAGGAAGTAGATAGTGTGTATTTTGAAACCCCTTATTATCTGGAACCTCAGAAAAATGGAGAAAGCGCCTACAGACTTTTACTGAAAGCGCTTGAAAAAACATCCATGGTAGGAATCGGAACATTTGTTCTCCGTGAGACTGAAGCCATCGGAATGATCCGTCCTTACAATAAAGAAATACTGGTCCTGAACCGTCTGAGATTTGATCAGGAAATAAGAAATTATACAGACTTAAAAATCCCCGCTCAAAAGGCTCCGAAACCTGCAGAGCTTAAAATGGCCGTCAATCTTATTGAACAACTTTCTCAGGAATTTGATCCTGCGTTATATAAGGACACTTATTCTGATGCACTGATGAAAATCATTAAACAGAAAGCAAAAGGCAAAAGTATAAAAGCCAAAAAAGTTCAGCCTCCAAAAGAAGGTAAAGTGATTGACCTGATGGCACAGTTAAAAGCAAGTCTTAGCAATTCCAAATCCAAATCCGCATCATAATGGCTCTTAAAGATTATCATAAAAAAAGAAAGTTTGATGAAACCAGCGAACCCAAAGGAGAAACAAAAAAAAGTAAAGACAAACTGATTTTTGTGATCCAGAGACATGCCGCTACCAGGCTTCATTATGACTTCCGGCTTGAAATGGAAGGTGTATTGAAAAGCTGGGCCGTTCCGAAAGGTCCGTCATTAGATCCGAAAGACAAACGGCTTGCTATGATGGTGGAAGATCACCCATACGATTATAAAGATTTTGAAGGAAATATCCCGGAAGGAAATTATGGTGCCGGACAAGTGGAAGTATGGGACAGCGGAACTTATGAACCTTTGGAAGAAAATTCTAAACTTTCACATGAAAAAGAACTTCTGAAGGAATTACATGCAGGTTCTTTAAAATTTATTTTACACGGCAAAAAACTGAAAGGAGAATTCGCTTTGGTTAAAATGAAAAATACGGATGACAACTCATGGTTGCTCATCAAACATAATGACGAATTTGCAGAAAGTCCTTACAATGCTGAAGAAAACACTTCACCAAAATCATTGGTCACCCAATTTTTAGAGGAAAAAAAAAGCTTAAAAATAAAAGAAAAAAAGAAGTTATAATCTCTGAAAAGCCCTTCAGGAAATTTAATTCTTTAACAAACGAGAAAAAATTAAAGTCCTTTATCAAACCTATGCTGGCCAAACTTTCAGATAAAGCCTTTAATGATAAAGACTGGATCTTTGAGATAAAATGGGATGGCTACCGAGCTATTGCTGACCTCAGCCGTGACACTCCACTTTTCTATTCCAGGAACGGAGTTTCTTTTTTATCAAAATTTGACAAAATTACTCAGGACTTCGGTAAACAGAAACATCATATGATCGTTGACGGTGAAGTTGTAGCCTACGACGAACAGGGAAAGCCTAATTTTCAGCTTTTACAACAAATCGGGGATAATCCCAGTACAGCTCTTGTTTATCAGGTTTTTGACCTTTTATGGCTGAATGGTCATTCTACTGAAGAAATTCCTCTTATCCAGCGAAAAGAACTTTTGAAAGAAGCTTTAATTGAAACTGACAGTATTCAATATTGTGATCATATTCCTGAAAAAGGTATTGAACTTTTTGCTCAGATGAAAAAAATGAAACTGGAAGGTATGATTGCAAAGCGGGCAGACAGTTTATATCTTGAAAACAGCAGGAACAGCGACTGGCTTAAAATCAAATTTTCCAAGACAGAGGAAGTCATTATTTGTGGGTTCACAGAGCCAAGAGGTTCACGGGAAAGTTTCGGGGCCTTGATTTTAGGAAAATATAGTAATGAAAAACTTATTTATTGTGGCCATACGGGTACCGGATTTAATAACACTTCTTTGAAAGAGCTTTATAAAAGGTTTCAGAAATTAATTATAAAATCTTCTCCTTTCGAAAATATTCCAAAGACCAATATGCCGGTAACATGGGTAAAACCTGACCTTGTATGTGAAATCAAATATTCAGAAATAACTTTGGACGGAATCTTCAGACATCCTGTTTTTATCACAATCAGAGAAGATAAAAATCCGGAAGATCTTAAAGAATCATCCTTCACCGAAAAATCTAAAGAAATGAAATCAAAAGCAGTATTAAAAAAAGCAGAGATTAATGAGAAAGAAAAAGAGATCACTTTGGATAAACATCCCGTAAAACTGACAAATCAGAATAAAGTTTATTTCCCTAAAGATGGCATTACAAAAGGAGATGTCATTGAATATTACCAGTCTATAGCACGTTATATTCTCCCTTATTTAAAAAATCGCCCCCTTTCTCTCAATCGGTTTCCCAATGGAATTGAGGAACAAGGTTTTTATCAGAAAGATGCCGGAGATCACATTCCAGACTGGATAAAAACCACACAGGTCTATTCTGAATCGAATGATAAATACATCGATTATATTTACTGCAACGACAAAGCTACTTTAGCTTATCTGAATAATTTAGGTTGTATTGATCTGAACCCATGGAACAGTTCTTTACCGGATCTTGAGAATCCGGATTATCTGGTTTTAGATCTTGACCCTTCTTCAAAAAACACATTTGATGAGGTGATTGAAACAGCGCTTCAGGTGAATGAAGTTTTAAAAGCTATTAAAATAAAAGGTTATTGTAAAACTTCGGGAAGTACGGGAATTCATATTTATATTCCTATGGGAACTCATTATGATTTTGGCCAGGTAAAAGATTTCGCTCATATTCTTATGAAGCAGGTGAATGATAAACAGCCCAAGATTACCACTTTAGAAAGAAGTCTTCAAAAAAGGGATAACAAAAAAATTTATCTTGATTACCTGCAGAACAGAACCGGGCAAACTTTGGCAAGCGCATACAGTCTTAGACCCAAACCGGGAGCATCAGTTTCTATGCCTTTGGATTGGGATGAATTAAAGCCTGGTCTGAAGCCAACAGATTTTAATATTAATAATGCTCTTGACAGAATTAAAAAGAAAGGTGACTTGTTCAAACCGGTTTTGGGTAATGGAATTGATATGATGAATGCTTTGGAGCTACTACAGAATATTGGTTAATTTCTCTATTTTTGCCAGCAAAATTTTTAATCATGGAGGAGCCTATCAAATTACAATTATATTTCAAAGAAAATGTAGAGAGGGAAAATCAGAAATTTTTCTTTCAGTATACCTGGAAAAAGCACTTCGTTGAACTCAAAAAAGCAATCCTATATGCTGTACTATTCCTCGCATTAGGATTTCTTCCTTTAAAATCTTTGAATCTTGGTCCCGTTTCCGTTATTTTTAAATATGGTAGTTTCTTATTTATAGGATATATTTTCCTTCTTTTATATCAATATTTCAGTACCAGAAATAAAACCTTCAATTTGATAGAAGAACAAATTGAAAATCTTAGAAGAAAACATGAGGAAATCAGTTTTATAACCCTTCACAAGGACAGCATTACTGTTAAAAATCCATTCAATACAATCAACTGTGTCTGGGATAAAACTCATTATAAAATGGTTGATCAATACCTTATTTTAAATATGGTTAATAAAAATATTAATTTCATTTTTACAGAACCTGAGTTTAAGGAGAATGAATATAAAATTTTATTAGATTATCTTCAGGAATATTCTAAAAAAGAGAAGTAAAAATATTACCATTTTTTTTAAATAAAAACTCCTACATTACAATAATGCAGGAGCTTCTTAAAAAAAATTAAATATAATTATTGATTGTAAACATGAATATCTCGTTGTGGAAAAGGAATTCCGATTCCTGCTTTATCGAGAGCTTCTTTACAACCGATGATTAGTTCTTCGTTCATCGTCCAGAAATTTTCAGTGGAAGTACTTACTCTTACAGATACATTGACAGCACTGTCTCCAAGTTCCGTAACGACCACCTGTGGAGCAGGCGTTGCAAGAGCATATTGATTATTCTTAATGACATTCATTAAAATATCTTTGGTCTGTCTAAGATCCGCATCATAGGCAATTCCGATATCCAGTGATGTTCTTCTTGTCCCCAGTTGGGTAAAATTGGTAATACTGTTATTTGAAACTACTCCGTTAGGAATAACGATCAGTTGGTTTTGTGGGGTGATTAGTTTTGTATGAAAAATATCAATAGCATCTACAGTCCCTGAAACCCCTGAATTGGTAGAAATAAAATCACCAATCTTAAATGGTTTTAATAGTAGAATTAAGATTCCACCAGCAAAATTTGTTAAGGAACCTTGTAAAGCTAAACCTACCGCTAAACCTGCGGCACCAATCATTGCAACAAACGCAGATGTTTGTACTCCAAGTTGAGTCACAACAACAATAAACAGCAGAATATTAAGTCCCCAGTTGATAATATTTAAAAGGAAATGCTGCAACGAAGCTTCCATATTTCTTTTTTTGAAACCTTTTTCCACCAGTTTTTTAATCATCCTGATCATCCATGATCCGATAAGATAAATCAATAATGCAGAAATGATTGCAGTAAAAATTCTCGGTGCCCATGAAATTGCTGAAGAAATTAAAGTGTCCCAGTGTTGTTGAATCTTGTTCAGTTCTAAATCGTCCATTTTATACTATGTGTTTTACTATTTATATCAATGAAACATTGACATCTTCTGCAGGATTGAAAAAAAGAAATTCACCTTGCACTGTAGAGTGAAAGTAAATTATATTTTATCCTTAAAAATAGATTAACAGCAGAAAAGAATATTTCTGCTTTACTCAATAATCATTCAGAAATTGAATCTTGCAGGAAGAAATAATTTTTGGGTCATAGAATTACAAAAACGATACCGAAGTTCAATTATTCAGAGAAAATATTTTATAAGCTTCTTATTAATTATTTATTTTTGATCAGAATCTTTTTATGAGAACGTATGAATAATTCTGTTCAACTTGAAGTTACTTTTAACGAAAACAGGGAAAGAGAAAGTCAAAAATTTTTCTTTCAATACACATGGAGAAAACATTTTTCCAAATTAAGAATAGTAACCATTTGTGCAATACTCTTTTTATTAATTGGTTTTTTACCTATCAGCGAGCTTAATGAGAGTATCATTTCTTATCTTTTCAAATTCTTAGGGATTCTATGTATCGGATATATCTGTTTAGTAATTATTCAATACCTTGTATCAAAAAAGCAAACCAGCCATTTGATTGAAAAACGCATCAATGATCTGAAACAGATACAGGAAAAAACAAGTTTTATAATTCTGAATGAAGAATCTGTAACGATTAAGAAACCAACCAATATAGTAGGCTCCCACTGGAATAAGACAAGTTATAAAATAATTGGAAAATATATTATTTTAAACCTGCTGCAAAACAAAATCACTCTCATCTTTACTACATCAGGTTTTACTGGCTCTGATTATGATACTTTCAAGGATTTTGTTCAAAAATATTCTCAACAGCAGAATTAAGGTAATTTTGCAGCCAGACTTTCCGGTAAAAGTCTAAGAATATGGTAGATAATTTTCCATTTAAAATTCGGAACAATGGTAAAGGAATTTCCGGCGTTGACAATAAATTTCGCCACATAATCCGGCTCCATGATCAGAGATTCATTCAGTTCCAGTCCTTCGTTGATTTTTGTTCTGATATAGCCAATAACCAGAGCATTCACAATAATTCTTCGGGAAGCTAGTTCCTGTCTCAATCCTGCCAGAAACTGGGTAAACGCAGCCTTTGTACTTCCGTAGACAAAATTGCTTTTTCTCCCTCTTACTCCGGACAAGGAAGAGAGCCCGATTATTCTTTCCAGGTTGGTATTGCTTTTATCCATTGCAATAATACTCAGGATAGAAACTCCACCCATATAATTAACTTCCATCATTTGTTTCGCTCCTTTGAAATCAGTCAGTGCCTTTTGATTGTCTACTAAAAAACCGGCAGCATAAACCACAATATGAGGTTTGATGGAAAGATCAGAATAAAATTTTTGATGAGAATTAAAATCTGCAGCATCAAAATACAAAACAGAAACTTTGGAGCGGTCCAGATTGTTTGAATCAATGAAATCATTCAAAGAGGTTGTATTCCTGGAAGCTGCGATTACGGAAAACCCTTTATCCACATATTGTTTTATGCATTGCTTTGCAACATCTGAATTGGCTCCCAGAATAAGAACTGTTTTGTTTGTGTTTTGATTCATGAAGCAAAGATAATTTTTTATTAAACACTAATTTCCCTAATTGTTTTTCACAAATGGACACAATTTTTCAAACCCGTATAAAAAAATTGCGGCGGGTGAACTTTGTTCACCCGCCGCAGCTAAATATTTTCAGACTGAATTATTTCTTTTCTTCAGTTGCTGTTTCTTTTTTATCATCTGCCTTCTCAGCAGCTTTTGCTTTATCTCCAAAACGAGATTCTGTCATTTCTCTTGAAACTGCAGCTTTTTCAAATTTCAGTTTTCCGGATAATGTTTCGATAACAAAACCGTCATCCTGAACCTGAGCAATTCTTCCGTGAAGACCTGATGTAAGAACTACTCTTGTTCCCACTTTAAGGTTTTCCTGAAAGTTTTTCTCCTGCTTTTGTTTTTTCATCTGAGGTCTGATCATCAGGAAATAAAACCCTACAAACATTACCCCCATCATGATCAGCATCATAGGTGATGATCCACCCTGTGCCTGTAAAAATAGTGTCAACATATTTTAAATATTATGGTTGAATGTTCGCTGTGAACGTTAATCTGATTGGAGCTTTTTCTACGTTAGCAAAAACGTCTGCATACTTCTGAACGTTTCCGTCGAAGCTTGAAGAATCGAAATGCAAAGTAACTTTTCCTTTTTTACCAGGCATGATAGGCTCTTTTGTAAAATCAGGAGCTGTACATCCGCATCCTGGCTTCACTTCAGAAATGATTAATGGATTCTTACCTGTGTTGGTAATTTCATATACGTGCTCTACTTTATCTCCTTTTTTGATTTTTCCAAAATCGAAGCTGTTTTCAGATAAAGCTACAGAAGTAGATGGTTCGTTTGAAACCGGAGCTGCTGCTTCACCAGTTACAGGTGCTGCTACAGAATCAGTAGTTAGCGGAGCCACAACAGCTGCAGAATCAGTAGTTGCAGTTTCAGCACTTTGAGTTTCTTTGTTTTCTTTTTTACATGAAACTAACCCAAAGCCTATAATTGACAAGGCGATAATTGATAACGTCTTTTTCATTTTATATTCTATTTTGATCTTTACAATATTTATCTAAAATACCATTGATGAAGATATTGGAACGGTCTGTAGCAAATACTTTTGCAATTTCAATATATTCATTAATGATTACTCTTGAAGGTGTGAAAGCAAAGTTATCAAGTTCTGCAATTGCTGTAGATAAAATTACTTTATCCATTAGAGAAACTCTTTCCAAATCCCAGTTTTCCAGTCTTTCTTCCAGTTTCTTTTCATTGTTTTCCCAGTTGTTCAGGGTATCTCTTAACAATTTTGCAGCGAATGTTTTATCTTCTTCATCTTTAATCATTTTGATCAAAGTTCTGCTTTCTTCATCTTCTCTCAGGAAACCGATTGTTTTTTGTACCATTGAATTGGCAATATGGATATCATCGTACCATGAAAGTTCCTTATCTCCTAAGTAATCATGAAAATCTTCATTTTCAGCAATATATCTTAGAAATAATTTACCTATAAATTTCTGATCTTCTTCAAAAGAATATCCTTCTTCTTTCATAAAATCCTGATAACGTTTCCCGGCAGTAATTCTCTGGAAAGTTTTTACCAATAAATCATCATGCATATCCCATTTCAACTGCTTGTGCTGCCCTGTAAAAAATAATCTTTCAGGATTTTCTTCCAGCTTAAGCAATACCTGGTTATTGATGAATTTTTGGTTAGGATTAATATCAG
Source organism: Chryseobacterium sp. S0630 (assembly GCF_024158915.1). Classification (GTDB taxonomy): domain Bacteria; phylum Bacteroidota; class Bacteroidia; order Flavobacteriales; family Weeksellaceae; genus Chryseobacterium. The sequence goes on along the minus strand of NZ_JAMZGF010000004.1, from coordinate 60,863 downwards.
CATCAGTTTTAAGAAATTTATTCTTACCAATTTCGATCTGATTTTCTGCCAAATCTTTCAAACCCACCAAAAAGTTGAGCTGATAGATGTATAGATAATAGATTTTCTCTATCCCGGCAAACATGTTTTTCTCTAAAACATCAAATTTTACAGGATTTTGGTAGTAAGAATACACGGTCTGTACTACTTTTTCACGGATTTGTCGTCTTCCTAACATTCAAAGAGCTTTTTTATGGGTGCAAAGATACAAAATTTAAAATTGATGAAATTCGTAGTGTGATGACATTTTTGTAATTTTGTGCAACTATATGAAAGCGCTTAAAACCTTAAACCCCTATTTTTGGAAACACAAAATATTGTTGTTTTGGGGGGTACTATTTATCATTGCCAGTAATTTCTTTAATATATATAAGGTTCAGTTTGTAGGAAAATCTGTGGATGAACTTACAAAAAGTGGGAATCTTGGCTTTAACAATCAGGTTCTGATTTATGTTGGAATTATTGTAGGATGTTCTCTCTTAACCGGATTCTTCACCTTTATGATGAGACAAACCATCATTGTCGCATCCAGAAGGATAGAATACGAGCTTAAAAATAAAATCTACAGACATTATCAGGATTTATCTTTAACGGATTATAAACAAACTACCATCGGAGACTTAATGAACAGATTAAGTGAGGATGTTGTTGCCGTAAGAATGTATCTTGGTCCCGGAGTGATGTATGTAGCGAACTTAATTGTATTGGTGCTGATTACCGCTATTTACATGGTAAAAACGGATGCTTCCATGACAATGTGGACCTTACTTCCACTTCCTATTTTATCTTTTGCTATTTATAAGGTAAGTTCTATTATCAACAAAAAGTCGAAGATCATGCAGAAAAGCCAGTCTGCGATCTCAACTTTTGTTCAGGATAGCTTTTCCGGAATCCGTGTGGTAAAATTCTTCGCCAGAGAAAAATACATTGAAAAAAACTACGGAATCAAAGTTACCGATTATCAAAATAAAGCTTTGGATCTTGCTAAAACAGAAGCTTATTTCTTCACCATTATTCTTTTTGTCATCGGGTTATTAAATGTTGCCATTATCTGGATTGGAGGAACAAAATATATTGCAGGAGAATTAAGCATTGGTAAGATTGCCGATTTCTTCATGTATATCAACACCCTGATTTTCCCTTTCTCTATGGTAGGATGGGTAACTTCTGTCAACCAGAGAGCTGAAGCATCTATGCAGAGGATCAATGAATTTATGGATAAAAAATCAGAAATTATTAATACTAATTTTGAAAACTATCCGATCAAAGGAGATATAGAATTCAGAAATGTTTCTTACGTATATCCAAATACAGGAATCAAAGCTCTGGACAATCTAAGTTTCAAAGTAAAAACCGGGGAATCATTGGCTATTATGGGGAAAACAGGTAGTGGAAAATCAACAATTGCTTTGTTATTATGCCGATTAATAGATCCTACTGAAGGAGAAATTTTAATTGATGGTAAAAACCTGAAGGACCATAATCTGGAGAACTACAGAAACTTTATCGGATATATTCCTCAGGAGAGCTATTTATTCTCTGATTCTATTGAAAATAATATCGGTTTTGCCATTGATCATCCTTCTCACGAGAAAGTAGTAGAGTATTCCAATATTGCAGATGTTCACAAAAATATTGTAGAGTTTAAAGACCAATATAAAACACTTGTGGGTGAACGCGGAGTAATGCTTTCGGGGGGACAAAAGCAAAGAATTTGTATCGCAAGAGCCTTAATTAAGGACCCTAATATCATTATTTTTGACGATTCTTTGTCCGCTTTAGACACTGAAACGGAGCAGAATATTTTGGAAAATATTGATAAAAAAATCAGTAACGCAACTTCCATAATTATCACACACAGAGAGTCTAGCGCACAAAAAGCCCATCAGATTATCAACCTGACCGAAATTGCCAATTCTGTAACCGCATAGCCATTTCATTCTCAATTGTTAAATAAATCATAAAAAAAATTTTGTGATTAAAAGAATTCTTTTATATTTGTTCTTAACAAGATTAAAAAATATCTAACAATGAGTGAATACAAGGAACGCCATGAAAATGAGATTTTCACGAAGGTGTTAAAAGCAGGGAGAAGAACTTATTTCTTTGATGTGCGCGAGACGAAAGCAGGAGATTATTATCTTACAATCACTGAGAGTAAGAAGAATTTCGGAGAGAATGGGGAAGCTACATTCGAGAAGCATAAAATTTACCTTTACAAGGAAGATTTTAAGAGTTTCCAGGAGATGTTTAATGAGTCCACAGATTTCATCATTAATGAAAAGGGTGAGGATGTAATTTCAGAAAAACATGACAAAGACTTCAAAAGCAGATCTTTCACCATTGATTCTGACGACGAGGTTTAAAAAAAGAATATCTAAAAACACAAGCATCTGAAAAAGATGCTTTTTTTATGCTCTAAAACTATCTATGCATAAAAAAAACGGGCTAAATGCCCGCTTCTATTGAATGTTATGATGAATATTTTTTTTAAGATTTCTCATAGCTGTCTTATTATTTTGCAAATACCATTTTTATACGTTGGCCCAAGATTATAAACGTAATACGTGAAAAAATTTGAAAAAAAAGTAGAAAAAAGAAACTTTCAGTGGGTACTGAAATAGGTACAAAATAAAAAAGTACACTTTCAAAAAGTGTACTTTCTTTGGGTGAATGATGGGTCTCGAACCCACGACCTTCGGAACCACAATCCGACGCTCTAACCAACTGAGCTACAATCACCGTTTTCTGAGTGCAAATATAGGACAATTTCCTCAACTACCAAACAATTCCATCAAAATTTTTCAAAGAAATTAATCTCTCAGACGTAAACCCCTCAGCATAAGCAACTCCCGATAATCGCCCTAAATCCTGAGCGCGGTAAGTTAAGCTCTCATAAAAGTCTTTTGTGGTAATTGGAGTCTCAGGTTCTTTAGACGTTGGGTCATAAAACTGAGTTTTGTATGCCATACAAGCTTCCAACTTTGTATTAAGATGCTCCGAAATATCAATGACAAATTCCGGTTTGATATCTTTCCACTGAATATAATGAAAAACATGCTTTGGTCTCCATACTTCCTGAGATTCTCCATCCAATACAGTTTCAATTTTTCTGAGCCCGGACAAAAAGCACGCATCCGATACTAATTTCGCTCCTTTTGCATGATCTGGATGTCTATCATCAATTGCATTCGCTAAGACGATTTCTGGCCTGTATTTGCGAATCATTTTTACGATCCTCATTTGGTATTCTTCGGAGTTAACCAAAAAACCATCTTTCATTCCAAGATTCTCTCTTGCGGAAAGCCCTAAGATTTTGGCAGCATCCGCTGCTTCAGTTTTTCTGGTTTCATCTGTACCTCTTGTTCCGAGCTCTCCTCTTGTAAGATCTACAACTACACATTTTTTACCCTCTGAAACCATTTTAGCGATAGTTCCTCCACACCCCAATTCTACATCATCAGGATGTGCTCCAAAAGCAAGTATATCAGTTTTCATAAAATCAAAGATAAGTTTAAAATAAAAACTTCCCAAACATTACGAATGGGAAGTTTTAATATCTATAATTTAAATTTTAAATTACTTATTGATCTCTGCATTTAATTTTACAGCATCCTGATAAGTAGGATCCAACTGTAGAGATTTTGCTACATAATCTTTTGCCTTAGCAGCATCAGAATCTTTGCTCATATATGCTACGGCAAAATAAGCATAAGCAAGAGTCTGTTTATTAGCTTCCTGATCAGCTGGTTTTACTGTACTGATGAATTTCTCATAAGCCATTTTTGCTGCATCATTGTTTCCTGCCTGCTGGTAAGAATACCCTTGGCTGTAATATGCCGGTGCCCAATCTGGAAGAAGTGCAGACATTTTTTGCCATGTAAGGATAGCTCCATTCCAGTTTTTAACATCCTGGTAAGCTGTAGCTAGCTTAAATAATGAATCAGAATCCTGGTTATTAGCAGCAACTTTCTGTTTCAATGCCTCAATTTCAGGATTAGTAGGTCCTTTGTCAACTTCTGACTGAGATACACCACCACCTCCAGCGATGTTAGCCAATTCAAGATCCCACTTCATTGTTTCATCTTTAGCAGCCTTTGCGATAGCAACTTTCTGCTGAGATTCTGTCATTAAAGCTGTCTTTTTAGCAGCATCTTTTTCATCTTTTGCTAAACCTGCTGCAATAAGACCTTGTAAACCTTGGTCAGCAGGTTGTACTCTTGTTTTTTCAACCTGAGAAACGAAAGTATCCATGTTTTGCTTAGCATCTGCATAGTTTTTATCAGCATATGCATTGTAAGCTCTTAATTTGAACTTGATAGGATCTTCAATTTTATCAAAAATCTTATCTAATACCATTTTAGAGTTTACATAATCTTCATTTGTGAAGTATAGTTTTGCAATTTCTAATTGAGTATACGGATCTTCATCAGCATACTTGGTATAGTTGATAAGGTCTTGTGTAGCCTTTGCATTCTGTTGGTATCTGATATCATAACCAGCTAATGCCTTATATGCAGGCGCGTAAGTAGCATCTACACCAATAGCTTTATCAATGTTTTGCTTAGCTTGTTGCCATTGTTGTGCAGCCATCCATAAAGTTGCCATTCTTGTATAAACGGAAGCTTTATTTTTAGCAGTAGGTAATGCTTTATCATAAGCAGACATAGCCTCTCCCGGCATTCTCTTTAATCTGTAAGCATCCCCTAATGTATAATAATAGTGTGCAGGAACACCTTTTTTCTCAGCTTTTTCGATAGCTTTAGTCAAAAACTGAATAGCAAGATCAGGTGAACTGTTTTTCTCGAATAGAGTTAAAGCTTCTGCAGCTCTGAAAAGAACTTCAGCATCTTTTTCTCTTGAATCAGTAACTACTTTCTGAATTTCAGCAACGGCATTTTTATCACCTTTACCTAATTTAACAGCAGCTAAACCAATTTTGTTAAGATAGCTTTTACCATCAGCCGCTAAGCCTTTATTGAAATTTTCAGTTGCTTTAGCGTAATCTGGCTCTCCTTGTCTTAAGAAAGTATTTCCTAAATAGAAGTAGTTATCAGCTGTGGGTTCTTTAGCGATCATTTCAGTGAAATTTGTTTTTGCCTGAGCAAATTTATCACTGTCAATACTGTTGATACCATCCTGCAATGTCTGTGCAGAGGCAAAACCGGTAAAAAATACCACGGCTGCTCCAAAAGCAATCTTCTTTACATTCATATTCATTATATCTTTCATTTTATATTTTCAAATAATTGAGTTTTATTGTACACAATTTTCAGACCAAATCAAAATTTTTAATGAGGATAAATTGTGAATTTAATATTTTTTAACGCATCTGCACTTCTCTCTTATAAATATTATAAGGTTGCAACCCTTCTTTCTGAACAATTTTTTGGCCTAAATGGGTACATGAAAATCTTATAAATCCATTGGCAATATTAAAATTACCTTCGTTAATCAGGAAATAAAGCACTCTTGTAAACGGATATTCCATTGTACGAAGTCCTTCAAAATCTGCATTGTACGATTTTCCTTTTTCTACCACAGGAAGAACCTTCACCATCTCTCTCAATTTTTCTGACGTTTTATCATAAGGACGGCTAAAAGTATTCAATCCAATAACGCCTATTTTATCGGGATATTTTCCTAATTCCTCTATAATCTTCTGATTTCCCGGAATAATGGAAAATTTCAGGTCTTTGGGTTGTTTTTTTAATTTCTCAGCAACAAAATTCAGGTTACTGGAGTTCGTTCCATCAAAAATAAATTCCTTTTTATCAGACATCAAACCGCTGTTGATTTCTTCTATTGAAATACTTTCTTTTGGAGAATCTTTAGGAACAACAAAAACTACTGCATCTGCAGCAAATTTAGCAGGAAGAAACTTTAAATCAGTTCTTTCCTCATATGTTTTTATTTCTTCAGGATTAAGATTTCTGGACATTACTACCACTTTAGCACTTCCTTTCAAAAGATCAAGAAGTCCTAAATCTTCTTTCTTGGTTTCTACTTTGATGTGTGTCTCAGGATAGTTGATCATATAGCCGTCAGCTAATGCTTCTGTAACGCTTTGAAAAGATTCGTCAGTAAAAATTGTAAGATTACCTTTGTGATAAGAAGGAGCGTTTTTCTCCTTTTTGCAGCTTGCAAGCATCATACTCAACACAAAAATTACTGCAAGCTTGAAACTATTCTTCATTTCTCGATTTTTTAATTCTTGAGATCGCCCTGTAAATTCTAAAAATACCATAAATAATAAGCACCACCCCTAGTGCATAAGCAACAGCGGGCTCTAAGATAGTAAAGAAGAATTTGTAGACAATCACTACAATTCCTAAAACGATATAAAACAATCCCGTAACCAGGGATAACCAATTGAACATCATGTAACAAAAATACCAAAAAAAATAAAAAGAGAAGCATAAGCCTCTCTTTTTATTTATATTTTGAATAAATAAGTCTTATTCAAAGTTCATAGTAAATGGTACGCTATAGTAAGATCTAACGCTCTCCCCGTTTCTTTTCGCAGGAGTCCATTTTTTAAGTTTCTTAACTACACGCATTGCTTCACTGTTGAAGTCGCCATTTGGAGATTTCTCTTCAATAGTAACATTCGAAACAGTTCCGTCTTTTTCAACAACGAACTTAAGCTTCGCTTTAAGTGTTCCTTCACCTCCTTCCATCAAAGATGTATCGAAGTTGTCTCCCAAGAACTTTCTTAATGCTCCCATACCTCCAGGATATTCTGCAGACTGGTCAACATCTTTATAGATCTCGTTAGGGTTGTTCGCTTTCACTTCTACTGTACTAGCTTTAGTACCTGTAGATGGTGGTGGCGGTGGTGGTGTATAAGCCGGAGCTTTTACCCCTTCCTGATTATTCAAACCAGTTGTAGTTTCCAACTGCTTAGAAATTGGTGGTGGTGGAGTTTCAATTTTCGGAGCTTTTACAGGCTCCGGAACCACGTTCTGAATTACTTCAATTTTCTCTTCCTCTTTTGGAGGCGGAGGTGGTGGTGGTTCTTCTTCTTTAGGCTGCTCGATAATCGGTTCTTCCTCGATAATATCTACTAGATCTGCCTTAACTTCTTGCTTAGGCGGAGCTGTAAGATTTTTAATCGTAAGATAGATGAACGGAGACAAAGCCGCCAAAAGGAATAATGCTGTTCCGATAATAAAAGACTTTGTTAAAAGTCTCGGATACTGATGTCTAAGATCATAGGCACCATATTCCTTGTTTCTATTTTCAAATACGATCTCGTCTAAAGTAAGATTCTGACCGTATACATTTTCATCTGCCATAGATTAGATATACAATTTTATGGTTAAATTACTTTGTAGCAGCTGGTGCAGCAGCACCTCCTACTTTCTTCTCATAAATAGCTTTTTCCCAAGGTTTGATATCAGTAACCCCGTACTGCTCACTTTTGGTAATTGCCATTTCGTCAAGAATATCAACAAAGTTCTTATATATAGCATCGTCAGTTGGCTTGATGATCACGGTAAATTTCGTTTGATCTGCAGCTCTAGATTTTGCCTGCTGAATTACTTTTCTAATTCCTTCTCTGTCAAGAGTAGTTTCCATAAGAGTTTGGTCATTTAAGGATGTAGCATCCTGCTGGTGCCAAAAAACTCTATTGTTTTTTCCTAATAAGATAGAAATTGAGTTAGAAAATTTAATTTCTGTTGGAGGTGGTTTTTGTTTTTCATCTTTCGGTTTAGCCGGAAGACCCAAATCCATAACGTTCGGTTTACTGAACGTAGTTGTGAACATAAAGAAGGTAATCAATAGAAAACCCAAGTCCACCATCGGAGTCATATCGACTCTGGTGTTTTGCTTCTTGGAACGGACCTTGCCGCCCTTGCCGCCTTTTTCTTGTACTTGTACTTCTGCCATTTCTATCGATATTATTCGTTAGGTTTACCTTCTTGTGATGTAATCAACCAAAATTTAAGAAAATCAATATCTCTTAAACCTTCAAATAAACTTTTCACTTTAGGGTATTGTGTTGTAACGTCACCTTTAATCGCTAACTTGTAGTCAGGGTTAACGCTCAAACTTTCTTTTACCCAATCAATTAATTGCTTATTTGTACTGTCCATAGGAATTCCTGATGGACTTCTATAATTTTTCTGCTCATCTGCAGGCATATCCAAGTAACCTTTAAGCTGGTTCATTGGAACTCCGATTGCCTGAACTTTCTGGAAAGCAGCTTTTTGGTTGTTGTCAAAAGTAATACCATACTTTTGTCCCATTTTATCCAAAAGAGCAATTCTTTCTGATGCATTTTCTACTGGCTGGAAATAGAATTTTCCGTCCGGAGTAGCATTGATAGTCATTAAACTAGCATCAGGAAGCAATTTTTCCGAAATTGAAGATGGCGGTTTGATCTGCTCCACGTCAGGTTTTTTAAACTGAGTGGTCAAGATAAAGAACGTAAGAAGTAGGAACGCAACGTCACACATTGCGGTCATGTCCGTTACGACTCCATGTCTTTTAGGTTTGACTCTCGCCATTATTATAAAATATTTTTAATTAAACTTCTTTTAATTGCTAATGCAAATATCTTGCTAATTCTTAGTTGAATTCAGCGAAAGATTGTTGGATACTCATAGAGATCTCGTCGATCTTGTAAGTTAATCCATCAATTTTAGATGTAAAGAAGTTATAAAGGATAATAGCGATTGCTGAAGTACCAATACCTAATGCCGTGTTAATCAAGGCTTCAGAGATACCTGTAGATAGAGCAGCAGCATCTGGAGTACCACCTCCTGAACCTAATGCAAAGAACGCCTTGATCATCCCGATTACTGTTCCAAGTAGTGCAATTAGGGTTGCAACTGTACCTAGAGTAGAAAGGATCATCATGTTTTTCTCAAGCATTGGCATCTCAAGAGTAGTAGCTTCTTCGATAGCTTTGTTAAGAGCTACCATTTTCTGCTCTTTATTTAATGTAGTATCGTGAGAAAGTGCTTTGTAAGTAGTAAGACCTTCTTTTACTACGTTACCAACAGATCCTTGTTGTCTGTCACACTCTTCGATAGCTTCGTCAATTTTGTTTTGGTTTAGTAAGCTTCTTACTTGAACAACGAAGTTGTCTAAGTTTCCTTTTCCAGCAGCTTTACCAAGAACGAAATATCTTTCAAAAGAGAAAACGATTACAGTAATCATGAAAGTAATCAAGATTGGTACGATAACCCCTCCTTTGTAGATAATACCTAAAAACGATTCTGGGTGAATGTCTTTTCCTTCAACACTTGAAAAAGCTACAGAACCACTTCCTAGTTTTTCTGCATCCTTAAAGTTTCCTGGGCTACCAAGAACGAATAAATAAATACATACTCCTATAGCAAATAGAATAGGAATAATAACAGCTGGATTTAAACCTCCTGCCTTTCTAGCAACTACTTGCTCATCATTTTTTGAAACATTCATTTCCATATTTAACTAAATTATATTGTTTTAAAATTTTACAGGGTGTAAATTAAAGGCAAAATTAATTAAAATGCAAGAGTCTTAATTAAACATTTTGCTTTTTTTTGATAAAGAAAATTTAATACGATTTCGAAATAGTAATTATTTTAAATTATTTTATTTATTTTTTCCAAATTTAACATTTCAGTTAAAAAATCAAAAAAATAAGACACCCATTTTTTTTAATTTCCCAATGTTAATTTTTTTTTAAATTACGATATTCACAATACGGTGAGGGACTACAATGATTTTTTTAGGGGTTTTACCCTCCAAAATCTGTTGCATTTTCTCGTTCGAAATCACCAAATCTTCCACTTCCTTGGCAGATAATTGAGCTGAAAGCGAAATTTTGAACTTCATTCTACCATTTACACTTACCGGATACTCAATTTCGTCTTCAACCAGATAATCTTCATTCAATGCCGGGAATTGTTCAAATTCTATCGATGTATCGTTTCCTAGTAAACTCCACAATTCTTCACAGATGTGAGGAGCATACGGAGAAATGATAACGGCAAGCGGTTCTAAAATATTGCGTTTGTTACATTTTATTTTCTGAAGCTCATTTACAGCAATCATAAAGGATGATACTGAAGTATTGAAAGAGAAGTTTTCAATATCGTATACTACCTTCTTTATTAAGGTATGTAAAACTTTGTATTCTGCTTTTGTAGGTTCTTCGTCTGAAACTTCGAATACGTCTCCGTTGAAATACAGGTTCCAGAATTTTTTAAGGAAACCATATACTCCACTTAACCCTTGAGTATTCCAAGGCTTGGATTGTTCTAAAGGTCCTAAGAACATTTCGTACAATCTTAAACCGTCTGCTCCGTACTCTCCACAGATGTCATCAGGATTTACTACGTTATATTTTGACTTGGACATTTTTTCTACTTCACGATCTGTGATGTATTTTCCGTCTTCCAAAATAAATTCTGCCTCAGCATAATCCGGTCTCCATGCTTTGAAAGCTTCTGTATCCAATTCATCAGAAGTTCCTTTTAATAAGGATACGTCTACGTGAATCTGTTGAGTCTGGTAATCCTTAGCTAAATTTTTAGATACATATTGATTCGTACCGTCAATTCTGTATACAAATGCACTCATTCCTAAGATCATCCCCTGGTTGATCAATTTCTGGAATGGCTCATCATGGCTGATATATCCTCTGTCTTTTAAGAACATGTTCCAGAAACGGGAATATAATAAGTGGCCGGTTGCGTGTTCGCTTCCTCCTATATATAGATCTACCTGTCCCCAATAATCTGCTAACTCTTTTTTAACAAAAGCTTCTTCATCGTTAGGATCCATATATCTAAGGAAATACCATGAGCTTCCTGCCCAACCTGGCATCGTAGATAATTCTAACGGGAAAATAGTTTTGTCATCAATAAGATCTGTAGCAACTACTTTCTGGTTAGCTTCATCCCAAGCAAATTCTTTTGCATTTCCTAATGGTGGATCTCCATCTTCCGTTGGCAAATATTTTTCAACTTCAGGGAGTTCCAAAGGTAAAGCAGAAGCTGGCAACGTGTAAGGCATTCCATCCTTATAATATATAGGAACTGGTTCTCCCCAATAACGCTGTCTTGAGAAAATAGCATCACGCTGTCTGTAGTTTGTAGTTCCATGACCGATTTCTTTCGTTTCGATCTCGGAAATCATTTTTGCTTTCGCTTCATTATAATGTAATCCGTTTAGGAAATCAGAGTTTACACAAACGGAATCTTTGGAATCAAAAGATTTCTCCTGAACATCTTCTTCAGTTTCCACCACTTTTTTGATTTCAAGATTAAATTTCTTAGCAAATCTGTGGTCACGCTCATCGTGTGCCGGAACTGCCATCACAGCTCCTGTTCCATATCCCATCAACACATAGTCTGAAATATAGATTGGCATTTTTTCATTGCTGAATGGGTTGATTGCATAACTTCCGGTGAAAGCTCCGCTCACGTTTTTCACGTCAGACATTCTGTCTCTCTCCGTTTTTTTGGAAGTTTCTTCAATATAAGTATCTACTTCTACTTTTTGAGCATCCGTAGTAATAGTTTCCACTAAAGGATTTTCCGGAGCCAACACCATAAAGGTAGCTCCAAAGATGGTGTCAGGTCTTGTGGTAAATACCTCAACGGTTTCATCATGACCTTCTACATTGAACTGCACCTGAGCACCCTGAGATTTTCCGATCCAGTATTCCTGAGAATCTTTCAACGGTTGTGGCCAGTCTAAGGTATTTAATCCCTGTAATAATCTTTCAGAGTATGCAGAAATTCTCATGCTCCACTGCATCATTTTCTTCTGGAATACCGGGAATCCTCCTCTTTCGGATTTTCCATCCTTCACCTCATCATTCGCCAGTACCGTTCCTAATGCAGGACACCAGTTTACAGTCGTTTCTGCTCTGTAAGCAAGACGATAGTTTAAAAGGATATCTTCTTTATCAATTTCAGAAGCATTCTTCCACTCTTCTGCAGTGAAATTTAATTCGTCGTTCTGATTGGCATTTAATCCTTCTGTTCCTTTTTCTTCAAAATGTTGAATCAAAGAATCAATAGATTCTGCCTTATCAGTATTTTTGTTATACCAAGAGTGATACAATTGGATAAAAATCCATTGTGTCCACTTATAATATGAAGCGTCTGAAGTTCTTACTTCTCTGCTCCAGTCGAATGAGAAACCGATTTTCTTCAGCTGCTCTTCGTATCTGTTGATATTCTGTTCTGTAGTAATAGCCGGATGCTGTCCTGTCTGGATCGCATATTGCTCAGCAGGAAGTCCAAAGCTGTCATATCCTACCGGGTGGAGTACATTAAACCCCTGGTGTCTTTTGTATCTCGCATAGATATCCGATGCAATATATCCCAGCGGGTGACCTACGTGAAGTCCTGCTCCTGATGGATATGGGAACATATCGAGTACATAAAACTTAGGTTTGTCTGTGTTATTAGAGGTTTTATAGGTTTGATTTTCCTCCCAGTATTTCTGCCACTTTTTTTCTATCTGCTGATGATCGTAAAACACTTTGTATGTATGTTATATGTTAGACTGAATTATTTTTCTTTTTCACAAGATTCACAAAATTAGTGATTTTAAAGTAAATAGAAATTGAATTTATAATGAATTGCAATTCTATCCTCAACAAAAAAATCCCATCCGGAGATGAGATCTGTTTTATATCCTGAAGTATATACTATTATTGAGTAACTCTTTTGAAGGTATATGTTCTTGTCTGGAATATTTTTGGATCCTGAGTCTCCTCTCTCACAGCAAGATTGAGCGTCGTAGCATCCAAAGTAATAACCTTCGCATTCTGAGGCTCTACGATTCCCTGAATTTTCATTTGAACGTCTTTCCCTTCCTTATTATAAGTATAATTGAATTTTATATCTGAAAGAATAGCACACTGACCAGGTGTAGCAGTATCTCCCCAGTTCGTTTTCCCTCCTTTAGAGTCAACGCTGAACCACCATCTTGTCTGTTTCTGACAATCTGTATAAGTAATCGTGTTAGAAACCGGGTCTTCACCAACTTCTACAGTGGTAACTACTTCTTTTAACGGTTGCCATGTCCCAACAAGAGGAGCTTCCAGAACAGTATCATTGTCGCTACTACAGCCTGTAGCTGCAGCAAACAAAGATAAACCTGCAAATAGTAATGCTAATTTCTTCATAGATCAATTTTTTCAAGCGCTAAAATTATAATTTTTTTGATTTATATTACTATTTTTTATGAAAAATTATTTCATCGACGATTATTTATATATATTTAAAAATAGGGACACCCCATTTTCCCTTTATTTAACAAATAATGAATACATGAGCATCGTTCATTCTATTAAAAAAGTTATTTTTGCAGGAAACAAAATACAAATGCAGGATATTACGAGAAACAATTTTGATTTTATACGTGTTCTCCTTGCCTTTATTGTCTTTCTGGGACATCTTGGCACACTCAGCGCTTCTCCTGATCTCAAGATTTTTGAGCACAGCCCTATAGAAATTGCTGTTTTCGGTTTTTTTGCAGTGAGTGGATTTCTTATTGCAAGGAGCTATGAGAGGTCTTCAAGCCTGAAAAGCTATTTAAAAAAGAGAATCAAAAGAATTGTTCCTGCCTACTTATTGGTTATTTTTTTATGCGCAATTTTATTAAGCCTGGTAAGTACCTATTCTTTCACCGAATATTTCAGCAATACACAAGTTTACAAATACCTATTTTGGAATTCATTATTTTTAAATTTTAAAGCACCCTGGCTTCCCGGAGTTTTTGGGAATCAAGCAGTGAATGGTGCCCTATGGACGCTGAAAATAGAAATGTGCTACTATTTTGCGGTTCCTCTGTTGTTTTTGCTTTTCGGAAAAAATAATAAATACAGAAATACAAGTTTGATTATTTTATATTTCTTATCACTTATTTATCTGAATTATTTTGAATCTTTAAATAAAATTTCACTTGCCAAACAGCTTCCTGGAACATTATCCTATTTTATCCCTGGAATGTTGATTTACTTTAATTTTGATAAATTCATCCAACATAAAAATCTCATTTTCATCATTGCATTCGTCACCGTGTGGATTGATTTATTTTTAAAAGTTCAGCTTTTTTCTCCAATGATGATCGGGGTTATTGTAATGTACATTGCCTATTCATTCAAATTCTTAAATAATTTCGGAAAATATGGAGATTTCACCTATGGAATCTACATTTTCCACTTCCCTATTATCAGAACTTTCCAGACTTTAGGATTGTTTGAAGATTACAATCCATTTGTAATGGCTTTGGTATGTATGTTGGTGGTTATTGCGGTAGGTGTAAGTTCATGGCACCTTTATGAAAAAAGATTTTTATAATTTTGTAGTATAGAAAACATAAATGAAAGATCTAGTCTCCATTATTACTCCCTGTTATAATTCTGCAGAATTTATCGAGGAAACCATACATTCTGTTCTTAACCAAACCTATGAAAACTGGGAATGGCTTATTACTGATGACCTTTCTAAAGATAACACTGTTGAGATCATCAAAAAATACAATGATCCCAGAATAAAACTTCAGGTACTGGAGAAAAACGGAGGTGCCGGAAATGCAAGAAACAATAGCCTTGAGAGGGCACAGGGAAGATATATTGCCTTTCTGGATTCCGATGATTACTGGTATCCAGAATATCTGGAAACGATGACAGATTATATGCAGGAGTACAAAGCAGAACTTGTTTATTGTAATTATTCAAGATGCGATGAACAGCTTCAACCTATTCTGAAAGATTTTATGGCGGATAAGGTGGTTACATTCTCTAATCTTCTCAAGACATGCCGTCTGGCACCCGTATCTACGATGTATGATACTCAAAGAGTTGGCAAATTTTTATTCCCTGTAAAAAGCAAACGTGAAGATCATGTGATGTGGCTGAATCTTTTAAAAGTAATTCCTGAGGGGATTCCTGTAAAAAAGACTCTGGCCAAATACAGGATGCGCGAAAACAGCGTTTCCAGAAACAAAAAAAACATCATCAAAGATCAATATCTTGTCTATAAAGATTTCATGGGATTCTCCACAGTAAAATCGTTGTATTATACGGCTAACTGGGCATTAAACGGATTCCTGAAATATTCGAAAATTTTCAATTAATGGAGTATTCAAAAGAGTTCAAAGCCGCTCTGAGTGCTTTTTCCGGAACGGAGAAGGACAAACTTATTTTCAGACTCCTGAGAAAGGATAAATTATTATCTAAAAAACTCTACTTTGAACTGATTGATCCGGAAACCACGGATGATAAAAGAAACGCAATGGAAGAGCATGTGGAGGAACAGCTTCTTCTGGCTTCGAAATATGTGGGAAATGCCAAATATTTCCTGTCTACTGTGCGAAAAATAAGTGCTGAAATCACCGAGCATGTAAAAATCACGACTGATAAATTTGGAGAGGTTTCCCTGAATCTTCTTCTCGTCAACAAGGTACTGGAAAACAACAGCGACCTCAGCAGACAAAGGTTTGACAATGTTTACAAGCTTTACATTTACATCATCAATAAAGTCTTTAAATCTCTGATTCTTGTTAAAAAACTGGATGAAGATTACTGGATGGAAATTGATGAATATCTTCGTGATACTCAAAAGAAAATATCAGAAAACCATTACCTTCAAAAGCTGTGTACCAATAATGGTCTTGACCTTAACTGGCTTGAATGCGACAGGATTCCTGAAAACATTGACCAGATTATGAAAGAGATTAAAAGCCAGGGATTCTTAAGATAACCTGAGTTTGGGTTAAGTAAATATTGAAGGTGGGAAGCGGGAAGAAATAGGATGGAGGTAATTATTTTTAGTTATAAAATTACAGTCGCTTCACAAGTAAATACAGAAGTTGTTTCAACTTATCAAAAAATATGGGATATCTATTAAAACCATTAAGAAGGATTTAAGAAATAAAGTATAGTTAAGATGAATCATTCTGATTTTAAGCTTAAAGCGAAGCTCATCTTAATACTCTCAACACCTTAATACATCTTAATGTTTCAATAAACAAAAGTTTAAACAAATTGAAATTGACTCTTAAAAAAGAGAAACAGCCATTGTTGATGCTCTTCATACCTTCACTTCTTCCAGCTTCCATCTCCCAGCTTCAAAACCATCTCAATCAGGAATTCTTATCCCGAATTCAGGTTAAGATAATATTTTCTGAAGGATCATTCTGGTAGAATCTGGTTTTTCATCTACAAATTTCCCGGCGTTTTCGGACATTGAGGCAAGTTCTTCTCTGTTATCCTCATTCGTAAGAAATAAAACAAATTCTGAGGCTGTATATTCGTCAGGGAAAGACTTTCCGCCATTGGCAGAGATCAGGTCGTCAGCTTCCGGATTCTTTTTGTAATGATTTCCAAAGATCACCGGAACACCAAAAGTAGCAGCTTCCAGAATATTATGAAGTCCGGCATCATGAAATCCACCTCCTACAACAGCTACATCTGCATAAGAATATAATTTTGATAATAAACCAATACTGTCTATGATCAGAATTGGAGTATTGAAAGTTGAAGATGTTGTATTTTGTATTTCGCTGTACAGTAAAGCATCCGGGAATATATTTTTCAAATGCTCAACTCTTTTCAGATCATGGGGTGCTATGATAAGTTTTGCTGAATTATTTTTGCGGGAAACTACTTCTGCTATTTTCTCTTCTGCCTGCCACGAACTTCCAAAGACTATTGCTTTATTTTCACCAATAAAGTCTGCAATAAAATCTACATGATTATTTCTTTCACGCAGCTGTTTTACTCTGTCAAACCTGGTATCTCCTGTTACGGAAGACTGCGTTAATCCAACACTTTTCGCCAAAGCCAATGAAAACTGCGTCTGGTGGAAAAACCAATCTACATTTTTCTGAAGCTGCTTCACAAACCATTTTCCATAGGAAGTAAAGAAAGACTGTCTTTCATAGAACAGGGCAGAAATAACATAAATCTTTGTCCCATTGTTTTTCAATTCTGCAAAGAGGTTGTACCAGTAATCATATTTAACCGTAAAAAATAGTTCAGCATTAAATTGGTCTGTAAATTCTTTTACAGCACTTTTTTTATCGAAAGGTAAATAACAAATAGCGTCTGCAATATGTTTTTTCTTCACCACATTTTCATATCCCGACGGCGAAAAGAAAGTCACCAGTACTTTGTGCTGAGGAAAATTTTCTTTAAGCTTCTCCAGCACAGGCAATCCCTGCTCATATTCACCCAGACTTGCAGCATGCATCCAAATTACTTGATCTGTTTTTGAAAATGCAGATTTCACTTTATCCAAAGACTGCGCTCTTCCTTCAACGCCTTTTTTAGTTTTATCATTAATCAACGCAAAAGCCTTCATTCCGAAGGTAAGTAGACTGATAAATATATTGTACAGAAATGCCATTTTAATTATTCTTTAATTTCAATTCTGTCATAATCCGTAGGCGGATTTGATATGACTAAAAACTCAATTTCTTCCTCTGATTCATTGGAGATAAAATGCTTCACTCCCGGCTCAATGGATATAGATTCTCCCTGCTCAACAAGGAATTTTTCTTCATTGATATAGAACACTGCCTCTCCTTTCAGAATATAAAAAAACTGTTCTGCCACTTTATGAAAGTGCAGTTTCTCTGAAGTTCCTGCAGGCATTTTCTCCTGCTTTACGGATAAGCTTTGGGTATTTTTAAGAATCCAGCTGTCACATTGGTTTCCCCAGATATAATGTTCTGAATTATCTTTAGAATGTATCATTTGAATAGATAGGCAATAAAAAGCAATGCAGGAGTAAATAACACGACAGATAAAAAGATGGTAGCAAATGTAATTCTCGGTTTAGCCTGGTCATCTACAGCATATCTGAACATATAGTCCTGAATATTCATAAAAATAACCGCCAAAAACAAAAAAAGAATTCTCAAACCAATCTTCATAATTAAAAACTGAGCATTCATATTCTGCGCTGTAATTTCTACCGGGAAATTAGTGTCTTCGGGATGTCTCATGCCATACACAAACAGAGCAAATAATCCCAGAGCCAATACAGGCATCAGAAAGGCATACATTCTCCCTCCAAATCCATCCGCTTTTCCTTCCATATCAAAATGTACAGGAATCCTCTCTGGCAACGTGCTATAGTTTTTCAGGGTAAACCACCACAGAAAAACGACTAATCCAAAATTAAAAATATCAAAAGTTGTAAAAAGAATATTTTCCATTTCAGATGAGATTGAATTAGGATTAGATTACACTTTTCAGCACTCTCAGTTTATGAGTATGCTTATTCATTTCTTTATTGAAAATCCCTGTGGAATCCAGCGTGTCTATTCTTACTTTTCCGGAAGCATGGATGATCTTTTGATTTTCCAGCATAATTCCTACATGAATAATTTTCCCTTCTGCATTTTCAAAGAATGCAAGATCTCCAGGCTGCGTTTCTTCAATAAAAGTAAGTGCTTCACCTACCTCAGCCTGTTGTGATGCATCTCTGGGTATTTTTATATTGTGAATTTTGTAAACCAATTGGGTAAATCCGGAGCAGTCTACCGCGAAGAAACTTTTTCCTCCCCACAGATAGGGTACATTTAGGAACTCTTTTGCTGTCAGGGCAATACTTTCACGCACATCATGACTTCTTCTTGAAGCAACCACCGGAAACTCCACTTCGGAACCCATAGAAAGTAAAGTTTTACCATCGTTCATTAATACGGAAGAAAAATCTTCAGTAACGACAGTCACTTTTCTTTTGGCCAGCTCTTCGTCTGTTATAGGCTTCAGCTGCTTGGTATCCATCCATCCTTCATAGCCATCATAATGCATTTTTATCTTGGTCCAGTTTTTATCTACCTCCAAAATATCTGCACTTTCCCCAAACAATATTTCCGTAACAATTTCAGCTCTGTCAGAATTTTCTGCACGAACCGGCGCTACTGTAACAATACAAACTCCTTTATTCATTAATTTTCAATTTAAAGATTGAATTATTTAAAGATTAAAAATACGATGTGTATCTCTTTAAATGTTTAATCCTTGAATATTTCAGTTACTTTCTGCGTAGAAAGTTGACTCCATCACGCAAAGGTAAAATAAGATTTTCAAAATCTTCATCTTTTGCTGCTAAATCATTTAATTCCTGGATAGACTGGGTAGATTTCAGCTTCGGATTTTCTTCCAACACTTTACCATACCACAAGACATTATCAAAAAGAATCACCGTTCCTGATTTTGTATGCGGTTTGATCAGTCTGAAATATTCAGCATAGTTTTCTTTATCGGCATCTACAAAAATCAGATCAAAAAATTCATCTGTTTCTTTTAAATATTCCTTGGCATCCTGGAGTTTAAAATCAATCTGACTGGCATATTCACTAGACTCAAAATATTTTTTAGGAAGATAAGCAAGATCTTCATTCACATCCAAAGTTGTAATTTTTCCGTCTTTTGATAATCCTGATGCAAGACATAGTGTAGCATATCCGGTGAATGTTCCAATTTCAAGAATACTTTTCGGCTGCATCATCTGGGAAATAATCGTCAGCAATCTTCCTTGCTGATATCCGGAAATCATATGAGGCTGTGTGGTTTTCTGATAGGTTTCTCTTCTCAACTTTTTCAGAATCTCGGATTCCGAAGAAGCGTGTGCCTCCAAATATCTGTCCATTTCAGGATTCTTTTCTTCAAAAAAACTCATACCATTTTAATTTAAACAAATTTAAGGATTTTAAAGCTAGCTTTTAAACCCAATAATAAGATACAAAAAAAGAGAGAAATTAATCCCTCTCTTTTTCTTAGCCAGATCTAAATTTTATTATACGGCTATACAATATTGTCTTATACCGGCACAAACCCATCCTGGGCAACACTTTGTTTGTGGGCTAGTACAAAATATCTGTGGATTACACCCATTAATAGCACCTTGTACAGTTTTCATTTCTCCTCTTGAAAGTTTTTTTAAATTTTTCATAATGATTTTAGTTTAGTATTAATTTCCTACTCTTTAGATTTTCGGACACCTCTTTTATTATTTCCTATAATGGAGATTTAAATATACATATTCTTTTATTAATCAACCAATTATAGGCCTTTAAATTATTTATAAAATGTATAAAAATATTCACCCAGTGAAAACCCCATATAAAATACCGTGAAAACACGGATGTTATTTTTGTGGTATTAGTTATAAGTTTGCAATAAGAATAAGGGGTAAAAACACTAAGAGAAAACAAGATGATTGCAGGAGAGACACAAACTAACCATGAGAATCACAAAAAAGTTATACTGAAAAGTAGAACTGATGCTTCTGCAGCAAAAAGTAAGACAGAAATATCCACTTCATTTTTGCAACGAATTATTTCACTCCTGAAAAAGGAAGAATTAATTTGATTAAAAAATAAATCCCGGTCACCTTCGGGATTTATTTTTGCTTTATACTCAGATATTTCTTCTCAGGTTATCTCAGATTAAAACCTCATCATCATTTTTCCCAACATCTGTTCACAGAACTTCACTAAGTTCATTGTCAAGTTCATTCTCAGAACTCATATGGTAAGCCACAATACATCAGCTTGAAATATCCATGAATAGCCATTACTATTCAAAACTCTGATTCATATTTTACTTCAAAAGTCAAAATCCTCATAAAAAAACAGGAAAAACACCTGTATCTGACTGCTCATATGCTTCTACCTTTGATATAAGTTTTCCAACCACGAAACATTCAAATAAAGGAGGCACCCGAAAATCCTAAAAAAGAGTAGGGATATTTTAAAAACAACCACATGAAAACAAAGACTTTATTATTAATCGGAGCAATAGTGGGACTTGTTATGATATTTTCCCAGCTAAAACCTCAGGAAATGTCTTTTTATAAAGAAAAAGGCAATTACATTGTAGACCATAATTACATCCTGAAAGATGTGAAAAAAATTTCTGACGAAGACATGAAAAGTTTATTAAATCTTCAGAAACTTCATCAGAACAGTTTGGGTACCAATTTCATTATCTATAAAATCAACAGACAGTATGTAATCCGCGGATGCTTAATGAAAGCTAATATCGACTGGAAAAAGTATGGAGATCTAAGAGAAAAAGTGGAAGGAATTCTAAAAAAATATGGAGCTAAAGAATTAGGAACAGATTATTATGCTATTCAAAACAACCAGGTTGCAACCAATGCAGCTTTGCTGAGCCAGAAAGACATAGCATCATTAAGCAGATTAACCGTTAAGGGAGCCGAAGAATATACGATCTGTCCACCAACGATGGGTAGAAGAAATCTTACCAATGTGATTATAAAATCATACAAAGTCAATACAGCCATTGATCCAAGAATCAATGTAAAACTGAACAGTGTATTGATGAATTACAAATAACCTCAAAAGGCTGTTTTTAGTCCGAAGACAGCCTTTTTTAAATCTTTTGCCATGAAAAGAAAGCTACAGTTATCCGGAATTTTTATAATCCTATTGGTGGTCTTCACCATTGGTTTGAAAGGTACATTTGATGGTTACTATGGTTTTTATTATGAAAATAAAGAGTATAAAAAACCACTGGTCTATAGTATTTCTGAAGACATTTCCGAGTCAAAACCCGTCAATATATTTACTTCTTACACCGGTTTTGATACAGGATATGGTTTCTACGCACCCAATGTTGCCAGCGACTTTGTCATGAGCTTTGAATTAAAAGATCAGAATGGAAATATCCTGGAACAAAAAAACCTTCCTTATTTTAACAACAAAGAAAGCAGAGTGAGGTATACGACTGTTTTTAACATGTTTCTTGATAAAATTTCCGATCAAAATAAGTACGACAAAAAGTATTATCAGTATCTGGATATCATTATCAGACAGATCGCAGCCCACGTGATGAAAGAAAATCCGCTGGCATCCAGTGTTACAACAAAGCTTTATCTGTACAACTACCCTACTGTTGCAGATTTCAAAAAGGGAAAAACGAATGAAAATCTTATTCTTATTGATGAATTCAAATACTAAAGTGATGAAAAACCTGAATGCATTCTATACCAAAATTGAAAATTTCTTTTTCAAACAAGATAATCAAACGGAATTTTTAAGTTTCTTTCGGATTGCCATAGGAATTGTGATCCTTTTACAATTTACTGCGGTACTGCCGGATTTTGAAAAATTATTTTCCAGTAGCAGTGTTATTCCTCAGGATATCATGAGTGTTTTTATACCAGACTGGCTGATTACCTTCTCAAAAATGGTAAGCTTTTTTCAGACCTTAGGAATTGAAGAAAGTACAACGATAGCCATAACCAAGGTATCGTTTATTACATTGTGTATTTTGATCATCACCGGATTGTATTCAAGGATCTCTGCATTTTTTTTACTTATACTGCAAATAGCCTTGCTTAAGGGAAGTTCTTTTTTTGCCTATGGTGCAGATTTTTTCACAAGCATGTCTTTATTCTATTTGATTCTTTTTCCTGCTGACCAGCACTTTTCACTGAGAAATTGTATTTTCAGAAGAAAACCTGGAAATACCAATATCACTCCAGTTAAAAGATTATTTCAGATCCATATTTCTATTGCTTACTTTTTTTCCGGGCTTGACAAAGCTTTAGGTTTCAACTGGTGGAACGGTGAATCTATCTGGAAAGCCATTCATCTGCCCTACTCCAACAGAGACCTGAATATTGATTTCAGCTGGCTGATAGAACACTCTTATATTCTGAGCTTGATGGGATGGAGTACCATTATTATTGAGATGTGTTATCCTTTCTTTATCTGGTACAAACCCACACAGAAAACATGGCTTTTTCTCACCATCTCCATGCATATAGGAATTGCGCTTGTACTCAATTTATATTATTTTTCAGCCATTATGATCGTCTGGAATATCACCAATTTTTATTTTGAACAACCTGCTAAAAAAACAGTTTCGTCTCCAAAGAAAAAAATATCGGCAGATTATATTCCCAAACAGGTTGGCTCATAAAAAAAACAAATCCCGAATTGCTTCGGGATTTATAATAATATAGGGTTTAGTCATTATTTCTTAGGAGCGATATCCATCAGTTTCATAAACTCATCAAGTTTAGGCATAATGATGATTTCCGTTCTTCTGTTTTCTGATCTACCTGAAACGCTCATATTAGTTGCTTTCGGGTTGTATTCAGAACGTCCACCAGCAGTGATTCTTGCCGGATCTACTCCAAACTGAGTCTGAAGAACTTTAGCAACTGAAGTACCTCTTAATGCAGAAAGATCCCAGTTGTCTCTTGGAAGATTTGGAGAGTTCAACGGAGCATTATCAGTGTTACCTTCAATTAATACAGAGTATTTATCGTAATCGTTGATTACTTTTGCTACTTTACCTAACACTTCCTGAGCTGCAGGCAAGATGTTGTAATCTCCTGTTTTGTATAGCATTTTATCAGAAAGAGAGATCATTACAACTCCTTTCAATACTTTTACCTGTACATCTTCATCTGATACATTATCCAATGATCTCTTCAGTTTATTAGACAATGCCAGATTCAAGCTGTCATTTTTAGCGTTACTGGAGATCAATTGCTTGATATAAGAATTGGAAGCATTGATTTCTCCTACCAGTTTATCAATGTTAGCAGAACTTTTTCCTGTATTGGACAGACATGCATCAAGTGATGATTTTAATGCATCGTGCTGGCTTTTCAACAAGTTGTTTTCACCTGCCAATGCAGAGTTCTGAGATTTCAAATCCTGAATTTCTCTCTGTCTTTCTCCAATATTTTCAATACACTGCTTATAGTTTGTGCTCAAAGCATCATACTGCTTTTTGCTGACACAAGATGTCATCCCCAGCGCCATTGCAGAAACTGCTAAAATTTTTAAAATCTTCATAAATAATCATTTTTAGACTACTCAAAGTTAGGAAAATTCAATTGAATTATATCGGTTATCTTTGCATAAAAGAAATTCTCAACATCTATGTTGGATCAATTAGCCTTCACCAATCAATTAAAAAGTCTCGTTCACCAACCGGAAAATCACACCTATCTTCTGGCTGTAAGCGGAGGTGCAGATTCTATGGTTCTGGCCTCTTTGTTCAGGGATTTAGGTCTTGAAATTCAAGGTTCAGCATTCCGGTTTCAGGTAGCTCATATCAATTATAAACTTCGTGGTGATGATTCTAATCTGGATCAGAAAACCGTGCAGGATTTTTGTGAGAAAAATCATATAAAATTTCATTTGTATGAAGTTTCGGAAAAAGATCAGAAACCGGAAAACTCTATTCAGCTTTGGGCAAGAGAGCTTAGGTATGCTTTTTTTAAAGAAGTTCAGGAAAAAGAAAATCTGGAATTTCTCGTTACCGCACATCACCTTAATGATCAGCTGGAAACTTTCATCATTAATCTGTCCAAAGCTGCTGGCATTAATGGATTGACTGGAATTCCATCGAATGATAATAATATCCTTCGCCCTCTTTTAGATTTTTCAAAAAAAGAAATTTATCAGTTTGCTGAGGAGAATACTATTGAATTCCGGGAAGATCTTTCTAATAAAAAAAGTGATTATCTGAGAAATAAAATCAGGAATGAGATTGTTCCTCTTCTGATGGAAACCAACGATCACTTTCTGGAAAACTTCAGAAAAAGTTCTTTATATCTCAATCAGACTAAAGATTTTGTTCAGAAACAGATTCAGGAGATAGAAAATAATCTTACAATATTTAACCAAAACTATAAAATCTTATCAAAGGAAAAGCTGGATCAGGAAAGTGATTTCGTGAAATTTGAAATCTTAAAAAAATACGGATTCAATCAGGAAGAAGAAATCCCGAAAATTTTTAAAGCAGAAAACAACAGTTCTTTCTTTTCAAAAGAATATCAGTTGATCGTCAACCGTGATGAACTTATTTTTATTGATAAAAGCGAAGAAAAGGAAACTCCGGAAGAAATAGTACTGATCAAAAATTTTGATTTTTCTGAAAACCAGATCAGCATCAACCTCGTAGATGATATTGAAAACATGGTTGAGTTCAATAAAGGATTTGAATGGAACTTCGATGCTGAAAAGCTTCAGTTTCCACTCCTTTTGAGAAAACAACAGGATGGAGATGAATTTTATCCTACAGGGTTTTCAGGGAAAAAGAAGGTTTCTAAATTTTTTAGGGACGAAAAATTATCTGCTTTGATCAAGGAAAAGATCTGGTTATTGTGTGACTCCGGAAACCATATTTTGGGTGTCATCCCTCTCAGACAGGATCGCAGGTATCAGGCAGACAGAACTACTCAAAAAAAGATAACTGTAACGTGGACAGAAAAACAACTAATTCGTTAGCTGTTGATGATTTTAAGAAAGACAGCAATATAGCTTTTGGAATTTTATACCAACAGTATTTTGGTTATACTCAGAAATTTATTCTGAATAATAAAGGTAATCTGGAAGATGCAGAAGATATTTTCCAGGACGCATTACTCATTCTTTACGAAAAGCTCAATGCTGATGACTTCAAAGTTCAAACCTGTCTGGGAAATTATATTATCGGAATTGTAAAAAATCTGTGGTTTAAAAAACTAAAAAACAGAAACTTTTATGTAGAGTCTCCTGAAAACTATTTCATGGAACATCAGGTGGAAATAAGTACTGCCATTGAAAATGAAAGGTATTACTGGGAAAAACTGGTTGGCTATATCAAATCGATCTCTTCACATTGTCAGAATCTGATCCATGACATTTTTATTGAAAATAAAAGTATAGAGGAAATTCAGGATAAATACCAGTATTCCAGCAAACATAATGCTCAGAATCAAAAATACAAATGTGTAGAGCAGATCAAGAAGATTAAAAATAACAGCATTTTTTCTACCTGATAATCAAACTATTAAATAAAATATTTTAATTCATGGGTGATTTTATTCTTGATCAGGGAACATAATAAGAAAAGAAATATATGTTCAGAAAAATCGTATTGAGCCTTCTTATACTAGTAGGAATTTCATTCAACGCACAAAGCGCAGGCATCAATTTTCAAAAAATTGATTTGGAAGCCGCGAAAAAAATCGCAGCAAAAGAGAATAAACTGATCTTCATTGATCTGTTCACCACATGGTGCGGACCTTGTAAGCTGATGGCAAAAAACACCTTTACTGACCCAAGAATCGGAGAGATGTTCAACAAAAATTTTGTAAATCTTGCCATAGACGCAGAAAAAGAAGGGCTAAGCCTTGCCAAAGAATTTAAAGTGGTAAACTATCCTTCCTTTTTATTCCTGGATTCAAAAGGAAAACTGGTTCAATATGATTTCGGATACTATAATCCTGAACAGTTTTTGGAAGTTGGGGCATCAGTCCTGAAAAAAAAGATGTCTCAACCCGGCAAAACTTTAGATCAGGTAAAAGGAAAAATGATAGGTGATAAAATTGATAATTTCAATGCAAAAGATCATTTAGGAAATACATTTTCATCATCAAAGGAAAACAAAAAACTGGTGATTGTTTTTATTCGTGGGCAATGGTGTCCTTATTGTAACAAATATATTGAAACATTACAAAATCTGGCTCCGGAGCTGAAATCGAAAAACGCAAGACTTGTCATTATTTCTCCAGAAAAACCGGAGTTTATAGAGAAAACGATCAGCAAAACAAAGACAGACTATACAGTTTTATATGATGAAGGATATAAAATTGCAGAAGCATTTGATGTTCTTTATACTCCAGACAGTGAAACACTTAATTTTTACAACTCAAAATTAAAGGAGGATTTCGCTGACAGCAGATCAGATCATTCCGGAAGACTTCCTGTATCGGCAACCTTCATCGTTAATGAAGGGAAAGAAATTACATGGAGACATTTTGATGCGGACTATAAAAACAGAGCATCCGTAGAAGATATTTTAAAAAATCTGAATTGATTTTCTCAGAGATTTTTTGCTCTGGAAAAGATCCTCATCATAATACCAAGTTGACAAAATTGAAAAAATCTATAATCATTTTGAATGATAAAATAAGTAACACTTTTATTGCGATTAGGGCATAAGACAAAATATTTTAGGGATCAGGCTTAAAAAAAGAAAGTTTCTAAATTTTTTAGGGACGAAAAATTATCTATTTTAGCGAGGCAAAAAATCTGGACACAGACTCATTAGGAATAATACTGTATTTGACAGCTTTCCTTTCAGGTAAGACAGAAGATTTGCAAAGAATGAGAAAACGAAATGGAGTCTCAAAATTTTAATGAAATGAACAATGAAATTTAGAAATTGGTTTTTATTAATTCTACTATTTTTAGCGACAGGAATTAATGCGCAGATAAAAAATCCTGTAAAGTTTAAATTCACCATCAACGATTTGGGGAACAATCAATACGAAGCGGTATTGAATGCTACCATGGAAAGCGGATGGCATATTTACTCTAAAGATTTACCGGAAGATACCGGAATTCCGACCGAGTATAAAGTGACAGGAAAAAATATTGAGTTGATCGGAAAATTTACCGAAGTAGGTAAAAAACATGAAGAGTTTTCTGAAGCATTTGGAGGAACCATTGTTTTCTATTCCAATTCTGCTGGATTTAAGCAAAAATTTAAATTAAAAGATCCGACAAAACCCGCAGATGTCACTTCTGAGATTACCTATCAGACCTGTGACGACAGAGTTTGTCTGGCTCCCAATACTTTAGAATTCAACCAAAAGGTTACGCCAAAAGGGGCAACGGAAGAGGCTACGACCGAGGAAACTGCAGGTCCTGCTAAAGACTCTGTAAAAATAACTGAGACGGTTACTGAAAATCCTGCAAAAACAGAAGCTACGATCACAGAAACTTCAAAACTGGATCCTAAGCAGCTGAAAATTGAAAGTATTGATTTCAAAAAACCATTGACGGATTGCGGTACTGCCTCTACCAAAGTGGATGAAAACTACTGGACGTATCTATTTTTAGGATTTATCGGAGGATTAATTGCTTTGCTTACGCCATGCGTTTTCCCGATGATTCCGCTTACCGTTTCATTCTTTACAAAAGGAAGTAAAGACAAAGCAAAAGGGAAAAGAGATGCGCTTATTTATGGGTTTTTCATTCTTCTTATCTTCGTTTTATTGAGTATTCCTTTCCATATTATTGATGGAATTGCCGGAAATATCTTCAACGAGATTTCTACCAGCGTATGGTTGAATATTGCTTTCTTTATCATATTCATCTTCTTTGCCGGAAGTTTCTTCGGATATTATGATATCACTCTACCAAGTTCTATTGCCAACAAATCTTCCAAAGCAGAAGAGGCAGGAGGAATTATCGGTATTTTCTTCATGGCATTGACCCTGGTAATTGTTTCTTTCTCATGTACAGGACCTATTTTAGGAAGTTTATTAGGAAGTGCGGTAACAGGTTCATCCAATGTTCCAATGCTCTTGACTTTTGCTTTGGCAGGATTCGGGCTGGCATGGGCGATTATTTTTGGATTGCTGGCATTATTCCCGCAGGCATTACAAAGTCTTCCGAAATCCGGAGGATGGATGAATACGGTAAAAGTTGTTTTAGGATTCGTAGAACTGGCATTAGCATTGAAATTCTTGTCTAAAGCAGATCTTGTATCCAAAACATTCTTCTTAAAAAGAGAACTTTTCATTGCGATCTGGATTATTATCGCATTAGGATTAGCAATCTATTTATTAGGATTGATCAGGTTCCCTCATGATGACAAAAAGCCTAAAATCTCTATCACCAGAAAAATATTAGGGGTATTGGGAATTGGTTTTGTGATCTACCTGGTTCAGGGTTTAATCCCGTCTGACCGTCCAAAACTTCAATTATTAAGTGGAATTTTACCTCCGCTGAACGTAAGCTATTTCCATGATGAGAAAGACGGAATTTTAGGAATGCATCCTGAACACGACTTCTTCAAAGCAATAGAACTGGCTAAAAAAGAAGATAAACCAATCCTGATCGACTTCACAGGATACGGATGTGAAAACTGTAGAAAAATGGAAGAATTTGTATGGAGCGAACCGGACATCTTACCGATTCTTCAGAACGATGTAGTACTGGCTTCTCTATATGTAGATGACAAGGAAGAGCTTCCTGAAGATCAGAAAACCAAAATTGACCTTGGAGACGGGCAGATCAAAAAGGTAAAAACAATTGGGGACAGATGGAGTTTATTCCAACAGGTGAACTTCAATAATAACTCTCAACCACACTATGTTTTAATTACTCCGGACGGAAAAGTAATCAACACGCCTGTTTCAGGGTATATGCCAAAAGAGGATTTCAAAAAATTCCTGGAATGTGGTGTTAATTTCTACAAAAAGAATAAATAAATTATTTACATATCATTCAAAAACTCACACTTTATCGTGTGAGTTTTTTGTTTTCATGAATTAAATAAACAACAAAACACCAAACGTAGTGTAAAATTAATTACATTTGAATAACCATCACTTATTCAAATACATATGAGATATTTAACATCTACTTTTTTATTTTTTACTTTTTCAATACTCACAGCACAGACTGCTCCTTCCATAGAATGGCAAAAAGCATTAGGAGGCACTCAGGGCGAATCTGCCAATGCTATTCAACAAACCTCTGATGGAGGGTATATTGTAGCGGGAAACTCTATGTCCAATGATGGAAATATTACAAATCACGGAGATTCTGATTACTGGGTTATAAAGTTAAATGCCTCAGGAAGTATACAATGGCAGAAATCATTAGGTGGAGGCCTCTATGACAGTGCCAATTCTATTCAACAGACAACCGACGGAGGATATATTGTGGCAGGAGAATCCACCTCTACCAACGGAGATGCGACAGGAAATCACGGGAATTCTGATTACTGGATTGTAAAATTAGATTCCTCAGGAACTCTACAATGGCAAAAATCATTAGGTGGAACTAATGAAGACAGAGCAAAATCTGTTCGGCAAACCTCTGACGGCGGATATATTGTAGCCGGAGAATCTGACTCTACAGATGGAGATGTGACAGGAAATCATGGGAATCCCGATTATTGGATCGTAAAATTAGATTCCTCAGGAACTCTACAATGGCAAAAATCATTGGGTGGAAGTTCTTATGAAAGGTGTAATTCTATCCAACAAACATCAGACGGTGGATATATTATTGCAGGAGCATCCGCCTCTACTAATGGAGACATTACAGAAAATCATGGAAACGAAGATTTTTGGATTGTAAAATTAAATTCCTCAGGAGCTCTGCAATGGCAAAAAACATTGGCCGGAAATCTTGCTGACTCTGCAGAATCTATCCAGCAAACATCAGATGGCGGATATATTGTGGCCGGTGGATCTACCTCTGCAAACTCTGAGATTCCAACAGTTTTTGGAATATCTAATTATTGTGTGGCAAAATTAGACGCTGCCGGAAATACAGTATGGCAAAAATACTTTGGCGGTGCTGGTAACGATTATGCCTATTCTGTAAAGCAAACTTCGGATGGCGGATATATAGTGGCCGGCGGAACTTCTTCTGTAAACGGAGATGTAACAGGAAATCATGGAAGTAATGATTACTGGATAATAAAGTTAGACCCTTCAGGAATTTCACAATGGCAAAAGCCGCTGGGAGGAACCGCTTTTGATGATGCCTACTCTATTCAAAAAACAACTGACGGAGGATATATAGTCGCAGGCCAAATTTTTTCCACCGACGGAGATGTGACAGGACATCATGGTTCAGTAGATGCCTGGGTAGTTAAATTAAGTACTGAACAGTTAGGAATCTCCGAAAGTCAGAAAATGAATCAGCCCAACCTTTACCCTAACCCGGCAAAAGATTTCTTTTATGCAGATAACTTACCTCAGGAAAGCAACATTCATATTACCGATATGTCGGGAAGAAAAATTTTCTCAGAAAAGTACCATGAGAGAAAAATCAAAATCAATACTTCCGCATTCTCAGAAGGAATCTATATTGTACAGATAAAAAGCAAAGAGGAAATCATTCTTTCAAAGAAAATAACAGTCAGCAGATAATTTATTGACTAATACTTTAATCATTCGGGAGAAATAACATCATAGATTATTTTTTAGCGAATTGAATAAAATTAATTACATTAGAATAAACTAATACCCATCAAAAATATGAGAAACTTAACGTTTATTCTATCATTATTTATAACTTCAATTCTATACGCTCAAACGACTCCTTCCATTCAATGGCAAAAATCGATGGGAGGAAGTAATGTAGACCTGTTTCACTTTGTAGAACCAACTTCTGATGGAGGATATATTGTCTCAGGTTCTACCTTTTCCAACAACGGAGATCTTACACAGAATTTTGGCAGCAGGGACGCCTGGATTATTAAATTTGATTTCAACGGAAATATACAATGGCAAAAATTATTAGGAGGCAGCCAGGCAGAATTATTCCATTCTATATGGGAAACTTCCGATGGAGGATATATTCTTGCCGGAGGATCAAGTTCTGCAGATGGCGATCTTACCAGCAACAATGGTTTTGAAGATTATTGGATTGTAAAATTAGATTCAACTGGGGATATAGAATGGCAAAAATCGATAGGCGGAAGCGATCGCGATATTGCAAAAGATATTTTGCAAACTTCTGATGAAGGATACATTATTGCCGGAACAAGCTATTCTAATGATGGTGACGTACTGGGAAGCCATGGAGGTTCGGATATCTGGATCATTAAGACAAATTCCACAGGAAATGTACAATGGCAAAAATCCTTAGGCAGCAGTTCAGCAGAACAAGTTCAATCTATCCAGCAAACTTCTGACAATGGATATATTATTGCCGCCACCACGGGAAATATTGCCGACGGAGATGTTACACAAATTTATGGAGGATCAGATTATTGGATTATAAAACTGGATTCATACGGGAATTTACAATGGCAGAAATCCTTAGGTGGAACAGGCTTTGATACTGCCAATTCTATTCAACAGACTTTTGATGGAGGCTATATTGTTGCCGGAATATATGAAAGGTCTATTTATCCTTATCCCTTAAGTTCTGATTATGGCATCATAAAGCTAGCCAGTAATGGAGATGTACAATGGCAAAAATTTTTTGGAGGCAATAAAAGTGATGGTGCAAAATCTATTCAACAAACATCTGATGGAGGATATATAATTGCAGGGCTTTCCAATTCTAACAATGGTGACGTGCTGGGAAATCATGGAAATACTGATGCATGGATTATAAAAACAGATAACACAGGAACGCTTCAATGGCAAAAATCTTTAGGCGGAAATGCGGAGACTATCCGGAAGACCGTAGATGGCGGATTCATTATCATTGGATATTCCAGTTCCACCAATGGAGATGTTTCAGAGAACCACGGCAATATTGACGGGTGGATCGTAAAGCTAAGCCCGGAACAGTTAGGCATCTCCGAAAGCCAGAAAATGAATCAGCCCAACCTTTACCCTAACCCGGCAAAAGATTTCTTTTATGCAGATAACTTACCTCAGGAAAGCAACATTCATATTACCGATATGTCGGGAAGAAAAATTTTCTCACAAAAGTACCATGAGAAAAAAATAAAAATCAATACTTCTGCATTCTCAGAAGGAATCTATATTGTACAGATAAAAAGCAAAGAGGAAATCATTCTCTCAAAGAAAATAACAGTCAGCAGATAATGTATTGATAAATACTTTAATCATTCGGAAGAAATCATGTCAATAGATTATTTTTTCACCCTAAAACACTCATCCATTATTGCGTGAGTGTTTTGTTTACCTCTTCAGCTGATTAGGTTACTTGCCCAAACAATAAAGTCCTGATTTTTATTTTCAAACAAAATGAAAAGAAATGGGAATACTTGAAAATTAATTACAAAAACAATCAATAGATTCATGAATCTATTGATTATTTCACAAACAAGGCACACTTGTTGTAAGAATTTTTCAAAAAAACACCGTTTAACATTTAAAAATTTTTAATCATGGCAGAAGTAATTGCACAAGAGAAACAAGGCGGAAAGCAAAAGAAAAAAATGATCCGCGTGGACATGACTCCTATGGTAGATCTGGGATTCTTACTCATCACCTTCTTTATGTTTACCACTAATTTTACAAAACCTAATGTAATGGATCTGGGACTACCTGCAAAAGACCATAATCCCAACCCGCTCCCAAATGATCATGTAATTGGAGATCAAAACCAGATTACCTTTATCCTGGGAAAAGACAACCGCGTATTTTATCATCAGAGCAATCAGAAAGATCTGAATACAGGTAATCTTAAAGAAACTGATTTCAGTGGAATAAAGATTTCAAAAATCATTGCTGAAGCTTATAAAAACGCTCCGGTACCCAACATTTTTACAGTGATTGTAAAACCAACGGATGAAGCCAATTACAAAAATTTTGTAGACATGCTGGACAACCTTGCTATTTCTAAAAAAGAACGATATGGCGTAACAGACATCAAGCCTTGGGAGACAAAGGTTTATAAGGAATTAACTCAATAAAAGAGAAGGGCATTTTTTAAATGCTCTTTTTTTAACTAAATTTGAAAGGAGAAACGGATCCGCAGCATGTAAGCTGCTGTATTATTTTTTAACCTTCTAAATTTTGGAATCATGCTGAACTTTGAAAGAAAAGGAAACGGAAAAGAAACTTTAGTACTTCTTCACGGATTTATGGAAAACCTATCCATCTGGAGCGATATGGAACATCATCTTTCCAAAGATTTTTCTCTGCTCAAAATTGACCTTCCCGGCCATGGACAATCTGAAATTCTGGCTGAAGTTCACACCATGGAACTGATGGCTGAAGAAGTAAAAAAAGTATTGGATGATCAGCATTTAGAAAAAGTACATCTTCTGGGACATTCTATGGGAGGATATACCTCTCTCGCTTTTGCAGAGAAGTATCCTGATTCTTTAAAAAGTCTTACTTTATTTTTCTCTACGTATTTTCCGGATGATGAAGAGAAAAAACAGCAGCGTATCAAAAGCTACAGAATCATAAAAGATGCTTTTGCCCATTATGCAAGAGCCGGAGTACCTAATTTATTCAATCCGAATGAAAGAGACATTCTGGAAGGAAAAATTGAAACAGCTCTTGAAACAGCCCTTTCCACCAACAATTTAGGGGCTCTTGCCTGTGTGAAAGGTATGGTAGAAAGAACCGACAAAAAGCATGTTCTGGAAAACCTTGAAGCTAAAATCTTAGTATTGGCGGGTAAACATGATAATGCTGTAAAAACCGACATGATGATCAAACATCTTCCGGACAGAACGAATATCAAATCTTATATCCTGGACTGCGGCCACAACGGTCACTGGGAAAAGCCAGGAATCTGCGCAGAAATCATCAACACAGAACTTCTTCACAATCTTCCTAAAAAACTGGTTTTATAAAACAGGTAACATGACAAATTAAGCTGTGCATAACAAAAAATCCTGTATATTAGTAGAGGATAATTTTGGTAATGGCTTTATTTTCATTCAAAAAAAAGAAACCACCGGCACCACCGGTTATCGGACTTACACTTTCAGGCGGAGGAATGCGTGGGATTGCTCATATTGCCGTACTGAAAGCTCTGGAAGAATACAATCTGAAACCACACATCATCTCTGGAACCAGTGCGGGTTCTATCATTGGTGCTTTTTATTCTTTTGGAAAAACACCGGACGAGATGATGGAAATTGTAAGACAAACTTCTTTTTTCTCAAGATCATCTTTAAAATTATCCAAAAACGGAATCTTCAGCTCCAATTTTATTTTAAAACTATTCAAAGATTATTTCCCGGAAGACAATTTCAGTATTTTAGAAATTCCGATGTATGTGGCTGCCACGGAAATGACACATGGCATTGTAGATTTCTTTTCTGAAGGAGAGCTTTTTGGGCCATTACTGGCTTCCTCAAGCGTTCCTTTTATTCTTCCTCCGGTAAGGATCGGCGAGAAAATTTATGTGGATGGTGGCGTTCTGGATAATCTCCCTATTGAACCCATCATGGATAAATGTAATTTTCTGATTGCTTCTCACGTCAATTCCATCAGCTATGATGAATTAAACAAAATGAGTCTGATGAAAGAATTTGACAGAATCCTCCATTTAGCGATTGCAAAGTCGGTCTATTCTAAAGCAAAATACTGCAATATCTTTTTGGATCCGCCCAAAATGACGAAATACAGTCTTTTCAACAAAAGATATATGGATGAAATGTTTCAGCAGGTGTACGATTATACCTGCCAGGAACTTGAAGAAAAGGGGTTTCGTAAAAGTATTTAGAAGTTTTAACCAGAAAAATTTACAGGTTTTTTGTTCTTATAAACCTTCTTCTTTCACTTTTTCTTTGAAGTTGACTATAGTTCCCGCTAAAGAATCTAAAGATTTCCCTCCGGCTGCATTAATGTGCCCGCCACCGTTGAAATATTTTCTTGAGAATTGGTTCACGTCCACATCATCTTTACTTCTGAAAGAAATTTTAACGAAATCTTCGTACAGATCTTCCATGAAGAATGCAGACATTTTCACTCCGGCAATACTCAGACCATAATTCACAAAACCTTCTGTATCTCCTTTCTGGAAGCCCAATTCCTTAAGTTCGTTTCTGGTAAGGCTTAGAACCGCCACTGTGCCGTCATTCACTACTTCTATTCTTCCAAGAACCAAAGCAAGCAAATGCAGACGGGAAACCGTGTTGGTATCCCATGTATTGGAAGTGATCATCGCAGGATCTGCACCATGTTCGATAAGATTAGCAATAATCCTGTGGGTAGTGGCACTGGTAGAACGAAAACGGAAACCACCTGTATCCGTCATAATTCCGGTATAAAGACATTCTGCCATATCCTGATTCACCAGTTTCTCATCATTCATTGCTTCTATGAAATGATAAATCATCTGTGAAGTGGCAGGAATTACCGTATCAGAATACACAAAATCAAATTGTTCCGGCTGTTGGTGATGATCGATAAGAATTTTCTTTCCCGGAGCTTTTACCAACCAGTCTCCCAATAACCCTATTCTTGATGGAGAATTAAAATCCAGGCAGAAAATAACATCTGCTCCCGCAATCATATCAGAAGCCAGTTTTCTTTTATATTCTGCAATAATAACTTTTTTAGATTCCGGCATCCATTTCAGAAATTTCGGAAAATCATTAGGTACGATAACCTCTGCATGAATTCCTTTTGCTTTCAGATAATGTTTTAATCCCAAGCTTGAACCAATAGCATCTCCATCCGGGTTATAATGGGTAAGGATCACTATTCTGCTATCCTGGGTAAGTAATGTATTGATATCTAAAAGTTCTGCTGGTGTAAACATCCGGTGTTTATTTTTCGTTAAAATTAAAGTTTTCAAAGATAGAGCTTTTATATAAATCATTTAAATATTATTTTTGTACACGAAAATGGTTTTCCCATGAGGGTTTATAAATGCCTGACTGAAAAACATTACATTTAATTTTAAAAAAAGATAATTAAAGTTTGTAACTTATATTTTTTTATATATCTTTGCAACCTGAAAATTAATAGATTAATTACGATTTAAACATATAGTAATGAGTAAAAGAACATTCCAGCCATCAGAAAGAAAGAGAAGAAACAAACACGGTTTCAGAGAAAGAATGTCTACGCCAAATGGAAGAAGAGTTTTGGCTGCGAGAAGAGCTAAAGGCAGAAAGAGATTAACTGTAAGTGCTGCACGCGCTAAGAGATAATTTCTAATTATCATATACAAAACATGCTTGAGAAGTTCCTTTTCAGGCATTTTTTGTTGTTAAAATTTACTAAAATTTAGGCTACATCAACATCTTTTTTCTATTTTTAGAAGTTGAAATATTTTTATAAGAAATAGCCTTTAAAATTAAATTATGCCACATACAAATATCGCCGGAGACAATATTATAAGTTTACAAAACGCAAAGATTGCGCAAAAAAACTTTACTGTACTTTCTGATGTAAATCTTAATATAAAGAAAGGTAGATTCTGCTACCTTATCGGAAAAACAGGTTCCGGGAAAAGTTCCCTACTGAAAACGCTTTACGGACACATTCCATTAGCATCAGGACATGGAGCTGTTGTAGGATTTGATCTGGCAAAACTAAAGCCGTCTGACATCCCTAACTTAAGAAGAAAACTAGGTATCGTATTCCAGGATTTCCAGTTACTTTCTGACAGAACGGTTGAAAAGAATCTGAAATTCGTTCTTGAAGCAACAGGATGGAATGATAAAGTAAAAATAGAAGACCGTATCAATGAGGTTTTAGGAAGCGTGAACATGAAAAGCAAGAAGCATAAAATGCCTCACGAACTTTCCGGAGGAGAACAGCAGCGTATTGCTATCGCAAGAGCCCTTCTTAACCACCCGGATCTTATCTTAGCGGATGAGCCTACAGGAAACCTTGACCCTGAGACTTCCAATGAAATTATGACATTATTAAAGCAGGTTGCCCTTGAAAATGGCGCTGCAGTAGTAATGGCAACACACGATTATCACATGATTCAAAACTTCCCTGGTGAAGCCATCAGATGTGAGGACG
Organism: Chryseobacterium sp. S0630; assembly: GCF_024158915.1. Taxonomy (GTDB): domain Bacteria; phylum Bacteroidota; class Bacteroidia; order Flavobacteriales; family Weeksellaceae; genus Chryseobacterium. The sequence goes on along the minus strand of NZ_JAMZGF010000004.1, from coordinate 23,418 downwards.
GAAAAGTTTCTGTGTTGGATACTTCAGAATTATTTGAATAAGAATAAAAAAATAAGAAGGTCAGAAATAACCAACTTCTAAAATCTAATTTCTAACTTCTTTACTTAAAAACATGAAACTCTTTGGTGAGTTCAAGATATTGGTCCGAGTACTGTCTCGGACTTTTTTCTATAATAAAATCAGATTCGTTGATTTCTTTTTCCTGTAACGAAAACTCCAGAATCAATCTTTTTGCCTTTGAATTTTCAATTCCTTTGATATTCACTTTTCTGTTCAGATACAGACTATTTTCTTTACCGATGGAAATAAAAACATCTCCTGCTTCCACAGGTATGATCACAGAAAATATTCCGTTTTCGGACAATAATTCTACCGCCTTGCTGATTAACTGCCTGAAGTTCAATTCTACGGTCTGACGCGCAATCTTATCTTTCTCAGATCCAGATTCTTCGAAGTAAGGAGGATTGGATACAATAAGATCAAAACGTTCTTCCGTTTCAAAAGTTTTAAAATCTTGAAACTTATTTTCCAACCTTGTATGAAAAGGAGAATGTTCAAAATTGAGTTGGGTAAGCTTTGCAGCATCCTCATTAATATCCAGCCCTAAAAAGGTCGCCTGTGGATTTCTTTGTGCCAGCATAAGAGAAATTAATCCCGTGCCTGTCCCGACTTCCAAAACACTGGAAGCATGTTCAACATCCGCCAAAGCACCAAGCAGAACACCATCTGTTCCTACACGAAAGACGTCTTTAGACTGCTGAATTTGAAATTGTTTAAATGTAAAAGACTTCACTATAAATTGGTAGGCAGTGTAATAATGAATGTAGATCCCTTCCCTACTTCTGATTTCACAGAGATCTCACCTTTATAATCCTCGATCATTTTTCTTACCATGGATAAACCTAGTCCCATTCCACTACTTTTAGAGGTGAAATTCGGTTCAAAGATTCTTTCATACATGTTTTCAGGAATCCCGACTCCGTTATCCTGAACAGAGATAATCACTCTTCTCTGATGCTGTTCCACATCCACATTGATAATGAGTTTTCTCTGATCACTTTCTGCCTGCTTTGCATTAGTCACAAGGTTTGTAATGATTCTGGAAAGATAAATTCTATCCATATTGATCATTATATTCGTCTTGTTGGCGTGCATGAAAATACTGTCATCATTGAATACACGGAGAATATCTTCAACTTCCGTATTCAGATTGATCACTTCATTATTTTTTTCAGGAAGTTTGGCAAATTCTGAGAATGCTGAGGCTACTGTAGCAATCAGATCAATCTGATCAACAATAGTTTTACTCATTTGCTTCACTCTTTCTCTGATATTCGGATCTTCAGGATCAAATTTTCTTTCAAAATTCTGAATGGTCAGCTTCATTGGAGTCAATGGATTTTTCACCTCATGAGCCACTTGCTTGGCCATTTCTCTCCACGCTTCTTCAGATGCTTTGAATCTAAGTCTTTCTTTCTGATCCTGAATCTGTAAAATCATCCTGTTATAGGCTCTGGCCAGAGCATTAAGCTCATCATTCTTATAATATCTGATAGGACGCATTTCATTTTCAAACAAAGTAATACGGGTAATCATATCAGAGAATTTCGTAATGGTTTTCGCCAGGCTATTAGAAGTAACCCAGCTGATCCATATACTAAAAAGGATAAGGAATATATCGACTAAAAGAATATACTTTACGTACTGATGCAGAACCTCCAGATAAGCAGATTCATTGTGGTATAAAGGGATATAAACAATTCCGATAGGTTCAAGTTCATTGTTTTTCAATAAAAGATAGGAAGAAGTAAGCTTAGCATCCTTAGCAGCATCATAATTCACCATGTCTACTCTTGCGTCAGTAGACAGAATCTTATTGATGATTTCTATAGGAATTGTTTTCTGCTCAACTAATCCTTCGTCTTTATTGGAAAGCAAATAGTTTCCTTTCAGATCATAAATAAAAATGTCATGCTGGTTGATATCCGCTATTTCAAAGATTTTATTCCCTAAAACTTCCGGAAGATCTTTTGTTTCTATAAGAGTCTGGCTTACTGCATAATCCAGATATCGCATGACAGCATTGGTTTTATCCTGCATATCGATATTACTCTGCTGTAAAGAATGATTTCTCAATACAAAGTAAGGAACAAGTGATGTAGCAACGACACTTAAAAAACATACCAGCAAGAAACCGAAAAATACCCGGTTTCTTAAGCTATATCCTTTATACTTATTTATTGACATTCTACTTTTTAATTAACCTAGCAATATACTTACCAATGATATCAAATTCCAGGTTTACTTTATCACCAATTTTCAAATGTTTCATATTCGTGAATTCCCAGGTGTAAGGAATAATAGCTACAGAAAACTGAGCATCTTCGCTCTTAGCAACAGTAAGACTGATTCCGTTTACTGTAATTGAACCCTGAGGCACCGTTACAAAAGTTCCGTCATTATCATACTTCATAGTAATAAAATAACTTCCGTCTTTATTTTCAATATTGACAACTTCACCGGTTTTATCAACATGTCCCTGAACAATGTGGCCATCCAGCCTTCCATCCATCTTCATGCAACGCTCAAGATTTACAACAGTTCCCAATTCCCATTTTCCAAGGTTGGTTTTTTCCAGTGTTTCGTTAATCGCTGTAACCACATAATGATTGTCTTTTATCTCAACAACTGTAAGGCAACAGCCGTTGTGGGCAAGGCTCTGATCAATTTTCAGTTCGTTTGTAAAAGGGCAAGTCAGGGTAAAATCTATATTGCTTCCTTTTTCTTCAATCTTCTCAATAACACCAACTGCTTCAATAATTCCTGTGAACATATTATTTTTTGCTAAATTTGTAAATTATAATCTTCAAAGATAATCAAAATGAGCCCAAAAAACCATAAAGTACGAGTAGGAATTTCAATCGGTGATTTCAACGGCATCGGTCCGGAGATCATTATGAAGTCTCTGAAAGACAAAACTATTACAGATTTTTTCACGCCTGTAATTTTTGGTTCGGGAAAATTATTCACTTATCAGAAAAACATTTTTAAGCTGAATCTTAATTTCAACTACGTTAACGAGCCTTCACAGGCACAGGCAGGGAAACTTAATATGGTTAACCTTACCAAAGAAAACGTGAATGTAGAATTGGGAGTTCCTACTGAAGAATCCACGAAAATGGCGATTGATTCTCTAGAAGCGGCTACTGAAGCTTTGATGAAAGGAGATATTGATGTATTGGTAACCGCTCCGATCAACAAGGATGAAATGGTAAAAATGGGATTCAAACATGCCGGACATACAGGATATTTTGAAGAGAAATTCAACAAAAAAGGATTAATGTTCCTTGTTACTGAAGATCTTAAAGTAGCTGTTTCCACGCATCATATTCCTATTGCACAGGTAGCTGAAAATATTTCCAAGGAAAAAATAAAGAAACAGATCAGAGTATTAAATCAGACGCTTATAGAAGATTTCTGTATTCAAAAGCCTAAAATTGCTGTATTGGGACTAAATCCCCATGCAGGAGACGGAGGCGTTATCGGAAACGAAGAAATTGAAATCATCAGCCCGGCTATTAAAGAACTTTCTGACAACGGAATACTGGCATTCGGACCTTTCCCTGCAGACAGCTTTTTCCAGCCGAGTAAATACAAAAATTTCGATGCTGTTTTAGCAATGTATCACGACCAAGGACTGGCTCCTTTCAAAACATTAGCTTATGAGGAAGGAGTAAATTATACAGCCGGACTTCCTTTTATCAGAACATCTCCTGACCATGGAGTTGCTTACGATATTGCAGGAAAAAATGTGGCCGATGAGCAGAGTTTTACAGAAGCGATCTTCACAGCGATCCAGGTTTTCAAGAACAGAAGTGAATACCGCGAACTGATGAATGACCGCCTTCAGCCTAGAAAATTGGCTGTAGACAATGGAATAGATGAAGATCTACCGGAGGAAACTGAAGCATAAATCTTTAAAACAAATTTTAAATTAATTTGTTTCAGATTTTATTTGTTATTATAAAAAAAATGCATATTTTTGCACACTCATTTTATGGACAAGTTAAGAAACTATGACGTAAGCTTTTCCGGACTTAAAAACGGAAGACACGAGTTCAAGTTTGAGATAGATAAAACGTTCTTTCAATTATTTGACACTGAGCAGGAATTTACAAATCCTAGAATAGAAGTGAATGTATCACTTGATAAACACACTACTTTTTTAGAATTTGAGATTAAAATTAATGGATTGGTTGAGTTGGTTTGTGACATCACAAATGAAGATTTCGACTATCCTATTGAGAATGAAATCAAAATTTTGGTGAATTTCGGGGAAGAATATGATGACAGCAACGAAGATGTCATTACCATTCCTACTGCAGAGCATGCTTTCAATGTAGCACATTTGATTTATGAAAATGTAATGCTTTCCATCCCGATGAAAAAGATTTCACCGAATGTAAGTGATGACGATCTTAAAATTCTTGACCAGTTCAGTCCTAAAGATATTGAGGTAACTGAAGAAGAAGAACATGAAAGTGACCCTAGATGGGATGCTTTAAGAAAATTAAAAGACAATAATTAAATAGAATAATTTAAATATGATGAGATGATGAATCTCATCGCTCATCAATTAAAAAAGTTATTAGAAAATGGCACATCCAAAGAGAAGACAGTCGTCCACAAGAAGAGATAAGAGAAGAACTCACTACAAAGCTGTAGTTCCTCAATTAGCTAAAGATGCAACAACAGGAGAGCTTCACCTATACCACAGAGCTCACTGGCATGAAGGAAAACTTTACTACAGAGGTAAAGTAGTATTGGAAAAAGAAGTAGCTACTACTGAAGAAAACTAAGAGTCGCTTTTCACTGAAAAAGCCTCATTTTAATACAAAAACCGCCCAATTTTGATAAAATTTGGCGGTTTTTTGTTGTTTTTTACGTTTTTTTGGTATCTTTGACATCAAATCAAATATCAAATTTATGGACATTAAAGACATACAAAATCTTATCAAGTTTGTATCTAAGGCTGAAGTATCAGAAGTGAAGTACAAAACTAAAGATTTCGAAATCACTATTAAAACTCCATTAGCTGGAAGCGATGCTGTTTACGCACAGCCAGCAGTATACCACACTGCTCCACAAGCGGTAGCTGCTCCTGCACCTGTTGCAACTCCGGCTGCTCCTGCTGCTGAAAAAGCTGAAGCTGCATCTGATGACAGCAAATATGTAACAATCAAATCTCCAATGATTGGTACTTTCTATAGAAAACCATCTCCTGATAAAGATGTATTTGTAAATGTAGGTGACGAAGTTTCTGTTGGTAAAGTAGTTTGTGTTATTGAAGCAATGAAGCTATTCAACCAGATTGAATCTGAAATCAGCGGAAAAATTGTTAAAATTTTAGTGGACGACGCTACTCCTGTTGAGTATGACCAACCTTTATTCTTAGTAGATCCATCTTAATTTAGAAGTTAGATGTTAGACATTAGATGTTAGATTAAATTCTACATTAAAATAACATTATCTAATTTTCAAATTATCTAATTTTCAAATTGAAGAAGATGTTCAAAAAAATATTAATAGCCAATCGTGGCGAAATTGCAATGCGTATTTTACGTACTTGTAAAGAAATGGGGATCAAAACCGTTGCGGTATACTCTACTGCTGATAAAGACAGTCTTCACGTAAGATTTGCTGATGAAGCGGTATGTATTGGCCCTGCAATGAGTAAAGACTCATATCTTAAAATCCCTAACATTATTGCTGCTGCGGAAATTACCAATGCTGATGCGATTCACCCAGGTTACGGATTCTTATCTGAAAATGCTAACTTCTCAAGAATCTGCCAGAAGAACGGTATCAAATTCATTGGTGCTTCCCCTGAACAGATTGAAAAAATGGGAGACAAAGCAAATGCTAAGGCTACCATGAAAGCAGCAGGTGTACCATGTGTACCTGGTTCTGACGGATTGATCGAATCTTACGAACACGCTGTAAAAGTAGCTGAAGAAACAGGATACCCTGTAATGATCAAAGCTACTGCCGGTGGTGGAGGTAAAGGGATGAGAGCTGTTTGGAAAGCTGAAGACCTTAAAGATCACTGGGAATCTGCTATTCAGGAAGCTGTAGCTGCCTTTGGAAACGGAGGTATGTATATGGAAAAACTGATTGAAGAGCCTAGACACATCGAAATTCAGGTTGCTGGTGACCAATTCGGTAAAGCTTGCCACCTTTCTGAAAGAGACTGTTCTGTACAGAGAAGAAATCAGAAATTAACTGAAGAAACGCCTTCTCCTTTCATGACAGACGAACTTCGTGAGAAAATGGGTGACGCTGCTGTAAAAGCTGCTGAATTCATTGGATATGAAGGTGTAGGAACTATCGAATTCCTTGTAGACAAACACAGAAATTTCTATTTCATGGAAATGAATACAAGAATCCAGGTAGAACACCCTATTACTGAGCAGGTAATTGATTATGACCTGATCAGAGAACAAATTCTTCTTGCTGCAGGAACTCCTATTTCAGGAATCAACTATTACCCTAAATTACATTCAATCGAATGTAGAATCAACGCAGAAGATCCTTACGCAGACTTCAGACCTTCTCCGGGAAAAATCACTGGATTAAACATCCCTGGAGGACACGGAATCAGAGTAGATACTCACGTGTATTCCGGATATACAATCCCTTCTAACTACGACTCTATGATTGCTAAGCTTATCACTACGGCTCAAACCCGTGAGGAAGCTATCGCAAAAATGAGACGTGCTCTTGAAGAATTCTATATTGAAGGCGTAAAAACAACGATTCCTTTCCACAGACAATTGATGGATAATGAAGATTATCTTTCAGGAAACTACACCACAAAATTCATGGAGGATTTTGTAATGGACAGAAAATATGATAATCACTAAGATTATTTTTCAATAAAAAATGAAACTGCCTCTTATTGAGGCCGTTTTTATTTTAGCCTGTAAATCTGAAATTTTCAATGCAAAGCGTAAAGCAGTCGTCACCATGTTTAATTGCTGAGGAATGAATAAAAATTAATAAACAGACAGAAAATAAAATTTCGCCCCTTTAAAGATATAATACCTATAACAGTCTGTCAACAGGAAAATATTTTCTAATCCTCCATTATTCCACCCTAAAATCTACTTCAATTACACCCTCAAACGTCACTTGGTAATTGTTTATACATATCATTAATATTGCGTAAATTTGTTGAAAACCAAAATATATGTCAACAGCAGAACAAACAAAAAACTCGCAGTATTTTATTGACCTTGAAGACAAACATGGAGCACACAACTATCACCCACTTCCAGTGGTTCTGGACCGCGGAGAAGGTGTTTTCGTTTGGGACGTGGAAGGTAAAAGGTACTATGATTTTCTTTCAGCATATTCTGCTGTGAACCAAGGACATTCTCATCCTAAAATTGTAGGAGCTTTGGTAGAGCAGGCACAAAAGCTGGCTTTAACTTCAAGAGCTTTCTACAACTCTAAATTAGGAGAATACGAGCAGAAAATAACGACCCTTTTTGGATTTGACAAAGTTTTACCAATGAACTCCGGAGCTGAAGCTGTGGAAACCGCTGTAAAACTAGCCCGAAAGTGGAGTTATGAAGTAAAAGGAATTGCAGAAAATGCAGCGAAAATTATCGTTTGTGAAAACAACTTCCACGGAAGAACAACAACTATTGTTTCTTTCTCTAACGATCCGGATGCTAACCAAAACTACGGACCTTTTACTCCAGGATTTATCAAAATTCCTTATAACGATATTGCAGCCTTAGAAGAAGTTCTTAGCAGAGAAGCAGCAAATATTGCAGCATTCCTTGTAGAACCTATTCAGGGAGAAGCAGGAGTATATGTGCCGGATGAAAATTTCCTTAAAAATGCTTCCGAATTATGTAAAAAATACAATGTTCTTTTCATCGCTGATGAAGTTCAGACGGGTATTGCAAGAACAGGAAAACTGATTGCATGCCACCACGAAAATGTACAGCCGGATATCTTGATTTTAGGAAAAGCGCTTTCCGGAGGAATGTATCCTGTATCTGCTGTGTTAGCAAATGACAACATCATGAATGTTATCAAACCTGGACAACATGGTTCTACATTCGGAGGAAATCCTATTGCCTGTGCAGTAGCAGTAGCAGCTTTAGACGTAGTAGCTGAAGAAAAACTATCTGAAAGAGCTGAAGAATTAGGACAGCTTTTCAGAGCTGAAATAGAGAAGCTGATCGAAAAGACAGACCTTATTACCAAAGTACGTGGAAAAGGCCTTTTAAATGCTATTCTGATCAATGATACTCCAGAAAGTTCTACCGCATGGAACCTTTGCCTACAGTTGAAAGAAAACGGACTACTGGCAAAACCTACACACGGTAACATCATCAGACTGGCTCCGCCATTGGTAATTACTGAAGAGCAATTGCTGGATTGTGTGAAGATTATTGAAAAGACTATTCTCGAGTATAAATAAATGGCTCTTTCCCTTGCAATCATTACTTATAATGAAGAAGAGAACATCGTAAGACTTTTAGATTCATTGACAGATATTGTAGATGAAATTATTATTGTCGATAGCTTTTCTACAGATAAGACCAAAGAGATTTGCACTCAAAAATATCCTCAGGTAAAATTCTTTGAGAAAAAATTTAATGGGTATGGTGAACAAAAAAACCATGCCCTTCATTTGTGTTCTCATGAATGGGTTTTATTCCTTGATGCTGATGAAGTTCCTGACCAAAATCTGAAAAGATCTATACAGAACATCGTTTCTTCAAAAAGCACGGAATTCAATGTATATAAAGCAAAATTCAACAACCATCTTGGGATTCACCTGATCCGATTTGGTGGTTGGGGAAATGTATGCCGTGAAAGGCTTTTCAGAAAAAAATATGTAAAGTATTCTGATGATAAAGTTCATGAATTTTTGATTACCGATCAGAAAGTGGGCCTTATGGAAGGAAAACTGGATCATTATACTTACAAAAGCATTCATCATCATGTAACGAAAATCAATAAATATTCGGATATGATGGCTGAAAAGATGTTTGAGCGAGGAAAAAGAATCAATAGATTTAAAATCATTGTAAGCCCAATGTTTGAGTTTATTAAGGTTTTTATTTTCAAACTTGGTTTTCTGGATGGATTTCCAGGATTTTACATTGCCAAAACAATGTCTTATTACACCTTCCTGAAATACATTAAACTGCATGAAAAAACACGACTGTACGAAAAAATACGGCAGCAGGAAATTGAAAAAAATACAGTAAAATAGTATGATTCTGTATCTTATTCCTCTTTTATTGGCGATATTTATCGTTGTATATTTCCGTCTCTATTTATTTGCCTTTCCCTACCACAGACTGGTCATTATTATGTACCACCAGGTTGAAAAGGAAAGCCATGAAGACCTTACCGTCAGTTTAAAAAATCTTGAACAGCAGTTTTCATATCTGAGCTCTAAAAAGTATACTTCATATTTTTTCTCAGAACTTCCTCTTTCAGCAAAAAGAAACATTATCATCACTTTTGATGACGGCTATAGAAACAATCTCGAATACCTCCCTTCTTTATTGGAAAAGTATAATCTGAAGGCGACAATTTTTATTCCAACAGGATTTATTGAAAATGGATATAACAATTATTCAATGATGACCTTTGATGAAATCAGAAGTCTGGATAAAAAATATTTTGAGATTGCTCTTCATAGCCATGCCCATGAAAATTTAAGCAATGTATCTCTTGACTTTATAGAAAAAGATCTAAAAAAAAATATGGAGATTCTCGATGCCCAAAATATAGGCTATTCAAAGGTTTTGGCATATCCTTATGGAAAATATCCACAAAAAAAACATGATAAATTAGCATTTTTTTCTATTTTGAAAAAAATAGGAATTGATTTTGCAGTAAGAATTGGAAATAAAGTGAATTATCACCCTACCCAGCGCCCATACGAACTGTGTAGAATTGATATAAAAGGCAAAGATTCGCTTATAAAATTCAAATTAAAACTTATCTTTGGCAGATTAAAACTATTTTAAAAAACAATTTTAGGGAAGTATTCACCTACTCCTCTATCAAACAAAGCGTTGTGATGAATATAAGTGGTTTAATCATAACATATAATGAAGAAAAAAATATACAGGATGTCCTAGAATCTTTTGATTTCTGTGATGAAATAATAGTAGTAGATTCTTTTAGTACGGATAACACTGTAGAAATTGCAAAGAAATTCTCCAATGTAAAGGTGGTTCAAAATAAATTTGAAGACTTTACAAAGCAAAGAAATTTGGCACTGGATACTGCAACCAACGACTGGGTTTTATTTTTGGATGGTGATGAGAGAATTACACCGGCCCTGAAGCAGGAAATTATTGATGAGCTTAATAAACCCGGGCAAAAGGATGCCTATTATTTTTACAGGAAATTCTTTTTTGCCCAGAAACCGATTCATTTTTCAGGAACACAGTCTGATAAAAATTTCAGGCTATTCAGAAAATCGAAAGCCAGATATATGGCAGGAAAAAAGGTACATGAAACTCTGGAGGTTAACGGAACCATCGGAGTTTTAAAAAATAAATTACTCCATTACACCGTTTCAGATTATGAATCTTACAGAAAAAAAATGATTCACTACGGAGTTTTAAAGGGGAAAGAACTGGCTGCTAAAGGAAAAAAGTACAGTGTTTGGGTTCAATATCTTAAAACTGCTTTTAAATTCTTTAAGGCCTATATAATGAGACTGGGTATTTTAGACGGAAAAGAAGGCTATCAGTTATCTTATCTGCAATCTTTAAGTGTCTATGAAACCTATGAATCATTAAAAAAAGAGCAAAATTAGTTGGATGAAGATTTGTATCATTAGTTATGATTTTTGGGATTATGATAAGTATATTGTTGAAACATTATGCCAACGTAGTATTGATGCTCATCATATAAAGATCAGTACCGTTACTCATTCCAACTTCAACGAAAGAGCTGTAAATGCATTAAGCAAAACTTTTTTAAACAAAAATCTTAAGACTGAAAAAAGACAGAAATATGTTCTGGATTCTCTGGAGAAATTAGGGCATCAGGATCAGATACTGGTGATGAATCCGGATACATTTGATCTTTCTACCCTTAAAAAAATCCGAAAATCGACAGACCGTCTGGTGACCTATCTGTATGATAATCTTGAAAGAGTTCCTGTGGAAGACAAACTGTATCTTTTTGACAAAGTCTTTTCCTTTGACTATATTGATGTTAAAAAGCACGGTTTTGAAAAATTAACCAATTACATTTACCTTCCCCACTGTGCCAAAGAAAACCAGCAGCCTGAAATGGATCTTTTTTACATCACATCTTATGATAACAGAAGGGTTTCACTCATAAAATTGCTGGCGAAAAAGCTGATTGAGCAAGGATTGAAATTCCAGATTATGATTATTGGAAAAAAATCCTGGAAACATCAGCTCACCAATATTTTCATGACGGTACCCAAGAATCTTTTCCTGATTTTCAGTATCAAGAAGATTCCGCATAACGATCTTCCAAAATATTATAAAAACTCAAAAGTTTTACTGGATCTGATGCGTGAAGGGCAATATGGACTTAGCTTCAGAGTTTTTGAAGCCATGTCTCTGGAAAAGAAAATCATAACTGATAATGAAGCCATTAAAACCTATGATTTTTACAATCCCAATAATATTTTGATTTTAAACAAAAATATTAGTAATCTTGACAAATCTTTTTTTGAAAAACCTTACGAGAAAATTCCGGAAGAAATCTACTACAGATACACTTTGGATAGTTGGGTAAATAAAGTTTTTGAACTCGATACTAAAAACTGACAAATGGGAATCTTAAAAAAAATAAAAAAACACTTCGAAAGAAAAGAAAAACTCAAAAACCTTCAGTCTAAGGATATAGTCAACATTAATCTGTATGACGCTTCCCAAAAAACGATCCTGTTCGCATCAAGAGATTTTCCTGCCCATGATAAAGAATCCGGGGCTAACAGACTGAAAGAACTTATATTTATTTACAAAGAATTAGGATACAACTGCATTTTATTTGCTCCCCATATGTTTGAAGACGATTCTTATGTGAAGTTTTATAAGCAGCACAATGTTATCGTTTATATAGAGAACAAGAAATACAGGAATATTTATGATTTCCTGTCTTCTTTTCAAAAGATAGATTACGTTTGGTTCAACGGCCCTCTGGCGCTGAATCTTTTTTATAAAAAAATGAAAGCAGTTTTGCCTTCCGCCAAATTCATTTATGATATGGTGGATATTCATTTTTTAAGATTTAAAAGAGCCATCGAACTGGAACCTACCCGTATTTCTTTAAAGAAAAATTATAAACATTTTTTCCGTCTGGAAACTGTTGTTGCTCCAAAACTGGATTATATTATTGCCATCTCTGATAAGGAGAAAGAAATTATGAGCCAGTATGCAGATAAAAATAAGATCATTACAGTATCTAATATCCATTATCCTAAAATTGATATTTCTGAGCGAAAAAGCTTCAGTGAAAGCAAGGGAATTACCTTCATTGGTTCTATTCACGAGCCGAATATTGATGCGGTAAAGTTTCTCTATGAAAAAATAATGCCCATTGTCTGGAAAACCAATCCTGAGCTGGAAGTAAGCATCATCGGGAATGTGGCAGAAAAACTTGATCTTAAACTATTTCCTAAGTTTAAATTTTTAGGCTTTGTGGAAAGCATTGAAGAGCACTTTATGAATTCGAAAATTATGGTGGCTCCCCTAAGATTTGGTGCTGGTGTGAAAGGAAAAATCGGACAGGCTTTTGAATACTTTTTCCCTGTAGTTACTACGGATATCGGTGCAGAAGGAATGAAACTTACCGATCAAAAGCATGTATTGATAGCCAATGATGAAAACAGTTTCGCAAAGGCTATTATTGATCTGAATAATGATGAAGAGCTTTGGAATACATTAAGCAGAAATTCTGTGGACAGTCTGAGAGCATTTTCACCTGAAGAAGTAAAAGAAAAACTTAAAACATTATAATCCATGTCATTAAGTATAAATTACCACGGTTTTTTTGATGGGAATTTTGGTATAGCAGAAGCCACAAGGCTTAATGCCACTGCTATGGAAAACGCAGGCATTAAAGTAAACCGCATCAGCTACTCAAGTGACACTCTTGAAAAGTCTAAAAGTGCCACAGAACCAGATGCATTAATTAATATTTTTCACATTAACAGTAATGTGACTCACGAATTTTTTTCAAAAAATCAGGATATCAATCTTGCAGGGCATTACAATATTGTTTATTGGGCCTGGGAATTTCCCGAAGTGTCAGATAAAACCGTTGAGTTTCTGAATATTTTTGATGAATTATGGGTTCCCAGCGATTTTTGTGTCAATATTTTCACAAAATATACCGGGATTCCTGTGATGAGATTTTCTCATCCAATTCAGAAACTGGATCCTTCTGATGAATTTAAATTTGAAGAGTATAATATTGAACCTGGTTCAAACGTATATATTACAATTTTCGATTCTTTAAGTACGACTATCAGAAAAAACCCTGAAGCGACTATTGAAGCGTTCATTAATGTTTTTAAAGATGATCCTGAAAGTGTTTTGATTGTGAAAACACATAATCTCAGCAGAAGTAAAGATGCTCAAAAAGTATTGGAAAAATATACTGGCATCTCTAATATTATCATTATTGATGAACATTTCTCGAAAGAAAAGCTCCATTCTCTTATTCAGAAGTCTGACATTCTTGTTTCTCTGCATGGTTCTGAAGGTTTCGGGCTTACGATGGCAGAAGCAATGTCATATGGGAAGATTGTTGTAGGAACAGGATATTCCGGAAATCTGGACTTTATGAATGTGAACAACAGTTTCCTTGTTCAGTATAGTTTTATTAAAACCGCCAATACAAAAGGATTAATTGCCGAAGGTCTGACTTTAGCTAAGCCTGACTTACATGATGCTACCCAAAAACTTTTGTATATAAAGAATAACTTCAAGACTTTAGGGCCTATTAAACAAAATGCGGAGGCTCAGATCAGAGATAATTTTTCTCTTGAAGCTATAGGAAATCTACTCAAACTAAGACTTTCTTTTATTAACCAGATGAATAAGAAAGAAAACACCCCAGAAAATAGTATAGGGAACGTTTTTTATCTTGCTGAAATAGACCGATTGAGCGGCAGGGTAAATTACCTTGAAAAAACCTTGTATAATAAGATCAGGAGAAAAGTAAACACCTTTTTAAAGAAAATAAAAGGTAAGAAATAAAAAAAGCGGTGGATAAAGGTAAATCCACCGCTTTTATTTTATAATATTATTTTTTTTGTTTTCTATTTCTGAAATACATTTTGATACCATAGATCCACTCAATAGGCTTGCTTTTTTTGTAAATTCTAAGATCTTTTTTCAAAAATATACTGTCTGCATATAATTTTATTAATGCTGACCTGCTTTGCTGAATTTTACCTTCAGAAATAAGCTCTTCTGATCTTTTTCTGATCATTTTCCCTACTCCTTCGAGAGAAAAATCTTTCGTGATTGTTTTACGAGCATTATCCGACTTCACTTTAATATCCTCACCACCCTGATACACCTTTTTGAGGTATTCTGAGGCTTTTTCCAATGAAGGTTCAGACCATACTGTGTTAGAATCATAATTAAGATCATCCGAACCGTAAGAAACCTTCTCAGCTTGTACCAAAAAACTGTTTTCAGAATTCATAAATTCCAGATTTCCGGAATAATCTGTCGCAATAACAGGTTTTCCAAAATACATGGCCTCAGCCATCGTAAGTCCGAATCCTTCAGATCTGTGAAGAGAAATATAACTATCACAGTTACTGATCACATAGTTCAAGGCATTTTTATCAAAAATCTTTTCTACAATTTTAATCTTTACCGAGTCTCCGATTGCTTCTTTTATCTGTTGTTTCTCTAAAGAAAATTTATCTGATTTCGAGGTTTTAATGGTTAAAAAAGCATTATTATCCTTTCCGTCAAATGTTTCTCTGAAAACCTTAATCAGATTGAGTACATTTTTCCTTTGTATGGAACTGTTATAATCAAAAATGAATAAAAAATTAAAGGAGTCTTTATTATAAAAATTCAAAGCATCCAGATCTTCCGTTTCCTTCAGATGAATATCAATGGGATGAGGAATTACTTTTACTGGAGATGCAATATATTTTTCAATGCATTTCTTGCAATATTCTGAAGGCGTCCAGACCTCATCAAAAAGATTAATATTCAAAAGATAATCTTCCGGAATGGTCTCTGATTCCCACGCCATATAAAGAATATTGTATTTTCTTTCAAAAAAAGAATAATCAAAATATTCGAAGAAGTTTGAAATTTCCGAAACGGATGGTGATACCTGAATTAAATTAATAGGATGATCTGCTTTTTTGGAAAACTGAGTAAATGTAAGATCATTATTATTATGATTGGTTCTCACATCATAGTTGATCATACTGATAGGTATACCAGCTCTCTGTATCGCTTTACAATTAAGTCTTGTTGCTTCAGCAATACCAAACTCACCATTAATAAATCCAAAAACGTTAATTCCTAAATCTTCCATTTTTATTTTCTAATAATTCAAACTGATTAATCTTCCAGGGTTTCATAAAAATTGTTCTGCTTTTTCTGCTTCTCAAAATTCTTTTTATGAACTAATGATAATTCATATTTTGCAGGAATTTCGGTAAAGTTTTTATTTCCATACAAAACTTCATGCACTTTATTCTTCCAGAAGATTTTTTTATTGTTTTTGATAATCCTGGGCTGATAGTCCGGAAAATTAATATACCCTTCGTTATTCATATTCCAGCCCATTTGCTGCACATATTCTTCTGTAATCCCTTCCACCGTATTGATTCTGGGAACATAAAATATTTCAACACTTTTCTCTTTTTTAAGATAAGATTTCAATGTTTTGATAAAATGCTCTGTAGGATATTCATCTGCATCAATCTGAAACAGATACTGACATTTCGCCCTTTCTATTAATCTGTTTTTAAAGGTTGCAAAATCTCCATCCAGCCTGGCCTCAAGTTTTATAATACGATCATAATGAGCGAGCAACTCTGTCACCTCTTGATTTTTATTGGTAACATCCTGAAGAACAATAACCTCATCATTACCATCAATCAAAGGAAGAAGAATATCCAATAATTTTTTAAGCTCCTTCGCTTCATCATTGACGGTGATTCCATAAGAAACAGTTATAAATTTGCTGGAAAAGCGTGAAAGTAAGCTCATAATTTAATTATAGATTATAGGATAGTTGCCAGAAAAGTGGGTAAAGTAATTTTCAGCAATAATTTGTTTTACGTAATTTTTATACTTCCTTGTAGGATAAAAACAGCTTCCTGTCTTTTTGTAATAATATTTTTTGAAAAATCCGGGAAGTTTTTTCTCATCATGTTCTACTTCATTCCCTCTCTCAGTTCCCTTTATTTTATATAAAACCTGAACATTGAATGCGGGTGGCAAAGCTTCAAACCAGTTATTGATCTGAGAAAAATAAGCGAATGGCGTTTCTTCAAAACTGTTCAGTTCACCTTGATTGTGGTCTGAAAAATAATAGTCTTTAAAAACATCTGCTACATTTTTGGGTCTGAAAATAAATACTCCGCCATTGATACTTCCCTGCAATAAAGGATTTGCTTCAAAATGCCGGTCAGTAAAATACATTTCACTGGTTTCTTCCAATATTCTTGGAATATGCCCCCAGGTTTTGTTGAATTCGTCAGTTCCTCTGGGATCCAGAATTGCCCCAAAATATTTGTTTTCCGGAAGAAAATCAAAAATAGAAGGTGCTTTATCCGAAATAATAATATCCAGATCCATAAAAAGAACCATGTCATATTCTTTCGTTTCTGAAGGAATCAGCAGTTTCTGAGCTAAAAGCGGTCGATGAAAACTCTCATCCATTGGTTTATCAATAATCTTTAAATCCGCATCACATTTTTTAGCATAGCTTTCAAACATTGCTCTATTTTTGTTGTACATTTTCCAGTACTTTTCCCCTACAATAAAAAGACATATTGCTTTTCTCATTGATAAACTAAATTTATAAGTTACAAAAATACATTTTTAATAAAAGACTACTAACAATATTCTTTCACTGTTCCTTTAATCAACGAAAATATTTTGCAAATATTCATTTTTTGTTCTTGTTGTATAAAAAAAAACGTCCCAAAGCTGAGACGGTTTTTTTGTTGTAAAATATTAATATTATTTAGTTAATAAGCGTAAAAAGGGATTCCTTCTGCAACATAGTTATTAGGTGTCCCCGGATAAGTACTGTAGTAATGATCTCTTTCACTGCCACTGTAGAATTGATAAATAGGTCTTTTGGTGCTATCCATTGTTGCATAGAAAGCAATTCCTTCATAGGTATAATTCCATGGTGTCCCCTGATACGTGGAATAATAATGATCCTTGTCATTTGCACTATAGAACTGATAAACAGGAACTGTATTGGGTGCTTTATAGCTATACGCTTTAAACTGCTCGCCTTCCGCCTGATAATTATTAGGAGTTCCAGCCCAAGTAGAAAGGAAGTGATCTCTTTCTGAACCACTATAAAATCCATAAATTGGAACCGGAATATAATCCAGCATTACTTTATTATCAATAAGGTATTGGATTACGTATGATTTAAGCTCTGCTTTTTTAGCAGGATCTTTTACCAGATCAAAAATAAATACTAACCCATTATTTCCAAAATCCACTAATACAGAATTATTGGGTGTAGAACTGTTTTGCCAGTTTGCTATATTGATCTTCGGAGTGTTCTGATCAAGATTAAGCTCCCCAATCAAACCTTTTGAAGGATCTCCACCTCTTGTTCTGTAGGATAATTTTTTAGAATAGTTCATGGTAGATTCTGATGTATTGACATCATTCTGAACATCAACATCAAAAATTTTAGCCATTCCCAATTTTATTCCGATTCTTGCAGCACGGTCACGACTTTCATTTCTTGTTTCAGACTGGAATAAGACATCCATTTTTGCCCCGGTATAAATGTCAACCATTACGTGTGTACCATAATCCTGTACAATTTGTTGTGGTGATTTTACCTGTAAATCCTGAGCGAATTCAGGGGTAATATAATCAGCTAACATATCTGTTGTAGCATTAAATCTTAATCTTTTCTGCTTGATAGTTAGATTATAACTTCCGTAGATGTATTTTGCATCAAATTTATGATTGGTAGTAACTGCAGAATTAAATCCTACCGAAAGTGTTTTTTTAAATAAAGGAATTCCTGCAGTCACATCTACTTTTGTAGATACCATTTTGGAGTAAGTTTCTGCATTCTCTCCATATTCTTCAACATACTCCTGAGTATTGGTATTTTCAGAAACCAGTCTTGCTGCCTGTTCAGCTTTGAAACGATCGATATCAACTACTTTAAATCCTGCGGAATTAGCATTAGCATATTCTCCTGCAGCATTAAAGCCATGTCCTAAGACATCATAAATTCCGTCACCTGCAAATTTAGCAGCTGATAATCGATTGGTCCTAGCAGAATTTTCGGGAGTTGCGTCAGTATTCAGGTCTTCAGAAGAACATGAACTCATAAAAAGCATCAGTAAACTACTGAAGCAAAATAAAATTTGTTTTTTCATAGATTATTAAAAAGTTTCTGCAAATGTAATATTCATCACCTAGTGACAAAAGAATTTCAAAATGATATATATCATTAATTGGTGAATTTAACAATCGTTTAAACCGCTACTAATAAGCATTTACAGCATCACATAATAGAGAGTTAATAACAATAAACAATTACATTTATTACTTTCTCACCAAACTCAAAACCCTATTCAATTATAAATAAAAAGCGGAGCCAGAATTACTGACTCCACCCATAATGTATAACCAAATTGATTTATATAAATCCAAAAATTAATTAGCTGGAATATAGAAAGCAATACCTTCTCTGATACTCCAATAGTTCACAGGACCTAAATTAGGCGACACTGAAAGATAATGATCCGATCCGTTTTTAGCTTTATAGCTGTATACAGGAATTCTTCCAGCTCCCGGAGTTTTATAAGCATAGAATGCTACCCCCATATAAACATTCCAATAAGAAGATGGTTGCAACGTACTGGCCTGTGTAAAGTAATGATCTGCTCCTGAAGTACTTTTATAGCAGTAAATAGGAACTGTATCTGGTGCTTTGTACTGAAAAACTTTAAATGTTGGTCCTTCATTAGTCCAGTAAGAAGATGGCTGAAGGTTTGTATTGAAAGTGAAATAATGATTACTGTCTGCCTGATTTTGGTAGCCATATAACATTGTGGTATTATACTCCAATGAAATTTGGTTATCAATTAAATACTGATCTACATACGCCTTAAGCTGAGCTTTTTTAGCAGCATCTTTTACCAGGTTATAGATAGGGACTAGGCCGTTATTTCCAAATTCTACCAATACAGAATTGCTAGCCGTAGAACTGCTTTGCCAGTTTGCAATATTAATTTTTGGAGTATTCTGATCAAGATTAAGTTCTCCAACCAAACCTTTTGAAGGATCACCACCCCTTGTTCTGTAGGATAATTTCTTAGAGTAATTCATAGATGATTCAGACGTATTCACATCATTGGTTACATCCACATCAAAGATAGATTTCACCCCTACTTTTACTCCAATTCTGGCAGCACGATCACGGCTTTCGTTACTTGTTTCAGACTGGAACATGATATCCATTTTAGCTCCTGTATAAATATCAACCATAACGTGAGTTCCATAATCCTCTACAATCTGCTGAGGAGTTTTCGTTTGCAAATCCTGGGTAAATTCCGGAGTTACATAATCTGCTAACATATCCGTGGTAGCATTGAATCTTAGCCTTTTTTGCTTAATGATAAGGTTGTAACTGCCATAAATGTATTTGGCATCAAATTTATGGTTGGTTGTCACTGCAGAATTAAACCCTACTGATACTGTTTTTTTAAACAAAGGAATTCCTGCTGTAACATCTACTTTTGTAGAAACCATTTTAGAATAGGTTTCTGCATTTTCTCCATATTCTTCAAGATACTGTTGTGTATTTGTATTTTCAGAGAGTAATCTTGCAGCCTGTTCTGTTTTAAAACGGTCAATATCAACCACTTTAAAACCTGCAGAATTAGCATTAGCATATTCCCCAGTAGCATTAAAACCGTGCCCTAAGACATCATAAATACCATCACCTGCAAATTTGGCTGCTGACAAACGATTAGTTTTTGCCGGACTATCAGGAGCAGATTCATTATTATTCAGATCATCTGAAGAACATGACCCCATGAAAAGCAACAGTGCTGCACTGAAGCTAAATAAAATTTGTTTTTTCATAGTATTATTTTAAAATTTTCAACAAATATAAACTTCAATATGAGGTGAAATATAAAAACAACAACTGACATATATCATTATTTAGTGATTTTAATATATCCTTAAAACACAATGAATAAACGACCAAACAATCCCTTAATTGTGATTTAATTAAAGAATACAAATTACAGAAACAAACGTACAAACACTCGCAAAAGAACACACGCATTAAACACAATACTTATTGTTTATGAATTCATTTTTCACAACCACATTTTATAGGTTATGATCAATGAGTAAAAAAAATATTATCAGAAATATAAGATTGGGAGTTTTAAAACCGCATTTATCCAAAATCTATAGAAATAAATAAAAAAGTCAGGATCAAAAAATCAATACACGGTCAGAAATCATCTCTTAAACGCATAATTTTAAGTAAATTTGCAAAAATTAAAATTGAAATGGAGAAAGTAAGAGTACGTTTTGCTCCAAGTCCTACAGGACCATTACATTTGGGAGGCGTAAGAACCGCATTATATGATTATCTTTTTGCTAAAAATCAAGGGGGAGAATTTGTATTGAGAATTGAAGATACAGATACAGCCAGATATGTAGAAGGAGCTGAAGAATATATTGAAGAAGCTTTAGAATGGTGCGGAATCATTCCTGATGAAAGTCCTAAAAAAGGAGGAAAATTCGCTCCTTACAGACAATCTGAAAGAAGAGACATCTATGATAGATATACAGAACAGATTCTAAAAACTGATTATGCATACATTGCTTTTGATACAGCAGAAGAACTGGATGCAATGCGTTCTGAGTACGAAGCGAAAGGTGATGTTTTCTCTTATGATAATAAAACAAGAAACCGTTTAAGAAACAGCCTTGCCCTTTCAGAAGAAGAAGTCCAAAAATTATTGGATGAAAAAACTCCTTATGTTGTAAGATTTAAAATGCCTGTTGACAGAGTATTAAACCTTGAAGATATTATTCGTGGAAAATTTTCAGTTAATACCAATACTTTAGATGATAAAGTTCTGGTAAAGAATGACGGAATGCCGACTTACCATTTTGCGAATATCATTGATGATCATGAAATGGAAATCTCTCACGTCATCCGTGGTGAAGAATGGCTTCCATCTTTGGGCCTTCATACCTTATTATATGAAGCAATGCAGTGGGAAGCACCACAATTTGCACACCTGTCTTTAATTTTAAAGCCAGAAGGAAAAGGAAAATTAAGCAAAAGAGACGGAGATAAATTCGGATTCCCGGTATTCCCTCTTGACTTCAAAGATCCAGCTACAGGTGTAGTTTCTAAAGGATACAGAGAAAATGGATACCTTCCTGATGCTTTCATCAATATGGTAGCATTATTAGGATGGTCTCCGGCAGATGATAAAGAAATACTTCCTTTAGAGGAGATGATCAAAGAATTTGATCTTCATAAAGTACATAAGGCTGGCGCAAGGTTCAGCAAAGAAAAATCCGAGTGGTTCAACCATCAATATATTCAGATGAAATCTGATGAAGAACTTCTTCAGATCCTTAAGAATACAGATCTTGATCTTTCCGCCGTATCTGATGAAAAGCTATTGAAAGTAATTCAACTGATGAAAGAAAGAGCCACTTTCCCGAAAGACATCTATGAGAGTGGAAAATTCTTCTTTGAAGCTCCAACTTCGTATGATGAAAAAGCATCGAAAAAGGCATGGAATGAAGAAACATCTACAATTTTAGGTGAATTGGCTGCAACATTTGAAGCCACAGACTTTGTTGCTGAAACATTGAAGCAAACCATGCATGACTTCGCTGAAAACAAAGGATTAGGCATGGGTAAAGTCATGATGCCGTTACGATTATCTTTGGTAGGAGAACTGAAAGGACCAGATGTTCCGGACATTCTGGAAACCCTTGGTAAAGAGGAAAGTATCTCCAGAATAAACAATGCTATAAATAATTTTAAATAGAATAACCATAATTTTTCATACATTTGAAAGATTTAATTTACTTCAAGAAATGGAATATTTAAGTTTCGAACTTCCTATCAAAGAATTGATGGACCAATACCAGACGTGTTCTTTAGTAGGAGAAGAAAGTGGTGTTGATGTAAAATTAGCATGCAGCCAGATTGAGGATAAGATTTTAGAAAAGAAAAAAGAAATCTATTCAAGTCTTACACCTTGGCAAAGAGTACAACTGTCCCGTCACCCGGATCGTCCTTATACACTGGACTACATCAACGGAATGGCAGACAAAGGCAGTTTCTTAGAACTTCATGGAGACAGAAATTTCGCTGATGATCCGGCAATGATTGGAGGATTGATTACCCTTGATGGTCAGAAAGTAATGATCATAGGGACTCAAAAAGGAAGAACAACTAAAGAAAGACAGCACAGAAGATTTGGAATGCCAAATCCGGAAGGATACAGAAAAGCTTTAAGATTAATGAAGCTTGCTGAAAAATTTAATATCCCTGTGGTAACTTTAGTAGATACACCGGGAGCTTATCCTGGATTGGAAGCTGAAGAAAGAGGACAAGGAGAAACTATTGCAAGAAATATTTTTGAAATGGTTCAGCTGAAAACTCCAATCTTCACTTACATCATCGGAGAAGGTGCCAGTGGTGGAGCATTAGGAATAGGTGTTGGAAATAAAGTATATATGTTGGAAAACACTTGGTATACAGTAATTGCACCAGAAAGCTGTTCTTCTATCTTATGGAGAAACTGGGATCACAAAGAAGATGCAGCCAATGCATTAAATCTTACTCCAGCAGATGCTTTAAGAGAAAAGTTCATTGACGGAATCATTGAGGAACCACTTGGAGGTGCTCATTATGATCAGGAAACCACTTATTTGAACTTGAAAAATTCAATTTTACAAAATATCAAGGCTTTTTCCAAATTTACAGGACAGGAGCTTGAAACCCAAAGACAGGACAAATTCATTGCAATGGGCCAGTTTAAAGGATAAAAAAATAAAAAGAAGCCGTCTCATTTTCCTTGAGGCGGTTTTTGTTTATAAACTACCCATATTATTTTTTTAGGATGATTTTTTT
>NZ_JAMZGF010000049.1 GCF_024158915.1 Chryseobacterium sp. S0630 | reverse complement strand
TCAAAACATGGCGTATTCACCAGCCGTCCGGGAGTTCTTACCAATGATTTCTTCGTGAATCTTCTGGATATGGGAACACAGTGGAAAGCAATGTCAGATGACAGAGAACTGTATATGGGAACAGACCGTTCAACAGGTCAGCCAAAATGGACAGCAACACGTGCGGACCTTGTTTTCGGATCTAATTCTGAATTGAGAGCTATCGCTGAAGTATACGGAAGTGCTGATGCACAAGGTAAGTTTGTGAAAGACTTTGTGGCAGCGTGGACGAAGGTGATGAATCTTGACAGGTTTGATCTGGTCTAATAAGTAAAAATGAAAATAGAGAAAGGCAGCATTTATGGCTGCCTTTTTTTATATATCACGTTCATATTTCATTTTAGAATAAAAAAAGCCACCCTTACAAAAGGATGGTTTGTTAAACATGTAAATTTTATAATTATTTATTTCTGTCCTAAGATCTTTATCATAGTGTCAGGACTAGTTATAAATTTCCGTTCGGGAAATAAATAATTGAATTTATCATATTTTAATTAATTTCTTCTGTTCGAACCTCGATATCAATTTCTTCAAAATCATCAGGACTTTCCTGAATTGGTTCTTGAAGTCTTAATCCATCAAGATAATAAGTTGTTCCCAAATAGATTTCATCGCCAAAAACAACTCCATCTATTTTTCTTTTAAAGCATTTCCCAGGATCCGCTTTAATTATATTGTCTGTCTGTGTCATATTTTATTATTATGTTATCGGATAAATTTTTGCGGCAAAATAGCTCCAGTTGGTTGCCGCTTTATAAGCAGAAACGCTTGCTGCGGGTACATGAATTTCTACTGTATCTATTATTATCCCATCAGCAACAAAGTTAGTTCCCACCAAAATAGGAGGTGTCGTTGCCAATACTTTAATTATTACTCTTGTAACGCCAAATTGGCCTGCAGCTGGGTACATAGGCATGCAGTAGTTTTCTAGGTAGTTAATTGAAGCCGGAAGAATAATAGTAACTTCATTCTCTCCCCTAAGAGGCCTTAAAGTCAAACCATACGAATCCATTCTTTCTAAGCTCGTACACCCGGATAAATCAACAAGATTGGAAACAAGCTCTTCAACAGTATAATTATTTACATTATTAGTAAGCATATTCTTGAAAATTCTCGTGATATAAGGAAGGTTATATTTCCCCGCTCTCGGATACATGAACTGAAATGAATTTGTTGTATAAATCTTAACATTCTTAAATAAATTGATATCGAAGTATTTTCCATAAAATGGAATTTCGCCAAGTTCCTCTAGCTTATCAAAATTTCCGACTACAACAGCATTATACTTAAAGTAAAATGCATTAGAACCTATCTTCTTTATATTGGGAGGAAAAATAATGCTTTCCAATTCATTTTCATATGAATTGAATGCTCTATCTCCAATTGTCTCCACATTCGTGAAAAATCTAAACTCATCAAAACTGTAAGAGAGCTTTCTCGAGGTATTAACAGATGTGTTGAAAGTGTCAGCAGGAATATTGATAACAGCTCTTGCTTCCGCAAAACTGAGTTCTCCATCACCGTTGGTATTAAAGACATCTAATAATGTAGCTTTCCTGGTCGCACTCGAAATTTGAATGAAAGTGGCAACATTTGAAAATGTAAATTTAAAGTCTGGCCAATTAGCTTCCATGAAATCTTTATCTTCTTGATATATGGTAGTAAAGTTCCAAGTTCCTTCAACTATAGAATGAGGCGTTGTGTTACCTGAATCATCAATCCCCTTAGCATTGATAATTGGGAAAAACATCTCACTCGAAGCACTACTTCCATTTAGATTATTAACTCTCACTCTGCTCAAATTTTTAAGATTTGAAACAATGTCATTAACATTAATTAAAGGGCAATCTTTGATAACAAGTGTTTTAATTGAACTTGCTGTAAAAGTTAAGTTAGAATAGGTAATAAATTTTTGATTATCTAATATTAAAGTACTTGCTGTACTTGGCAAAATTAAGGAAGTAAGCAAACCACCTTTTGGCAATAAGACCGACGATATTCCTGTTCCTGCAGCAGAAACTCTTTTAATACTTGTACAAGCAGTAAGATCTATTGACTGTTTTAGATTTGGACAATTCGTTACATCCAACTCCTCCAGAATTGTATTATTACCAATAAACAAGTTTCTCAAATTTTGATTTGAATAACCGGAAATTTGACTCCCTATTCGTAATTTTGACAAATTCGTCGCTTTTGAAACATCTAAAGTACCAAGATACTTTCCTGACAAATCTCCAAGATCTTTAATAGCAGATGCACCATAGATAATAGTTTCTGTGTCGTTAAAAGTAATAGCCGGAGCTTGAACTAAAGATGCAACATTTTTTCTAAGCCTCGCACGGTTGATATAGGAACCAAACTTAATTTTCGTATATCCGTCTTTCAGAGCCGTTAATAAAAAATTAGCATTTGGAGGAACTACAGGCGTTCCAGAAGGTGTATAAAGTCTCATCGTAATATAGTCAGAAGAGAAAGTAGAGGTGTCATACTTTCCATCCATATATCTGAATCTATTTAATAACCAATAATTCCTGTGCGATTTCCTTGAGCCTTGTGCGGTGTATAAGTAACTTCCGTTCCCGGCTATCACCAAAGGATCTATATATTTATATTTTGCATCTTCATTAAAAATACTTTCCGCCCATTTGTCAGATTCTAATGTGTTAAAATAAGTGTTGCACTTATCATAAGTCAAAATTCCTGAAGCTCTCATTTGCTGATACAAAGCCGTAATTTCAGTATCAAAAGCAACTTCAACCAATTTCCAAAGCTCTGAAAGTGCCCCATTCCAGACAAAACCACTTCCTACTTGGTCGTGAGCTTCCACCCAGTAATCATACACATTGTGGCCTTCGTTATTAAGGCCTAAAACCGTATCATTATCATAAAAAATAAGATACCAACGGTTGTTTCCTTGCGTATCCGGATACATTGCAAACATCTGATTTTTAGCGCGCTGATCGACCATTGCAAAAAACTCAGTGAATACATAATAAAACAGTAAAAACTGAATATTGAAATGATCTGGAGCCTCGGCTTTGAATTTTGCAGGATTATTTTTACAACTCACAATCCATGTATGCAAAGCTTCAAGATTCGAAGTATCTTCATTATCTTCCGGATATCTTCCCTCAAAATCATTTTTCCATAAATGCTTACCATTTCCATCTACACTTTGAAAATCTGTCGCAATAAATAATGTATTATCTGATGTATTGTTTAAAAATTCCCAGCATTCCTGACCACCTGTAAAACCTGTCGTTGCTTCATTCGACTTATCATTGTTAAAATTATATTTCCCTAAGAAAATACGCTCCGAATCTGGGGTCGCTCTGTGAAATATAAGCATTGGAAACCCGTCCATCGTAGTACGGATGTTAGGATCAATTAATTGCGGTGGAACTAAATAACCCAATTGATTTAAAGAATCTTGTGCAAGCCTCGCCAGACCAATGTTGTGAGAACCTGAAGATTCCATGAAGTCAGCTTTAAAAGTAAATGTCTTTTCCGCTAATGAATTATTACGAAGCTTGTACTTGGAAGAAACTAATTCTCCATTTTTAAAACCTCCATTAAATTTGATTTTAAAGTTTTTTCGGGGATAATATTGTGATGATGTACCCTGAACATCAACACTCGCATTTACATAAGAAAATGATTTTGTAGGATCTTGAGCATTTTCATATTCTCCAACAATTGTTTTTTTATCGCCTTTGTAAGTTGGCAAATCTCCAACAATGGTTAAACATGGAATTGATTGTAAACATTTATCGTAGGACAAATTTCCGAATGCATCGTACAATTTATTTCTCTCGTAAATGTTGACTTTTTCAACCAGGTTATCCATGTCAGCAATAAAATTCGACAACATTTGATCGGCGTTTAGATTATTATTATAAACCCGAATATTATATAGATTAATATTACAATCACTGCTTCCAATGGTAATGTTTTGAGGAGCTTGTTGTAAAAAGCTGTCTAATGAATTATACTGATATAATGAAGATATAATTCCATTGATATATACAAATACCAATCTTTGATCTGCAACCTTTGTAACGACTACACTTACACGGATCCTTTCCTCTTCTTTAAAAAATATGGACGTACTGTCCTGCTCAGAACTGAACGAAAACGAATTTGAGGTAGCAACAAATCCAACATTTCCATTTTTACAAGAAAAAATAGTACTGTCACTGTTTTTTATATCTGAAGTTGAAAATTCAAATTCTAATGTTTTACCACCTGTTTTAAAATCGTTATCAAATATTTTAAAAGGAATCTCAACTCTTGCATTTCCGCTCACTTTAAGTGCCACAGAACCCTTTGAATCTTGAATCCACCCATTGGTGCTGAAATCGAAATCAGTAAGAGTACATGACAGGTTTTTGTATTTCCACTCGTTTTTGTTAATCTCTGAATTGCTTCTGTTTCGACTGCTTAAAAATAATTCCAAGCCTAACGTTTCGGCTTCAACTTGAATATCGAAAGCAGTTACAACTACTGAAGTATTTTTCGTGACATTACCACATTTAAAAGTTACAGTGTGCGCACCTGAGTCCGTAAATGTATAGGTGAACTTCTGCAAACTTCTATTTACAAGTAATTCAGAAACCTTCACTCCATCGACCAAAATCTCAACATCGCTATAATTTGATGATGGTGAATACACCAGATATTCAATCGAAGCTGGAGCATATTGATTAGCAACAACATTATTTGCTGAAGAAACCAGAGGCGTTAAATTACCGGCAACAACACTGATAATATCTGTAAATAAGTGATTGCTTTCAATGATCTCTCCTGACAAATCAGTGGTCATATACACCTCTAAAATATGAACTCCGTGCGACTGTGCAGGAATTTCATAAAGAAGCTCTTTGTTATTTATGGAAGTAACTACTGGCGGAAGATCTGATCCATTTAATTTGAAATGAATCGTTTTCTCGACATTCCCGGTTGGAATATACCGAAAAATGATTGGTCCCGAATTAATAGTGGTCTTGTCATATGTAGTACTTAAAGCAAGTGCTATTGTTTGAATATCATATTTTAATTTCCTGTTATTTCCATAGCTATCGGTGATACTAAGTGTTATTGTATTATCTCCCGCCAAAATATATGGCGTGATATCTATATCATTGGCTCCCTGCTTAATGTTTTTATTAAATAGGATCGTGTTTCCTTTTAAAATACTTGCAGTTCCTCCGCCAGTCTCACTACCATCAACGCTGTCGATGGATGACCACGAGAAAACTATTCTAATTTCGCTTCCAAATGATTTTACGAACGATGCAGGTATTTCAGATTTTGCGCGGAAAACAATTCCATTGCCTCCTCCGGTTCCACCACCAGTTCCGTATTCACTTTCTGACTTTTCTCCTAAAGCTGAATATGCAATCTGTTTAATGATTTTTCCATCTTCATTTTTAATGAAGAACATGACGGGATAAATGAAGTTATCTGCAACTTCTTTATCTGACCTTTCATAATTTGTAAAATAAATTCTTCCTGTATATCTCATTTTAATCTTCTTGTGTTAAATCAATAAATCCATCTGTTCCACCTCCAGGCATATTAACCTCCAGAACAGACCAAACAAAACCGTCAAAGGAAATTATTCCGAAATTTTCAATCGTAACTCCTGAAGCATTTTCGTAAACTCCACTCCCTGCCCAAAACCATTTTGCTGATCCCGGCTTAACAATAATATTATCAGTAGGCCTTAAAATTCCTCCAAAGGAAGAATTTGCTCCTGAACCTTTAAGCAATTCTATCTGCTCCCTGTTTTCTTTGATGTAGTCTACGATTTTCTGAAGCTTATCAAGGTGATCATCATTCGAGGTTAGTATTTCATTGATTTTTGCAGTCAGCTCAAGCATTTCATTATCTTTTGCCTGAAGTATA
Source organism: Chryseobacterium sp. S0630 (assembly GCF_024158915.1). Classification (GTDB taxonomy): domain Bacteria; phylum Bacteroidota; class Bacteroidia; order Flavobacteriales; family Weeksellaceae; genus Chryseobacterium. The sequence continues at coordinate 36,624 of NZ_JAMZGF010000049.1, read as the reverse complement.
TTTACAATTTCCTCGATTTGCTCCTTTGTATAGACATTTCCGGTCTCTTCACCATCGTCTATAGTGGCTGATAGTTTGATCTTTAATTTTTCTTTCCATTCTTCCACATTTCTAGTAGTAAGATTGGATGCATTAAGTTTTGCGAGCACTAAATCGTGTGCGCTTTCATCTTGCAGATGATTTGTAAAAGTTGTGCTGGATACCGTTTTTTGAAAAGTTTCATTTAAACCCATTATCTCATCCATCTTGATATTTTCATCTAAATGACGGAATGAAGAAAAGGTCTGCTGAAACTGCTGTTCTGTGGGTATATCACCCTTTTCAAACCAGCTGAATATTGTTTTTAATGGTACTTTCATTATTATTGGAAATTAGTTTTTATAAAATTGATGATTTGAGGGAAAGTGTATTCCTGATAGACTTATTGTAGTTAAATAGAATTCTATTTCTTTTGAGCAATTATTGATTTCCTCCCTCTTTTATCGTGCTGTCAATTAGTGAATTATTAATAGGGTTGCAACTTAGAAAACTTATATTTTGCAATGTTTTTTTGTAATTTTATTTTAAATTAACTACATTTTTCTAAGCTGTTTTCTTGGTATATTTTTTTGCCTCCAATGATTATTTACATTCATTAGAGTGCAAATTTCATTGTTTTTTGGTCCTTATAAAAGTTTTTTGACCTCGCTATTCGGTAGTTGCAGTAACAAGTATTTTTAACCGAAATAAGACGGTGTGAATTAATAATCAATTCATCAAAATAATATTGTATATGAGTACCATAAATGGGATCAGTCTCAAAAGTTGTGGATGTAGTGTTAAGTTTTTAAATTGGGAATATGTATATTCCTGACGAGCTAGTAAAAACTCTTACTTCCGGATTTTTAGTAGAGTACTTTGATATCATATAAGCAGAAGGAGTTGATGGAGTGCTTTATATCGATTTTGAGGACAAGAATATCATTCTCCAAGAATTCACCCATCGTCCGTATCATTCTAATGGTTTTCACTCTTCGGTTCTTGTTGAAGATTTTCCTTTGGGGGGAAAACGGGTTCTGCTTCCTATCAAAAGGAGGAGATGGATTGATAAAACCACTGGAGAATCTATCTTAAGAAAAATAATAATGAATCATTATAGAGAGATCTTAGTCTTTTTTGACAAAAGAAGCACTAATGCTTCTGCTGAAACTTTTAATGCTAAAATCAAAAACTTCAGAATGCAGTATAGAGAGGTAAAGGATAGAACATTTTTCCTCTTTAGATTAACCAAACTTTTTGCTTAGCTCATAACTTTTGTGCTTGATTCCCTTTTATGACTAATTCAGTATCTACTTTTTTATTTTTCAAAAGGGAACAAAAAACAAAAACCATCCTTAAAAAAGGATGGTTTGTAGACCCACAGGGATTCGAACCCCAGATGACTGAACCAAAATCAGTAGTGTTACCGCTACACCATGGGTCTGTTTCTATGCCGCGAAATTATAGAAATTATTTTAAATATGAAAATCGAAATTAAAGATTAATTAACATAATAGGTGAGTGGATCGCTTTATGTATTGATATCCAAATAATTATTTTTCAATAAAAATTTAAAAAAAATCTGCTTCTCCTGGAAAATAGGAGAATTATAGATACCATCTGTTTAATTTTAATGAGAGTGATTATTATGAATTCTCCCATGGATAATAATATCCAGCCTCCTTCTCCCAGCCTTAATCTGTTAAATAATAAAACCCTATCTTTGCAAAAAATTGGGCTCCAAAAGTTGGAGTAACCCATTAATAACATATCCTTGAGCAAAGTAAAAGGATTATTAAACATTTTTTATGTCAAATATTGTCGCAATCGTTGGACGTCCCAACGTAGGAAAATCTACGCTTTTTAATCGTTTATTAGAAAGAAGAGAAGCAATTGTAGATTCTACAGCTGGTGTTACCAGAGACCGTCACTATGGAAAATCAGACTGGAACGGAGTAGACTTTACGGTAATTGATACCGGAGGTTATGATGTAGGTACAGATGATATCTTCGAAGAGGAAATCCGTAAACAGGTACAATTAGCGGTTGATGAAGCCACTTCTATTATCTTTATGATGAATGTAGAAGAAGGACTTACTGACACAGACTACGAAATCTACAGACTTCTTAGAAGATCCAACAAACCAATTTATATCGTTATCAATAAAGTAGATTCTGCAAAGGAAGAACTTCCAGCAACAGAATTCTATCAGTTAGGAATTGATAAATATTACACGCTTTCTTCTGCTACAGGTTCAGGAACAGGAGACTTGTTAGATGATATCGTTAAAGATTTCCCTACTACAGAATATAAAGATCCATTTGAAGGATTACCTAAAATCACGATTGCAGGTCGTCCAAACGTAGGAAAGTCTACGATGACAAACGCTTTATTGGATGTTGAAAGAAATATCGTAACCGATATTGCAGGAACTACCAGAGACAGTATCCAGACTTTATATAACAAATTCGGACACGAGTTTGTATTGGTAGATACCGCAGGGATGAGAAGAAAGTCTAAGGTAAACGAAGATCTTGAATTTTACTCCGTAATGAGATCTATCCGTTCTATTGAGTATTCTGACGTCGTGATCATCATGGTGGATGCTACACAGGGATGGGAATCTCAGGATATGAATATCTTCGGATTGGCTCAGAAAAACAGAAAAGGAATTGTAATCCTTGTGAATAAGTGGGATTTGATTGAGGATAAGGAGACCAATACGATGCGTGATTTCGAAAAATCAATCAAAGATAAAATTGGTCAGTTCCAGGATATTCCAATCCTATTCGTTTCAGCTTTAACGAAGCAAAGAATCTTAAAAGCTGTAGAAGTAGCCATGGAGGTTTATGAAGACCGTAAGAAGAAAATTAAAACTTCAAAACTGAATGAAGTAATGCTTCCGATCTTCGAACAGACACCACCACCGGCATTGAAAGGGAAATACATTAAAATCAAATATTGTGTACAGCTTCCTACGCCTTCGCCACAGTTTGTATTCTTCTGTAACCTTCCACAATATGTGAAAGAACCATATAAGAGATTTACTGAAAACCAGTTGAGAAAACAATTCGGGTTTACCGGAGTTCCGATTGAAGTTTATTTCAGACAAAAATAATAAGAACAATTGTTCATCAAAAAAACTCCGGCAAGCTTTGCTTGCCGGAGTTTTTTATATCTTCAGAGCAGACTTTCTCCTTAAGCCCAATCTTTCAATTCGTTTTTTAGTTGTAATTTTGCAGCAATTAATATCAATTAACTGAAATTAAAAATAAAATTTTCATGCTTACTATTTTATCGCAACACTTTTCTCTGGTCAACGAATGGATTAACGAACTTAGAAACGTTACTATCCAGCATGACCGAATGAGATTCAGAAGGAATATGGAAAGAATCGGGGAGATTGCCGCTTTTGAAATCAGTAAAGGACTGGAGTACAGAGAAGTTGAAATTCAAACTCCTTTAGATACAATAAAAAGCAGAGAAATTGCTGTGCAGCCGGTTATTACAACCATTTTAAGAGCCGGAGTTCCTTTGTTTGAAGGAATTCTGAACTATTTAGACCGAGCGGACTGCGGTTTTGTAGCAGCTTACAGAAAACACGATGCCAACGATTATTTCTCAATTAAACAGGATTATCTTACCTGCCCAAGCATTGAAGGAAGACCTTTGATCGTAGCAGACCCCATGTTGGCAACAGGTGCTTCTTTAATTGAAGCGATCAAAGATTTGCTAACCAATGGAAATCCAACCCAGCTTCATATCGTAGCAGCCATTGCTTCAAAACAAGGTGTTGAAACGATCCAGAATGCTTATCCTGAAGCTCACATCTGGGTAGGAGCTATCGATGAACATTTAACTTCAAAAGGATATATCACTCCTGGATTGGGTGATGCCGGAGATTTGAGCTACGGAGAAAAACTTCAGAGATAATTTAAGAAAGATTCCAGAAATCTTTTATTAAGTTCAATAATAAATCAGGTCGTACTTTATCCATAGGATGCTTTGTATCCGGAAGTACGGCCAATTTTGCGTTTGGAAGGCTTCTGTAAACTCTCATACTCTCTTCAATAGTGACCATATTATCTTTATCTCCCACCATAATTTGAGTTGGAGTAGTAATTGTGGCAAAATTATTTTCCAGAGGAGGATTTTTACCTAAATCAATCATTAAATCAGCAATAGCCGGAAGAAGTTGTTTCCATTTTGTTCCGTGCTGTGATTCTAAAAGTTGGGCATACTGCGGAATTTTTTCAAGAATAACATCCGGATTAAGCATCTTACTTTCTTTTAAAGCCTGCTCCTCAGTCCAGTCGAACTTTGTTCCCAATGTTATAATAGAATTTACACGGTCAGGATTTCTCATTGCATAACAAAGCGCAACATAACCACCCATACTATGCCCGAAAATTGATACTTCTGTCAAATTGTTCACCTTACAATATTCAGATAATTCCTGAGTATATTTTTCAATAGTAATACCGTCTGCAGGAAGTTCCTGATCTCCATGTCCTGAAAATAAAGGGGTATGTACCGTGAAATATTGAGATAAAGAATTCAGATAAGGTTTAAAAATGTCGTTGTGACCTAAAGCTCCGTGCAGTAAAAGCAGATTTGGCATAGTTGTTTTAGTTTCCGGAAAATTAGGAAAAAGAATTGAATCATGAAAATAGATTAAGTGAGTGTTTGAGAGAGTTTAGATGCATTTAGGTTTGGAAATATTTTTGAATATGATCCGTGCCCAAAATCCCGCACCTCGTATCTCAAAACTCGTATCCCGTATCTCACCATCCCGAAACTCGTACCTCGCACCCCATATCAAATATCCACAGCCATCACCAATACACTCACTCTATTGTCACCGGCATTCAAAATCTCCCATGCAACCGATGAAACAGTATTTCCTGTAGTAAAAACATCATCGATCAGGAGGATGTGCTTCCCGGTAATAGGTTGGGTGATGGAGAACATATTCGTAGACTCCAATCTATGTTTCTTGTCTTTTAAAGCCTGAGCTTTTGAATAGTAATTTCGTTTAATTAATTGATGATCGAAAGGAATGTTATAAAATGAAGATAAAGTTTCTGTGAATACATGAAGTTGATTATATCCGCGCTCTTTGAGTTTCCTTGGATGAAGAGGGACATTTATTAGTAAATCAGGTTTTTTATTATTGAAATTAAGGCGTTCTGTAGTCCAGTTGGCAAGAATCTTTCCTGTTTTTTCCCTGCTTCTGTATTTCAGTTCGTGGATAATCTGCCGGCTTAAACTTTCCTCTTCAAACTGAATTAAAGAAAACGCATTTTCAACCGGAAAAAATAAACTGCATTTTTCCTTGACTGGATTATTCTCAAAATAATCATAGTGTGTAAAATGAATCTGATGAAAACAAAGGTCACAGACCAAAAGTTCAGAATCTATGATTCTGTTGCAATGAATGCAACGGTTGGGAAACAATAAGTCTAATATCATAGTGTGTTTTTACTAAGATATAAAATAATCGTCAATTTTTGCGCTGCAAAGTCAATAGTGAATTGTTATTAATGCTAACGTTCACAAAGATTTGTCAGTTTATCTCATATATCATTCACAAGGAAATTTCATTGAGCAGAGGAAGGATTTTTTCGTTGCTGAGTGAAACGCCATAGCGATCGGAAAAGTTATAAATAGTATAGAAAAACTTTGTGAACTCTGCGTTTAGAAAAATAAGTTATCCGTAAATTTCAGCAGCAAACCGATTATTCACAAACCCGAATCTCGCATCCCGAACCTCGCATAAAAATTCACAAGCGAAGCGTATTGACAATTCACCATTCACTTTTAAATATCTTCAAACGTCTTCCTAATCTTCTCTACAGCATTCTTCATACTCAGATTAAAATGTTCCTTTTCCAGTCTCACGGGTGGCGCCTGTCTTACTTCACAATCTGCAATACTACAGGATTCGCAGGTAACTCCTACATTGATGGTTTTTAAAGAAGGAGATTTGATAAACCCTATTTTTTTTATCGTTTGAGAATTCAGTAAAATCCCCAGACAATAACTTCTGTTACTTCCATCCGAAAAAGGATTTTTTTGTGAAGTAGAAATCACAAGATAGCTTATTCCCTGATCTTTATAATGAGAAATCTGAGCATCCGTTAGAGTTTCATTCTCTTTTAAATCACCAAGATTTTTCACTGCAATCCATCTTCTGCAATAATGTTCATTGGTAGCATTGGCGTGAGGAGCCTGTTGATGGTTCAGATGAAGCTCCTTTAAAATCTGAATTTTATCCGAATTTTTCTTTTTTACCAAACATAAATAAAAAAGGTCCTTGATTCCCATCTCAGCTGAAAGAATGTTCGTAAGTCGATAATAGAAGGTTTCCGGAGATCGGGTAAAGCTATTAATCAGACTTTCAAAATTTTTAGGTTCCCATTTATTTTGCTGGAAAAATTCTGAAGCCTTTTCAATAACAGGTTCTTTTGAAATAAGTAAAGCTCCTGCGAAATAAGACGCATAAAAATTATTCAGTATTTCTTCAAAACTTCCGAAATCCAGCCATGAATACGTGTTAGGACGATTTTTTAATTCCAAAACATTGAAGCCGATTTCCTTTGCCAGGATGAACGTTTTCTGATCCTTTTCCAGTTTTTGATTCAGAAGTAAAAGCTTTTTTTCAGGAATAAAAAGAGAACGTAGGTTATCCAGCGTTCCATATTTCTCAAAATTTTCAGACCGAATGGTATAGCTGAACTTTTCTTCAAGAATTTTCTCCAGAACATCAGACTTTAAGTTTTTTCCTATCTGTAATTGATTTTCTTCAGTAAACAGCTCTACTTTTCCCTCAATTTCCGGGAAATAATTATCATACAATTCCTGGAATGACCTCAATACGGCAAAATAAAATCTTTCCTTTCCAAGGTTATAATTCTGCGAAATTTCAATCAGTGCATTGATGAAAGCAGTCACTTTTTTGGGCGCATCACTTATGATGCTGATAAGGTTGTTCTTATTGATGCCAAACAACTCCAAAGGAACTTCTTTGAAGAAATCAGACTGAAGAATTTCGTTGAAAGGAGCCAGACTTTTATCCAGCTTGGTAGAAACCAGATCATCGAAAGTACAACTTAGTGCTTCAGAAAGCTGAATGATTTTATCGTGCTTGGGATATTTTTTTCCGTTCTCAATTTCGTTGAGGTAAGATTTTGATAATCCTGTTTTTACAGCAAGGTCTTGCAGAGACCAGTTTTTCTTTTGTCTCTGCTGTTTCAGTTTTAGCCCGAAAACTGTTTTGATAAAGTCGCTTTCTGAATTCATTACTCAAATATAAATAATTAGATGCGATTATTCGCATAATAAATTTTAAATAAATTTAGCGAACGTTCGCTGTTTGTGAAAATTTTTATTTATGTTTGTAACATCAAATCACAAAATCAATAAGTTATGGAAACCAAGACTCAGTTAGAAATAAAGTCACAGAAGCAGTTTGAGGAAATATTTACTCCTGATTTGGCAGATTTTCTGATTTCGCTTCATCAGAACTTTAATCATAAAAGACTTGAACTTTTAGAAGAAAGAAAAAATACACAGCATAATTTTGACAGAGGAAATCTTCCTGAGTTCTTAAAAGAAACAGCTGAGATCCGAAACGGCCATTGGGTATGTGCTCCGCTTCCTGAAGATATGTTGGACAGGAGAGTAGAAATTACCGGACCTGTTGACCGCAAGATGATTATCAATGCCCTTAATTCCGGAGCCTTTACGTTTATGGCGGATTTTGAAGACAGCAGTTCGCCGGTTTGGGAAAACTGTATCCAGGGACAGATTAATCTTTCTGATGCTATTAACCGAACCATTGATTTTGTTAATGAAAAAGGGAAAGCCTATACCCTTAATGAAAAAACGGCAGTATTGCAGGTTCGTCCACGTGGTCTTCATCTTCCGGAGAAACATATTGAAATCAATGGAGAGAAAGCTTCAGGTTCACTGACGGATTTTGGAATCTATTTTTTCAGAAATGCAAAACAGCTTTTGGAAAACGGAAGTGGCCCTTATTTTTACCTTCCGAAATTGGAACACTATAAAGAAGCCCGATGGTGGAATGAAGTTTTTGTTTTTGCACAAAACTATCTTGGAATTCCGGAGGGAACTATTAAAGCCACTGTTTTAATAGAAACCATTACTGCTTCATTTCAGATTGATGAAATTTTATTTGAATTAAAAGAACACAGCGCAGGATTGAATTGCGGAAGATGGGATTATATTTTCTCCTACATTAAAAAATTCAGAAACCTTCCTGAATTTATTGTTCCGGACAGAGATCAGGTGACGATGACCTCTCCTTTTATGAGTGCCTATTCAAAAAGAGTGATTGAAACATGTCATAAAAGAAATGTACATGCGATCGGTGGAATGGCAGCCCAAATTCCTGTAAAAGATGATGACGAAGCCAATAGAAAGGCTTTTGAAAAAGTAAGAAATGACAAAGAAAGGGAAGTGAAAAATGGTCATGACGGAACTTGGGTGGCACATCCGGCATTGGTAGCGGTGGCAAAAGAAATTTTTGATGAGTATATGCCAACCAAAAACCAGATCGATAAAAAATTTGAATATCATATAACAGAAAGCCAGCTGCTGGAAATTCCTAAAGGAGATATTACTGAAAAAGGAGTCCGAAAAAATATCAATGTAGGAATTCTTTATCTGGAAAGCTGGCTGATGGGAACTGGTGCTGCCGCCATTTATAACCTGATGGAAGATGCAGCTACTGCTGAGATTTCAAGGACACAAATCTGGCAATGGCTGAAAAACGAAGCTGTTCTGAGTGACGACAGAATATTAACCCGAAGCATGGTATTGCAATGGGAAAAAGAAGAAATGGATCATATTGAAAAATATGTAGGAGAAACCCGTTTTCAAAACGGAAAATTCAATCTTGCCAAAGAACTTTTCAATGAATTGATTTTCTGTGAAAAGTTTGAAGAATTTCTAACCCTTAAAGCATACCCTTTTATCTAGTTTGAGAGTGTGAGTGTTCGAAAGTTTGAGAATCATACTTTCACCCCGAACCCCGAACCCCGAATCCCGTATCTCGAATTCCGTATCTCGAAACCCAAAATCTAATCAAACAAAATCCAAATATTATGAAAACAAGACAAGAACAAATCCAGGCTCTAGAGCAAGATTGGCTGACAAATCCACGTTGGAACGGTGTAAAAAGACCTTATACAGCAGCAGAAGTTCTGAAACTTCGCGGTTCTTATACCATAGATTACACCATTGCTACAGAAATGTCCAAAAAATTCTGGGATAAATTAAATACTCAGGATTATGTGGCAGGACTTGGTGCATTAACGGGTAATCAGGCAGTGCAGGAAGTGGATGCCGGACTGGAAGCAATATATCTTTCAGGATGGCAGGTGGCCGCAGATGCCAATCTATCAGGGGAAATGTATCCTGATCAGTCATTGTATCCAGCCAATTCAGTGCCTTCTGTGGTAAAGAAAATTAATAATGCCTTATTGAGGGCAGATCAGGTGCAATCTGTAAGCGGAACAGGAAATAAAGAATATCTTGTGCCTATCATTGCAGATGCTGAAGCTGGTTTTGGAGGTAACTTGAATGCTTTTGAACTGATGAAACAGATGATCGAAGCGGGAGCTGCTGGTGTACATTTTGAAGATCAGCTTTCTTCTGCCAAGAAATGTGGACACTTGGGTGGAAAAGTATTAGTACCTACGCAGGAAGCAATCAATAAACTGATTGCAGCACGTCTGGCAGCTGATGTACTTGGAGTTCCTAGTCTTATTATTGCCAGAACGGATGCCGATGCAGCAGATTTACTGACTTCTGATATTGATGACAGAGATAAAAAATTCGTTACAGGAGAAAGAACTTCTGAAGGATTTTATGTAGTAAAAAATGGGGTAGAACAAGGTATCGACAGAGGTTTGTCTTATGCTCCTTATGCAGACTTGATCTGGATGGAGACTTCTAATCCTGATCTGGAGCAGGCAAGAAGATTTGCAGAAGGAATTCATGCGAAATTCCCTGGGAAAATGCTTGCTTATAACTGTTCACCTTCATTCAACTGGGCTGCAAGACTGAGTGTAGAAGAAATGTCTACTTTCCGTGAAGAGCTGGCTAAAATGGGATACAAATTCCAGTTTATTACCCTTGCAGGATTCCATGCTTTGAACACAGCTATGTTTGAATTGGCATTAGCTTATAAAGAAAGAGGAATGGCAGGATATTCAGAACTTCAGGAGCGTGAGTTTGCATTACAGCAAAAAGGATTCAGAGCAGTGAAGCATCAGTCATTTGTAGGAACAGGATATTTTGATGAAGTACAGAATATTGTTACCAACGGCTCTTCTGCTACCGTGGCAATGAAAGATTCTACAGAAACCGCACAATTCCATTAGTCATTTTTCCATATTTTATTGATGTTAAACCTTCTCTGTGATGAGGAGGTTTTTCTGTATTTAAGGCAATTGATCGCTATTTTTAATTTCATTCGGTAAGTGAAATAATTATTGAAAAATACCAGGTAATAAATAATGAAAATTTGAATTATATTTGAGGACGAAAAAAATATTAAAAATGAATTTAATCAAAGTACTTTTTATTACATTAGGATTAACACTTACTGCAAATGCTGCGAAAGCCCAACAGAAGATTGGAAGCGTGAATACTGATGATATTTTTGCAAGCTTACCGGAAGCAAAAACTATAGGTACCACTATTGATAATCTAACTAAAACCAAGCAGACGGAAATTGAAAAACTGATTACTGAATATCAGAATAAACTGAAAGCTGCAAAAGATAAAGAAAAAACCCTGAGTGAAGCTAATAAAGAAGCAGTGACCAAGGAACTGATTGCTGCACAAACAGAATTGCAGGGTATTGGTAAGAAGATAGAAGAAGCGAGAGCGCAGGCAGGTAAAGATATTGCTGCTAAACAAAGCGAATTGCTTACTCCGCTGCAACAAAAAGTAAGGACTGCTATTTCTGCCGCGGCGAAAGAAAGAGGCTTGAATTATATTTTTGATACTGCATCTCAGGAATCTAATAATCTTGTTTACAACGATGGAAGTGAGGACATCACTGCGCTTGTGAAAAGCAAACTGGGAGCTACAGCAGCTCCTGCTAAACCGGCAGGGAAATCTAAATAAGAATTTCAATATACTGAATAAAAAAACGGAATCAGAACTTATGATTCCGTTTTTTTATACATAAAAGTGTGGGGTTGAATGGAGAAAGTTTTGTTTTAAAATGATACATTTGAGTAAACTTTCAGCAGAATGAATTTAATGTATGAAAAACAGATCAAAGTAACAGAAGATCATATTGATCAGAACAATCATGTAAATAATGTGCAGTATGTGCACTGGGTGGAAGAAGTAGCAGCGGAACACTGGGATCTTCTGAAACAGCAAACAGAATATGTAAACGATGCCTGGATGCTTCTGGATCATCATATCCGATATAAAAAACAGGTTTATCTGGGGGATATCATTACCGTAAGAACCTATCCTCTGACTCCCGAAGGAGCCAAACAGCCAAGAAAAGTTGAATTCTATTGTAATGATGAACTTGTGGTAGACTCAAGTACACTTTGGATTCTGTTTGATCCTGAAACCAAAAAAATAAAACGTCTGGAAAACGACTGGCTGGAGAAGTTTTTTTAGCTAGAACCCTAATCAAAAACTAAATACACATGAAATTCTCTTATTCACTGGCTTTACTCTTGTTAAGCATAATAGGCTATGGCCAGGAAAATTCTTACTGGTTTACGGATGATATCAAAAAGAAGGTATCAGACTCTACCCAAGGTCAATCCTGGAAAAGCCAGATGGCAGCCACATACTACTCAATAAGCGGACAATATAAACCGGCATTGGAAAGTTGGGATGAGACTTTTGGACGTGTAAAAAAGTTGAGTACTGCAGATAGTTTGAAATTCATAAAATTACAGCCTGTCAATGCAAAAGAGTATATCTTAGAAAGAGCGGCCAGTGAACAGATTATTATCATTAATGAAGCTCATCATAATGCCAGTCATAGAAATTTTGCCTCTTCCTTACTTCAGGGATTATATGATAAAGGCTACAGATATTTGGGACTCGAAACTTTAGCAAGTGATTCTTTAAATACCACAAAATTTGCTGCTCTCAGTAGCGGATATTACTCCAAAGAACCGGAATTCGGAAATTTTATCTACAATGCTTTGAAAATTGGGTTTACGCTTTTTCCTTACGAAGCGGAAGGAAATAACAAAGAAAGAGAAATTGGAGAAGCAAAAAATATCTTCGATTTTATGCAGAAAAATAAGGAGGGAAAATATCTCATTTATTGTGGTTATCAGCACGCTTATGAAGGTGTTCATAAATCCTGGGAGAAAACAATGGCAGGAAGACTTTCAGACTTAACAGGTGTGAATCCTTTTACCATTGATCAGACCCAGTTTTCAGAAAAAAGTAACCTGAAGTATAATGAACCACTTTTAAGATTGACAAATAATACGGTTCCTGTTGTTTTAAAAGATGAAAATCAGGGAATATACAATGGTGAAGACAAAGATTTGTATACTGATATTAAAATCATTCATCCCGTTACAAAATATATTAAAGGCAGACCCAATTGGATGTTGAACAAAAACAGAAAGTTTTATAAGGTTCCGGCTTCTAAAGTTTCAATATATCCGGCCATGGTTTTAGCATACAGAAAAGGAGAATTTGAAAAACAAGGAATTCCTGCTGATATCATTGAGCTCAAAACTTCTAAAGACAGCCGTTTTTTAATACTGGATAAAGGAGACTATGAAATTGTTATCAAAGACAAAGAATATAAAGTCATTAACAGATTTGAAAAAACAGTGAAATAATGTTTGAAATAGTTTGGTAGAAAAACGAGGTAATGAAAAGTAAGTTAAGAAAAATAACCGTTAATGCTATAGGATACTTGTATTCAGTTTCCAATCAATATCATTCTGAAACTAAAACTAATACTTTGACTTTAAAAGTATTTTTAAACGGACAAAAGCAAACCCCTTTAATCATCAAATTTATTACTGTAGATGATTATGTGCTGGGACAACCTTTAAAATCAGGTGTGAAGCTAGTGAATAAAATCACTGGTTCAGAAGATGAGGTAAATCTCAATAAGCCACAATACATCAAACAGATTATTGTATTGGGATTAAAAAAAGGATGGTCGGGTTTCAATTCAATGGAAATACAAAACGGACTTGATTATTTGAGTGAATTAGGCTTTCAAACTGATCAATTACAGTCAGAACATAACGAATAATTTTTTCCATTAATGTAATACAATTAGACCCACAGCTGTTTTTACTAAGGAAACATCAAACAAACATCTCCATGAAATCATCTATTTTAACAATATTATTTTCAGGCTTTTTCTTTACAGCTTATGGTCAGACTGCAGAACAATCGAAAGCGATAGACAGTTATATAAAGACAGTTATTCAAATCAATGAAATACCAGGAATGGCCGTAGGAATTGTTACCAACAATAAAGTGACTTTTCAGAAATATTATGGAACAGAAACCTTGGAAAGTGATAAAAAAGTAGACTCCAATTCCATGTTCAGGGTGTATTCTACTACAAAACTGATGTCAAACGTGGGGCTTTTTCAGCTTGTGGAGCAAGGAAAACTTTCTGTGGAAGATAAAATTTCAAAATATGTTGACAATATACCGGAAGAATGGCAAAATGTTAAGGTAAAAAATCTTCTCTCCCATTCTTCAGGACTTCCGGACTGGATTAACTTCAGTGATATTCCGTCGGATGCTACTAATGCTGAGGTTATTCATTGCCTGTCCAAAGAGAAAATGGAATTTGAAACCGGAAGTGATTACAGGTACAATCAGACCAACTACATGCTGATCACCATGATTATTGAAAAAATAACAGGAGCGAAATTTGAAGATTATATCCTGAAAAATCAGTTTTCAGATTCAAAAAATAAGGTAGTATTTTCATCCAATTCCATTGAAAAAATTCCTAACAGGATTGTAAAGTATATCTACAACAAGAATACACATCAATATGAAAAATCCACATTTGTAGAAGGAAGAAGAGCGCATTCAGCGAATGGTGTAGCGATTACATTACCCGCTTTTTTACAGTGGAGCATTCATTTGAGTAAAAATGATTTTCTGAAACCTGCCACACAAGCGTTGATGTGGAAACCATTTGAATACAAAAATAAAGAGATCACCTTTACTCATGGTTGGGATATGGATACATTTAATACGATAAACTCCTATAATTTTTCAGGGGGAAATGTAAGTGCTTACAGAATTTTTCCGGATCAGAATATGGCTATTATAGTGATGTACAACGGATATAAAGAATTTCCGGTTTTTTATCCTATGATCAATCAGGTTGCTGGCATGATGGATAAACGAATGCTGAACCCATACATGGTGGCAGAAGAGTACACAAAGTCTGAACCTTTTGTTCATCCCAATCTTAAAAAAGAAAACTATGGCTACCGAACAGAAAAGGATAATATTATTTTCTCATACCAATTTCCTGAAGGGCAAAGCGTAGAGTACATCAGAAATATTTCAGTTACTGGCTCTTTTAATAACTGGAATCCTGATGATAAGCTGTATTATATGAACCTGAAAAAGAATAATACTTTTGAATTGAAACTACCAAAATCTCATTTCGAAAAAGGAAAAACTTACCAGTTTAAATTTGTTATGAATAAAAACGGCTGGCTTTCTGTGCCTTACCATGCAATCAATGTAGATGGAACCAAGGATCATAATCTGACTTTCAAAATTGATTAAAAAGAATATTTTAAAATCGCTGTAATAGAAACAGTCTTTTCTGTATTAAGCTGTTTTATCCTATCTTTGTACTATGATACGTATTACAAAAATTTTTACATTCGAAACGGCTCACGTGCTTTACAACTACGATGGGAAGTGTAAAAATATGCATGGACATTCCTATAAACTGTTTGTAACAGTGAAGGGAAAACCGATTAATGATATTGAAAATCCTAAAAATGGAATGGTGGTAGATTTCGGAGATATCAAAAGTATCGTAAAATCTGAGATCGTAGACGTATGGGATCATGCGGTTCTTGTCAATGCGCTGTCTCCACACAAAGAATTGGGAGATGACCTTGAGCAGAAAGGACATAAAGTAATCTATTGCAGTTTCCAGCCGACTTGTGAGAACATGTTGTATGCTATTGCTGCTAAAGTAAAATCAAGACTTCCCGAAGGAATTTCTTTAGCTTATCTTAAACTTCACGAGACAGAAAACTCTTATGGAGAATGGTTTGCAGAAGATAATCAATAATTTTTCACAAAATTCAGAAGGTGTTAAAAACAACAATTAATTTAGAACCTGGAAAAAAAGTATACTTTGCTTCAGATCAGCATTTTGGTGCTCCTACACCCAAGGAAAGCAAGGTGCGTGAAGAGAGATTTATACGCTGGATGGATGAGATCAAAGAAGATGCTCAGGTTTTGTTTTTAATGGGCGATCTTTTTGATTTCTGGCATGAATGGAAGCATGTTATTCCCAAAGGATACGTTCGTGTGCTTGGGAAAATTGCAGAACTTAAAGACAGAGGAATCCATATTTATTTCTTTGTCGGAAATCATGATCTCTGGATGAAAGATTATCTGGAAGAAGAAATCGGATGTACTGTATTCTATCAGAAACAATATTTTGAAATGGGAGGGAAGCAGTTTCTGCTGGCTCATGGAGATGGCTTGGGACCTGGAGACAAAGGATACAAAAGAATGAAGAAACTATTCACCAATCCGGTAGCACAATGGTTCTTCAAATGGCTTCATCCCGATATTGCGATGAAAATTGCATTATACCTTTCCCAAAAAAATAAAATGATCTCCGGAGAAGAAGACAAAGCGTTCCTGGGAGAAGATAAAGAGTTTCTGATTATTTATTCCAAAGAAAAACTGAAAACTCAGAAGATTGATTATTTCATCTATGGGCACAGACACCTGCCAATGGTGCTGGATTTGGAACAAAATGCAAAATATATCAACCTTGGAGACTGGATTTCCTATTTCACTTACGGGGTTTTTGAAAAAGATTTTGAACTCAAGACTTTTGAAAAATAAAGCAAAAAAAATTACCCCTAAAAAGAGGTAACTTTCGAACGGGTGGAAAAACCCACTCTTGTTTTTAATCCATATTCCAAGTAACTCATTGCAATAAGTCTACCAAAATAGGTTTTATGCATTAAAAAATTATTAAATAACAATATTTTATCTCTGTAATTGCCTTGTAGTAAGGAATTAAGAAATTCAAAAATTATGGAATTGAAAAATATATTCAACATACAGACTGAACAGGATTTTCTGAATGCATCATTGAAAACATTTCGTTATCAATATGAAAATGTTGAAATATACCGGAAATTCGTTGATTTTCTGAAAGTTAATCCCGATGATGTCGACAGTCTGGTGAAAATTCCGTTTCTTCCTATTGAAATGTTTAAAAATCATCAGATCCTGGATAAAAATGTGTCTGCTGATCTTTTCTTTCAAAGCTCAGGAACAACCCAGATGAATCTTTCCAAACATTTTATTGCAGATCCGGAGCTTTATGAAGAGAGTATTTATAAAAGTTTTGAGCAATTTATCGGAAAGCCGGAAGATTTTATTTTTCTGGGACTGCTTCCAAGTTATCTTGAGAAACAAAACTCATCACTGATCTATATGGTAGATTATCTGATGAAGAAATCTGCCAAGCCGGAAAACGGATATTTTCTTTATAATCATGCTGAACTTTTTGAGCTATTAAATACATTGCAGGATAAGAAAGTTATTCTTTTCGGAGTTTCCTTTGCCTTATTAGACTTTCTTGATTACTGCGATGCTGAGCAAAGCGAAGAATCCCTGAACTTCCCTGATGATCTCATGGTAATTGAAACCGGTGGGATGAAAGGAAGAAAGGAAGAAATGACAAAGGATGAATTGTTGAAAATCTTGCAGGAAGGTCTTAAAACAAACAAAATATACTCAGAATATTCCATGACAGAACTGCTTTCTCAGGCTTATTCTCTTGGAAATAATGAATACGAATGCCCAAACTGGATGAGAATCATGGTTCGGAATGCAGAAGATCCTTTGGCTTACGAAAAAGAAGGCCGAACAGGAGCTATTAATATTATTGACCTTGCCAATACGCATTCCTGCTCATTTATTGCAACCCAGGACTTAGGGAAAATAGTTGGTGATAAATTTCAGGTATTGGGAAGAATAGATCATTCAGATATCAGAGGATGCAGCCTGCTGGTAAGCTAGAAAATCAACTTCAGAAGGTAATTGTGAATCGTCAATTCGCTTCGCTTGTGAATTTTTATTAATAAGTAATAATTGAATATAATTTACAACTTTTGCTGAGTGAAACGCCTTTGCAAACATTTAACAGCAGTAAATAAATATTTTGTGAACATTGCGTTTATAATATTGACTATTAAGAGAGCGCATTATCATTAATACTTTTTACATTGTACATTTTACAGTTATAACCAATGCTCAAAATAGAAGAACTCATACACGCCTACATCCATTCCCACTGCGATTTTGAAAAAGAGATTGTACTGACTAACTATTTTCAGGCAGATTGGGAAGCGGATATATTAATCATAGACTCAGAAGGCGGAAGTCATGAAATTGAAATCAAATTTTCAAAAAGTGATTTTAAAAATGATTTCAAAAAATCTTACCTGAACAAAGATACCGGAGAAAAACTTCTGAAACATGATAAAATTTCCTGTGGAGATTATGTATGCAATTCCTTTAGTTTTTTACTCCCGATGGGAATGGTAGATGCAGCTCTTATCCCTGAACATTGTGGAATTATTGAGTTTTATCATAATGCAGATACCTGGGAAACCGAATTCTATCTGATTCGCCAACCTAAAAAACTTCATGAAGATTCTTACTGGAAATTGAATGACAAAGATCTTTTTATCAGAAAAATGGCGCTTAATCTTCTTCAGCGCAAAATGGAAATTAAAGGAAAACATGAAGAGCTCATCTTTAAAAATCCTTTTGAAATCAAAAAACTGAAATAAAATTAAGGAGGTTTCTTATTCTAACGCAAAGACTCATTTTCTATATTTAAAATTTAAGAAAGCAAAAAAGGAATCAATTTCATTGATTTTTATTAAGCGATCGTAAAACCTATCACTTCATCAACGACGTAGTCGTAACCACTTTGCTCCCTTAAATAAAATTCATCTTTATAAAAACTTTGCGTTTACAAAGAATTTCAAAACAATTTATTCAAAATCAGAAATAAAAAAATCCTGCCGCCTGACAGGATTTTATCATTGAATATTATTTTAAAAATTAATCTGCAATTTCAGCAGTATCTCTCTGAAGTAAGAACTTGTAGATCAATCCACCTACAACTCCTCCCAAAATAGGAGCTACCCAGAACAACCAAAGCTGTGACATCGCAATTCCTCCCATAAAGACTGCCTGAGAAAGTGATCTCGCAGGGTTTACAGAAGTATTGGTAATCGGGATAGAGATCAGGTGAATCAAAGTAAGCGCAAGACCGATGGCAAGACCGGCAAACTTACCGTTAGCCCATTTATCCGTAGCTCCCATGATTACAATAAGGAAAAATGCGGTTAATAGAAACTCAGCAAGAAATGCTGCTCCCATACTGAAAGCTTTTCCATTGTAAACGGCTTCACCGTAAAAGTTAGTGGCAAAATCTCCGGGTTTTGAGAATTCTACCGCTCCGGCACCGTTAAGAATTGTATACAGGCATCCTGCTGCTACAATCGCTCCCAAACACTGGGCTACAATGTAAGGAATAAGGTCTTTTGCAGGAAATCTTCCGCCTGCTAAAAGCCCGAAAGAAACTGCCGGATTAAAGTGTCCTCCTGAGATATGCCCTACAGCGTAAGCCATGGTAAGAACAGTAAGACCGAAGGCTAAAGCAACGCCTAAAAGTCCGATGCCGATGTCTGGAACACCCGCTGCGAAAACAGCGCTTCCACACCCTCCGAAAACAAGCCAAAATGTGCCGAAAAATTCAGCGAAAAGTTTTTTTATCATGTTGTTTATTGTTTATGTATCTCAAATGTAAAATTTAAATCTTAAAGTAAAAAGTTAAAACTGAAAAAATATTTCAAAAAAGAGGGAACAAAAATTGCAAAATCTGTAATTTGGTGTAATGTTTGTTTGGGATTTGTTGAGAGAGTATTATCGTCAGTCTTGAAAGATCCAACATAAATGTTTTATCTTTCATTTGTAATTTAAAAGGAAGGTGAATGAGAAAGTTTTTTTGTGTGGTCTTTGTACCTTTTATTTATAGTTTACATTATTCGCAGGCAGCCAAAAAAGCTTTTCCCTGCTATGATCTTGCCACTGTATTGAAGGTAGAACCTACACCGCTTTATAAATCTCATCTTGATGCTTCCAAAGGTTTTGGAGTGCAATTATTGAAAGATTCCAAAACCATACAGAAATATATCAACAACGGAAAATTCCACAAAATAAAAAAATCCGGTAAAGGGTATCAGGTCCAGAGACTTGATTATAGCAGAGCTTATATGGTATCCAAGGCAAAAACAACTCTGGAAAAAATAGGGTCTAAATTCAGTAAGGATACAAAAGGCGGTACATTTACTGTTTCATCTATTACCAGAACCCTTGAAGACCAGTGCAGGCTGAGAAGAGTGAATTCAAACGCCTCGCTAGGGATTAGTTCTCACAACTATGGCAACTCTTTTGACATTTCTTACGTAAGATTCAACAACGTTTTAAAATACAATCCGAAAATGGAAGTGGCTCTGGAGAAAGTTTTAAAGCATTATGAGAAAGCTGGTAGAATATATTACATCAAAGAGAGGCAACAGAGCTGTTATCATATTACTGTGAAAAATTATTAATTAAAATCCTCTTGCATAGCATATTTAGTTTGTATATTTTTATACGACTAAAAACTATGCTTATGTCAACATTAAACATTGTAGACTATATGCTGCCTGTAGAAGAATGTAGAGCAGCGTCAAACCAGTGGAAAGCATGTCTTTCTGACTTTTCCAAAATTCAAAAGCTTATCCCTACCAACTATGTTTTTAATATTTCCAGAGAACACCTTGAATGGATGAGGGGGTTTAAGGATTATAAAGACTTCTGTGCTGCAGTAGGAATTTACAGAGACCGATTGATTCTTATCTTTTATCCTATGAACAATGATGGGGTAAAAATAGACGTAAAAGAATATCCATACAGCTTTCTTACCGAGCTTGAAAAAGATCTGAGACTGCAGGAAATTCAGGAATATACCCTGATTAGAAATGCGGTTCTTTCTAAAGATCTTGAAAGCATGGAGAAAAATGCCAACATGGGATTGCCGGTTTCCAATACACCAATTCTTGAACAGGACAAAGCTGTAGATGCTATTGAACGTTGGAGAAATCAAGGTATGGACTGGTTCTATAAAGAGACCAGAGAAAATCAGGGTAGTGGAATTTTCAGAAAATTCTATGTTCCTACAGCAGACCTTTGCCTTTCTGACGATGGTTTGGCTGGTATTACCTGTTCTTTTGGGATCAGATACAATGATATTTACGGAAAAATGTTGGTAACGCTTATCTTTATCTCTTTCCGTGAAAACCTTAGAAGTGCAGAACTGGGAGCAGAATCAATTTCCAATACTTACGACTGGGCAAAACCATGTCCTCCTATCTGCCGTATCCCAGATGTAGATGTAGGAAGTGAATTTTAAAACGATATACTGAGGAATGGCTGAACTTTATAAGGCAATTTTATTCCTGAACTATGCACTGCTCCTGTCCGTTATACTACTGGGAGCAGCAAAATACCGCATATTAAATCATAAAGAAAAGCAATATTTTCATTGTATTGCTTTTCTTTTTTTTATTGAATTGCTGAATCTGGCGCTGCCTTATATCTTCAGACTGAATGATACATCATTTCTCTATCCTCTCTATATAGCGGGAGAGTTTTTTCTACTGACAGGTTTATTTATCAGAAAGCTGGACTGGCCAAAATCAGTTCTTGGAGTCGTTGGAGTGCTAGCAGCCGGTTTTATGATCTCGAAATATGGATTTGATTATCCTGCCAATGCTGATATAGCGAAAGTGGTTTCCAATATTATCATTATTTGCTTGTCAGGATTTACCCTGATTCTTGAGATTAAAAATACCTCTACACAGAACCGCTTTCTTCTTGTAGATGCCAGTATTTTTTTCTATTACTCTGTCTCAGTATTTATTTTTATCATTCAGCACCAGATCGCCAATCTGTCCGAAAACGATTATTATACTATTCTCAGTGCCAATAATATTCTTTCGAGTATTTTGTACTGTTCATTTTTATATACTTTTTTCAGATTAAAGAAGTAACTTTAAATATCAATCTGCTGATCCTGATAATTGTTACCATAACAGTTATCGTATCCTTTATTCTGTTAGCTTACAGAGCTTTTATTACCAGAATTATTAAGGAAAAAAATGTACAGCATGAAGCGGAAGTTCTTCATCAGAAAAAATTAGTTCTGGAAAATATTAAGGCTCAGGAAGAAGAAAGAAAAAGAATTGCAGTGATGATTCATGATGATATCGGAAACCGCCTCAATATTCTTTCTTTATGGCTGAATAACCTCGATACTCAGGGTGATGAGCTGATCAAAAAGAATATCTACGGCCAGATGTCTTCCCTGATTGATGCGGCCAGAAGTATTTCCCATTCATTATACCCTGTAAACCTGGAATCTGTGGGTCTGGTTTTATATGTTGAAGAATTAATAGCCAACCTTTCCCATAAAATCAATATTTCCCTGCAGGTAATGTCTGGATATGAAAAGAAAGATCTTTTCGTGGAAGTACAGCTGTACAGGATTATTCAGGAGTTTACTACCAATGTGATCAAGCATTCAGATGCAACAGATCTTTGGATTTATATTAAGGATTATCCTGAAAATATGACTGTTGTAATTTCTGATAACGGACAGGGATTTGAATATGAAGAAGTGAAAAAAGGGATGGGAATTAAAAATATTGAATCCCGCATCAAATCAATGAACGCCACACACAAATGGAAAAAAACATTTTCGAATAAAGGAAGTCGTTTAATCATAAAAATTCCAAAATATCATGAGTTCCCAAATCAAACTAGCACTGATTGATGATGAACAGCTGATCCTCGAAGGGGTAAAAATGTTGCTGTCCAATGAAAAAAATATATCGGTTTGCCTTACCGCAGATAATGGCCCCGATTTTATTGAAGACCTCGGAAAACTTTCAAAAGATGAATTTCCTGATATTGCTTTGATAGATGTTCAGATGAAACCAATGAACGGTTTTGAACTGGTAGAAATCCTGAAAGAAAAATATCCCGATCTTAAAATTATTATCCTCTCATCACACTATAAAACCTCTATTCTTGGATATATGGTGAAGCTGGGAGTATCAGCATTTCTTCCCAAAAATTCGAATAAGAAAACCTTTATTGATGCCATTACAATGGTGGATAAAAACGGAGTCTTTTTCACGGCTGAAGATCATCAGATGCTGTTTACTTATATGAACAGTTCTGCCAAGAAAAATTCACTTTTTGAAACAGAAGACGAATTATCTGAAAGAGAAAAAGATGTGGTAAAACTAATCTGCCAGGAATTTACCAATAATGAAATAGGAGAAAAACTCTTTATCAGCCCAAGAACTGTAGAAAGTCACCGACAGCGTATTTTGGAGAAGATTGGAGCTAAAAATACAGTGGGAATAGTAATCTATGCCATTGTTAATAATATTTATTCTCTTGAAAAAATATAATCTGATTCCGTAGAAATACGGATTTTTTTATTTGGTACTTTTCACTCTAGTGAACCTTATTTTTCTTCTGTTATTTTGGAATGTCTCTTTGAGGGATTTTAATTGAAAAAAACACAAACAAGATCTGTAATAAAAAAATTAAAGTAAAAACATGAATGGCAGTAGAGTGATTTCCGTCGGGATTTTCTTTGACGGTACAGGAAATAATGGAGTAAATATTCTTTCACCGGATAAACCGCTGAACAATAATGAAAGCTATTATGGAACTTTCAGCAATATCTATAAATTATACAGTTTATTCGTTGGAGATGAAAAAATATATATTGAAGGAATTGGCACCGCAACAGGTAATGAAGATAATAATTTTGCCATGGCAACATGTGCAAATCCACCTTATGGAAGCGGATATTCATCTGATGATAAACTTCAGAAAGCCGGAGATTTTGTACAAAAAATAACCCATGATGAAACCAAGGAATACCATTTCTATATCTACGGATTCGGGAGAGGAGGTATGCTGGCAAGAACTTTCTGTAATCAGCTTCTGACATTTTATGCGGTAGGAAATTGCAGAATAAAATTTTTGGGCCTTTTTGATACGGTAGAGTCTAAGCCTTTTAATACTTATAATATGAAGATATCTGCACAGGTAGAGAATGCTTTGCATTTCTGTGCGGTCAATGAAGGCAGGTTTTTCTTTCCATTGACAGGTTTGTTTGAGAATTCGAAAACAATGCAGGATCAGAAATCAGAAAATCAGTCCTCCGTTTGGAAAGAAGTATTTGTTCCTGGGGATCATGCAGATATTGGAGGCGGATATTTGGAAGGTCCGCAATCTGTTTATATTTCTACAGATTTCACGAATGTTGATGATCTGCATAACTATGTTTCCGATATCAGAAATGCAAAAACCAATGCTGATGGAAATAAAATATGGGATGTTTTACTCTCGGAATATAAAGTGGAAACGGTGGATGGTCTTTCGCAGGCCTATGTTTGCCGGGATAAAGTATATAATGACCTGTCAAAAGTATATGGAAAACTGATGATGGACGAAACCAATACCATATTATCAGTATTTAGTACCGAGAATGAAGCGTATTTTGGAACAGATTATAATAAACATGCTTTTCTTCATCGGTTTTATATCAAAATGAAAGAATATGTGAAGGATCTTTCTGCAAACAAAAAACCAATATATGATTTTGGAAGATTTGTGGATTATACTCATATTTCATCAAACTTCGGATTGTATAGTGATAGTTTTCAGTACAGAACTCAGCGTGAAATTAATATTGAGCTGATCAATAATGGATTAAACGTCTCAAGCCGTACCTCTGTGGATGAAACAAGCCAGACAAAAAGGCTTTCTGTAGAACTTCATTTGCCGGAAGACAGCTTTGTTGCAGATTTTCTGTATGGAACAAACGTTCCCAATAATGATATCTGGGTTCGTTCTATTGTGAAAATACCGGCAACTACCATATTAAATGAATGGAAGAATTAATGAAAATACTTCTCAGTTTTAAATTTAGGTTAGGGGACATCTGAGGGTGTCTCCTTTTTTTTGTAATTTATTAACGATCAGTTGAGTATAATTACGGAATGTTAAATTTAGTACATTCTACTGTAAATTTTGAATAGTAATTCCCGTTACTTTGAGTTGCTCATTTCACGAAGCTTCAGAAAATAATATGAGCAAAGGCGTATTCTGAAAAGCCTAATATCAAAAAGAGTAAGAACACCAAAGATTAAAACAATGGAAAAGACACTCATTCAAAAATCAGGAACTACATTATACACAATTAACTTTGATTTTACATCACAAGAACAAAAAGCCATTTTACAGTATCTTCAGGAAAATGGTTACCAGCTTATGGGATATAAAGGAGCTACAGGTTTTGATCAGCTTAATACAGGAGTGCCGGCTTGGTTTGCCATCAACTTTATGGATGTTTTTGGTACAATAGAAATTGATTGTGAACCCCAATATAAAGTATATGTTTATAATAAAGGAATTATTGAGCCAAACTCAACCATTCAGATGCAGGCTTTATCAGAGGAAATTCCCTTGGGTACAGCAGTAACTTTCCATCCGGATGGTTCATTTTCGATAAACGGACCAGCTCCTGCAGGAATGATTACAGTAAGAAATGACAGATTCCTGGGTATACCTAATATAACCATTGGACTTGCAGCAAAAGTAAACGGAGAGTTTCAGCCATTCTGTGCATTTAGTTGTATGTCACAGGGACAGGTGACTATGCAGCCTAATGAAAATATAGTTTTATTCGCTGCACAGACCAATATGAATTCAGGATCTGTTACCAACCGTACAATGGCACCGGGATGTAAATTCATATTCAGTGATAAGAATGTACAATATGACTTAGAGATGATTCCCGGAACTTATGGTATTACAAACGCACCCGGAGCAGCTCCGGTAGTTCCTGTATCAGAAGGACAGTCAATATTACAGCTTATCAATATTCATTAAATAAATCCTTTTCTGAAATCCGTTTTCGTAAGAGAAAAAGCTGTCCGTTTTGGGCAGTTTTTTTATTTCTCGGCTATTCATTTCTTTTTCCGTATTTTTGCACCCGAAAATTCATTATTCATTACTAATTATTAATTAAGATGCTTTCGGTTCAAAGTTTAGGATTACACCATTCAGGAAATTATTTATTTCAAAATGTCAATTTCACCATTAAAAAGGATGATAAAGTAGGTCTCGTTGGTAAAAATGGAGCAGGAAAATCCACTTTATTGAAAATGCTTTCCGGAGAAATTAATTTCTACGAAGGAGAAGTGGTGACTGAAGGAAGTGTTACCATTGGTTTCCTGAAGCAGGATCTTGATTTCGTAAAAGGAAGAACAGTGTGGGCAGAAACCATGCAGGCTTTCGAACAGATCAATGCCTGGAAAAATGAGCTTGAAGAGGTGAATCACCAAATGACTGTGAGAACAGACTACGAAAGTGATTCTTATACAGATCTGATTAATAAAATGACCGAACTGAATGACCTTTTGATGAACCATGATGCCTACAATCTTGAAGGTGACATGGAAAAAGTGTTGTTTGGTTTAGGATTTAAAGCCGATGATTTCCAAAAAATCACTGATGAATTTTCCGGAGGATGGAGAATGAGAATCGAATTGGCAAAATTACTTCTTCAGAAGAACGATATTATGCTTCTCGATGAGCCTACCAACCACCTGGATATGGAATCCATCATCTGGCTGGAGAACTTCCTGAAAGATTATCCGGGAGCTATTGTTCTGGTAAGTCACGATAAACAGTTTATGACAGCGGTGTGTAACCGTACTTTTGATATCAACAACAGAAAAGTTGACGACTATAAAGCCAACTATTCAAAATATCTGGTAATGAGAGAAGATCGCCGTGAAAAACTGATTCAGGCTAAAAAGAATCAGGATGCGGAGATCAAGCAAATGGAAGACAACATTAATAAGTTCCGTGCAAGTGCTACCAAAGCGTCTTTCGCACAGTCACTTATTAAAAAATTAGATAAAATCGAACGTATTGAAGTTGATAACGAAGACGTTTCAAAATTCAATATCCGTTTCGTACAGTCTATGGTTCCGGGGAAAGTGATCTTCGAAGCCATCAATCTTGGAAAAGCTTACGGGCAGAAGCAGATTTTTGATGATGTAGACTTTATTGTTCAGAGAGGAGACAGAATTGCCCTTCTAGGACAGAACGGACAGGGAAAAACAACGTTGGCTAAAATTTTAGCAGGAGATATTAAAGATTATTCCGGTGCCTGGAATCTTGGGCACAATGTCAATATCGGATATTTCGCTCAGAATCAGGAAGAGGTTTTAACACCTAATAAAACTGTTTTGGAAGAAGCTGAAGATGCTGCAACAGAAGAAACAAGGCCAAGAGTAAGAGATTTATTAGGATCTTTCCTTTTCCAGGGAGATGCTGTTACTAAAAAGACAAAAGTACTTTCCGGAGGAGAAAGAAACCGTCTGGCACTTTGTAAACTGCTACTTCGTCCTTTCAATACTTTGATTATGGACGAACCTACCAACCACTTGGATATCCAGTCTAAGGAAATTATCAAGCTGGCACTGCAGAATTTTGAAGGAACTTTAATCGTAATCTCGCACGACAGGGAATTCCTTCAGGGACTTTGTGATAAGATCTACGAATTCCGTGATGGGAAAATGAAAGAATTCCTTGGAGATATCAACGAATACCTTGAGTACAGACAAAAGGAAACCATCAGAGAAATTTCGGCAGAAAAGGCAAAACTTCACAGTGAAGTAAAGGTAGAACCTAAGAAAGTAGAAGAAAAACCTGTAGTAACCAGCAGCCAATCTTCCAATATTGTAAGTAAAGAACAAAAAAATATTCAGAATAAAATCAAAAAAGTAGAAGAAAAAATTTCCGAGCTTGAAACAAAAGTAGAGCAAATGGAAGCTTCTTTTGCTAAAGAAAATCCTTCCGATGAAACCTTAGAACAATACAATAAAGCTAAGGAAGAGCTGGATACAGCTTTACAGGAGTGGGAATATCTTGGAACACAACTGGATTAAACTAAAATATAAATGCTTCATCAACTCAATAAGATGAAGCATTTTTTTTGTAACAAAATTGTACTCATTTCTACCTATTGTCAACAATCATTAAGTAATTTAATAAAAGTTTAAGGAAACAATTAAATTATTTTCATAATTTTGAACCATGATTTTTAAAGAAAGCAGAAACCTAAAGAGTTTTATCTCCAAGCTATTGTTTGGAGTATATTTCCTTGCGCTGCTTTCTCAAAGCTTTCACCATCACGATTCGGTAGACTATTTTAAGGCTTTTCATCTTAAAAAAGTAGAGAATACGATGACGAAAGCTGTTACTAAAGAGAAAGCTGGCGACTGTCTGGCCTGCCACTTTTTGGTTACCGGACATACATTAGCTCCTGAAGAATTCAATTTTACTTTTGAGCATTACAGCCATGAAGTAAAACAAATCATCGCCATCCAGGAGAAAATCTGGTCACAGACCAAATTCACTTTTCAGCTTCGGGGACCGCCCGCACTTGCATAATTCATAGATTCTATAGGGTTTAAAGTTTTGTACTTTAAAGTTCAATGTTTACTACTTCAAATTCAATGTTTAAAGGTTAAGGTTTAAAGTTGTTGGGAAAACAACTGATAATCTGTAATTGATATTTAAGAATGTTCAATTACTATTTTCCAGCTCCTAACTTCTTACCAGGAATACATTGTACCATCAAAACTAACCCTTCCCACAAATTTTAACGAAAATGTACCCTGATGAAATGGGTGCGCAATCAATCTATTTACAATGAAATTGATATATTGCCTGCTGCTGATCTTTTGTGGATCAGTATTTACAAGTGCACAAAAAACTTATACTGTAGAGGGAACCGTTCAGGATTTCCATGATAAAACATTGCTGGAAAATGCAGTGATTAAAATCGGGAACTTTACAGCCAAAACAAATAAGAAAGGTAAATTTTCTTTTGACAAAATTCCTGCAGGAAAGTATACACTCATTGCACAACATCCTGATTGTGATGATTATACTGAAAATATAGGAGTTGATCAGGATGTTCAGCTGGTGATTACACTGGAACATCATATTAAAGACATTGAAACTGTGACTATTCATGGTAGTCATAAGAACAATGGAAGTATGGTGGTGAAAACCCTTGATAAATCAACGCTTTCAAGAAATGTCACCGAAAACTTAGGGAATTTATTAACTAATATTTCCGGTGTTAACGTTCTTAAAACAGGAAATAATATTGCTAAACCTATTATCCATGGACTTTATGGAAGCAGGGTTTCCATTATGAATGATGGGGTAAAGCTTGCCGAACAGGAATGGGGAGTAGAGCATGCACCCAATGTAGATGTCAACAATTTTGAACATATCGACGTGATAAAAGGCGCATCAGCCTTGAAGTATGGTGCAGGAGCTGTAGGAGGAGTTGTTGTTTTACAGCCTCAGGTTTTACCTAAAAAAGATACCATTATGGGAAGTGTTTCTCTTTCCGGAATTTCAAACGGAAGAGGAGCTGATCTTAATGTAAAACTAGCAAAAACCTGGGAAAATGGCTGGGGTATAAAAACCAATGGAAGCTATAAAAAACTAGGCGACCTTGAAGCTCCGGAATATGGCTTGATGAATACCGGTCTTGAGAGTTCAGGATTTAATTTTGGGGTGCAGAAAATGACATTTGAAAAAGGTTTTTCTTTTGATTATTATCTGACGAAAAGCACAGTCGGGATTCTTAGAAGTTCTCACGTAGGGAACTCTGAAGATCTGCGTAACGCTCTTACATCACCACAGCCAATCTATCAAAGAGATTTTAGCTATGATATTGATAATCCTAAACAGGAAATCGAACATCATATTGCTAAAGTTTCGGCTTACAAAAGGTTTGAAAATTTTGGAAAAATCACGGCTACTTATAGTTTCCAGTACAATCATAGAAAAGAATATGATATCAGACGTACAGAAGCTTTGAGCAAAAAGCCGGCATTAGATCTTGAACTGATAACGAATGATCTGAATGTAAACCATCTGATAGAAAGAGGAAATTGGAATCTTGAAACAGGAATTAATGCTGGATATCAGAACAATTATTCCAATACTCAAACCGAAGCAAGACGTCTTGTTCCGAACTATGACCGATATTATGCAGGAATTTATTCCGTATTAAAATATAAAATTACTCCCGAACTGGATCTTGAATTGGGAGGAAGATACGATTATGATCATTATGATGTAACAAAATGGTATGATCTGAGCGACTGGAACAAGCTTTATGCGGCAGATTATTCAGATTTTGTAGTAAGAATAAACCAAAACAGAATTCTTACCAACCCATCGTTAACGTATAATAATATTTCAGTAAACGGAGGAATTGTTTATCATCCTTCCGAATATTTTAATCTGAAATTTAATTATGCCAGAGTTTCAAGGTCTCCGAATATTGCAGAGCTTTTTGCTGACGGACTTCACCATTCTGCAGCTATTATTGAAAGAGGAGATATGAGAATGAAAAGCGAAACCGGAAATCAGTTTAACTTGGTGGCAGATGTAAAAGCAAATGTCTTAAAAGGGCTGAATATTTCCGTAAACCCATATTTCTTTTATACTCAGAATTTTATCAACCAGATTCCTACAGGATATCAGAATACCCAGTGGGGCGGAGCTTTTGTGGTGTACAACTATCAACAGATCAATGCAAAAATGTATGGATTGGATATTGATGCCCAACTTAAGATCACAGATAATCTGACTTATAAAGGAAGTGGTTCTTATGTTTATGGGCAGGATACAACCCATGATGTACCGCTTATTCTTATGATGCCTCCGAATTTTAATAATTCATTGGAATTCAATAAAAAAGAATGGAAAAACTTCTATTTCACCGTAAGTAACAATACATATCTGAAACAGACCAGATTTCCTGTTTATAATGTTCCGATCAGATTATTCGATTCAGATGGAAATCCTTATAATGAAGAAGTGGATATTTCTACACCTCCAAACGGATATTCCCTTTGGAACCTTCAGACAGGGGTGAATCTGTCTAAAAATTTCGGAATTGATTTTTCAGTTCGAAATGTATTCAATACGTCTTACAGAGATTATCTGAACAGACTTCGTTTCTTTTCCAACGAAATGGGAAGAAACTTTATTTTAACTCTTAAATATCAATTTTAATTATTTAAAATCAAAAACATGAAAAATATTTTTAAAAATACAACACTTATCTTAGGACTTTTATTCTTAGCTGTTTCTTTAAGCTTAACATCGTGTAACAGAAGCGATGATGAAGCAGATGATCTTCCTCAGGAAGAACTTTCAGATGTTCTCTTAAGAGTAACAGATGCTGCCGGAGGAGCGCCGGTTGTATATGATTATCAGGTAAACAGCACAACGAATCCTAATGTTAAATTGATCAACGGACATACTTATAATGTAGAGGTTATTTTCAAAAACGGAGATGAAGATGCTACTCAGGAAATTAAAGATGCAAAAGATGAACATTTCTTAGTATACAATTTTCCTAACTCTGATATCACTTTAACCCGTACTGATGATGCCAGCTCTACAAGAGGAGACGGAAACCGTGTTGGGTTGAAAACAAAATGGGTAGTAAATACTGCTGTGAAAAATGCCTCTGCCCCTAGCCAGCTGGTTCTTACATTGTTCCACGAGCCGGTAACGGTTTCTGAAGCTTCTGCAGCCAGCGGAAACGGAGTGATTTACGGAACTCATACAGGAGGAGAAACAGATGCACAGGCTAACTATAATATTATTAATTAATATACCTTTAATCTTGTTTGAACCACCGGAATTCTCCGGTGGTTTTTTATTTAACAATATTTGGCGTTATAAGTTGATTTTAAATGGGTATTTTTCATAAAAAATTCATATTTTTGCAACCTAAAATTTTAATCAATAATGAAGGTTACCGCACAAAACCATGATGACGTAAGTGCATTGCTTACAGTAACATTGGAAAAATCTGACTACAAAGAAAAAGTAGAGAAGCAGTTGATTAATTATGCTAAAAATGCGCAAGTTCCTGGATTCAGAAAAGGGAAAGTGCCTTTGAGTATGGTTAAAAAACAATATGAAGCAGGTATTGCATTTGAAGAAATCAACAGACAAGTTTCTGATGCTTTAAACAACTATGTTAATGACAACAAACTAAGATTAGTTGGTCAGCCTGTTCCTCAGCCAGTAAACGAATTCGATTACAATGCTGATCAATTAGAAGTTGCTTTCGAAGTAGGATTTGAGCCTGAATTCACTATAGATTTAGCTAAATATGAAGCTCCTCATTACAAAGTAGAAGCTTCTGATAAAGAAATCGGTAAGAGCATTGAAAACATGCAGAAGCGTTTCGCTGAGCAGGTTCCTCAAGATAAAATCACTAAAGATTCTTACATTGCTTTAGAAGTTTCTCAGGTTGTGGAAGAAGATGCTGAAGGAGAGCACCACCACCACCCAAAAAACCTTACGATTACTGCTGAAAACAAAGAAGCTTTCAAATTGGTAAAAGGTTTGAAAATGGAAGGTTCTGTAAAAGTAACGAAAGAAACTCTTGCAGGTGACGAAGAATTAGCTAAAGAATTAGGATTCGGCAAAGAAGAAGTTGAGCACCTACACCACAATGAACTAGAAGTTAAAGTAAAAGATTTCTATTCATTAGATTTAGCTGAACTTAACCAGGATCTATTCGACAAAGTATACGGAGAAGGAAACATTAAGTCTGAAGATGAGCTTAAGGATAAAGTAAAAACTGAATTAGACGAGTATTTCCAACAGAATGCTGATGTTCACTTCGTGAATAAAGTATTAGAGCAAGTAACAGAGAAAGAAGAAGTAAAACTTCCTGAATCTTTCCTTGTGAAGTGGTTGTTATTCTCTAACCAGAACATCCAGTCTGAAGATCAGGCTAAAGAAATTCTTGAAGCTGAGAAAAACCAATTAAAGTATCAGATTATCGAAGGTAAATTGATGACTGAAAACGAAATCAACCTTGACTATGCTGATGTATTAGCTCAGGCTGAGCAGTTGGTGAAAAACCAATTGGCTATCTACGGAATCCACCACTTAGGGGATGAAGAAATCCAAAAATATGCTGTTGAAATGTTGAAAGACCAGGAGCAGGTAAGACAAATTTCTTCTGAAGTAGCAATGGCTAAATTGAAAGATGTAATTCTTGAAAAAGCTACCAAAAAAGAAACTAAAATTTCTCACGACGAATTTTTAGAAGAACTTAAGAAATAATTATACTCAGATATAAATATTTGAAAACCGTCAATTTTTTGGCGGTTTTTTTTTATCCATCCATTCTAAAGATTACTCAATCATCATCACCAATCATTTATCAATTATCATTCATTACTAATTGCTCATTACTCATTATTTATTTGTATGTCCGCCAATATTCCTATATTTACTTTTTAAACTTTATTATAAATATGAAAAAGATCATCATTCCGTTTTTCTGCGCTGTACTTTTCTCAGTGCCTGCAGCAGCTCAGAAAAAAGGGGCTGCATCTGCTAAAACAGAAGCCGTAAAATCAAAACTTACACCTAAAGAGGTTGTTGATAATTATTTCAAAGCGCTAGGTGGAAAAGATAAACTGGACGCTATAAAATCTACCATTACTGATAACACAGTAGCTGTACAGGGAATGGAAATCCAAATGACCACTAAGAAATTAGGGAATAAATTCAAATCTGTACAATCTTTCATGGGGAAAGAAATGGTACAACTTTTTGACGGTGAAAAAGGATATTTTGATCAGATGGGAACAAAAACAGATATTCCTGCTGATAAAATTGCTGACCTTAAAAAAGGAAAACCAATGGATGCTTTAGCATTTGATGCTTCTAATTTCCAGGCTGTATCTACAGAAAAACTTGACGGAAAAGATTATAATGTATTGTCTTCAGACAAAGGAAAATTCTATTTCGATGCAGGAACGGGACTTTTGTATAAGACAGATGCAGGAGAAGGTAAAGCAACCATTAAAAGCTATATGGCAGTTGATGGAATACAGTTCCCGGCTGAAGTAGATGCTGAAGGTGGAGGTCAGAAAATGACAATTAAAACGACAAAAGTGGTAATCAACTCTGGAGTTACAGATGCTGATTTTAAATAATAAGATACTTTTTAAGAGATAAAAACCGGGAAATTCCCGGTTTTTTTAGTATATAAATAATTTTAACTCAAATTTAACTATAAAAAATATTTTATGATTTCTTCACCTTGTGAATAAATGTTAGTTTTAAACTGTAAATAAAATCAAATAACCATGAAAAAAGTATTATCTTCATTTGCCGTCATTTTCCTGATGTCTGCGAATGCCTTTGGACAGAATATTCCAGTGGATCCATCTGTACGAATTGGTACTCTTTCCAACGGAATGAAGTACTACATCAAAAAAAATACATTACCTGAGAAAAAAGTAGACTTCCGTCTGGCAATCAATGCCGGATCTATTCTTGAAGATGAGAATCAAAGAGGATTGGCTCACTTTATGGAGCACATGAACTTCAACGGAACCAAAAATTTTCCGGATAATAAATTAGTAGACTTTCTACAGTCTATCGGAGTGAAATTCGGGCAACACCTTAATGCATATACCAGCTTTGACGAAACGGTTTACATGCTTCCTGTACCATTAGATAAACCAGGAAATCTGGATGCCGGACTGAAAGTAATGGAAGACTGGGCATTTAATGCAACGCTTTCCGATGAGCAGATCAATAAAGAAAGAGGAGTTGTATTGGAAGAGCTGAGACTGGGTCTTGGAGCTGATAAAAGGATGATGGATAAATATCTTCCCAAGCTTTTATATAAATCTCAGTATGCAGACAGACTGCCAATCGGTAAAAAAGAAGTATTGGAAAACTTCAAACCAGATGTTATCCGAAAATTCCACCAGGACTGGTACAGACCGGATCTGATGGCAATTGTAGTAGTAGGGGACATCAATGTAGACGAAATTGAGAAGAAGATCAAGGATAATTTCAGCAAATATAAAAATCCTTCAAAACCTAGAGAAAGAAAATCTTTTGATCTTCCGAATCATAAAGAAACTTTGGTAGCTATTGAAACAGATCCAGATGCTACCAATTCTATGGTACAGTTTATTATGAAAGATGCTGATGCCTATAAACCTGATGTAACAGTAGAACAGTACAATCAAAGCCTTGTAGAAAATCTTTCAACGACAATGTTAAATAACAGGTTGAGAGAACTCATCAATTCTACAAATCCACCTTTCACTTTCGGATCAGTATACCATGGAGGAACTTATGCAAGAAGCAAAGAAGCGTTCCAGGGATTTGCCATGGTGAAAGAAGGAAACCAGCTGAATGCGTTGAAAGTTCTATTGGAAGAGGTGGAAAGAGCAAAAAGATTTGGATTTACACAGTCTGAACTAGACAGAGCAAAATCTCAGGTACTTTCCAATCTTGAAAGATCTTATAATAACAAAGACAAAACAGAAAGTGAGATTCTGATAGACGAGTATGTAAGAAACTTCCTTGAGCAGGAACCAATCCCGGGAATTGCATGGGAATATGAAGATACCAAAGCTTTCTTGCCATCTGTTACGCTTGCACAAACCAATGAAATCATCAAGAAAATGGTGAAAGATGACAGTAGGGTAATTGTGGTTACAGGGCCTAAAAAAGATAATGTAACCATGCCTACAGAAGCAATGGTTCTGAATACATTTGATGCTGTAAAAATGGCAGATCTTAAGCCTTACGAAGAAAAAGCAACGATCAAAAATCTGGTGAAGCCATTCAAATCTGAAGGGAAAATTGCTAAAACTGAAACAGATGCCAAGTTAGGAACAACAACGTGGACTTTAAGTAACGGAGCGAAAGTTACTTTCAAAAAAACAGATTTTAAAGACGACGAAATCGTATTTACAGCAAGAAGCTTAGGAGGAAGCTCTCTTATCCCTGATGCTGATTACAATAAAACTCAGTTTGCTTTCTCAGCATTAACAGAAGCTGGAGTAGGAGGATTCTCAAAAGCAGATCTTACCAATTATCTTGCCGGTAAACAAGTGAACGTAAATCCTATGGTAACTTCTCTTTTTGAAGGCGTTTCCGGAAGAACTACACAAAAGGATTTAGGAACTGCTATGGAGCTTATGTATGCTTATTTTACAAGCTTAAATTATAATCCTGCTTCCTTTAATGCTTATAAAGAAAAGCAATCTGCAATGCTGAATAACCTGTTGTCTAATCCTCAGGCTTACTTCTCTAATGAGCATGCAAAATTCATGAACCAGAAGAACCCTAGATTTATTGGGGTATTCCCAATGGAGAAAGATTGGGCCAATACAGACTATAAAAAAGCTTACGATATCTATAAAGATAAATTTGCCAATGCAGGAAACTTCCAGTTCTATTTTGTAGGAAACATAGACGAAGCCAAATTTAAAGACGAAGTGCTGCAATATATTGCAAGTCTGCCATCATCCGGAAAAGCAGCAATGTATAAAGATACAGGGTACAGAACGATGACCGGAGATTATAGTAAAGTGTATAAAAAAGGAAAAGATCCTAAGAGTATGGTATCTATCTCTTACAGCGGAGAAGCTCCTTACAATGAAAAAGAAGCTTTAGCATTATCAGCACTTGGAGAGGTGGCTACTATTAAAGTTATCGAAAAGCTGAGAGAAGATGAAAGTGGTATCTATGGAGGTGGTGCCAGAGGAGGAATGAATAAAATACCTTACGGAACGTATAGTTTCGGTATTAATTTCCCTTGTGGTCCGGAAAATGCTGAGAAGCTGACTAAAAGTGCTATTGCAGAGCTTCAGAAGCTTATCGATAATGGTCCTGAACAAAAAGACCTGGATAAATATAAAGAAGGAGAATACAATGACAACAAAACAGAACTTAAAGATAATATGTTCTGGATGAACGCCATTGCTAAGAACCAGTTAGATGGAAGTGACAAGTATGATATCTTAAATTATCAGGATAAAGTAAAAGCACTTACGGTAAAAGATCTTCAGAATGTTGCGAAAAAATATCTTACAAAAGGAAGAATTGTAGCAACCCTAATGCCTGAAGATGGCTGGGAAAAAGCTAAAAAAGAAGAAACTAAAAAAGCAGAAACAGCGACTGTAAAAGCAGGTGCTGCTAATTTGTAATAGCCACGACTTAATCTGACAGTTAGGGTTTAAAAATAATTGTCAGTTATCCAATACTGTCCTTACTTC
>NZ_JAMZGF010000048.1 GCF_024158915.1 Chryseobacterium sp. S0630 | reverse complement strand
AAAACAAATCAAAATATATAAAAATTATTTACTTTTTAACAAGAAAAACCGCCTCAGTTGTGAGACGGCTTCTTTGTATTTGCGTTAATTTAATTTCTTATTTATTAAATTCTCTCAAGTTCATCTGCATCAATCGTGGTCTTGAAAGTTCCGTAATTGACAATCACTTTATTTCTGGAAATTTTTTCAATGGTTCCTACACTGGTACTTCCGGTAATACGAACACGCTGTCCGATTTTCATCCACACAGCACGGTCAGTTTTACGTTTCTC
This sequence comes from Chryseobacterium sp. S0630, assembly GCF_024158915.1. GTDB lineage: Bacteria > Bacteroidota > Bacteroidia > Flavobacteriales > Weeksellaceae > Chryseobacterium. Next base: position 42,495 of record NZ_JAMZGF010000048.1, on the reverse strand, counting down.
TTCCAGTTTTTCATTGGTTTCAGCAATTTTTTCAATAACATCCTCCTTTTTCAGCTGTTGAGTGATTTTTCTCTTAACAACCTGCAGACGTTTGGTTTCATCCTTATCACTGCCCAGTTTTCTGAATTTCTCCTGTTCAAGAAGTTTTACAAAATCTTTTACCACATCCTTTCTGGATTTTCCTTTGGTATAGCTGTCGATGAATGTTTCAATCTTATTCCCGAACTGTAGTTTGCGGTGTTCTTCCTCATACAGCTTCTGGAAATTGAACAGTTTCTGCTGAAGCTGCTCATTTAGTTTCTGAAGGTTATCACGTTTATCTTCTACAGATTCTTTCCTTTCTGCAAGATCAGATTTCAGTTTTTCAACCTCAAATTTTTCCTGCTGCAGTTTTACAATCGTTTTGTCAAGATTAACAATATCATGTTCTACTTTTTTCTTCGCAGAATGGATAATGAATCTTGGAATCTTATTCTTTTCCGCAACTTCAAAAGTAAATGAACTTCCTGCCTGTCCCACTTCCAGCTTATACATCGGTTCCAATGTCTCTTCATTGAAAAGCATAGCTGCATTCTGAGCGTTCGGAAGCTGTTCTATTACCAGTTTAATATTGGTATAGTGCGTTGTAATGATGGCAAAACTCTTTTTGTCATAGAAAAACTCCATAAAACTTTCTGCCAACGCACCTCCAAGCTCAGGATCAGAACCTGTACCAAATTCATCAATAAGCAGAAGCGTATTGGCATCTGCCTCACGAATGATTCCGGACATTTTCTTCAACCTCGATGAATAAGTTGATAAGTGGTTTTCAATGGACTGGTTGTCCCCAATATCAGTCATGATCTTCTCAAAGAAAAACATTTCAGACTTAGGATGAACCGGAACCAGAATACCACTCTGAATCATCAGTTGCAGTAATCCTACCGTTTTCAGGGTAATTGATTTTCCACCGGCATTTGGACCGGAAATACAGATAATCCTGTTATGATCTGTTAAAGTTAAGGTTTGAGGGTGGATTGTTTTGTTTTCAACTTTGTTTCTTAACCATAAAAGAGGATGATAAGCATCTTTTAGTCTCAGCGTTTTATGATGGTTGATTTTCGGAAGAACTCCGTTGATCACTTCACCAAATTTTGCTTTAGCTCTCGTAAGGTCAAGGTCAAAAATATAAACCTGATATCTCCATAGCTGAGGTTGGAATTCCGCCAGTTCTGTTGTAAGTTGACGGAGAACTTTATCAATTTCTTTTTTCTCTTCCTCTTCATTTTCACGAAGCTTGAAATAGTGCTTTACCACACTGTCCGGCTGAATATACGTGATGGAACCTGTTTTGGAAATTCCTAATGTTCTTCCGGCAACCCTTTTTTTGAATCCTGATTTTACAGCCAGAACTCTTTGGTCGTCAATAATCGTTTCCCGGATATCATCCAGAAAGTCACTCTGTCCATACGTGGTAAGCGCACGGTTGAAATTTTCCTGAATCGCCTTTTTAGCAAGCTGGATTTCAGTTCTTATCCCTTTCAGAGCTGGAGAAGCTTCATTTTTTACTTCACCAAAACGGTTAAAAACCTTATCTACCTTCTCAATGATCTCTTTTCTGAATTCCAGTACAGAAACTTCTTCTAATAAAGTAGGAAACGTTTCCGGCATGGTAGGGAAGAATTTCTGAAGTCTTCCGATCTGTTCCGTAATGGTTTTTATTTTGATGAAAGCAGCATTTTCCAGACGGTAGTTCTCAATCAGCATCAATTTCAGCTCACTTTCAATATCTTCATATTCATCAAACGGAATCGCATTTGAACTTTCAAAACTCGACAGATATTCTGAGGTTTTTTTTAATGAAAGTTCCGCCTCGTCAATTTCCATCGGACGAAGTTGAAGAATTTTTTCTCTTGTTTTCGGAGAATACGCAAATGGGGAGATTTCCGCGAGCAATTGCGGAAACTCTAATTCGTCTAAATCTTCTTTATCTATATACACAGTGCAAATTTAGTGAGAATTTTGATTATTACGTATATCTGAGAGATTTACAGAATAAATTAACTGTGAATTTGATGATTATGGAGTTCCTTTTTTTTATTAAAAATTTTAAAACTTCAAAAAAGATCAATTTTTTTTAACGCAAAGTTTTTATTACTAACCCTTATCCCTTTAAGGAAGCAAAGAGTGGAATCAATACATTGATTCTTTCTAAGCGATTCGGTTATTCTTCTGCTTCATCAGTGATTTAGTCGTATTGCTTTGATTACTCAAAATAAGTAATAGAATGCAATAACCTTTATGCTTATGAAAATTTATGATATTCTTTTTATTACATTTGAGATGTGAAACTAGAAACCTCAAGATTGATTTTAAAAGGAATCAATGAAAATAATACAGAAGATATTTTAAAAATCCGAGGCAATCCGGAAGTCAATAAATTTGTGAAAAGAGTTTCACCAAAGACCAACTATGATGCGCTTCAGTTTATTTTGACGATTAAGCAAAGAACTCAAAATAATCAAACGGTCTATTGGGGAATTTCTTTAAAAGATCAGTCTCATCTTATCGGAACCATCTGTCTCTGGAATTTTTCTGAAGACCGGAAAACAGCAGAAGTTGGCTATGAACTGTTACCAGAGTATCACAGACAGGGGATTATGTCTGAAGCTTTGAATGCGGTAGTAGAGTATGGATTTAACGAACTCCTTTTACAGGAAATAGTAGCCATTACCAATACATTCAATGAAAATTCAAAAGGACTTCTTGTAAAACATCATTTTGTTTTGGAAGAAGGAAAAGAAGATGAAGGGTTTCCGGATAATATTATTTTTAGTTTGAGAAGGCTATCCGGTAATCATCCGTAAGAAATCTAACAGGTTTTTCTCTATCTTTATCACCGATTGAAATTACATATGAAAAATGAAATAAAATCTTTAACGGGACTTAGAGGGATTGTTGCATTATGGGTAGCGTTTTTTCATTTTAGTTTTTTTAGGAATGAATTCATTCAGGATATAGTAGGAAAGGGGTATGTAGCGGTTGATATATTTTTTGTGCTGAGTGCTTTCTTACTGACGGTTTCTTACTCTGATAAATTTAAAAATCTGAATTATAAAACAATAGAAGTTTTTTATAAAAAGAGAGTCAACAGAATTTACCCGGTCTATATTGTATCGGTTGTTTTTATTGCCTTGTTTTTAATGAAGACTTCTGTAGCAGGATTTCTTATTAATGCCAGTTTGTTACAATGTTTTTTTAATCCTGATTATCTGCTGAATGTGGTCTATTGGTCACTAAGTACCGAATGGGTTTGTTATTTAATATTCCCTTTTATGCTATGGCTTGTCCTGCATTATAAAATACGTAGCGAAATTTTAATTATTGCCAGTTTAGTTTTGAGGTTTGCACTTCCTTATATTCCCGATCATTTATATATAGGTTCTGAACATCCAATGCAAGTAGGGCAATCACCAAGATATCTTGATCTTCCTTACGGACTGGTTTCTCTGCTAAGAACGGTTTCTTCCTATTTTCTTGGAATTGGAATTGCTCTTCTGCCACCATTTAAAATGAAGAAAGAAAACCTGATCCTTTATATCATTCTCCTATTGTTTGTGTTCATGTTATTTATTGAAAAAGGGCTCTTGTTTATCCCTTTATTATCAGCATTGATGATCAAATATCTGTATGAAGGAAAGTCAAATTATCTGAAAGTATTTTTAGAAACTAAAGCGGTGTATTTTTTAGGAAATATTTCTTACTCATTATACATCATCCATTATATGGTGAAGAAACAAAATTTCGTTATTGTAAATTCTTATCATCTTAATAATCTGTTATTAATCTCCTTTTCATTATTGCTGTCCTATTTTTCGTATATGCTGATTGAAAGAAAAGTGAAGATATTTAAAGTATAATGAAGGCTCTTATTTTATTTTAATATTATTATTTTTGCACTATGACCTGGACAGAAATTTTAGCCCCGATAAAGAGTACGGAATACTTTACCACCCTTTGGGAGAAAGTGAAGAATGAATATGCAACAACCAAAGTTTTTCCACCAAAGAATCAGATTTTCAGAGCATTGGAACTTACAGCTTTTGATGATGTTGAAGTGGTGATTATTGGTCAGGATCCTTATCATAATGATTATCAGGCGAATGGTTTGTGTTTCTCTGTTTCTGAGCAGGTTGCTGCACCGCCATCACTGAAAAATATTTTTATTGAACTGAAAGATGATTTGGGAGTGGTAAGAACTTCTAAAGAACTTGATGACTGGGGAAAACAGGGCGTTTTATTACTGAATGCTACGTTAACGGTTCGTGCGCATACACCGAACTCTCATAAAGACCTTGGCTGGGAAAAATTCACCAACTTTATCATTAAAGAAATTTCAGATAAAAAAGAGAATGTGGTTTTTGTTTTATGGGGTGCTTTTGCACAAAAAAAAGCCGAACTCATAGATCCGGCTAAACATTTTATTATTAAATCGGCACACCCTTCTCCTTTTTCTGTGTACAGAGGTTTTTTTGGAAGCAAGCCTTTCTCAAAAATTAATGAATATCTTGTTTCCAAAGGGAAGAAGCCTATTTCCTGGTAGAATCGGCAGATTGATCTGCTTTTTTTATCGTAATTCCGATTTTATATTTTCCGGCTAATGCTTTTGTTCCGTCTTGTGACTTGGGATAAGGAGCGATGTCCTGTAATGTAATGGTATATCCGTTGAATTCTGTCGACTGATGATAATTTCTTGCCGGATAATCTGCGCTTGCAAGGTTCAGAGTCATTGGTCGGGTAGATGTTCCCATTACTTCCACCTGTGCAAGAGCAACACCCGCCCATATACATTGGGCTCCTTCAGGACAACGGCTGTCTTCAGAAACTCCTTTGAATGTCACATTCATCTGGTATTCTCGTAAAAACTTATTTTCTCCTTCAGTCAGGTATATAACACCGTCTTTCTGATTATGAGAGCTTGTTGTTTTTGTACCTGTGGACATTTCAGTAGTTTTTGTATTAATCCTGGATTTCTTTTGGGCATCACATCCTGTTAATGCAAATATTCCCAGACTGAGTATGACAATTTTATGGAACATAGTTTCTTATATTTAATTAAATGACGTTAAACATATTAAGTAATACTACCAAAAACATTGCCACTCCTACCACAAAACTGAATCCGGTTCCATAAATGAATCCAATCAGCGCTCCTTTAGTGGATCGTAAGGCTTTATTCATATCCTTGCTGTCGTGAAGTAACTCACCAATAAATACACCAGCAAACATTCCTATCAGAAATCCCAACGGGATCGGAATAAATATCCCAACAATAGTTCCAATGACAGAACCAATACTTCCCCAACGCGTACCTCCATACTTTCTGTTGGTCTTTGCCGGAATTACATAACTTAACACTACAGAAGCAAGCGTAAGAATTCCGAATGCCCATATATAAACCATGGAAAGATCAGCATCCGTCCCGAATTTATAGATCAACAGTCCGCAGATACTCAGCAAAAGACCAGGCAATACCGGAAGAAAAGTTCCCAATATTCCAATAAATAAGAGAATAAGGCAGAAAATATTAATAATTGTTGTATCCATTCTTTTAAAAAATATACATGCAATATAAAAAAAGTGGCCTTATAAAAAGCCACTTTGAGAACTGAGTTATAAAATTTTATTACAAATTTAAGATTACGTATTCCAGAATCGGTCCTGTTTTACCGATATTTCCACTTGCATGGTTATGGAATGTAGTATAATAGATATTTCCGCTATTGGTAGTTCCTGAACATGATCCCATATAATCGCCGTGTGCCTGATGAGCATTCCACGCATTCTGATTAATGGTAATGGTAACAGTGTTTCCATTGGCTGTATGATGGCAGATCGTCATATGGTTATTGTTTAAAGATGTTCCTACTGTGATCTTAGGAGCTGTTGTATCCACATACTTATTGGTTCTTATCATCAGAGGTTCATTATCTTTCTGTACCAATACTTCCCAGAACAAAGGATCATAATGCTGGATTTTTTGCCACAAAGGTTGATCATATTGAATATTTAATGTATTAAATCCTATTGCTGACGCCATAGCCGTATTGGAAACACTACAGTTGTTATACATAGCGACATTTCCATTGGTATTAAAACAAATTTTTGGAAGATCGAGAAATCCTCCATAAACACCGCAATAGGGAGCGTTTTTATCTCCTCCTACCAGATACGCTGCTGCCCAGTCTGAACTGTAAATGCTTCCGCCATTCGTGATAAAAGTAGAGAGATTATTGAAAACAGAAACATCGTTACCCGGATTATTAGTTCCCGTCTGTGTCAAATTACGCGAACCACAGTTCAGGAAAATAATATCATACTGAGAAATGGTGTTGAAATTTTTTAAATCGTGATAGCTGATTTCTGTCGCCGTATACCCAAGACTTGTAATAATAGATTCTATTTCGTCATAACTGCCTTCTACATAAGCTATTTTTGCTATCTGATTCAGCTTTGAATCTTTGGTGGGAACAGTGGTTGTTTCATCCTTTTTTACCGTAACAGGAATCTCTGTTCTGAAATTAAGACCGTTCCCAGTCTGAATGTGAAGAGTCGTATTTCCTTCAGGTGCAGTAAGGCTGAATGTACCATCGGTATTGGAATAGGTGTGATAGACCTGATTTTTGCTATCAATAGTGAATACAGTGGCACCGCCAATGGGTTTTGTTCCGTTTTTAGCAAATACTTTACCTTCTATAGTTCCAGTGGGTACTTTTTTGGAATCTTCTGGGCTCATTGAGTCATCACCTCCTTTACAGTTTACTAAGAGCACAAGGCTGCATAGTACGATGAACAAGTAATTTTGTCTCATATTTAATTGATTTTGATGGGTTTAGTTTTAACCAAATTTAATAAATTTTTAATATTAAAACACTTAAATTGTAATTTATTTTAATATTTGTTACTTAAACTGGTTATTTGTAGTTTATTTTTCATTTATAATCAAGGGTTGTGGAAGATTTGATATTTTAAAGTTGAGTTCACGATTTTTTTTTATATGAAATTTTCCGGATAATACTTTTTGGGATGAAAATTGATTATGAATAGTAAAATGATGATTCTTAATTTCATAAATTTGCTGTAATGAATGACCAATTACAAGAAACCAAAAACTTTATACAGGAGCTGAGCGAACAGCTTTACATTTATATTACCCAGATATCACCCTCCGGGCTGGATTGGGTATTTCATATTATTGTAAAACTGAGCTTACTTCTTGTCCTGTTTTTTATTACTGATTTTATCTTTAAATTCATTATCAATTCTGTGTTCAGGTTATTTCATAATGAACAGAAATTTCCCATTTTAAAATCTGTTTACCAGTCGAAGATCACCAATTCAGTAGCTCATTTTGCTGCGTTGATTGCTGTAGCTGGGATCCAGGGATCTATATTTCCGGAAAATGCATTGCCGAAGACCACCATTTTTATCATAAGATGTATCAATCTTGGGCTGGTATTGATATTGGCAGGAATGCTGTACAGATCGCTGACTGCTTTCAGAAATTATTTCAGCATCAAACAGGATTTCTATAAAATAATGGCACTCAATGCCATTTCAGAAACCGTAAAAATCTTAGGACTTTTTATATTTACTGTAGTAGGGCTTTGTGTGATTTTCGGAATCAAGGGAACAACTATTGTAGGAAGTCTGGGGGCGATTACAGCTGTTCTGGTATTGGTTTTCAGGGATACTATTCTGGGGTTTGTAACAGGTCTGCATGTAGCTACTTCTAAAAATTTAAAAGTAGGAGATTGGGTGAGTATTCCCAAATACAGCATCGAAGGAAATATTACAGAAATCAATCTTCTGACTACCAAAATCACCAATTTTGATAAAACAGTTTCAACAATTCCCACTTATGATTTGATGACCACCGAGATCAAGAATATGCAGGTGATGTCTGAATCTAATACCCGAAGAATAAAAAAATCAATTTATTTTAACATTAATTCTTTTAAGTTTCTTACTGATGAAGATGTGGAGCGCTTAAAGGAAATTAACCTTATTTCGGATTACCTGGAAGAAAGAGCATCAGAGATCAAAAAAGAAAAGGAAAGTCTGGAGCATAAAGATAAAGTAGTGAATGGAAGGCAGCTTACCAATATCGGTGTTTTCAGATATTATGCACAGAAATATATTGAAAATGATCCTGATATAGATAAAAACGGAACCAGAATGGTTCGTCAGCTGGAGATTACTCCACAAGGGCTACCCCTTGAAATATACTGTTTTGCCAATGATTCCCAATGGGAACGTTTTGAGCAGATACAGGCAGATATTTTTGACCATTTATTGGTGGCTTCAAAAGAATTTGAGCTTCAGGTAATGCAGGTAAGCATTAAAGTATAGAAATTAGAAACTAGATATTAGAAGTTAGGGGCTAAGCTTCTTTACAACTGATGTTTAGATAACATAATAAGTGTAAAATTTAATAGTGGTATAAAAGTGTAGTAGTGAAATGATAATTACCATTTGTCATCTAACTTCTAACTTCTCATATCTAACATCTAAAATAACAATGACAAAACTAAGCGTAAACATTAATAAAATTGCGACGTTAAGAAATGCAAGAGGAGGTGAAACCCCAAGTGTTACAGAAGCTGCTGTAAAAATTCAGGAATTCGGAGGACAGGGAATTACCATCCATCCAAGACCTGATGAAAGGCATATCACAAGAAAAGATGTCTATGATCTGAAGCCGTTGGTTACGACTGAGTTTAATATTGAAGGAAATCCTCATCAGGATTTTATTGATATGGTATTGGAAGTGAAACCGGAGCAGGTGACTCTTGTACCGGATGCTGATGATGCTATTACCTCCAATGCAGGATGGGATACCAAAAAACATCTTGATTACCTTACAGAGATTATTGCAGAATTTAAAAAAGCAGGAATCCGTACTTCTGTTTTCCTGGATCCTTTACCTGAGCTTGTAGAATATGCTGCAAAAACAGGCGCAGACAGAATAGAATTATATACAGAAGCTTACGCAAAAAATTATCTTATCAATAAAGAACAGGCCATAAAACCTTATTACGATACTGCAGTGGAAGCTACTAAATTTGGATTGGGAATCAATGCCGGACATGATCTGAGCTTAGAAAACCTGAAATATTTTGCAGATACCATTCCCAACCTTTTGGAAGTATCTATCGGTCATGCTTTGGTTTCTGAAGCACTTTATATGGGATTGGAAAATACAGTTCAGGCTTATCTGAAGAGACTGGCAAAATGGTAAAATATAAGAAACCAGAAGTTAGAGATTAGAAGTTAGTACAACTTCAATTATATTAAAAATAGCATAAACAGATTATGCATGATTTATCTAACTTCTGATTTCTCACATCTAACTTCTAAAAATATGGAAATTTTAAATTCAAAAATATTCGGCGAAAATGTAACGAATACGCCACTTCTTGTATTTCACGGATTATTCGGAATGCTTGACAACTGGGGAAGTTTCGGAAAGGATCTGGGAGAATATCTTCCGGTACACCTGATCGATCTTAGAAACCATGGAAGAAGCTTTCATTCAGACAGCATGTCTCATGATGATCTGGCAGATGATATTGCCCGTTATATGGATCATTACGGAATTCAGAAAGCTCATGTTTTAGGGCATTCTTTAGGAGGAAAAGCAGTAATGCAGTTTGCTATAAAATATCCTGAACGTGTTGAAAAACTGATTGTTGTTGATATTTCACCTAAAGCATATCCACCGCATCATCAGGGAATTATCAAAGCGCTGGAAACGGTAGATTTTGATACAGTATCTTCAAGAAATGAAGTAGAAGCTGTTCTGAACCAATATATTCCCGAAAGATCTACTGTGCAGTTTTTGACAAAAAACCTGTATTGGGATGACAATAAAAAACTGGGTTGGAGATTCAATCTTAAGACTTTATCTGAAAAATATACTGAATTTGTTTCCAATGCGATTAAATTCGGAGTTTTTGAAGGCGAAACATTGTTTATAGCAGGGGCAAAATCCAATTATATCCTGCCACAGGATGAATTCGGTATCAAGCAGCAATTCCCTAAAGCTAAAATAGTGACGGTAAAGAATGCAGGACATTGGGTACAGGCGGAAAACCCTGTTGATTTCGCAAATGTAGTTAAGGAGTTTTTGGGTTTGAATTGATTTTATTCTTTAATTTGTGATATTATGTTAAATTTTTATTAAAACGTAATATTATTTCTCCATGATTTGAATTTTTTGTACTTTGGATTTTCAAAAAACAATAAAAATATTAACTTATGGAAAACAAAAATTCAAAAAAGAAGCCATTTTTTGCGTCATTCTTAGAAAAACAGGTTAAAGACCCTGAAACAGTAAAAGGAGGAGGTATTACTTCTGTATTGGCAGATCAGATTACTACATCTCTTCAGGATCAGATTACTACTCCTATTAAGGATAATGTTACAAAACCTGACAATGACAATGTAACGATGAAATATCCTTCTGACGGTGATGAGGATGTTTTAGAAGCATAAGAAATATACTAAAGCTTAAGCTAAATTATATATCAAACCAAAACTAAAACATTATGAAAAGCAACAACTCAAAGAAGAAGCCGTTTTTCGCATCATTCTTAGAAAAACAGGTTAAAGATCCGGAAACGGTAAAAGGAGGAAGTGACATTACACTTGCTGAAAGAGATTTGATCACAAAACCAACAATCGATACGGTAACTTCTCCAAAAGATGATATGATGCACACGCTGAAATATCCTTCTGATGGTGATGATGATACAATCACTCTTCCACTGTAAGATCAGAACGAATTTTAAATAAAATAGTAGGGGAAACTTAAATAGTAAGTTTCCCTTTTTAATACAATCGGCAAATGATTCTCTGCATCACCCATTCACAGGATTTTTATAATATTGACCTCTTTTTCGAATATCTGAGCTCCCAAAATATTCCTTATTTCAGATTGAATTCCGATCGTCTGAATCACCTTCAGAAAATCAGTATTCATGAAGATTCATTTGAACTGACAGATGAATTAGGAAATACGATCCATTCTGACACTATAAAAGGTGTATGGCACAGAAAAGCCTGGAGGATCAGTGCTCCCGAAGAACTGGATCAGGATTATGAAAGAATCTTTCTCAACGAATATGGAAGTCTGAGGTATAATCTGATGACCGCTTTAGAACATATTCCCTGGATCAACCCTTATGAAAATGAAAAAAAAGTAGACGGAAATAAGATATTTCAGCTGAAAATTGCCCAAAGAAATAACTTAACCATTCCCAAAACCATTTTTTCCAATGATGAAGAAAAAATAACAACATTTTTTTATCAATACTGCCAGGGAAAAGCTATTGCGAAGCTTCACGGAGTTACCGCCAAAACAATGTCAGGAGAGAACATGATTTCCACTACAGTTATTGAGGAAGAATCCTTGGAACACCTTTCAGATATCGCTTACTGTCCGATGATTTTTCAACCCTATATTGACAAAGAATATGAATTACGAATCGTATATGTAGATGGTGAGTTCTTCACAGGAAAAATCAATAACAGTGAAAATGCAGACTGGAGAGTAGCCCGCGAAGGGTATTTCTGGGAAGCATATGAATTACCTGATGCTGTGAAAGTAAATCTTACTTCCATGATGAACGAAATGGGACTTTATATAGGAGCGATCGATATGATCAAAGGAAGAGACGGAGCCTATTATTTCCTTGAAGTCAATCCTCAGGGAGAGTGGGGAATGCTTCAGAAAGAGCTGGGATTTCCTATTGCAGAAAGAATTGCCGACAACCTTATCAAAAGAATTAATTTCCATGAATAAAATTTTAATAATTACCCATACCGCAGATAATTTTTCCATTGAGAAAGTAACAGAATACATTGAAAAAAATAATTGTGAAGTCATTCGCTTTGATGTAGACGTTTATCCATTACAAAACAAACTATCCACTATTTTCCAGGATGGAGAATGGGTAAGTTACCTGGAAACGCCTGAAGCAAAACATCGTTTGGATGATATTTCAGCCATCTGGTACAGAAGAGCCTACAATATCGGAAAAGGATTAAAAGAAGAAATGGACTCTAAATTTTACGGTGCGGCTATGGGAGAAATCAGAAATACCCTTTTCGGTTTCTTTGAATCTGTGGATGCTTATTCTTTAGGAAAACCAAGTGTTTACAGAAGACTTGACAGCAAGGAAGAACAGTTGAAAATTGCAGATAAATTAGGGCTGACCATTCCGGCAACCTGTCTTACCAACAATCCGGATGAAGCAAGGAAATTTATTGTAAAACATCAGAATGTGGTTGCCAAAATGCAGACCGGTTTTGCCATTTATGAAGATGGAGTAGAAAATGTAGTATTTACGAACGTTGTTGGCGAAGATAAACTGGAAGAGCTGGATTCATTGTTGTACTGTCCTATGCAGTTTCAGCAGATGATTCAGAAGAAAAAAGAACTTCGTATTACTATTGTGGGAAGAGATGTGTATGCATTCGAAATAGATTCTCAACAGTCTGAAGACGCCAAAGTAGACTGGAGAAAAGATGGTGTCAATCTGATTGATAAATGGAACAGAACAGAACTTCCGGCAGATGTAGAAGCAAAACTCCTTGAACTGCTTGATGTTTATCATGTAGATTATGGAGCCATAGATATGATTGTTTCCCCTGAAGACGAATATTATTTCATCGAGATCAATGCTGCAGGAGAATTTTTCTGGCTGGATAATCTTACAGAAGGAAACCTTATTTCAAAGAGTATTGCAGATGTTCTTTGCGATAAAGCTCCAAGAAGAAATAATGAAGTAATGGCTTAAATAGCTGCATATATTTTTGAATATAAAAGTCCTGAAAGATGTAAATTCTTTCAGGACTTTTAAGTTGGATAACCTGTCGGGATTAAAATTTTCCGGTTTGTGGTATTCGGAATGATAATATTGGTTAAATTAAGTTGAATTATGCTTTAAAAATCGCAAATTTGCAAAAACGGTTTTTCTAAAGAATTTTTACCAATCCGGAAGAATTGCCGGATAGAAAATATTGTTATATTTTAGTCAGCAATCAAGTAAAATAATTAATGATTTTTGTAACGGGTGCTACCGGAATTCTGGGAAGAATAATTGTACTGGAACTTCTTAAAAGAGGGAAAAATGTACGTGCTTCCAAACGACCGGGCAGCAATTTAAACGAAGTAAAGCATTCATACAGCTTTTATACGGAGAATCCTGACGATTTTTTTAATAGAATCGAATGGGTCAACGTAGATTTTGATGATCTCGATTCTTTAAAAACTGCACTGCAAGGTGTAGATGAGGTATATCATTGTGCTGCAAAAGTGAGTTTTCATCCCAAAGACGAAAAAGAAATGTACCGTACCAATATTAAGGGTACTGAAAATCTTTTGTATGCCTGCGAAGGATCAGAGGTTAAAAAATTCCTTCATGTAAGTTCTGTTGCTGTTCTTGATAATTTTAATGAAAAAGGAGAACTGGATGAAGAATCTGACTTTAATCCGAAACTGGAACATTCTGCCTATGCTATTTCCAAACATTTGTCTGAAATGGAAGCATGGAGAGCTTCAGCAGAAGGCCTGAATGTGGTGATCATTAATCCTGGAATGATTGTAGGAAGCGGAAACTGGAGTCAAAGCAGCGGTGAACTTTTCTCAACCTTTGAAGATAATAGCTTTACTTTTTCAGGAGGCTCTGCTTATGTTGACGTAAGAGACGTTGCCAATACGGCTATCGGATTAATGGAAAATAACCTTTTCGGAGAACGTTTTATTATTGTTGCTGAAAATAACAGATATGCAGACCTTGCCAAACAGGTAAGAACCCGATTGGGACTTAAAGAGGCAAGAATTCTTTCCCAATCTGTACTCAATATCGGAAGAGTAGCCAACACCCTTTTCGGATGGCTGATTCCAAAACTCAAAATGGTCACCAAATCAAATATTGAGGCCATTTCTTCATTCAACACCATTTCCAATCACAAAGTCAAAGAAAAACTGAACTATCAGTTTATTCCCGTAAAAGAAAGTATTGACTTTCACCTGAACAATTATATTAACGACAAAAAGCTGAAGAAATGAATCTTGCAGAGGCAATTATCCTTAAAAATGTAGAAAAACATCCTATAAAAGCGGCCATCGGATTTAAAAAGAAAGATGCAGCCTGGAAAGAGCTGAGCTGGAAAAAATTCAGTGAAATTATTTTTAAAACAGCCAATGCCTTAAAAGAATCCGGAGTTCAGGAGAATGACAGAGTCGCTATTTATTCAGACAATTCATCAGAATGGATGATTATGGATCTGGCTTCAATGGCTATCGGTGCAGTCACAGTGCCTATTTATTCCACAAATAATGCTGAACAGGCAGAACATATCATCAACGATTCCGGAGCTAAAGCAGTTTTAGTAGGAAATCAGATGCAGTACGATGCCTGCCTTGAGTTTTTACATAAAGAAGAAAATAATCTGGAAACGATTATTGTTTCCAAAAAAGCGGTTTGGATCAAGAAAGAATTCAACAGTTCTTATCTTGAAGATTTCATTGCAAAAGCTTCACCGGAGCTGGAAATCTGTAAGAAAGAAAATGATGATATCGCTACATTAATCTATACTTCCGGAACTACCGGAATCCCAAAAGGAGTAATGCTTACCCATGGAAATTTTATCAAAGCATTCGACTCACACTTTGAATTTTTTAAGTTTAAAAACTTTGAAGAAGAACTTTCACTGGCATTCCTACCTTTAAGCCATGTTTTTGAAAGAAGCTGGAGTTTACTTTGTTTATATGGTGGTGCCCGCGTGTATTTCCTTGAAGATCCGAAAAATGTCGCCAAAGCATTGGAAGAAGTAAAACCTACAGCGATGTGTGCCGTACCGAGATTTTTCCAGAAAGTATATGCAGGCGTTTTGGAAAAAGCAGAAGAAGGTTCATCATTGAAGAAAAAAATCTTTGACTGGGCACTTAAAACCGGATGGGAAACAGCCGAATTAAGAAGAAATGAACAACCCATTCCTTTTGGATTAAAATTCAAAGAAACTATAGCAGACCGATTGGTTTTCAGTAAAATAAAAGAAAAAATGGGTGGCAGACTTTGGTTCTTACCTTGTGGTGGAGCTTCATTGTCGCCGGAAGTGACCCGTTTCTTTGAATCGGTGGGAATTCACGTGACTGTTGGATATGGATTAACGGAAACTACTGCTACATTAACTCTTTTCCCTCTTACTCATTTTGAACATAGTACGAGTGGAAAACCTCTTCCGGGAGTAGAAATGCGTATCGGAGAAAATGATGAGATCCAGGCCAGAGGGAACGGAATAATGAAAGGATACTACAAGAAACCTGAAGAAACCGAGAAAGTATTCACCGAAGACGGATGGTTTAAAACCGGTGATGCTGGAAAGTTTGATGAGAAAGGAAACCTGATCATCACAGACAGAATCAAAGACCTGATGAAAACTTCCAACGGAAAATACATCGCTCCACAACAGATAGAAAACCTTTTAACCAACAATAATTTTATTCAGCAGATCATGCTGATTGCGGAAGGAAGACAGTTTGTTTCAGCATTGATTGTTCCTAATTTTGAATTTTTACAGGATTATATCAAAAAGAATAATATTCCTTTTACCAATTGGGAAGAGGCTGTAAAAAATGAAAAGATAGTTCATCTTTACAAAGAAAAAATTAAAGAATTACAGGACCACCTGGCAGACTATGAAAAAGTGAAGAAATTTACTTTAATGCCGGCAGAATTTGACATCAATACAGGAGAAATCACTCCTACACTGAAAGTCAAAAGAAATGTGGTCATTAAAAAATATGCAGATATTATAGAGAGGATGTACTAAAATTTTTTTGATCTCCTGTTTTCACGTCAATTACAACTGAAGACGTAAAAATTCCCCTTTATTGGAGGGGTGGCGAAAATTCAAAGAATTTTTGACGGGGTGGTTCAAAATAATGACTTAAATTAAACTATGACGACACAAGATTTTATAGGAAAAGAAAATTTCACCATTCATACTCAAACGGTTTCAGAAAGCTGTCCGTCTAATATTGCCCTGATTAAATATTGGGGGAAATATGCGGATCAGATTCCTGCAAACCCAAGTATCAGCTATACTTTAAACCATTGTAAAACCAATACTTCAATGGAGTTTACAGCAGATGAATCTTTTTCAGTGCAGACTTTCCTTGCTGGAAATGAAGAAGTGAAGTTTGCCGAAAAAATTGAAAAATATTTCAGAAATATAGAACAGTATCTTCCATGGATTTTAAAAGGGAAATATATCATCAGAACAGAGAATACATTTCCACACAGTTCCGGGATTGCCAGCTCAGCTTCAGGATTTGGAGCCATTGCAAAATGTCTGATGGTGTTGGATGCTTCCTTTACAGAAAAAACTTCTGAAGAAGAATCTTTGAGAAAAGCTTCATTTTTAGCAAGATTAGGAAGTGGAAGCGCATGCCGAAGCTTGTACAACGGACTTGTGGTGTGGGGAGAAACTGATGAGGTAACAGGAAGCTCAGACTTGTTCGGAGTACAGTATCCCGACACTGAAATTCATGAAGTTTTCAAAAACTTTAATGACTGGGTTTTATTGATTCATGAAGGACAGAAAAGTGTTTCTTCAACAGTAGGACATGGTTTGATGAATACCAATCCTTATGCAGAAAGAAGATTCCAGGAAGCAAGGGAAAACTTTGTTCCAATGAAAGAGATTCTGAAAAGCGGAGATATGGAACGTTTTATCAAGTTGGTAGAACATGAGGCACTTACATTACATGCAATGATGATGATGAGTGATCCTGCTTTTATCCTGATGAAAACAGGAACATTGGAAGTTATCAATAAAATCTGGGATTTCAGAAGAGAAACCGGACTTCATTTATTCTTTACATTGGATGCAGGAGCGAATGTTCACCTTCTGTTCCCGAATAATGGGTCTGAAGAACAGATCAAAGCCTTTATTGAAGCTGAATTATTACAACACACTCAGAAAAATGGAGTAGTGAAAGATGTGATGAAATTTTAAATAAGAATAAATATTCAATAGGAGTGGGCTAAAGCCCACTTTTTTAGTATAAGGATATTAGGGTTTTCTATGCGACAGTTCTTTCATACTGGTTTGTTTGTTTTCATTTTTGTCATTCCGCAGGAATCCAAGCTCCCTCAATTATACTTTGTTTAGATTCCTACGGAATGACAAAATTCGTGTTTTATTACACATTCAGTTGATAATATGTAATAATTGATATTCATAGAAATTTAATTATCATAGCATTAATTCCAGTTTTCAAACAAATAATTCAAAAATTCTAAATTAGGATTTACAGATCTTATTAATTCAAGTTTTTTAGCTCTTGTCCAGTTTTTGATTTCCTTTTCCCTTTCAATAGCATGATGAATCCAATCAAATTTTTCGTAGTAAATTAGAAATTCAAGATTATATCTTGCTGTAAAGCTGGTAGGATTCAACTTTGTTTTGTGCTGATATAATCTTTTGTGAAGATTACCGGTCACCCCTGTATATAAAACACTTCTGCTTTTATTGGTCAAAATATAGATATAATAGGTGTATATACCTGTTGGAAATTCTATCATTTGTGTGTTTGTTTTCACAAAAGTTACAAAAAAATGTTTTAGAATTTTTAATGTTGTGTTTCATGGTAACTTTCATTCTATGCTGATGACTATGATTTCTTTTTTCAATTTCTACGGAACGATAAAACTTTTGTCATCAATCTAAGAATGAGATAAATACCAATATTGTCATTCTGTAGGAATCCAAACTATCAACTTAAAATAAAAACATCCTACTTAGATTCCTACGGAATGACAAGGGTTCAGGATATCAACAATTAAAATGATACTAACAAATGTTGTCATTCTATATGATGGTAGCATTTGAAGAAAAATCGTTCAGCTGAACCATTATTTTCCCTATTTTTATTTCTTAAAATTCATCATATGAAAAAAATTGCTTGTATTCTTCTGCTCGTCAGTATTTCAGTTTTCGGTCAGCAGAATCGGGATATTGAAAAACCTATCCGTAATCTGTTTCTTGGTATGAAAAATGCAGATCCGGAATTGGTGAAATCAGCTTTTGCGGAGAATGCAGTGCTTCAAACCATCACAAAAGACGGTACTGTAAAAAGTGATAGTATACATGATTTTGTTACTTCAGTTTCTAAGTTTCCAAAGGGAGATTTGGAGGAAAGAATTATCGTAGAAGCCATTCATACGGATGGAAATCTGGCAAGTGTGTTTACCCCTTATTCTTTTTATGTAAAAGGAAAATTATCACATTGTGGAGCAAATAGTTTTCAACTGGTGAAGCAGAATAATGAATGGAAAATTCAGTATATTATTGACACAAGAAGAAAAGATAACTGTAAAGAAATACAATAATAGAATTAAGAAGTAGATTAAAATTAAAAAAATGAAAATCCATCATATTGCCATCATCTGTTCAGATTATGCTGTTTCAAAGAAATTTTATACAGAAATTTTAGAGCTGAATATCATCCGTGAAGTATACCGTGAAGAAAGACAGTCTTATAAACTTGATCTGGCAATCGGAGAGCATTATGTGATAGAATTATTCTCTTTTCCGGATCCTCCACAACGTCCGTCACGCCCCGAAGCATGTGGCTTAAGGCATCTTGCTTTCTCCGTGGAGAATGTTACAGAAAAACGAAATGAACTGGTAGAAAAAGGATTAATCTGTGAAGAAATCCGCATAGACGAATTCACCGGAAAAGAATTTTTCTTTACCCAGGATCCCGACCAGCTGCCGTTAGAGTTCTATGAAATGTAAAAATTAGTGGGCGTAACCTGCAAAGAAACTCACTGCCATAATCGCTAAAACAATAGAAGAAATGACTACATATACGTAGTCTTTTTCTTTTAAATAGCCTATTAAAGCGAAAACAATTCTCATCAGGGGCGTGAAGATCAACAAAAGAATACCCAGCTGAATAATAGCCGTACCTTCTCCTTTACATAAAGAGTCCCAGAAATGTCCCCATACTTTTTCAGAAGAAGTACCTACCACAAGGCTGGTATATTTTTCGGGCATTTTAAAGCCTTCAAAAAATAACTTAATAAAACCAATAAGCGATGTAGCCACAGAAAGAATAACACCTAATCTCAGAAGGTTTCCTACCGAACGGTTCAGATCTACATCTGTAAAATTCTTTTTCATTATCTGAAGCTTTTGTTGATACCGTTATACATCATATAAATTGAAAGAATGGTAATCACAATGGCAAAAAATACTTTTAATTTTTTGGTCTTTGATACCATCAGGGTTTTTGATCCTATAAAACTTCCGATGACAACACCAATCAATACCGGAGCTACAATTACCGGAATAATTTCACCTCTCTGAAAATAGATCAGGGCACTGGCTACTGCTGTTACTCCGATCATGAAATTACTGGTAGTGGTAGATACTTTGAAAGGAAGCTTCATCATATTGTCCATTGCCAATACTTTCAACGCACCGGAACCAATTCCTAAAAGTCCGGACATTGCCCCTGCAAACATCATCATCAAAAATCCAGGAATGGTATTTCTTGCAGAATAGCTTTTCAAAACTCCTTTATCAGGGAATGTTCCGTACAGTTTCAGTTTCTCTTCAAGACTTCCTTTCACCAAAGGTTCCTGGTGATCTGGCTTTCCTTTAAGATTTAAAATAACCGTTAAAAGAAGAATACTTGCGAAAATAATTCCAATTGTATTTGGGTTAAGCATTCCTGAAACCAGAGCGCCCACAATAGCTCCTGCGGTGGTGGCTATTTCGAGAAACATCCCGATTCTCATATTCGTAAAACCTTCTTTTACGAAAGCTACAGCCGCACCGGAAGAGGTTCCGATCACAGAAATGAGCGAAGCACCGATAGCATAATGCATTGGAACGCCAAAACCTAGCGTTAATAAAGGAATGATGATAACTCCCCCTCCTAAACCCGTAAGTGAACCTAAAAGACCCGCGGAAATTGCGCCAAGGAAGAGTATGATGATTTCTGACATACTACAAATAATACTACAAATATAAAATTATTGTAGTAGTCTGCCAAACATTTGAAAAAGATAAATTTAACGTATTTTTGTATGCATGAAAAATGAATTGAAATTATTTTATGTCATCCTCGGGGCAACACCCAAAGGCAGAAATATAGAGCAGCACGATGTTTTCTTCGGAATAGCGGAGAATCTGAAAGATCTGATTCCTGATATGAAAGAATTTTGGAAGGAAGCAGAGGGGAAAATTCACCTGGATTGTTACCAGGAAGTGAGATTTGCAGACGGGTACAAGGTGGAAATTGTAGAAAAAGGTGAAAAAACATCAGAAAACCAGTTGTTTTTTCTGAATTTAGGTGGTTATAAACCTGGTTTCTTTGAAGAATTTCATGAGCAGCACTTAATGGTAGGGCAGTCTATGGGAGAGATTATAAAAAGAGCAAAAGCTACGGAATTTTATCAGACCATGGGGTTTGAAGGTGCAGTAAGTCATATTGATGATAAGCATGGAGTGGATATTGATGATATTTTCAATGTAAGTGATATTCTTCCTGCCTGTATGAAAGAAAAATATACGATCATTCTTCAAAAGTCTGATGAAGAAAATCAGGAGAACCCAATGGGGCTAGGGTATTTAAAAATTGATAAAATTCAATAAGAGTAAATCTAATAAAAATAAAAAATGAAAATAGGAATTCTGGGAGGCGGACAGCTGGGAAGAATGTTGATACAAAGTGCACTGAAGTATGATGATGAGTTTTATACTCTGGATCCGGCTTCTGATGCACCATGTCATAATATCTCGTATTTTACGCAGGGAAATTTCAATGACTATGAAACGGTTTTGAACTTCGGAAAAGATAAAGATGTTGTAACCATTGAAATTGAGCACGTAAATGCTGATGCATTGGCAGAACTTGAAAAACAGGGAATAAAAGTAGTTCCGAATGCCAATATCATCAAAACAATTCAGCAAAAGATCCTTCAGAAAGAATTTTATAAAGCTCATGATATTCCAAGCCCGGAATTTCAGGTGGTATGGAACAGTGATGAGAAAATCATCATGCCATTGCCGTTTGTTCAGAAAATGAATACAGGAGGATACGATGGAAAAGGAGTACAGGTGATTAAAACGGAAGAAGACTATCAGAATCTATGGACAGAAGCTTCTGTGATTGAAAGTCTTGTTGATATTGAAAAAGAGCTTTCTGTTATCGTCGCAAGAAACGAAAAAGGAGAAACCAATATTTTTCCGGTAACGGAAATGGTAGCCGATCCAAAGCTGAATCTTTTAGATTTCAATGTATGTCCGGTTCTTTTAACAGAAGATGTTCAGAATCAGATTGATTCTATTACGGAAAAATTCTTAGCGGCAGTAAACTCTCCCGGGTTATTTGCTATTGAATTATTCCTTGATAAAGAAGGAAAAATATGGGTGAATGAAACAGCACCAAGACTTCACAATTCAGGGCACCAGAGCCAGGAGGGAAATACCAACTCGCAATTTGAGCAGATGTACCGTGTGGTGAAAAACTTGCCTTTAGCAGATACCGATGCTATTACTTACAGTGGAATGCTAAATCTGGTGGGAGCAGAAGGATATTCCGGAAAAGTAGTGTATGAAGGAATGGATGATGTTCTTAAGCTTCCTGAAACTTACATTCATTTATACGGAAAAACAGAAACCAAACCGGGAAGAAAAATGGGACATATCAATGTTCTCGCAGATTCCAGAGAAGAGCTGATGGAAAAGCTTGTACAGGTGAAAGGAATGGTAAGAGTAATTGCTGAGTAATATCAGTTTAAAATAATAAAAGGGAGCTGTTTTTATCTTTAAAACAGCTCCCTTTTATTTTTGAATTCATTCAATAGGAATATTATCCTGAGCTTAGTCGAAGAGAGCCCGTTTATCAATAATTATCCTTTCAAATGGCTTTAGCCAAAACTTTATTTTAGGTTTCGGCTAAAGCCAATTTTATTTCGATTGTTCACATCGGGCTAAAACCCGACGCTATTGATGGTTTAAATATTTTTATAATTAAGGTTTCTTAACCACCTCAATATTGTCTTTTTTATAATTGTATTTAATATAAGTTCCTAAAGCTGTTGACAAAATCGAAAATTCTTCCAACGTTGTAAGCGGTGCATAGAGTTTAAACGTACAAATGTCCGTTGCCGAAATAAAAGGATTGGTTACCAAATGGCTGTGAGTAGACATTGTTACTGTTCCTCCATTTTCCAATACTGTAGAGGTTGGAATAAGTCTTGAATGAAATTTTTTATGAGAAATAATATTCCCTTTTTTATCAGAAACAAAAAGATAATCATTTCCGAAAGGAATGACTCCGGATTGTGAGGTACCTGGTATTAAATATACTTTATAGTTTTCATTAAACGGAATAATAATCATATTAAGACTATAGCCTTGTGGTACCGTTACCGCATATTTTGGATCAGATAACTGCGGGATAACAGTTGAGCGGATATTTTTTAAAGTGTTTTCAGTTTCATTAATTACCCTTTCTTTAAAATTTTCTTTGACAGGTTTTGTTTGGTTATTTTTGAAAGAAAGTTCTGCGATCACCATATTACCGGCTTTATTAAGAAAGGAAGTTTTGATGGTGTCATTTTTCTGATAGGTGATATAGCTTCCGGTATTTTCAGCAAGCCTTTTATTGCTGCCTACAAGATCTCCTGCATGCCATGACGCATTTTCGTAAGAGTAGAGTAGATTTCCTTCAGTTTTGATAGAGTCCAGTTTCTTTTTCAGCTCTTTATCAGAAAGCGTAAGGCTTTGTGCAGAAATAATGATGGACATAAAAAAGAAGAGAAATCCGATAGTTTGTTTCATAGGTTATTTTTTGGCCAAAATACGAAATTCAATAGGAATGGTCTTTAACCCATTCATAAATAATTATCCATTAAATTGGCTTTAGCTGAAACTTAATTTTAGGTTTCGGCTAAAGCCAAATGTATTCATATTTTTTATATCGGGCTAAAGCCCGATCCTATTGATGACTCAATTGTTTGATGTTTTAATAAAAATGATTATTCGCACATTGGTAACCTCCATCATCCGTCTTCCAGCTTCCCTTCTCTTACTTAAAAATCTTCTGAATCACATTTCCAATCTCAACGAAATCTCCATGATTTCCTACCGAACGTATTTCCGGACTGTTTTTATCATATTCTGAGAAAGGGAAAATCAAAAGATAATTGTTATCGCTCAGATTTCTGTTCAGAAGTTCAGGAATCAGCCTCATTCTTGGAATATAAGATTTCATTCCGCGTTTTGCCATCAGAATAATTAAAGCTTCATCATCTTTCAGCTGGGCAGCGGTTCTTTCACCATCCTGCCAGGTATTCATGATAATAAATTCAGCTTCTATATTGGCTTTTTTAATGATTTTCTGAAGAATATCAAGGATATTTTCCGGAGCATAAAAGACAACTGTAGCACCTGAATTTCGGGCAATATTCCAGACTCTCAGCAAGGCATGGAAGAATCCTGCTTCCTGATGAGCATTTTCGGGAATCATCACAGCATATTTTTTAATAGTGGAAAGCGGTTGTGCAGCATGGTAAACCAGTACATTCACATCATCATTCTGCAGATAACCATTATAAAGATTGTATACAAAAGAAGGAGAGAACCCTTTTTCGTCTTCCAGTCCGATAATAAGATCTGTTATTTTCTGTTCTTTAATCACATTATTTACTCCATTGATGACATCATTGTCATATCTTTTTAGAGCCTGAAGTTTAACATCCGCTGCCGCTGCCGCATCTGCTGCCTGATGGAGTAGTTTCTCTGCGTTCTTTACTGAAGATTCGTTTTTATCTTCATTGATTACATTCAGGGCAAAAAGATCTTCTGTGTTAGAATGGGCTTTGATCAGGATTCCCAGATTCACCATTCTTTCAACAGTTGCCTCATGATTAATGGCTAAGAGAATGCTTTCTTCCTCGTGGGTATTCCCGGAAACTGTATCTTCATTGTCACTTTCTGCAATTTTCTGGGCACTTGCCATAGAAATGAAAGAAGAGATGGTACACGAAATAAGAATCAGCAAAATACTTCCGTTCAGAACGTGTTCATTCAGTAATCTTACCGGTTCTCCGGTTTCAGTTTCAGAAAGGATGATGTTATATCCTACCATTACTGAAGCCAGTGTTGCTGCTGCGGAAGCCGAACTTAATCCGAAAATCAGTTTTCCTTCCTCTTTGGTCAGCCTGAATGTCTTTTGAGTGGCCACAGCAGAAAGATACTTTCCTCCGATGGATGCTACCAGCATAATTCCGGCTACTTCCAGGGTTTCCCAGCTTTTGAAGAATACCTTGAAATCAATCAACATTCCTACACTGATCAGGAAGAAAGGAATAAAGATGGCATTTCCCACAAACTCAACTCTATTCATCAGAGAAGAGGTGTGAGGAATAAGTCTGTTTAAAGCTAATCCTGCAAAGAATGCCCCGATGATGGCTTCTACACCAGCCAGTTCAGCCAGCATTGCAGCCAGGTAAATCATAACCAGTACAAAAATATACTGAGAGATTTTGTCATCCACTCTTTTGAAAAACCAACGGCCTATAATAGGGAATACAATAAGTACAATGAGGGCAAAAACAACAAAAGAAACGGATAGTTTAACCCAAAATTCTGTTCCTACGTCCCCTTGAGACATTCCCACAATCACGGCAAGTACCAATAAGGCAAGAATATCTGTGATCATTGTACCTCCAACAGTGATATTAACCGCCTTATTTTTCGCAATTCCCAACTTGCTCACCAACGGATACGCAATAAGGGTGTGAGAAGAAAAAAGACTGGCAAAAAGAATAGAGGTAAGCATTGAAAAGTGAAGAAGGTAATATCCACCCAGATATCCTAATACAAAAGGAACGGTAAAGGTATAAATACCAAAGGTGAGACTTTTCCACTTGTTCTTTTTAAAGTCGCCCATATCAATCTCTAGCCCTGCCAGAAACATAATGTAAAGAAGTCCGGTGGTTCCGGTTACTACAATACTGCTGTCTCTGGACAATACATTGAATCCGTTTGGACCAATAATAGCTCCGGCGATGATAAGCCCCAAAAGGTGTGGAACTTTAATTTTATTAAGCAGCAATGGTGCTGCAAGGATGATGACCAGTACCAACAGGAACTTCAGTACCGGATCTTCTATAGGAAGACTCAGGTTGTGTATACTCAGTAAAATCATAGGTGTTTATTTTGTGGAACGTACTAATTCAACAGAGAACTTGGCGGTACAGCCATCAGAAGTGATGGTTCTGGTTCCTTTGATCTTGTTGTCCGAAATATCATTAAGAAGAACGCTCATTTCTACATTCTTTTTGGCTGTAGAATCGGTTTTGAAAGACAGTCTGATCTCATTGTTTTCAAACTTGCCCGTATACAGCCTTACCAGATTATTGTTGTTGATGATTTTGGTAATAGGCTGGGTAGAATCATTATCGAATTCCCAGATGTCAGTACGTTGGTCGCCTACTGCATATTCACTGCAGTTGGATTCTGTACAGATTACTTTACCATTCCATGGGCCGGAAATTTCCGTAGGCCATGCAGCGGTAATCACTACAGAATCTTTTTTGGAAAAAATACTGTCTCTCATTTTCAGAAGTGACTGGTACTCGGATTCTTTCTTAGCGAATAGTTTCTCTTTGTCTAAAAGTTGTTTCTCCTTGTCTGTCAGGTTCTTCTCTTTCTCTTTGTAGTCACAGCTTATCAAAAGGAAAGAGGCGGTCAGAAATAAAAAAAATGTGTTTTTCAGCATATTGTATCGGTTGGAGTATACAATATAAGGAAAATGAAGTAAATACAAAACCCAACTGAAGCATATCTGATTTTAATTATATTTAATAAGTTTAAAAACAGTGGGATAGGTTAGGTAAGATTATTGATGTTGTTTTAAGATTAAAACTGAACGAAATGAAAAATATTTTTTTCTCTTTTTTGTTTATTGCAGGAATGTTTTCTGCTCAGTTACCTTCTATCAATCTTTGGAAATCAATACCGGATGGTCCCGGGCCCGGAGGTGAAAATAAGGTTTCTCCAAAAGGTTCTCTTACAAATGTAAGTACACCGAAGCTTATCATCCATCAACCAGTCAATCCCAACGGAATTGCTGTTTTAGTGATCAGCGGTGGTGGCTATGCCCACATTGAATCCGGATCAGAAGGTTATCCTGCATCAGAATGGCTGAAATCTCTGGGAATTACTGCTTTTGAGCTTGAATACAGACTTCCGGGAGAAGACTGGACAACAAAATATGTTCCTTTTCAGGATGCTCAGCGTGCTTTGCGAATTATTAGAAAAAATGCAGGGAAATACAAAATAAATCCGGATAAAATCGGGGTACTTGGGTTTTCTGCTGGCGGACATCTTGCGGGATATATTTCCTCTACATTCAATACAAATTATTATCCTCCTCAGGATGATATTGATTTGATTTCTGCAAAACCCAACTTTACAGCAATGATTTATCCTGTAGTATCTATGCTGCCACCCAATAATATGACCCATTCATTTAAATCTTTATTAGGAAAAGATTCTGACAGAAGTGATCAGATGAAGCTGTCTGTTGAAAAGCAGGTGAATGCTCAGACACCCATCACTTTTTTGGCGCAGTCTGAAGATGATCCTATTTCTCCTGTAGAAAATAGTATTCTGATGTATCAGGCATTGAAAGATCATAAAATTCCTGCCGAACTGCACTTATTTCAATCAGGCGGTCATGGCTGGGGAATGGGTAAAAAAGGAACGAATACCGGAGAATGGATGGATCTGTTTTTGAAATGGTTAAAAGCGAATGGGGTTTATAATAGCGATCAGTGATTTTATTGAAAGTCTTAATGCATTTTTTAGCCCACGGATGACACAGATTAGCACAGATTCTTTTTTAATCTTAAATAATTTTGTGAGCTTTTCAAAAATTCATATAATACCTTTAAAAGCACAAGGATTTACAAACTTTTGTGTCTTTTGTGGTTTGAAATAGGTTTATCATTCAACCCTTTGTCTTTTGAACATTCCCGGTTTGTAATTGATAATAAAAACACCACAGATAATCATTGCTGCAGCGAGAATAAACTTAACAGTAACTTTTTCGTCCATAATCAGCCAGCCTAGAAATATAGCAATAATGGTGTTGAAATAAGCAAGGATAGAAACCTGTACCGGTGAAATTTTTGTCAGTGCATAATGGAAGGCAAAAAAAGCCGCTACAGAACCAAAGACAGCAAGATATAACATGGCTGAAATACTTTTAATCGTCCAGTTTCCAAAGTTATAATTTTCAGAAAACAGAAATGCAAGAATAACCTGAACAACTCCTGCAAACAGAAACTGATAAAACAGATTCAACGTTATATTTCCGCTCTGAATATTGAGTTTTTTGGTGAAAATAGTTCCTGAAGCCCAACCTGCAATGGCGCAGAACAGGAAAATCATTCCCATTCTGTAATCAGGGTTGGCAAGATCTTTAAGTCCGTCCCAGAAAATAAAAAGAATTCCGCTGAAACAAAGGAGAACACCACTAAGCGCCCGCAAACTGAATTTCTGTAATCCTACAGCCACACTTCCCAGAAATACGAGAATAGGTGAGCATGCACTGATTAACGAGGCAAGACTGCTCGAGACAGTTTCTTCAGCCACCGTGGTCATTCCATTGGCAACGACCAGCATCAGGGATGCGAATATAATCTGGTAGCCTAAACTCTTCCAGCCAATCCACTTGAATTCCTTTCTGGAAAGAAGAACAATAAGCATGATAACAGAAGCCAGAAACTGTCGGATTCCGGCTACAAACCAGGCAGGAATTGTTTCCACAGCAACACGAATGGCCAAAAAAGTTGTTCCCCAGACAATGGCAACAGTGAGAACAGCAAAAATAAGTTTATAATCTTTCAACGTATGTAAGTAGTGTAACAAACAAAATTAGAATTTTTATAAGAAAAAGAATGGGTACAGTTCGTTCAATTTTTGGTGATACAGATTTGAGTAGGGTAAAGTTGGTGTCTTAATGGCAAGAGGTTTTATTTGTGATTAAAAGAACTTCCAGCTTCCTTCTTCCAACTTCCATCTTTATTTTTTATCTTTGAACATCTAATAAAATTGAAGATGGTAGGAATTATTATGGGCAGTCAGAGTGATCTGCCGATCATGGAACAGGCTGCAAATTTTCTTAAAAGCCTTGATATCCCTTATGAATTAACTGTAGTTTCAGCACACAGAACACCGGAAAGAATGTTCGATTATGCAAAGACTGCTCAGGAAAGAGGTCTGAAGGTCATTGTAGCTGGAGCAGGAGGAGCAGCACATCTTCCGGGAATGGTGGCAAGCTGCACGACACTTCCGGTAATCGGAGTTCCGATTTTGTCCAGTAATTCTATAGACGGATGGGATTCTGTATTATCTATTCTTCAGATGCCTGGAGGAATTCCTGTAGCTACTGTAGCTTTGAACGGTGCTTTGAATGCAGGAATTTTAGCCGCAAAAATCTTAGGAAGCGGTAATGAAGAAGTAGCTGCTAAGCTTCAGAAATATCAGGATTCTCTAAAAGATAAAGTACTGGGAACGGTAGATGATATCAAAGCCCAGCATCCTAATCATTTTGATAAATAGTTGAGTTTTAAACTCAAAAATAAAAGCCTCACTTTTCAGCGAGGCTTTTTTGTTTTTATTTCTTGATGAATTTTGAAGAGATTGTTTTTTCTTTCAACATCAGCTGCAAAATGTAATTTCCTTTAGGTAAAGAACTTACATTGATGATTTCATTATTGGGATTTCCTTCTTTTACCAATCTTCCGCTGGCATCATAAATTTTATAACTCTTTATATCGCTTAATCCTTCAACATGAATGTCATCCACTGTAGGGTTAGGATATAGCGAAAGCTTTTTGTTCAGTCTTACATCCGATGAAGAGAGTAAGCAACTTCCCACCACATCACCTACTATTGACCAGCCTTTATTGATGAGAATATCCCTTTTGTCTGATACGTTAGAAGCATATTTTAATCCTTGTACGGAACCTAATGAAACATTGTTGGCTATATTGGGATTGTCTGCCCATCCCAGAAGGGTTTTGCTGTAATTTTCACAATTAAGACCAGACATTGTTAAAGAAGCATTCCCATTGGTAAGAGAAACTAAGTTCCAGTTTCCTAATGACTGATTGAAACCTGAAGCAAAATTAAGGATCTGGTCTATTCTGGTCACTTTTGTCATATCCCAATTGTCTAAAGGCTGATTAAAGGTTGTACAGCCATGAAATACATGCGCCATATTGGTCACTTTGGAAGTATTCCAGTTCAATGGCTGATTGAAAACAGGAATCATATGAAACATAAAATGCATGTCTTCTAAGCTTGAAGTATCCCAGTTATCCAGACGCTGATTGAAGCTTAAACATTGTCCAAACATCCAGCTCATATCTGTCACCTTTGAGACATCCCAGCTATTGAGAGTCTGGTTAAAAACTGTTCTGTTTCCCAACATATAGCTGAGGTTGGTGGCTGAAGACATATTCCAGCTGTCCAGATAAGGTGAGTTGAACTGTTCTATTACGGCAGTAGAAGGATTCACATCAAATAAAAGAGAAAGCATAAAACTGAAATTCTTAATTTTCGAAGTATCCCAGTTTTGCATAGAGCTGGCACCCATAAAACTGGTAGTGCCATAAAACATGAAAGAAGCATCCTCCACATTATTAAGATTGGGAGTATCTGTTGCTGTAAGCTGCATAAGCCTGCACAGACTGAAGGCACTCTCCATGGTAGTCCATGAAATATTGCCCCATTGTTCTATTTCCAGTATTTTATCTGAACTTCCATTGATCTGCCAGATAGGAAAAACTTGCTCAGGACCAGGATATAATTGAGGCGTTCCAAATTTTATTTGCCTGAAAATTCCGTTACCATTCGTAACTTTTACCCTGTATTTTGCATCATTTTTTTCTGCGATTGACGTTCCGAAGTCGATAAGAACCTGTTTGGTGGAAGTTACATCTAGAAGGGAACCATTGTGCTGAGGATAACCTACTTCCTCCCAATAAATATCATAATTATCACCAATTCCGGGAAACCATATTTGCTGTGTAGTGGCCTGATAGGGAGCGTCTACATTTACTGCTGGTAATACAGTAGATGCGGGTTTCCAGATGGTAATAAATTCATCCTGAGCTTTCGCAATGAAAGCCAGCATGAGAAAAATAAGTGTAGGAATTTTTTTTAAAATCATGTTTATTATTTATAGGTATTAGTTGTATAGTTATTTTTTGATGAATTTCAGGTTTTGGATATCTTCTTTTGAATACAGTTGCAAAATGTAATTCCCGGAAGTTAAAGTCTGGATGTTGATCTGTGCATCTGTCAAATTCCCGCTTAAAACAATTCTGCCGCTCATATCAATAATTTTAAAGTCTTTAGCAGTGGAATTCTTTACATAAATAATATGACTGGCAGGGTTGGGGTAAATGCTGAGCTCCCCTTTCACTTTTACATCCGAAGTTCCAAGGAAGGATTGACATTCTCCGTTGTAGGTATCTCCACTGATTGTCCAGCCTTTGGTATTGATGAGGTAGTTTCTTGCCGTTACTGCTGCATTGTGAGAATACGTAAGAGGTGAAACAGAGGATATATTAATATTATTGGGAGTAGAAGGGTTCAGGCTCCAGCCATACAGTGTGCTGTCATAATTCTGGCAGTTTAATGCCGAATTTTTGAATATATTGGATGCATATAATAATGAACTGAGATTCCATTTTCCAAGATTTTGGTTGAAAATAAGGGCATCATTGAACATATCGTTCATACTTTTTACTGAACTTACATTCCATTTTCCTATATCCTGATTGAAGCTTTTTGCCCCCCTGAACATTTCAGCCATCCATTCTACTTTTCTGGTGTCCCAATTGGAAATATTACTGTTGAAGTTTTCTGCATTATAAAACATACCATGCATGAATTTGACATTTTGGGTATCCCAGCTGCTGATGTCCTGATTAAAAACTTTTGCACCCAAAAACATATTATTCATTTCGATGATTTGTGTTGTATTCCAGTTTCCGAGTGGTTGATTGAAATTGATAGCATGCGAAAACATAAATTCTGCATCAAGATTACTGGACATATCCCAATTCCCAATAGGTTGGTTAAACAGGGTTGCTCCACTAAACATAGCGGCAGTAGCAGTAACTTTAGAAGTATCCCAATTGGCCAGCGGCTGGTTGAAAATTTTAGCCGCAGAGAATGTTATCCCCATCATGGTAACATTGGATGTGTTCCAGTCTCCAACCGGCTGATTGAATACAAAACATCCTGAAAATGTTCCCAGCAGCGTCGTTACATTGGAAATATTCCAGGTATTGATACTGGAATTTCCCACTAAACCATAACAACCTAAAAACATGTAAGACATATCAGTTACTTCTTTCAGATCAGGAATATCTGTTGCCGTAAAATCTAAAATTTTGCAAGCCTGAAATGCCTGTTCCATAGAAGACCACTGAATATTTCCCCATTGTTCTATCAACTGGATTTTATGTACATCACCTACAATTCCGTTATCATTGAACATGTCCCAGTCGGCAAACCTTATCTGGTGAAAAATTCCGTTTCCATTGCTTACTTTCAACCGGTAGGTAGCATCTGCCGGATTGGGATTTTGTGGAACTCCGAAGTCGATCAGAAGCTGAGAGGTAGAAGTTACATTCGTTAAAGTGGCATTATGTGTAGGGTAGCCAATTTCCTCCCAATAGATCTGGTAATTCGTTCCTATTCCTGGAAACCAGATCTGATTATTGTTTGAGTTAACAGGAATTCCTGCATAAGGATAGTTAGGTGGGGTAAGACTGGGTTTCCATACTGTGATAAATTCATTTTGTGCCTTTGCCAGAAAGATCAGCAAAAGAAAAATGAGTATTGGAATTTTTTTTAAAATCATGTTCATAGTTTATGGTTATTAGTTTTGTTGAGGGTTATTTTTTTATGAATGGAAATGAAATTGTTGAACCCTTTGTCATAATCTGTAAGATATAATTCCCCGGAGTTAAAACGTGAACGGGAATCTTATCGTTTTTCAGGTTCTCTTTGACAGTAGTTCTTCCACTCATATCGGTGATGATAAAACTTACCGGATGTGGAATGTTTTTCAAATGAATGATATCTGTTGCCGGATTGGGATAGATGGTAGCTTTAGTACTCATTTCCGTTTCAGAAGCTGAAAGGGTCTGGTTACAGAGTCCGTTGTAAACGTCGCCCGATATAGTCCAGCCCTTATTATTCATTAAATAATTTCTGGCAGCTACTGCGTCAGCATGAGAATAAATTAATGGAGAAGCACTTGATAAATCAATATTATTAGGTGTTGAAGAACTCTGGCTCCATCCAAAAAGGGTTTTGTCATAATTCAGGCAGCTCATAGCAGAATTGAGAAACATATCGCTAGCTGTTGTTAATGAACTTAGATTCCACCTTCCGATATTTTGGTTAAAAGCAGTGTCACGGAACATTTCGTTCATATTGGTGACACTCCCTGTATTCCAGTTCTGAAGATCCTGGTTGAAATTTTCTGAATCATGAAACATGTGTTCCATGGTGGTCACCTTTGCTGTGTTCCATTTACTCAAAGATTGGTTGAATCCTGTATAGTCAAACATATATGACATATCTGTAACATTCGAAGTATCCCAGTCTCCCAAAGGCTGGTTAAAGAGATTATCGTCACCAAACATATAATACATATCGGTGATGGTGGAGGTGTTCCATGTATTAAAAGAAGGATTGCCGATAAGTGAAATACATAAATAAAACATCTGGCGCATGCTTGTAACGAGGCTGAGGTCTGGAACATCAGTGGCTGTTACGTCCATATTATCACAGTACACAAAAGCATTGTCGAAGCTTTTCCATTTTATATTTCCCCATTGGGTAATCTGAGTAATTTTTGAACGGTCTGAAGCATTATAAGCTGGAACTAATGTATTGTCAAAGAATCTTACCTGATCAAAACTTCCGTTACCGTCACTGATTTTAATTTTGTAGCTGGCCTGAGATGGAGTAGGATTGAAAGGTATTCCTACGTTGATCGTAAATTCAGTAGTAGAAGTTACATTATTAATCGTCCCGTTATGCTGAGGATATCCTACTTCCTCCCAATAGACTTTGAAATTGGTTCCTCTCCCGGGAAATTTAATGAGTTGGGAACTTTGGGTTTTCCAGATGGTGATAAATTCGTTTTGTGCTTTTGAAAGCTGAAATAATAGAATACATAAAGAAAAAGTTAATAGTTTTTTGTACATGTCATTAGTTTGTGAAATAAGCACTACTAAAATAGCAAAAAACTTAATATATTTTTAACTTAAATATGAATTTTGTAGTAATTTATAAATTTTAATGAAATTATTTAAATAAAAAACTGTCCGTTTTGGAGAGTTTACTTTATTCCTGAAGCATATTATCACGGGTGTTTTTCTGAACTGCGATGGCTCCGAAGAGTGCCAGTAGAAAGGCAAAGGCATAAAAACCTTTTTCGCTGGGAAGGATGGTGGCGTTCCAAAGTCCGATGGCCAGTAATACAATGGATGATAATGTGGCAAACCAGCAGATTCCATAATAAATATCTGTTACCTGAATGTTTTCTAATCTGTCACGTACTGCTTTCTGTAAAGAAACTACAGCAAATAAACCATAAAGAAGGATGGTGAAATAATATCCCTTCTCATTCAGCAGCATTTCTGCTCTTGCAAGCCCCACAATAAAGCCAATCATTCCCGCTCCCAATGCTACCCACGACGCAGCGACGAATGCATTCGATACTCTTTGTTTTTTCATAGTTTAATGTTTTATTTAAGAGGGCTAAGATATTCATTTTTTATAAATAGAGCTCTGGCAAAGGGAAAATATGGGAAAAATACTGAATTGCTATGTGGAGTAAGTTTATGTTTCGGCTAAAGCCGATGAATGTATTTTTATTTAATGTAAAACGGGCTCAAGCCCGTTCCTATTGAATAATACAGCCCTATTCATAATTCATCATTTATAATTTATAATTTCCTCCCTAGCCCCGATAGCAGCGGTTACCCCGGAACATAGGCAGAAGAGTAGAGGGCTGATGCGTAGGCGAGCCCGGCGTGAGGAGTATGAGCGGATAGCGGGAATCAGCTCATAAAAAAACTCCCCAAAATGGAGAGCTTTGTTTTATTGAGTGATGTATTCGTAAGTATATTTTGCATAATCATTATTATCCAGTTTCACCATGACCTGAGTTGGCAACTGATTACTATTATATTCTATCTGATAGGTAAAATTCATAATTTGGCTCCAGTTTCCAGTGCCGTCTTTGCCACTTATTTTTATTGTGGTATAATTATTTTGACTTAAAAAATCTGCTCCTCCCATAATCATTCTAAAATATTTGCCCATCAAAGAATAGGGATTTACTTTGTTATCATATGAATATTCTTTTTTATCAGTATGTGGACCGCCAATACCATCAGCGACCGATATTTCTTCGGAAACATTATCACCGCTATAAGTATATGACATGGTAGACGGGATGGAACAGTTGGAAGACTCACAAGTGGAACTGGCAGTAACTTTACCATTGGTATACGTCATTGTTGTGTTATACTGTGTATCCGGGGCTACTTTCTTGATCATCGCAAGCTGATCCCCATTATATGTAAAGGTTTCATAATAAGCTACGGTACCATCTGCTTTCTGGTAAGTAATTTTTGAAGGTTTTCCGGCACCATCATATTCCAGAACGGAGGTTGTAGTTTCTGATGTAATTTTAAATAACTGTTTCTGACTGTTATAATCTAATTTTGTAATGCTGGTATGCGGCCCGGAGGGGCTTGTATAATAAACTGTAGTGACTTTACTTAATAATATTTGAGGATCCGAAGGGTTGGGTTCATTATTTTCGTCATTATTGCTACTGCAGTTGAGAAATAAAAATGAACTCATCAATCCAATAAATAATTGGTTTTTCATGTATTAAAAGTTTTCATTAAATAAGAACTAAATATATCGATTATTGGTATAATAGCCATAAAGGGGATAAAAAATATTTAGTTCATCAAAAACTCTCCAATTTGGAGAGCTTTGTATTATTGAGTGATGTATTCGTAGTTATATTGAGCGGAAAGGTTTCCGTTGGCTTCTTTTGAGATCACCTGAGTAGGATAACCGGCGCTGTTATATTGAATAGTGGAAGTTCGGGTTTGGTTTTGTGTCCAGACTCCATTATTTTTAAAGCTGATTTTTTCCGTCAGATAATTGTTCTGGCTTACAGCATAGGCTCTTCCCATCATAATTTTTAAGTATTTGTTGATATTGATGTATGGGTTCTGTTTATCATCATAAGAGTAAACAATTTTTGTGCTGTAGCTGGATCCTCCACCTTCTGAAATTTCTGTTGAAATATTGTTTCCATCATAAGTAAAACTATCTACGATGGGATTGGAACAGGCTGGTGACTGGCAAAGGGATGAAGAAATCATCTGTCCGTTGGTATTATACTTATAGGTAATCGTTCTGTTGTAATCCGGATTTGTAGTATAGATGGCCTTAACCGTGGTAAGCAGATCTCCATTGTAAGTATAAGCTGAATAATAGTCTACCGTACCATCTGGTTTATAATAGGTAGTTTTAGTTGGTTTTCCGTTACTGTATTCGAACCTGGAAGTTCCTAAAGCTGTCGATGTTTTGATAAGCTCACCCTGATTATTGTATTCCAGAGTTTCTATGCTTGTCTGTGGCTGAGCCGGATTGTCATAATAAACTATAGTGACTTTGCTCAATAACACCTTAGAAGAGGTATTGTTTCCCTCATTATCATCATTACTGCTGCAGCTGCTAAAGATTACAACAGAACTCATGAGTCCCAGAAATAAGAATTTTTTCATGTTATTTTTTTAGGTGACAAAAATAACGAATGCTTTATTTCTCCGCATAAAAAAATCCCACTATCTTAGAAATAGTGGGATCATATCATGTTTTGTTGAGATCTTAGTATCTGTAGTACTCAGGCTTGAATGGCCCTTTTACGTCTACTCCGATGTACTCAGCCTGCTCAGGAGAAAGAGTTTCAAGCTCTACGCTTAATTTCTTAAGGTGTAAAGCAGCTACTTTTTCATCTAAGTGCTTAGGAAGCATGTATACTTCGTTTCCATACGCTGCAGAGTTGTTCCATAATTCGATCTGAGCCAACGTCTGGTTAGAGAAAGAGTTAGACATTACGAAACTTGGGTGACCTGTAGCACATCCTAAGTTTACCAATCTACCTTCTGCAAGGATGATTACTTCTTTTCCTTCAATTGTATAGATATCTACCTGAGGCTTCACTTCAGATTTAGTCTGACCGTAGTTTTTGTTTAACCAGGCCATATCGATTTCATTATCGAAGTGACCAATGTTACAAACGATCGCCTTATCTTTCATTTTAAGGAAGTGTTCTCCTCTTACGATGTTGAAGTTACCTGTTGTAGTAATGATGATATCAGCATTGTCTACTACAGTGTCTAATCTTTTTACTTCATAACCGTCCATAGCAGCCTGAAGCGCACAGATTGGATCAATTTCTGTAACAGTAACGATAGAACCAGCTCCTCTGAATGAAGCAGCAGTACCTTTACCTACGTCTCCGTATCCGCAAACTACCACTCTTTTTCCAGCTAGCATTACGTCTGTAGCTCTTCTTACTGCATCTACAGCAGATTCTTTACATCCGTATTTGTTGTCGAATTTAGATTTAGTAACAGAATCATTTACGTTGATTGCAGGCATTACTAAAGTTCCGTTCTTCATTCTTTCATAAAGTCTGTGAACCCCTGTAGTGGTTTCTTCAGAAAGACCTTTGATATCTTTTGTGAACTCAGGATATTTATCAAAAACCATGTTAGTTAAATCTCCACCATCATCCAGAATCATGTTTAATGGTTTTCTGTCTTCACCAAAGAATAAAGTCTGCTCAATACACCAGTCAAATTCTTCTTCATTTAAACCTTTCCAAGCATACACCGGAATTCCAGCAGCAGCAATAGCAGCAGCAGCGTGGTCCTGTGTAGAGAAAATATTACAAGATGACCATGTAACTTCAGCTCCTAAAGCTACCAGAGTCTCGATAAGCACAGCCGTTTGGATTGTCATGTGAAGACATCCGGCGATTCTTGCTCCTTTCAGTGGCTGAGATGGTCCGTATTCTTCACGGATAGCCATCAAACCTGGCATTTCTGCTTCTGCAAGGGTAATTTCTTTTCTACCCCATTCTGCAAGGGAGATGTCCTTAACTTTATAAGGAACGTATTGTGTTGTAGTACTCATATGTAATGAATAGTTTTTAAATTCAATTGATAACGAAAGGCAAAATTACGATTTATAATTAAGATATAAAAACGGCAAACCAAGTTCAGTTTTATGAGATTAAACATGAGTTAATGTTATTTAGTCTTAATATAAATAGTTAATTTTAGCTGATAAATAAATATATTATGAATCAAACTCATACAGAAAAGAAAGCCAAGCCAGTTACTCCTAAAGTAAAAGAATTAATCAATGCTTCTAAGAGCATCATTCTGGCTACTGTGGATGCAGAAGGAAATCCTAACTCAAGTTATGCTCCTTTTGTACAGGTAGATCAGACTTTTTATATTCTGGTATCTTTCATGGCAAAACATACTAAAAACCTTGCAGACGGAAGAAAAACATCCATTATGTTTATTGAAGATGAATCAGCAACCAAACAGATCTATGCCCGTGAACGTTTAACAATTGAAGCAGCTACTTCTCAGATTGAAAGAGATTCTGAAGTATGGAATACTGTAGTTGCAAAACTTAAAGAAGCTCATGGAAAAGTGGTAGATGTAATTTCCGAAATGGGAGATTTTATTTTAATTGCATTGCAACCTGTAAAAGGATCTTATGTTAACGGATTTGGAAGCGCTTATTTTGTAGATTCCAATCTGGAAATTGTAGAGCATAGAAATGATGTGAATCATCAGTCTAAATAATTAAGCCGGATGCTGGATGCTTGTAAAGATTAAGGAAACAAAAAATCCGTTTTTCATGAACATTTTTTTATTTAATCTTTAATTTATTTTTATAACGAATAGTAACTTCCGCCTTCCAGCATCCATCTTCCTTTCCTCATTCCTTTTTTTCCATCAATGAATTCTTCTCACTTTATTGATCTGTTGTTTTTATAACAAATAGTAACTTCCATCCTCCAGCTCCCATCTTCAAGCTTTTTTTAGTATTTTTGTCCAATAAAAAAAGAATGCCCCTCTACAGAGATTTTTCAGATGATAATGCCACAATCCTGGTTTGGAAGTACGATGAAAGTGAAGAGCTTGATATCAACCAACTTCTGGAACCGGAAAATGCTGAGAAGGTAAAAGATTATCATCCTAAAAAATTACTGGAAGTCCTGATGGTTCGCAAGCTCCTGAAAGGATTGAAACCTAATTCTAAAATTTTATACAAAGAAAGAGAACCTTTTCTTTCTCCCAATGATGCGGAAATTTCTATTACGCATTCTTTTCCCTTTGCAGCGATTGCTATATCTAAAAATAAAATAGGAATCGATGTAGAAAAATTCAATCCAAAGATTTTAAGGGTGATTGATAAATTCACCTATGAAAATGAGCGTGGATTTATTCCTGAGGATAAAGCTGATACTTTCTATACTATTATATGGAGTGTAAAGGAAAGTATGTACAAAATCCATCACTCTAAATACTGGTCTTTGAAAAAGAATTATGAAGTAAAACCTTTCGAGTTAAAACATCTTCATAAAATAAGCTGTCGTGTATATGATGATGAGTTTTCAGATGAATTCAAAGCGAGGGTAGAATTTTTTGACGACTACTGCTTTACGATTGTGGAGGAGTAGGCTCTGTTTCGTTTTTATATTTTTCGATCACTTTTCTCTGTTCCTTTGCTACATCATAGATCAGCTCCAGAATATCGTGGATATTTTTAAGCTCTGTTAAATGTGATATTTTATCAGGATCTCTTCGGTCTACAATTTCGTTTTCCTCAATCTCAGTCTTTCTTTTCAGAAGCATATCTTCAATGGAAGAATCTTCCGGTTCAAGACGGCTTTCCATTTTCAGTGTTTCGTTGACATCATTTCCGTTGAGAAGGGTAGAGGTCTGCTGCATTTCTGCTTCAATCTTTCTGCTCCAGCTTTCAGCATCTATTTCAGGATATTGCTCATTACTTTTTGAGTATTGAGACAGTGAAGCGGTATACGCCGTAATCAGATGTGATGTAGCCACAAATTGGTGCACAACTTCCAGCTTCTTCTGCTGGTTTTTAGGATCGGAAATCATTCTCTGGAAATTATCGGAAAGATTAGCCAGTGAAATAATGGCATTTTTTCGCTTCACCTTGTAATCTTCAAGATCGAACTTTCCCTCTAAGAATTTAGAAATCACACTCTGAAAATAAATAAGGTTATCTGCGGCAGACTTTTTCATCAGATCCAGATTTTGGGTATGTTCCCAAACAGGCAATACAATATAAGATACAACAAAAGCTATGATTCCGGCAATAGCAGTATCAAAGATTCTGTCTTTAAATATAATATTGACTTTCCCGGGATTTAAAAAATTAAAGCTGAGAAAAACATAGATCGTCATAAATAATACTGCCCAGAAATACCGTCCTTTCAAAAAGCTGAAACACATGATCATACTAATGAGCAGAATAGCAAATAAAATCCCATTAATATGTACAAAATACAGAATGCCATACGCAATACTTGCTCCTGCAATTGTCCCATAGAGACGGAGAAGGTTTCTCTGTTTAGTGATGGAATAAGCTGGTTTTAAGATCGCTGTAATGGTGATTAATATCCAATACGTGTGTCCCAGTCCCAGAAAATCGAACATAGAAAAAACATATCCCAGCAATAATGCTGTTGTAATTCTAATGGCATGGCGGAAATGGGATGATGATAATGATATATTATTTCTTAGAACCTTAGCATTAAGTTTAGGTTCATTAGGCATAAATTTTTTAAGGTCTAACCCGGTGGATAAACTTTTTGCCAGCTTTATATCCTGCGAAAATACTTTATAGATCTCGTTAATTTCTTTTGTGATTTCATAGATACGCATCAGGATCTGGCGCAGGATCATGAAATTTTCCAGGTTGTCCGGTGAAAGCTGTTTATTTCTGAGTTCGAAGTAATTGTAATTTAAGTTTTTTAATTCCTGTTCCAGGTTAAACATTGGCTTTGCTCTGGTACCACTTTGAAGGGCAATTCCAATATTGGTAATCTCTTCTGCCAAAAGGTTAAGATAATCATGGATATTAACCAGAATCATGCTGTCTTCAAAGCTCTGTTGTAACTTTTGATAGTCACTTTCAGAAGTCATCAGTTTTTCATGAAGATCCATTGAGTTCAGGAACATCAGCATCAATAGACGACTGGTTGTCGTAGATTCATTGACGATGGTTCTGGTTTTAAAAACCGTTTCTCTGGTATCCTCCTGAAGGTTTTTTATTTCAATCTGCTTGGCAATAACCTGAGTGGTCAGCTTATTAAAATCCGGGTTTTTCTGATAATAATTGGCTTTGATCTTTAAAAACTCAGCCAGCTGAAGATAATTTTCTCCAATCATCTGGCTTGCCAGTTTATAAGGACGAATGGTGGTTACAATAAGGAATATAAGTAAAAACCATATACAGCCGGAAGCGAAAATCAATAAACTTTTAAAGATATTACTTCCTGTAAGGTGCCCGTCAATAAAAATGGCAAGTACCACAAGGGATAATGAACCTACTGCGGCTAATCTCTGACCATAAACACCGATCAGGGAGAAAAACATCCCAAATACTATTACCTCAAGAAGAACCAATACTTTGATATTCATTACAAGGCTTGCAATGAGTGCTACAAAAACAAAACAGCAGATGGCAAAAGTAAGGGCATTTCTTCTTCGGATAAAAGGTCCAGGCTGATCTGTAAGGGCTACAAAGCTGGTTCCCAGTGGAAAAAGGAAATATTCTTTCAAAATCCCGAAGTGGGCGAGGACTAAACAAGGCAGAACAGTAGCTAATGTAATTCTGATGGCAGAATATACATACTGACTGGTTACAAATTTTTTTAGTTCCGCCGAATAGTTCATATTACAAAAATAGCTATTGAATTTAAGAAAATCGCCATAAAAAAGAGACTTTTACAAACTTAAATGTTATATTTTTTTTAATTGAGCTTTATGCTATTTAAAATAAACTGACAGCGGAAACATAGGAATGATCCACAATTCACAATTGATCACTTTTAACACAACAG
Source organism: Chryseobacterium sp. S0630 (assembly GCF_024158915.1). Lineage (GTDB taxonomy): Bacteria > Bacteroidota > Bacteroidia > Flavobacteriales > Weeksellaceae > Chryseobacterium. Next base: position 1,106 of record NZ_JAMZGF010000048.1, on the reverse strand, counting down.
CTAACAAATCTTGTTCCATGAATTCTTACCTTAGCTTATCTCAATCTTAAATAATTGTTTCATGAAGATCATTATTAAAAATATATGGGTCATTTTGTGCTCTTTTATTATTCTAAGTTGTACTTCACAGAGCAAAGATCATTTTAAAGCAAAGAAAATTTATGAATCAAAAAACCTGATCATTACTCAGATTTCGGAAAATTCTTTTATTCATACTTCCTTTAAACAGACGAATGATTTCGGAAATGTACCCTGTAATGGATTAATTGTGAAAGACCATCACGAAACTATTATTTTTGATACCCCTACCAATGACAAAAGTTCAGAAGAACTGATACAATGGATTAATGAAAAGCTCGATGCAAAAATTAAGGCTATTATTCCAACCCATTTTCATGATGACAGTTTAGGAGGATTGATGGCTTTTCATAAACACAATATTCCCTCTTATGCATATACTAAAACCATCGAATTAGCCAAAGAAAATCATTTTGTCATCCCTGAGAACGGCTTTAACGATTCATTGGTTCTAAAAGTGGGAGACAAAGATGTTCTGGCCAAATTTTTTGGTGAAGGACATACAAAAGATAATGCAGTGGGGTATTTTCCTAGTGAGAATATTTTATTTGGAGGTTGTTTATTAAAAGAGCTGGAGGCGGGTAAAGGATATTTAGGGGATGCTAATGTTTCTGCCTGGTCCAATACTGTCGAAAAAGTAAAAAAAGAATATCCGGATGTGAAAATTGTAGTTCCCGGACATGGAGAATATGGCGATGGAAAACTTCTTGACTATACCATTAATTTATTTAAAGGTCAATAGTGAATTTTTGCTTTGCAAAGTGAATGGTGAATGCTTGCAGTATGTAAAAAATTGACAAGCGAAGCGAATTGACCATTGACCATTGACGGATCTTTTTACCAGTGAATTTTTAGTTCGTAAATTGAATAGTGAATGCTTGCAGTATGTAAAAGAAATTGACAAGCGAAGCGAATTGACCATTGACGGATCTTTTACCAGTGAATTTTTGCTTTGCAAAGTGAATGGTGAATGTTTGCAGTATGTAAAATAAATTGACAAGCGAAGCGAATTGACCATTGACCATTGA
>NZ_JAMZGF010000047.1 GCF_024158915.1 Chryseobacterium sp. S0630 | reverse complement strand
GCGATGAGCTTCCTTTGGGGAGAACCTATAAAAAGAATGTAAAAGAACATTTAAGTTAAAAAGAGGTTGTTCCAAAGTGTCATTCTGAACGAAATAAAATGGAGTGAAGAATCTTATATGGTTATAAGTAAGATTCTTCCTTCGTCAGAATAACAAAAGTCAAATTATTTAACCTTTGGGACAGCCTCTTTTTTAATTGTTATCTAAGGATTGAACTATGGGCAATATTGTCCCGGTCCGATCCAAAGGATGCATTGTCCTTTGTAATTGTACTCACAGCAAAAGCGTCCTGCTGCTCCGCCATTGATAGATTTCTGAGCATCTCTGCTTAATAATTTAGCGTTTTTCATAGTTAATAATATTTTGTTTGTACGTTCCTGAGCATTTAAAGTCAATCAGGATTTTGACATTTGGTGTAAAAGAAGTGAATCAAAGATATTATTTTTCTTTATTGTGTGATATATTTTGTGGAGAATTTTTACAATAAAATTTTGATTATCAGATTATAAAGAATATGTGTAGTGGAAAAACAATTAAAGCCGGAAATTTCCGGCTTTATCAAAATTGTTATCAGATGACAGAACTAAGGACAGTTTTGCCCCGGCCCGATCCATAAAGTACATTTTCCGTTGTCGTCGCGTTCGCAGCATACAAGTCTGGCAGCAAGCCCGCCATGAATAGTTTTCTGAGCATCTCTGCTTAGTAGTTTTGCATTTTTCATAGTTAAAAATATTTTGATGGGTACGTCCTGAACATTTAAAGTCAATCAGGTTTTTGACATTTGGTGTTTATGGTGATTCAAATATAAAACTTTTTAAGTCAGGTTGTTATGTTTTTTGTAGACGAAAATGAGATATTGGTATCTGGATTTAAGTAATTTATGGAGCTGTTTCTAAATACATTTTTCTTCCTGCCATTTCTATATCCTGCTTTACAATTTTCCTTGTTACTGAATCAATATAATAGGTTACTGTGGTTGCTTTGTTGCTGATGTCATCATTGGTTTTTACTGTCCAAACCGGTTTTCCTTTATATTCTGTCTTTTGAGTATCCAGAATGTAAGCTTTCATTATCCCTTTTTTTTCAGATTTTGGATTGTAATCGAAAATAGAAATCTCAGCAGTGTAATTTTCTTTCAACGGAAGATATCTGATCAGCTGGGCATAGCTGCTGCTGTCAAAATAATGATCTGCAGGAATTTCAACCATATCTTTTTTCTGAGATTTCTTATCAAGATAATATCCGGTGACCTTATTTTTTTCAGACTTGAGAACCAAGTCTCTCATTGAATTGTAAGAAGAGTGGTAGACTGGGGTGAAATTGGCTGTTTTGACAAGAGTAGAATCCGTCCATTTAGCATCCGGAGCCTGTTTCATTTTTACCGTTGTTCTGATCAAAAGATCTGCTTTATTCAGTTTTTTGACTTCAGTAATAATGCTTCCTATTTCTATCTTTGTTCCCGCATTTTCAGCAAACCATACAGCTTCAGAAGTTTCATCCTGGATAAGTTTTGAGTTGATCCCGGAATTTTCAGGAGTAAGTAGCTTCTGGGAAAAAAAATTAGCACTACTTAGTATTAAAAGGAAAAGAATAGTTCTCATGATCTTTTTAATAATAAGTAGTGCTGTATTTGTAAAAGTTACAACCTTTTGATTTTTAACTCTTTCCTGCGGCTTGCATTGGGTTGACTTTTCCGGTTGAGCCTCCTCTTACAGAACCTCCTCCTTGTTTTTGTTTGAAAAGTTGGAATTTTGAAGTTTCACTTCCTGCTCCTGCATTACTCCAGAAATTATTGCTTGTATCAATATCAGCAGTTTCTCTCATTGGATCCAGCTGAATAGATTTTACTTTCTTATCAAAATAATAGGTCTTGGAAACTTTTTGTTCGTTCAGTCTCCAGATCTGTGCTGCAGATTTGTCATATACTTTTGATCCGTCTTCAAAAGTGAACTCAAGAATGATTGGCATTACCAGACCGCCTTTGTTCACAAAATCTATCTGATATCCTGTTATATTTTTGAATTTCTCTTTGTCCTTGGCATCTAAAGGAAGACCTGCTTCTGTTTTGATGGTGTATTGCTTATTATTATCAATCTTTTCCTGGCCTCTGTCATATCTGTAATAGAAATCCTGAAGATCTTTATCACCATCTACATAGAACTTGATATTCTTATCTTCTCTGTTTCTGATTTTTGAAAGGTCTTCAAAGCTATTTACCAACGGTTTTTCAACCTGATATTTTACTTCAGCAGCAGCTCTTGGATCACTCTCAAGATTAGGAACAGCAACCGTTACTTTATCAATAGCAATATCTACAGGATCTGTACCGTAGAACCAGCCTCTCCAGAACCAGTCAAGGTCTTCACCGCTGGCATCTTCCATTGTACGGAATAAATCTGCAGGTTCAGGATGCTTGAATGCCCATCTTTTGGCATATGTTTTAAATGCTTTGTCGAAAAGCTCTCTTCCCATGATTGTTTCACGAAGAATATTCAGTCCTGTAGCAGGTTTTGAATAAGCGTTCGGACCATACTGAACAATATTTTCAGAGTTACTCATGATAGGTTCCAGCTGATCTTTCGGGAGTTTCATATAATCTACGATTGTCCATGCCGGTCCTCTTTTGGATGGGAATTTATTATCCCATTTTTCTTCTGTAAGATATTCTGTAAAGGTATTCAACCCTTCATCCATCCATGCCCATTGTCTTTCATCAGAATTGATGATCATAGGGAAGAAGTTGTGGCCAACCTCGTGGATGATTACTCCGATCATTCCATTTTTTGTCCCTTCAGAATAGGTTCCGTCTTTCTCGGTTCTTCCGAAATTGAAACAAATCATCGGATATTCCATTCCGTTTGCTGCTTCTACAGACTGTGCCACAGGATATGGATAAGGAATGGTAAATTCCGAATAGGTTTTGATGGTATGGGCTACCGCTTTTGTAGAAAACTTTCTGTAAAGACCGTAAGACTCTTTTGGATAGAAACTCATAGCCATTACTTTATTGTTGTTTTCAGGAATCGTTACACGCATTCCGTCCCAGACAAACTTTCTGGAAGAAGTCCATGCAAAATCACGGACATCTTTCGCTTCGAAAACCCATGTTTTTCTTTGTTTTGAATGATTTTTCTCGGCTTTTTTAGCTTCGTCCAACGTTACAATTTCGATAGGCTCAGCTGCATTTTCTGCTTTTCTGTATCTTGATAACTGATCAGATGTCAATACCTGATCGTAATTTTTACATTCTCCTGTTCCGCCAACAATATGATCGGCAGGTACATTCATGGAAACCTTAAAGTCTCCGAAAACCAAAGCAAATTCACCTCTTCCGGTAAACTGATGATTCTGCCAACCCTGGAAGTCACTATAGACGCACATTCTTGGGTACCATTGCGCCATTGTATACAGATCATTGCCATCTTCAGGGAAGTTTTCAAAACCTCCACGGCCTCCCATTTTAATTCTGTCGGAGATATTATAGTTCCAGTCTACTTTGAAAACGAATTTCTCACCCTTTTTTAAAACTTTGGGAAGATCAATACGCATCATCGTTTTGTTGACTGTATACTTCAATGGATTACCTGAAGCATCTGTTACTTTTTCCAGACTTACGCCATAACCGTTATCTTTTACAGGAAGCTCTGTAGCTTTAAGCTGTTGATCGGTTGTTGAAGAACGAAGTACAGATGAAGTGTCATATCCTGCATTTCTGATGCTTGAGTGTTCGTTTTCATCAAGCTGCAGCCAGATATAGTCCAGCTCATCGGGCGAATTATTGTAGTAAGTCACCGTTTCTGAACCTTTCAGATTTCTTTTATCTTCATCCAGATAAGCGGTGATGTTATAATCGGCTCTGTTCTGCCAGTATCCGTGACCGGGAGCTCCTGAAGCCGTTCTGTAGATGTTGGGTGTTGGTAGAATAGTTCCTAGCTGCTCAAACTTGTTACCATGATTGCTGCCCGGGTTATTCTGAATATTTTGTGCGGTGAAACCTGTATATGCAAATACAGAAAGTGAAAGTATAACAACTTTTAGTTTCATAACCGAAATGATTTTTTAATGATCAAAGATAGTAATTACCTGTTGAATTGATGAGAATATTTAACTTTTAAAAAGGAATTCTTTCCAAAGTCATTTTTAAGGATAAAGCAAATACTCCGGAAGAAACAAAGAGTATCCAGTCTTTTTTATTCACTTTGAAAAGATTGAGTGAAAGAAACAGGATGATTAAAATTGCTGCAACAATGACAATCTGACCAAGTTCCAAACCAATATTAAACCCAAGGAGAGGTAAAGCAATACTTTGGCTTTTAGCAATCATTACTCTTGCTGTGTTGGCGAATCCCATTCCATGAACCAAACCGAAGATCAATGCAAGATAATAGTTGGCCCGCATCAAAGTCTGTTTCTGATTTTTCATGATAATATTATCCAGTGAAGTAAGAACAATGGTTAAAGGAATTAAAAACTCCACCCAGTCAGAAGGAACTCTGAAAACATCCAGAATGCTTAAAGCTAATGTAATAGAATGTCCGATTGTAAATGCAGTAACAAGAATCAGTATTTTTTTCCAGTCACTGTAAGAGTAGACAGCAATCAAAGCCAAAACAAAAAGCTGATGATCCAGGGCATCCAGAGAAATAATATGTTCCCATCCAAGGTTTAAATAAAAAAGAAAATCCTGCATTTTGATTAAAAAATTTTATATTTTGAATATATTGTTAAAATATTATTAATTTTATTATTTGATTTAATTTTTACGCTTAATCTTTATTAATATTTTATATTATTTATGTTTTAAATAAAAATTGTATAATTGTATTGCTTAAAAATGAAATATGGATATCAAAAAATTATTTTTTACAAATGTAAACATTTCACATGGAGGAGCGAAGCTTCTTAGAAATGCTACAGCAGCCTTTTTGGGATTGTACTCCTACGCTTTTTACGGACAGGTACAGAAACTGGATTCCCGGTTTGATATTTTATTGAAAAATAAAGAAAGTATTGCTAAGGGAAGAGCTGTAAAAGAACTGGAACGTCCTGATATGAAACTTGACCAGCACCTGGTAGTGACTTCAAAAGGAGCACAAACCATGTATTCATGTATTGTTTACACGAAGGAGCCTGAAAAACTAAAAGCAGACGGATTTATTGTACAAAGCCAGTTTCCCACTTTTTCCACAGCTTTAGCTTCTATTGAAGATATTGAAAGACTGACTCAGCTTCCGTATGTAACTTCTGTAATGGGACCGCAGTTTGATGAACTTCATAACGATGTGAGCCGTGCTCAGTCCGGAGCAAGTCTTTTGCAGGATGGTGTTTTCAATAACACAGCTTATAATGGAACAGGAGTTTTAGTAGGAATTTATGACACTGGAATAGACTGGAAACACCCGGATTTCAGAAAAGCTGATGATCAGACCAAAAGCAGAATTGTTTCTATTTGGGATCAGACATTAACTGCCCAAGCGGGAGAAGTTACCCCGACAGGGTTTTCTACTGGGGTGGAATATACAAAAGCACAGATTGATGATGAACTGGATGGCACACCCACTGGTTTTGTTCGTGAAAATGATACCAATGGTCATGGAACCCATGTTTCAGGTACTGCTGCTGGAAATGGCTCTGCTTTTACGGATAAAAGACATAAAGGATTCTCGTCTGATGCGGATATTGTTTTTGTAAAAGGAGGAAACGGATCTTTTCCTACAACAAATACCATTAATGCTTTGACCTACTTCAAAAATGTGGCGACAGCACTTAATAAACCTATTGTTGTCAATATGAGTATCGGAGGTCAGAGCAGTGCCCATGATGGAACTTCAAGCCATGAAGTAGCAGTTAATAATTTTACCACTTCAGCAGCGGGAAGAGTAGTTGTTATTTCAGCAGGTAATGATTACGGAGATAATCTTCACAGAAAAGTTGATATTGCCGCTAATGCTTCCCAGACTTATAATTTTACGGTAGCAAGCAATACTTCTGCAGCTACAGTATTTTCATTTATAATGTATGCCAATGATAATACTCCTGTTACGGCAAAGCTAACTACTCCCGATGGACAGCAGTATACTCAGAACATAAGTACAACTACAGCTCATAATATTTTGGGAGGTGGGCTTACAGCAACAATGTATAACTATTGGAGCAATGATAATAATAAAAGGTATGTTCAGCTGGTAATTACCAGAACTTCAGGAACCACCAATGTTCAGGGAAATTATACATTGGAAATTACCAATAACGGAACACAGCAAATCTCAACCCATGGCTGGCTGTATAGCCAGGGAGTACAAACCACGTTGCAAAACGGGGATAATGAATATATTGTAGGAAGCCCGGGGAATGCTTCTAATGCTATTACAGTAGCATCATATATGGGAAGACCAAGCTGGTATAGTACGGGAGCTTATTCTACCACAACCCCACAGGAATCTATCTCTTCATTCAGTTCACAGGGACCAAGAGTGGATGGGGTTCAAAAGCCGGATATCGCAGGTTCAGGCCAGAATGTGATTTCATCAAGATCCAGCAATTCTGCTCCGGCAGCAACAGATATTATTTCAGGCACCAATTATTACGTGAAAAACCAGGGAACAAGTATGTCTTCACCGGGAGTAGCTGGAGCAGTAGGGTTATTACTGCAGGCTAATCCTTCATTGACGGCAGCACAGGTGAAAGCCCGCCTTACAGCTAATGCAAGAATGGATGGTGCCACTGGTGTCGTTCCGAATATGAGATGGGGATATGGTAAATTGGATATCTATAAAGCTGTTACTGATGAAATAGGATGTGTAAAATCCAATTTTGAAACAGTAAGTTACGATGAGCCATACATTGTAGCCAATACAGAATTTAATTATTATTTTGATAATATGGCTCTTGCGGTAAGATATACGCCTACATTAACAGGGAAACTGGGAGGGTTCTCTTTTGTATCAGGGTCTTCAATTCCTTCAGATATCCCGGTGGATATTCAGATCAGAAAGGTGGATGCCAACGGAAATCCCGGAGATATTATTGCTACTAAAACCATTACTTCATGGCTTAATAATATTCAGAGATATACCTGGAATTATATCAATCTTTCAGATTTGAATGTACAGATGGTAACCGGAAAAGAATTTTATATTGTTGTTAATGGATTAGGGGGAAGAATTGCCATGAAAGCAGAGAATGCTGTACTGAATAGCAGATCTAAAACTTCTACTGATGGTACTACATGGACTTCCAGAACATTTGATCTTAAAATGAGAGCGGTAATCTATGAAAACGTTGCTGAAGTAAAGAATTTAGCAACTTCCAACCAAACAAAAGCGAATACGGTAACAAATGGTTATAACTATTTTACAAATGCGTGCCAGCTTATCTCAAGAATAGAAAAAGAAATGGGCAGTACTGTAACAGGAAATGTTACCTCAAAGGTATGGGTAGATAATGCACAGCCAAATTATGTTGCAAGAAGATATGAAATCAATTCAGATGCAAATACTACTACAGCTACCGGAAAAGTAACTTTATATTTCAAGCAGAGTGATTTCGATGCTTATAATCTGACCAATGGAGTGAAATTACCTACTTCACCTAACGATGTAGCCAATAAAGCGAATCTTCTTATTGAAAAATATACAGGAACAAGCACTACGGGTACAGTTGCTTCTTTTGGAGGAGCTGCCACGGTTATTACACCAGATGTTGCAGATATTATCTGGAATGGCACCTACCAATATTGGGAAGTCAGTTTCCAGACAACAGGTTTTGGGGGGTATTTTGTTAAAACAGGAACAACACTAGGAACAGCTGATGTAAAGATGAATTCAGAAGTGAATATCACTCCGAATCCTGCCAAAGATTTTGTTAACGTAGTATTGGGAAGACATTCTAAAGGAACGGTAACCATTTATGATGTTTCAGGAAAATTGATTAAAACAGTAAATGTGAATACTAATTCAGGTAAAATTGATATTTCCGAACTGATAAAAGGAACGTATCTGTTCACCATAATGCTCGAGGATAATACAAAAATTACAAAAAAAGTAATTAAGCAATAAATCTTCATCGATCAAATTCAATGAAAAGCAGCAGTTTCTATAACTGCTGCTTTTTTTATATTTGCTGTAAAATAAGATTCATGTCAGGTAAGTTTTTTTGGAGTTTTCTTTTATTATTAACAATAACTTTTCAGAGTTTTACAAAGAGTGAAGCTTTTCACCCATATCACGTAGGCTCTGTAGAAATTAATTATAATTCAAAATCCAGAAGATTTGAAGTGACAGGTAGATTTTTCCTGGATGATATGGAAAATGGTTTAGGAAAAAAATATGGAGGCGCTTTTCATTTTAATGATGAAAAATACAAAGCAAAATTGAACGATGCTCTGCAAAAATATTGTGCAGAATATTTTAAACTAAAAGCTGATAACAAATTTTTGAAGATAAACTATATCGGTTATGAAGAAGACCAGGAATCTGTAAATATTTTTATGGAATCAGAACCTGTAGCAGCCCCGAAAAAAGTGGAAACAGCCGTAAGTTTTCTGTATAATCTTTTTGATGATCAGATCAACATTGTCCATATTATTGTAAACGGACAAAGAAATAGTGAAAAACTTACCTATCCTAACCGCTATATGTTTAAAACCTTTTAATCATTTATATTTTATAATAAAACTTATGAAGCAGTAACTAAAGTTGCTGCTTTTTTTACGTAAAATAAAGTTGAAATAAGTCACTATATAACGACTAATATTTTTTGACTGATGATTTGATAAAATGTTAAATTTTAATTATTAACATATTTTTTAATTATATTTTCAATTATTTTGTTATTTTCATGAAATATTTATTCTTATTGTTTAAATTTTGATATTTTATTTAATATATTGATGTGTTTATTTTAATATTATTTTAATAATTTATTTATATTTTTTTTGAATTATAACAATTAAATCAATTATATTATGAAGTGAAATAAATTTATTATCTAGTGCTTTTTACCAACAACAATTTTATATAGTCAGAATTAATCTGATTATACTCACCACAACTTTGCTATGATTTCATATTTTTTTTATAAGATGAAACCTTTAAAATAGTACACGTTCTTCCAAAGAAAATGAATAAGTAGCCCAATTATTAAATAACTTAATATGAAAAGAAAGAACATTACACTGACACTACTTACAATCAGTAGTTTTGCTTTTGCTTAGGTAGGGATTAATATAGCTAATCCAACTGCAACGTTGGATATTACTGCAAAAAACCCAACGGGAACTTCTAATGCTGTAGACGGCCTTTTAGTAGCACGAGTAGACAGATTGAGAGCCCAAAGCATGACAGCAATTCCAACTTCTACAATGATCTATGTGAATAGTGTGGGAAATGGCTCACAAGGAGGAAATGCTGTAAATATTGATACTGTAGGGTATTATTATTATAATGGATCAGTATGGGTTAAGCTTCATAATCCAGGTAATGCCATTGATACTAATATTTATAATACCAATGGAACACTAACCGGAAACAGAACGGTAGCTCAGGGAAGCAATACATTGGCCTTTACTGCAAATGCCACAAATGCTTTTTCTGTTAATGGGAACAACTTTTCAGTAGATGCTCTTAACAGAAGAGTGGGAATAGGAACAGCAGCACCCACCAGTTTTTTATCCGTCTTAAATCCTATAGCAGGAAATGTTACAGATATTCTGTCCGCTGGAATTGATAACTGTGGAGCTCCATGTGGTCAGGCGACTCCAAGAAATATTACCTTATACAATAATAATGTCACTAATACCTTATTTGGAGGAATTGAATTTATTCCCTCCACAAGTTCTTCTGGTATTACGGGAGCATCTATTATAGGAACAGACAGAGATGCTACAAATAATTATGCAGGATTACAGGTTTTCACCAGAAATGCTACAGATTATGCTGCAAGAATGACGATAAAATCTTCAGGAAATGTGGGGATTGGAACAGTTGTTCCCGCTACAAAATTAGATGTTCAGTCTGCAGGAACCCCTGCCGTTCCGGTAGCAGCTATAAAAATTGTAGATGGAAATCAATCGAACGGATATGTCCTTACTTCTGATGCTGCAGGAGTAGGAACCTGGAAAGCAATTCCTGCAACAAGTTCTGTAAATATTTATAATTCAGATGGAACTTTAACCGGAAACCGTGCTGTAACACAAGGAAGTAATACGCTTGCTTTTACGGGAACAGCTGTAAATGCTTTTTCTGTAGATGGTACTACTTTATCAGTAGATGCTGCGAATGATAGAGTAGGATTAGGAACTGCAGCACCTACCAACAGACTACATGTTAATGGAACAGATCCTTTACGTTTACAGGGAACTACGGCCGGAAATACAACGACAGACCCACTGATGGTATTGGATGCTAACGGTGTTGTGAAAACCATTGGAACACTTGGAGCATTATCCATTCCAAACCCGGCGCTTTTCAGACTGGATACAGCGCAGAGTGATTTTCTTAATGGTGTAGCTGCAGGAAGCTCATCAACTGTTCCTATGACTGTTGTAAAAAATTCAATCTCCGGAATGAGTTATAATGCAGGAACCAGTACCATTACATTTCCTGCGGGAACTTATCAGATTACTTTTGTATATGAGGCACTTCATAACAATGATAACGGAACTACAGTAGAAGCTGACAAATGTAGAAACAGCTCGTATATTGTGGATTTTCCTACCGGAGCAGCCGGAACTCAGAGAATCCATAGTACAGCCTATCATAATTCAGGTATTTTATCCAACCATGGTGGGACTATTACTTATGCCACTACCGTTCCTGCGGGAAGAACCTGGCCTATTCGACTGGGAAGAGGGCAATCTGGAAACTGTTCAGGTACCGGGATGACTCTGGCGGCAACTTCAACTCAGCTTTTAGTATTCAGAATTGGAGATTAATATTATTAAAAAAACTTTAATAGAAAAGTGTTCCCAAAAGCTTTTCTACAAAGTATTCAGGCATAAAAAATTCTAATAACACAAATTTATAGAACACTTATCTTTTATTATAAGGTAAGTGTTTTTATTTTAAACTAATTATCCAGTTGTAAAAGAGCATTAATTCCCTTTACATGGGTTAAAAGATCAGGAAAAAAATCATCGTAACACTGCTGAAGATGGTCTTTGTTTTTCAAAAAAGCTTCAAAAACAGGAATATCCTTATCAAGGTACTTCGCTTTATTCAAAACATTCTGAATGCTGAATTTAATTCCCCAGTCTTCACGGTAATTATAAAGCCAGTCATCATGCTCCATTTTCACAAGCATCTTTTTGAAATTTTCAGGAAGCCATTGTTCATAGGCATTTAAAACACGATAAACTTTAAGGGAATGGGCTTTCCATTCCGGAAGAGAATTCAGAGAAAGATCCTTGGCTACAAAATGATCCATAGAGACATCTACAAACGCACCTGCATACAGCCTTACCAAAGGAGCGAATACCTTTTTGGCTTCATGAATGGCAGGATGAGAATCGGTGTAAGTATCAATAGCTCTGTGCAGAGTAATTCCGTCCTGAATATCTTTCGGGAAAGTAAAACGATCTCTGTTACGGATAAAGTCCTCGAGAAACTGCCCCACGATCTGACCGTCGGTAAAAGAAAGAAAAGAATGCGCCAGATAATTCATAAATTAAAGGTATGAATTAAATGTGAATGTTTGATAAGAGAGTGAATAATGAATAGTGAATAGTCAATCCGCTTTGCTTGTGAATTTTTATCCGCATTCTGATTGATGATTGACTTGTTCAGCAAATTGCCCATTCACAATGCTATCAATTGTCAATCCGCTTTGCTTATGAATTTTTATCCACGCCCAATTGACAATTGACTTGCGAAGCAAAATTGACCATTCATAATTTTACCATTAGTGAATCCACTTCGCTTGTGAATTTTTATCCACATTCTGATTGACTATTGACTTGTGCAGCAAAATTGACGATTCACATTAAAAAAGTCTCTCATGAAAATCTTCAATCTTACTCACTTCTTCAATCTTGATTCCAAATTTTCTTTTCGGGATTTTATTAAGATTGGAAACAAATATTTTCTCATAACCTAATTTTTCAGCCTCAGTAATTCGCTGTTCAATCTGGGCTACCGGACGAATTTCACCACTTAATCCGATTTCTCCGGCAAAGCAGTAATGTTCAGAAATCGCAATATCTTCATTAGAGGAAAGAACAGAAGCAATGACCGCTAAATCCAGTGCCGGATCGTCTGTTTTTATTCCTCCGGTAATATTCAGGAAAACGTCTTTTGCTCCCAATTGGAAACCTGCTCTTTTTTCCAGTACAGCCAAAAGCATATTCAGTCTTTTGGAGTCAAAACCGGTACAGCTTCTTTGAGGAGTTCCATAAACAGCTGTACTCACCAATGCCTGAATCTCCAGAAGCATAGGTCGGTTTCCTTCCAGAGTTACGGCAACGGAGTTTCCGGAAAGTTCTTCAAATTTTTTGGTGATCAGAATTTCAGAAGGGTTTTTAATCTCTTTCAATCCCTGAGAAATCATTTCATAGATTCCAATTTCTGAAGTAGAACCAAAACGATTTTTATTAGCCCTTAATAATCTGAAAAGGTGATTTCGGTCTCCATCAAAATTCAGAACAACATCCACCATATGCTCCAGAACTTTTGGTCCGGCAATTTGTCCGTCTTTGGTAATGTGTCCTACAAGGAAGACAGGAGTGTTATTTTCTTTGGCATATTTGATAATTTCATTAGAACATTCTCTGATTTGAGAAACAGTTCCCGGAGAACTTTCTATCAGTTGAGACTGCAGGGTCTGAATAGAATCAATGATCACGAAATCAGGTTCCAGTTTTTTTGCCTCATGAAGAATTTTTTCCAATGAAGTTTCAGTGAAAAGAAAACAGTTCGGATTTTGAATGTCTGTAAGTCTGTCCGCTCTCATTTTAATCTGAGAAGCACTTTCTTCCCCAGAAACATAGAAAACTTTTTTCTTCATTTTCAAAGCAAGCTGAAGCAAAAGGGTAGATTTTCCGATTCCCGGTTCGCCGCCAATCAAAGTTACAGAACCCAAAACAATTCCTCCTCCCAAAACACGGTTAAGTTCTTCAGAAGGTGTTTTTATTCTCGGCTCTTCGCTGGTTTCCACTTCAACAATATTGATGACATGTTGTTTGGTTTTTGAAAAAGGAGGAGTTTTATGAGACGGTTTCTCTACAACCTCTTCTACTAAAGTGTTCCATTCTCCACAGTTTTTACATTGTCCCAGCCATTGAGGATACTGGGTTCCGCAGTTTTGACAGAAATATGCTGTTTTCAGTTTTGCCATACTGCGAAGTTATAAAAAAGCATTTTTCTTTCAGAATCTAAATGAATTTAATATTAAAAACTAATCCATGTACGGTAGAAATATCTTTCATATCTTAGCTTCATTCAATTAAAATATATTAATGTAAAATATCATTACAATGAAAAAAGTATTTTTATCTTTCGTATTTACGCTTTTAAGTATTGTTGCTTTTGGACAGGGAACCTGGCAGGTAGACCAGATGCATTCATCGGTTAACTTTAATATCAAGCACATGGGGATTAGTTTTGTACAGGGAAGGTTTGATAAATTTGACGGAAAAGCAGCTACCAGTGGTGCTAATCTGGATAATGCAGATTTAAACTTTTCTATCAGTGTTCCTACTATTAATACCGGAGTAGACATGAGAGACAGACATCTTATCAGTGAAGAGTTTTTCGATGTTGCCAAATATCCTACTATTGAATTTAAGAGCTCTTCCGTTACAAAAGATAAAAACAACAACTATATTGTAAAAGGAAAACTAACCATGAAAGGAGTAGAGAAAGAAATCAGTGCTCCGGTTACATTGGGTGGGATTACAAAGAATAAAGACGGAAAAGAGATCATGGGAATTCAGACAAAATTTACAGTAAACCGTCTGGATTATGGAATCAAATATGATCCGTCAGGGGCTGGTATCGCGAAAGATGTTGAAGTAACAGCTTACTTTGAGCTTGTAAAACAATAATATTTCAAAATATAAAATATAAAAAGGTTTTCCACTTCAATGGAAAACCTTTTTTATGTGAAAACTATTTACACCTTACAAATCACAAAAGCTCACAAAAACTTTCAGTTGAATAGGCTTAAAAGAATTCCGTAGAAAAGTTCACAGAAGATGAAAATCAAAGATTTTCAAAAAGCTTAGGTGTGCTTATTATGCCTAACGGTTGTCTCTAAAAAAACTTAAGTGTTTAAATCTTTTGTGGCTGTTGTGGTTAAAAATAATCAATGTCAAAGTTTGATCCAATTTAGGAATAAAACAGATAAAAAATCTGCTTTATCAGCAAAACCTGCGAGAGCACTAAAATATTTTTAATTCGAAACATTCACCTTTCCTGAAGAAACTGTAAAAATTCCAAAATCATCAATCAGCATATTTTCTTTCCGAATAGTATTAAAAGCCATAACTCTGTCCAGCTCCTTTTGGGAACGCCTTCTCATGATCCAGTCTTTATGCTGGTGATTATTCAGAACATAGGCAATCATTTTTAATTGAGGATGCCATGGCTGCCCTGTATAAACAATGTAAGCGTTCTTTTCTGAAACAGAATTTATCCCCTGAATGGCTTTACTCGCCATTTCATTATCCCCGAAAAGCTCCAGAATTCCTGAAACAATGGTAATATTAGGTTCGAAATTCAGTTTTTGATAGGTTTGTGAATCAAAACAGTCAAGGTTTGTAAAGCGGATGTTCTGATAATTCTTTTCTTTAATGACCTTTTCTCCTATTTCAATATTAGACTTTACAAATTCGTTGATCACGATTTCAGCATCAGGATACTTTTCTTTGATATCAAATAAATAATTTCCTGTTCCGCCCGCAATATCGAGTATTTTAACAGATCTGCCCTGTTGTTTAAGAGCCTGTATATTTTTTTCTAAAAGTTGTAATAAATGTTGTTTTCTGATGCGGATTCCCTTCCAGCCAATAGCGTTGAGGTAATTCTTATCCATCATTTTTCCAAAACCCAATTTCCCTTTCGGCTGATTCTGGTAAACATAATCCAGTGAAGCCCCGGAATCGAAGCCGTATTTCAGTCCAATGGCCATTCCGTTGCTTATTTTCCCAATCTTTGACAGAGATAATTTCTGTATTTTAAAATTCAGGTTATTTCCCACATTATTTTGCAGATCTTCATATTCTTTTACAGAAAATTGGTCAGGAGAAAGAGAGGCTTGTTTTATAGGCCTGTTGAAGCATTTTTCCGCAAAATCTACAATTTTATCATAGACTTTTTCCTTTCCGGTATCGAATAAAATACCATGGAAAAAATCAGGAAGAACTTCATAATGTTTCAAATCTGTATCCAGCTTTTCATGGAATGCTTTCTGTTCCTTATTGAAAACCACATGATCTTTTTCTGCAGCGAGAATTAAAGTTGGGGTATCTAAAGCTTCAGCATCTTCTACCAGACGTTTTCCGGCTTTTGCCAGATCAATGAGCAGTTCAGCATCAATAGATCTTGAGATCAGTGGATCTGTATCATATGCTTTTTGCTGTTCAGGGTCATGAGTAAGCATTTTGGATTTCACATAGCTTTTAATAATGAGCCCTTTCTTAAGTTTTGTTCCTAATGTAATCATCTCATTAGCAAGAGGAACGATGAGGTTGATTTTAAAAGCAGGAGCCAGAAGTGCCATCCCTGCGATAGAAGGCGCAAAATCATGAGCCCAGGCAGAAGCAACCACACCGCCAATACTGTTGGCAACCACAAACATGTCTGAAGTTTTCACATCATACTGAGTGCTAACAAATTTTGAGAAAGCATCAAGATCTCTTACATAATCCATAAAAACAGATGAGGTTTGAGTTTTTGTATGACCGTGTCCTCTAAGGTCAAATGCAAAGATGTTATATTTTGAAAACTGGGGAGATTGTGCAATATCATTCAATCTTTCCGAATGCTCATGCCCGCGGTGGATCATGATGATACTTTTCTGATGAGGCTGGTAGTTCCATTCACGATAAAAAATTTCACTGTTGTCAAAACTTTTAAAATGTCCACTGTTCATAGATTAAATTTTTTTCAGAAAATCCTCCAGATAAGTAGGTATGACAGCATGCTTATTGTGGGTTTTCATAATGGTTATTGCTTCTGTAAGAGGTAAAGATAAAATATTTTTGATTACTAAAATCCCTATAACTGAACTTCTGGTGAATCCCATAGTGCAGTGGATCAGAATCTTTCCATCTGAAGGCAGATGTCTGTAATGTACTGTAATTTCAGAAACCAGTTTTTTTGTTTCCTTTGTATCAAATGTTCCAATGTCCAAAAAGGGAAAAGAATGATAAGTCGTTTTATCCTTAATGAGAGAGAGTTCTTCCATCTCCGCTGATACATCATAAGCAAGTGTTGTTTTATCGGGTTTAAAATCTTTCAGACTTTTATGATCTGGTCTGGATGAAATATATAATCTGGGAACAACTTCTACAGGAGTTTTGTTTTTCCGGAAAAACTGCCAAAATATCCGATACAATAACAGATAAGGGAAATAGAAAATCTTTTTAAACCATGGAATGTTTCCTGCTTTGTTTTTTAAAAAAGAAATATCATTTTTCTGATAATGATACCCGATCAAAAGAATCATAAAACCAGGCCAAAGCATAATCAGTCCTGCTTTCCCCAAGAATTGATTAATAAGAATTGCCATTAAAATAATAATCCATCCCGATAAAAAATAAATATTGGCTACATGAAAATTTCTGTACAGAAAATCATTTTTTCTATACGGAAATATCACAAAACAAAGATGGGCAAGAATACTTCCGGTGATGATATCAATGAAATGATGTTGATAAGTTGTTAAAGTAGAAATGCCCAATAGAATAAGCCAAAGCATTAAGAATGTTCTTCCACTTTTTACATTTCTGAAAACTGACCAGAAAATAAATGCATAGGCAATATGTAGCGACGGAGCTTGGTTAAAAGGAGAATCAAACACTTTTAAAAACTGAAAAGAATATCCCAAAACAGAACTGTCGACCTCAGGTTTGGACAGAGAGAATTTTAAAGGGAATAATAAAAAGCAAATTCCGGAAACAATGGTAATAAAGAGCATCCGCTGTGTCAAAACTTTAAGCTGCTCCTTATTCTGACAGAAGAAAAATACCAGACAGAAAAAAATTCCGCTTGTCATATAAGAAATAATACTCCATGAAATAAATGGAATATAATTTTCAAAATCAAAAACAAAAGACGGAACTTCAGGTAGCTTTGAAACATACCATGCAGCGAAATTATAGACCATCATAAATACAATGGCACAAAGCGTCAGGGCGTACAGCTTTTGTTGTATGGTCAGTCGTTTTTCATCCATTGGGCTTTTCTGAACATGATGATATTTAACAATGAAGAAGGAAGCAGAGATAAAGATTTCATCATCCATTTCATTTTTACAGGAAAAATAATGAGCTTCCTCTGTTTTTCAATCGCTTCCGAGATGACGGAGACTGCTGTTTCTACATCGGTAAGAAATGGTTTTTTGCTTAGATCATTCTGATTGAGTTGTCTTAATTTCTCAGTATCAATATATCCCGGCGCAATGGTAGTAACGGAAATTCCAAAAGGTTTCAATGCTCTTCGGTAAGCATCCGCAATCTGAATTACTGAACGTTTGGTTTTTGTATACAAACTGGAGTTTTGATATTCCAATATACCGGAAACAGAT
The DNA here is from genome assembly GCF_024158915.1 of Chryseobacterium sp. S0630. Classification (GTDB taxonomy): domain Bacteria; phylum Bacteroidota; class Bacteroidia; order Flavobacteriales; family Weeksellaceae; genus Chryseobacterium. Next base: position 25,593 of record NZ_JAMZGF010000047.1, on the reverse strand, counting down.
GCAATTACAGCAATACTTCCTTTTTTCTGGTTCTTCATTACCTTTCTGGCCACCTCGAAACAGTTTACCGTTCCCAGAATATTGGTTTGAAGCATTTCTTCAGCTTCTTCATATGAAATTCTTCCTGCTACATCTTCTGCGTAGCTACCGGCACAGTTAATGAAAATATCAAGTGTACTTTTATCCACAAGAAAAGACTGTAATGTGGATAATATAGCGTTTGAATCACAAACATCTGTCTGGAAAGCTTTTAAATCTTTAAAATTATTCTCTGGTATTTTAGTAAGATCTCTTCCGCAGATTCCTACACAATATCCTTTAGAAAGATAATGTCTGGCCAGTGCATAGCCAATACCTGAAGTTCCGCCTGCGATAAAAACGTTCATAAGTGTTTGGTGGTTTTCATTTTTTGTAAAAATAGATTTTAAAAGTGAAAATAAGGTGAATGTTTTTAACGATTGAAACATTAAGATTTTTTTTAGATGTTTAGAATATGAAGATGAGCTTTGCTTTAAGCTTAAAAATCAGGATGATTCATCTTAACTATACTTTATTTCTTAAACTTTCTTAATGGTTTTAATATTATTTATAAAACTAAGATATTCAATAGGCACGGGCTTTAGCCCGTTAAAATAAAAATAAAACATTTCCATTGGCTTTAGCCGAAACTTAAAAAGTGGTCTTAGAACCACCCCGTCAAAAATTCTTTGAATTTTCGCCATCCCTCTGCGGGAGGGGAATTTGCACGTCCTCAATTGGAGTATTTGTCATCTCTTTTTAATACTCTTCATCGTTTGATCAAACCCATACTGCCATTGTATTTCCATGTCTTTCACAAATTGCTGATAGTTTTTCGGGAATGAAAAACAGACCTCAAATTTTCTCCAGTCAATTCCTTTTTTCAAGTAATGTCCTTCCAGTTCTTGTTTTATATTCGTCGTATCAATCTGCAAGCCGGATAAAAGTTGGTTGGTTTCTGCAAGTCTTTCATTTCCGCTGAATCCAAGGACGGAACGCACAAGTGCTTCTTCCACAGCGTTGTAAAATTGTTTCTTTTCAGTAATAATTTCCTGTGCAAGATGTTGACTTATTTCTGCAGGTACAAGATCTATAGCGCCACCTGCAAAGTGTTTTCCCTGAAGAAATGCCGGTTCTACATAAAACATATCGGAAATAGAAACTCTGGTACTTTCAAGCAGGGAAAAGTTTGTGACAATTTTGAGAAATTCTTCAATAGCACTGTTTTTCAAACTTTCAGAGCTGCTGGTAATTTGTTCAGAATTAATCTTCTTTGCTGTTTCAGGATCTGTGAAGATTGTTTTTTGATATAATTTTCTTTCATTTCTTTTTTGTCCACATTCTTCGGGTGTAAAAAGAAGTTCAGAACCAATAATGATCGTGGGGATTTCTTTTGAAAACTGAACGTTTTTAATGGATGGAAAACATAGGGATAGGTCTTGAGGCATTTCAACAAGGTATCTGTTGAAAACATCTTCAATAAACGGTGCTTTTCTTTTATCAAATATCTTCTTCAGTGAAAAAAGTCCTATTTGCGAAAGCTTTTTCTGCTTTGTCAGTACAGTACCTGAAACAAACTGAAAATATTCTTCTGACTGCAGGTATTCTTTTCGGGAAAGATGATCGGGGAATGCATTGATGATGGTAGCAGTAAATGAACCACCACAGGAAGCAATCAGAAGATCCGGCTTGAGATCGAGCTCTTCCAGAGCCGCAAAAATCCCGAGATAAATCATCAGTCTCGTTCCACCTCCTGAAAAAATAACTGCTCTTTTAAATTTTTCATCCATTGCTTTACTATTTGATCAGAAGAGGAAATAACCAGAAGAATAGGGGAGCATTGAACACCAAGCTGTCCATTCTGTCGAGAAGGCCACCATGCCCAGGAAGAAGGTTTCCAGTATCTTTTACCCCGGTTTTCCTTTTTATATAAGACATAAAAATATCTCCCAAAAATCCTGAAATTCCAAGAACGATTCCTAAAATACTGTTAGTCAGAATACCAGTTTCAAGCAGAAAATATCCTAAAATATTACTCAAAATAACAGTAAGAAAGACACCTCCGATAAGGCCCTCCAAAGTTTTATTGGGACTTATTTGAGGTGTTATTTTATGTTTTCCGAAAAATTTTCCCATCAGATACTGAAATACATCGTTCAGTTCTGTCACAACAACAATAAATATAATGGCAGTCAATCCATCAGATCTTTCCCTTATCCACAACAAATGGGGGAAAGCGAAAAGACAGATCAATAAAGCAACTGAAATTCCGTACAATTGCTTTTTGGGAGCTCCCGACAAGATAAAACGACAGAAAATAAGTATTGATATAAGAAAACTATACAAAAGATAGGTTTCAATATTTAAAAAGTATAGGAAGAAAAACTGTAGAAAACCTATGAACAGTGAAGGGAAAACAGGCGATGCATGAATTTTAAACATCCTTGAAAATTCAAAAAAGCATTGATAGCTTATCCACGAAACAAAAACGGTCATGGCAACAGGATGTGAAATACCCAGCGCAAAAACAATAATGATGTAGATCCATGTTTTTACCCTTAAAGGAACATCTGCAAATTTATTTTCTTCAGGCTTCATGCAAAGATTTCTTAAGTCGGATATAAGTACTGATCAAAAGTAGAGCAATGATAATTCCAAAAATATATTGGGAAACCCCGGAAATATTAACTCCGATAAGCATTAATAAACCATACAGTCCAAGGATAAGAGCACGGTCACTTTTTCCCATAGGACCTTCATAACGTCTTTCTTTTCCCACAATTTTTCCCATTAATCCGGCAAATTCATTGATAATGCTCAGTATGATGAAGATGACAATAAGATATAAACTCTCGGGTTGAAATTTAAGAAGCGGGAAAAATATAATCATATCTGAAACAATATCACCTAGCTCATTCAAAACCTCTCCAAGTTTACTGGTCTGATTGAATTTCCTGGCCATCATTCCGTCCAAAGCGTTTAAAGCCATTCTTAGAAGTAGTCCGACAGGAAGACTTAGGAAGAACCATTTCGAGATATCCGCATTCCAGAATAATAGCCCAATAATTATCGATAAAAGGATAGAACTGATGGTAATCTGATTGGCTGTGATTTTATTTTTGTGGAAAAATAATAAGACAGGCGTGAGGAGCTGCTGGAATTTTGGTTTTAGTTTATAGACGGAAATCATGTTGGTTATAGCTTTGTTTCATTTGCTTATATCAAATATAGATAAAAAATTTTATCAGGATTTATAATTGTTTGAAGCGGGTTTTATCATTTTCAAAATGTAAAAGATTGCTTTGTATCTCTTTTTCCCATAACTTTGCACAAACCTAATCTAATGAGTAAAAAGAATACAAAGTACATCTTTGTGACAGGAGGTGTAACTTCATCTTTGGGAAAGGGAATCGTTTCTGCTTCTCTGGGACTTCTACTAAAATCACGCGGCTTTAATGTAACGATCCAAAAATTAGATCCTTATATCAATATCGACCCAGGAACTTTGAATCCTTATGAGCACGGAGAGTGTTATGTGACTGAAGATGGTGCAGAGACGGATCTGGATTTAGGCCACTACGAGCGTTACCTTGATGCTCCTACATCCCAAAACAACAACGTTACTACAGGAAAAATTTACCAGACTGTAATTGAAAAAGAAAGAAAAGGAGATTTCCTTGGAAAAACAGTTCAGGTAATTCCTCATATTACTAACGAAATCAAACGTAGAATTAAAATGCTTTCCAAGCAGAACTACGATATCATCATTACTGAGATCGGAGGAACTGTTGGAGATATTGAATCTTTACCTTATATTGAAACTGTTCGTCAATTAAAATGGGAGTTAGGAGAGAAAAATTCTATGGTGATTCACCTTACTTTATTGCCATATCTGGCTTCAAGTGGAGAATTAAAAACAAAACCATCCCAGCACTCCGTTCGTCAGTTGATGGAAAGCGGAATTATGGCAGATGTTTTAGTTTGTAGAACAGAACATAAAATTCCTAAAGATCAGAGAGCAAAATTAGCTCAGTTCTGTAATGTTCCTTTAGATAATGTTATCGAATGTAAAGATCTTGAAACGATCTATGAAGTTCCAATGTATCTTCAGAAGCAGAACTTTGATGATGTAGTACTGAAAGAACTTGATCTGAAAAGCGATAAAGACGCAGATCTTAAAGACTGGAAGAGTTTCCTTAAAAAATTCCAGAACCCTAAAAAAACTGTTGAAATTGCATTGGTAGGAAAATATGTTTCCCTTCAGGATTCTTATATTTCTATTGCTGAAGCATTCAAACATGCAGGTGCTGACCTTGAAACTGAAGTAAAAGTAAGATGGGTATACAGTGGAGATATTACGGAAGAAAATATCAAAGATACACTGAAAGGAGTGAATGGTATACTTGTAGCTCCTGGTTTCGGAGACAGAGGAATTGAAGGAAAAGTTCTTACTGCAAAATATGCAAGAGAAAATAAAATTCCAATGTTGGGAATCTGTTTAGGAATGCAGATTATGACAATTGAATTTGCAAGAAATGTTTTAGGACATACCAAAGCAAACTCTATGGAATTTGATACAGCTACTCCTGATCCTGTAATTTCTTTGATGGAAGAACAGAAAAATGTAGTAGATAAAGGAGGAACAATGCGTCTTGGAGCATGGAAGTGTACGTTGAAAAACGGATCTAAATTAAACGATATCTACGGAGCCAAAAATATTTCTGAAAGACACCGTCACCGTTATGAATTCAACAGTGATTATCTTCAGGAGTTTGAAAAAAATGGTTTCCTTGCTACAGGTACTAACCCTGAAACAGGTTTGGTAGAAGCACTGGAACTTCCTGATCACCCATTCTATGTGGGAGTTCAGTATCATCCTGAATATAAAAGTACTGTAGCGACACCGCATCCTTTATTCAGAGCGTTTATTAAAGCTTGCGAAAAGAAATAAGGTAAAATTTTATCATAAACGTCTACATATAAACTCAGGCTGAGAATAATCAGCCTGAGTTTATTATATAGTAACAACGTAAAGCATAGAGTTTTGATAAAAAAACAGTATTTTTGTCAGCTCAAATTACGTACACCAGTACGTACATTTTAAATTTAAAATTTTAATATAAAATAAAATGCAACAAAACAACGGAATCGATAAGAAGCAAATGATTAGTTTCGCGGTTTTATGCCTTGTTCTCTTCGGTTTTATGTTCTATTTCCAGAACAAACAAACGAAAGAAGCGGAGTTGAAAGCTCAGGAGCAAAAAACGGAACAGGCTAAAAATGCCGTAAAGCAAACTCAGGCAAACAATATCAATCCAAATGTAACTCCTAATGCAATCCAGACGGCAAGCCTTGGAAATAATGAATTGAAACTTGAATTTTCAAGCTTAGGAGGACAGGTTTCCAAAGTAGAGCTTTTAAAATATAAAGCCTACAATCACAAAACAGACAATGCAGATCAGCCACTTTATCTGATCACTAAAAATAACTCCAACTACGGTTTTCAGTTTAAAGATAAAACAGGGAAGATTGTTAATACTAAAGATTTAGTTTTCTCACCTACTGTTAATGGCAATGCAGTAACTTTAACTGCAGATTATAATGGTGCTGTAATTCAATTCATTTACACACTGCTTCCAAAATACACCCTTGATTTTAAAGTAAGAACTCAGGGACTTTCTAAAATTACTTCTGATAACAAAGCAGATTTCATTTGGGACTATAATGTAAGAAACCTGGAAAAAGGTAGAGCTCAGGAGCAGTCTCACTCTGAGTTTTCTTATGCTTTCAATAATTATAAAGACTATGATTATGATGGAAGAACCACAATGGAAGAGGAAAAAGAAACCCTTAACTGGATTGGTGTAAAACAGCAGTTTTTCTCTTCAGTAATCGAAGCTAAAAACGGATTCACTCAAAATAAAGGAAACCAGGAAAATGTTGAAGAAGGAGAATATTTGAAGAAATTCAACTATGAAGGTTTCGTTCAAATGACTGGAAGTGAGCTGAACCAGGATTTCACATGGTATTTTATGCCATTGGATTTACCATTGCTTAAATCTTATGATAAAAACTTTGATGAGATTCTTCCTTTAGGTTGGTCATTCATCGGAGCAATGAACCGTTATTTCTTCATGTGGTTATACAGCATTATCGCTGCATGGGGATTATCAGCAGGTTGGGTAATTTTTGTAATGACGATCATTGTGAAACTGATCCTTTCACCTATTATGTATAAGCAGCACAAGCTAAGTGCGATGATGAAGGTAATCCGTCCGGAAATTGATGAGGTGAATGCGAAGTTCAAGGATGCAGATCCGATGAAGAAACAGCAGGCTACAATGGAAGTTTACAGAAAGGCAGGAGTAAATCAGATGGCGGGATGTTTACCGGCATTGGTTCAGATTCCAATCTTCTATGCCTTATTCCGTTTCTTCCCGAACTTTATTGATCTTAGAGGACAAGGGTTCTGGTTTGCAAAGGATTTAACAGCTTATGATGATTTGATCAAGCTTCCATTTAAAGTTCCTTTCCTTGGAGATCACTTAAGTATTTTTGCTTTAGCTTGTACGGTTGTTATTTTGATCTATACTGTAATGACTTCAGGAAATATGCAGCAGCCTCAGCAGGAAGGAATGCCAAATATGAAGGTGTTAATGTATATCTTCCCGATTACATTCCTATTCTTCCTTAACACTTCGGCTTCTGGTCTTTCATGGTATTATTTTGTATCGAATGCAATTAACATCCTCATCATCCTTGTTATTAAGTATGTGATTCTGGATGAGAAAAAAATCCATGCTCAGATTCAGTCTAACAAGGAAAAGCCGAAAGCAGAAGGTAAATTCCAGAAGAGAATGAGAGAAATGATGGAGAAAGCTCAGGAGCAGCAAAAAACTCAGGAACAGCAAAGAAATAAGAAGAAGTAATTCTTCATTATAGCATAAAAAAGAGAAGTAATTTTAATAATTGCTTCTCTTTTTTTTGGTTATTTTATTTAGAAAGATTTTAAATTTCTAATGGATGTCTACGAATTTAATAATTGAAAATGAGCGCTTTTCAATCATATTTAAGTCTGAAAGATTGTCTGTGATGAGGTGTTGGGCCGTATTTTATAAGGGCTTCCTGATGTTTTTTTGTAGCGTAGCCAAAATTGGTATCCCATCCATATTCAGGGTGTTCCTCATGAAGCTGAATCATTAATTTATCCCTGTAGTTTTTAGCAAGAATAGACGCTGCAGCAATAGATAAAACTTTGGAATCCCCTTTGATAATACATTGATGCGGGATGTAGTTATAAGGATGAAATTTATTTCCGTCCACCAAAATAAGTTCAGGGGTTATTGTCAGTTGATCCAAAGCACGGTGCATCGCATGAATACTTGCATTAAGAATATTATGTTCGTCAATAAAGGAAGGAGGTAATTCTGCGATGGCATAGTTTTTCACATTGTCTTTGATATAACTATCCAGTTCCATACGTGTTTTGAACGTTAATTTTTTGGAATCATTAACCAGATTTTGTTTGAAATCATCATCTAAAATTACCGCTGCTGCCACCACCGGACCACTTAAACACCCTCTTCCTACTTCATCACATCCGGCCTCGATATAAAGTTTCGACCAGTTTTTTATTAGCTCCATATTTGTCTGAAATAACAGATGCAAAATTAAAAAAACAAATGTATTAATCAGTTTTTTTTGATGAATGATTTTGTCAAATATAATGTGGTATAATGTACTTGTTTTTTGGATAATCCTTAAATGTTTTAAATTTATAATTTTTGTTAAAAAGGATTGTTTTTTTTGATGATTATACTATTTTTTTGATTTTTGGCGTTTTTTTTATATTTTTTAACGAAGAGTAAAATCCATATAATTTGATGATATTTCATTGTTATTGTGTATTTTTTGAATATATATTGTAATTATTGATTCTATTTTGTTTTTTATATAGTTGTTTTGTTTATTTTATGTATAAATTATCAATTGAATTTTTTATTGAATTTTTTTGAATAATGTAGTCTGATTATTTTTTAATATTTGTTAAAATTTCTTTTTTTAATAAATATTAACATTTTATTTTCGATGTTTTTTGATAATAATTGAAATTTTTATATTTTTTTAAGAAAATGCTTTGTGTTTTTAAGAAAGTTTTACAAATTTGTAGCCTGTAAAAAATAATTGAATTTGATATGAAGAAATTAACTGCGAGTGTATTTGCGGTTGTACTATCATCCTCATTTGTGATGATGTCAGCCCAAAACACTAAGGATACTCTAAAAACCAAAAATATAGAGGAGATAGTTGTTACCGGAGCCTTAGGTATCAAAAGAAAGGCTGACGCGATAACAAATACACAGCAAGTTGTAACGACAAAAGAATTGAATCAGGCATCTGCGCCAACTGCTGTACAGGCGTTGACAGGTAAGGTTTCAGGTTTACAAATCAATTTAACAAACAATGGTGTAGATCCTAGTTATAGAGTTGTCTTAAGAGGAGCTAAATCTATCACTGGTAATAACCAGGCATTAATTGTAATTGATAATGTTATTTCATCTGCTGACATCTTACAGCAGATACCACCAGAAGCAATCGAAAACATTAACGTAATTAAAGGTTTACAGGGTGCTGCTCTTTACGGTCAGCAAGGGGTAAACGGGGTAATTATTGTTACTACTAAAAGAGGAACAAAATCTGAAAAACTTCAGATGACTTTCAATTCATCTATTGATATTTCTAATGTTTTCATGCTTCCAAAAGTTCAGCAGAAATACGGTAAAGGAGTTCAGGATGAAGGATGGAGTGATGTAAGCTACGGAGGTACAAACTATGTGCCATGGGAAAACATGTCTTGGGGAGCTGCTTATGACAATCCGGCTATTGGAGGAACTATGATGCCTTCAGGTCTTCCACAGGCTGATGGATCATTTATTTATGAAAAATATGCTCCAGTGAAAAACTTCATGAATAAATTCTTTTCAACAGGAGTATTAACTCAAAACGGAATTACAGCAACAGCAGGTGGATCAGATTCATATGTGTCTTTCTCTGCTAACAGAACTGAAAATAATTTCGTAGTTGAGGGTGATAAACTAAGACAAAACAGTTTTATTTTTAAAGCTGGAAAGAAAATAGGAAAATTAAAAATTGATGGTAACATCAACTACATTAACAGAATAATATCTACTACAAACTCATCTTTATATGATGATATTCTTCAGACTCCTACTAATAATAACATCAAACTTTATAGAAATAGTGGAATTGAAGGATATTATACAGGATATGCAGTAAACCCATACTGGACTATCGATCATGAAAGATATGACAGACGTAGTGATTACTTTAGTGCTATCCTTGGTTTAGATTATGAATTGAATAAGAACATTAACATTACGTATAACGGAAACGTTACAACAAGAGGGATGACTTATACAAGACATAATGATGGTGCTGTTTTCACGAAAACTTATAACCTTCCCGGAGCTTCCATTGATGGAATTACTTTCGGAGATTTAGGTAATGGTGATATAACATCTTGGTTCTATGAAAGTACTTCTAAAGAAAGAAATTATTATGGTGACTTAATGATTAACTTTAATTATGAGTTGACAGATAAAATCGGATTGAAGTTTAACATTGGTAATAACATTCAGGACAGAACCTATAATGTAACATCTGTAGGAGGGAATAATTTAGATATCCCAGGCTGGTATCATATTAAAAATGTACTTAATCCAGATCCTTTCTCCAGCGCTAATTTAGATAACTATCAGACAAACAGTAGAATTATTGCAGGATTTGCTAACTTGGATTTAAGCTATAATGATTATTTATTCTTAAACTCCACATTTAGAATTGAGCAGTCTTCAGTATTGTCAACAAGACCTTACAGTACAGGAAAAAGAACAAACCCTGTTTATCCATATTATTCAGTTGGTTTGTCTTTTGTACCAACAAAAGCATTTGAAGGTCTAAAAGGAGATATTCTTAACTATGCAAAAATTACAGGTTCATATACAAGAGTAGGTAATACAACTGCAGTAGATCCGTACAGAACAGATGAAATCGGAGTATTCCCAACAGGATTCCCTTTCAACGGATTGAGTTCTTATATTAACAATCAAACGCCTACATCAGTAGATATTAAGCCAGAATTTGTTAATACTTTAGATTTCGGAATGTCTTTAGGATTCTTAAAAGATAGAATCAGATTAGATGCTTCAGTTTATCAGTCTACAACAGATGACTTGATTACAGCAAGAACTGCATCAAGTGCTTCCGGATTAACAAGTATTCTTGATAACGTAGGTAAAATGAGACTGAGAGGTATTGAACTTGATTTAGGAATAACGCCAATTAAAACAAGCAATTTTACTTGGGATATGAAAGTATCTTACTCTTCATACAGATCTAAAGTATTAGAATTAGCTGATGGAGCTGATGAAGTATCTTTATTAAGCAGTTCTTCTGCAGCAGTAGGTATTTTTGCTGTAAAAGGATCTGACTTCCCGGTTATCAAAGGAAGCGCATTCCAGAGAGACGACCAAGGAAGAATCATTGTTGACTCTAAAGGAAATCCTTTAACAACAAGTAATCTTCAGGTTCTAGGAAGAGCGACCCCTGATTATATTCTTGGATTCTCTACAAACATTAAGTATAAAGGGTTCACTTTATCTGCAATGGGAGACTTTAGAAAAGGAGGTAAATTTGTATCCTTTACGAAAAATCTACTTGCATTTACGGGAGGTTTAGAGGAATCAGCTGAGTTTGACAGAACTCAAGGATATATTGTTCCTAACTCAGTACAGAATACAGGTACTGCAGCGAATCCGGTATATACTCCTAACAATACTCCAGTGGGAGGTGCAGGAACTTATACTAACGTTACCAACTATTTCTCAAGTAGCGCTTATAGAGCTGTTGGAGAAAACTTGGTAGTTGATGCTACAGCATTGAAGATTAGGGAAATTGCATTAAGTTATGATTTACCAAAATCAGTCTTAGGTTCAACTTTCTTGAATTCATTGACGATTGGTGTTTATTCAAGAAACCCATTCTTTAAGTACGCAGATAACAATAGAAACTATGCGGATCCGGAAACTGCAAGTACAACTGGAAATGCTGCCGGTTTTGCTTATACAACACAGTATCCATCAACTAGAAGCTTTGGGGTGAATCTTAAAGCATCTTTCTAAACTTTAATTAATTATTACTTGAAAATGAAAAAATTTAAATATACGATACTAGGTTTAATCGTTGCCTCTATGACGTTGACTTCATGTGATCATTATCTGGATATTAATGAAAATCCAAATAACATCCATGCAGAAGCTATTACTCCAACTTTATTATTCCCTGGTGCTGTTGCTCAGACTTATAGAACACAAGCTACATGGATGAACAGATTTGGAGGGCTTATGACAAATGCTTATGCAGGTAACTCTTATTCTTTTGGTGCTCCGTTTGGTAACGAATATACATTGAATGTAGATAGTTCTTTTTATCCACAAATCTGGGATGGATTATATAGAAACGTAAGTAATTTCGTTGCTATTGAAAAATATGATAACTCTACGCATAAATATGACAATTATGTAGCTGCTGCAAAAGTGATGAAAGCTTTTTATATGCAGACTATTGTAGATTTGTACGGTGACGCTCCTTATTCTCAGGCTTTTATGGGGCAGGCTAATGCAACTCCAAAATACGATAATGATGAGGAAATCTACAGATCATTAATTCTTGGTCTGAATGATGCGATCACCCTTATTGATAACAGTAATGCTGCTGCACTTGAGTTAGGAGCTACTGATATTGTTTTTCAGGGAACAATGGATAAATGGAGACGTCTGGCAAACACTGTGAAACTAAGAATGCTAGTGAGAATGTCCAAGGTAACTGGATCTATGGCTGCTTTTAGAGATCAGCAGCTTCAGACTTTGGCAGGAGAAGACTTTGTAAATAGTGATGTTTTAGTAAATCCGGGATACAGTGCTGCTAATGATGACCAGCAGAATCCGTTTTATGGATATTATGTAAGAAACAGTTCTAACTCTCAGTTGCAGAACAATACATTATTTACAGCATCCGAGCATATTGCTACTTGTCTTAATGGTAACCCTTATAGTATGACTGATAATGTTTATCAGAAATTTAACGGTATCAAAGATGGTAGAAGAGGAAGAATGTTCTCAATGGTTAATTATAATGGTCAGTCAGTTGTAAAAGGGGTTAGACAAGGTGCTACACCTGGACAGCCGGGAGCTCCGACAGATCTTACAACGGTTTCAAGATTTGGAAATGGTTGGATATTTGGAAATGGAAGTCCTAGCACAACTTCTCAGTTGACATCTGTTGGGTCTGCAAAATCAGGAGTTATAATGACTCAGTCAGAGAGTGAATTCCTTCAGGCTGAAGCAGCAGTGAGATATCCGGGTATTTTTGCAATTAACGGTCAGGAAAGCTTCGAAAAAGGTATTAAAGCATCTTTTGACTATCTTTATGCTGCTAATGCTGACTATATTGCATACAAAGCTGCAATTCAAACTAAAGTAGGTTTAGGATGGATTGGAACTAATGATAATAAGATTGAAGCTATCATGACTCAGAAATGGTTAGCTACTGCTGGAATTAACCCTACAGAATCTTTCATCGATTATAACAGAACTGGTTTCCCAGTTACCCCTATGGCAACAACTTCAGCGAAGCCTAACAAGCCATACAGATTGATGTATCCGTCATCTGAATACGTAGCTAACTCAGCAAACGTTCCTCAGATTTCAAATGCTCAATGTTTTACTAAGAACTCAACAACTCCTTTCTGGAATCAAAACTAATTCTTATAAAACAATTTTAATATATTTTACCGCCTTCGGGCGGTTTTTTTGTTTTTAAAATCAGAAAAATTTTCAAATTCAAAGATATGCCTAGCATAGTACTAGCTATGGGTATTTATGGATTTTATCTTTGTGTTTTTTTAATTTATTGATAGTCAGTTTGTTTAAAATAATAATTGAATTTGAAATATAGATTATATCAATTTAATTGATTGTTATTATTTCTTAAAAAAAATTAATATTTAAATGGTTTGTTTTTGTTAAATGTTTTGTTTTTAACTTATTTTAGTATGTATCTAGATGTTTTTGTTTTAAAATATTGAAATATGTATAATTTTTTTAACTTTTACTTTGTGGTATTAAGAAAGTTTTACAAATTTGTAAGGTCACAAAAATTAATTTGATATGAAGAAACTAACAGCAAGTCTTCTTGTTTTGGTATTGTCTTCTTCTATAGCTGTTGCCAATGCCCAGCAAAAGAATGATACTATTAAGACAAAAGAAATTGAGGGTGTGGTTGTAACCGCACTCGGGATTAAAAGAGAGAAAAAATCTCTTGGTTATGCTTCTGAAGAAGTGAAAGCTGCGGAATTAACCGGTGGAACTACCAATACCGGAAACGTTGCATCTCTTCTTTCAGGTAAGGTAGCCGGACTACAGGTAAATACAAACAACAACTTTGGCGGATCTGCAAACCTCTTGATCAGAGGTTATAAATCTTTAAATGGTGGATCTCCACTTATTGTAATTGATGGCTCACCTGTTAACAATACAACTGTCACAACAGGAGCTCCTTTCGATTATGGTAATTTCCTATCAGATATCAATCAGGAAGATATTGAATCCATTAACGTACTAAAAGGAGCAGCAGCTTCTGCTTTATATGGTGAAAGAGGTAGTGATGGAGTTATTCTTATTGTAACCAAAAGCGGTAGAGGAAACAATGATGGAAGCTGGGGAGTTACTCTAAGCTCCGGAATTACGGCTGGTTTTATTGATAAATCTACATTCCCAAAATATCAGACTAAATATGGAGCCGGATATGGTGGAGAATCCTGGAACGAAGATCCGGGGCCTGGAGGATATAATTATGCGAACTTTGGTGATGATGCATCTTATGGTCCTGCATTTAATCCTAATTCATTGGTTTACCAATGGGATTCATTTGATCCATCCTCTCCTAATTATGGTAAAGCAACACCTTGGGTAGCCGCTAAAAACGGACCTATCAAATTCTTTGAAACACCAGTCACATACGTTAATAGCCTTACCATTGAAAAAGGAAATAAAACATCAAATCTTTCCTTATCCTATTCCAATATGCTTTCCAATGGTCTGATGCCAAATTCAGAACTAAGAAAAAATACTATTTCTGCAAAATTCAGCCATGATTTTACAGATAAATTACACGCTTCAGTCTTTACTACATTAACATTGCAAGGTACAAGAGGACGTAATGAAACAGGTTATTCAGATAATATTGTTTCAGGTTTTAGACAATGGTGGCAAACCAACGTGGATGTAGCTGCTCTAAGAAATGCCTATCAGAATAATGGAAACAGTAATTTTAGCTGGAACAGAACTTCATCAGCAGACGGAACTCCTCAATATTGGAATAACCCTTATTTCCAAAGATATCAGAGTTATCAGTCAGATGACAGAACAAGGGTTTTTAGCTATGCACAATTAAAATATGATGTTTCCAAAAACTTCGGTATTACCGGAAAATTATCTTACGATGATTTGCAGATGGTTGTAGAAGAAAGATTGATGAACGGATCATTACCTCAGGTATTTGGAGCTTCAGGTCTTAACGTGGGCTCAGGATATGCAAGAACGAATGTTAAAAATTCAGAAATGAATTTTGATTTATTTGCTAACTATAAATTCGATATCACACCAGACTTGAATGTTAGTGGTATTGCCGGAGGAAACGTTAGAAGAAACTTAATCGACAATGTGTATATGAGTACGGAAGGAGGTTTATCTAAACCAGGGCTTTTTGCAATATCTAACTCTGTGAGAACAATTCTTCCTCCTGATGAAAATTATGCGAAATTCTTAACGTCAAGTTTATATGCAACAGCATCTGTTGGTTATAAGAACTTCTTATTTGTAGATGGTACTTTCCGTGTGGACCAATCTTCAAACTTACCAAAAGGAAATAACAGTTATTCATATCCATCAGTAACCGGGTCCCTTATCTTGTCAGAATTTGTAAAACAGCCATGGCTTAGCTTCTGGAAAGTAAGAGGAAACTATGCAGAAGTAGGTTCTTCAACAAATAACTACAGGCTTGCCAATACATTTAAAGCAAGAGGAGAAGGATTGTTTGATCAGCCTTATTTCCTTGCTAACCCTGATTTGAAACCTCAGAGATCCAAAGAAACTGAATTTGGTATGGAGGCTCAGTTCTTCAGAAATAGATTAGGATTTGATATTGCTATTTATAAGACCAAAACGATTGACCAGATTATTAATCTACCGGTATCTTCAGCTACAGGATATCGTACATTCTTAGTGAACGCTGGGCAGATTGATAATAAAGGTATCGAAGTTCAGTTGAATGGTACTCCATTTAAATCTGATAACTTTTCCTGGGATGTGAACGTAAACTGGTCTAAGAACGAAAATAAAGTGATTGCATTAAATGGTAATTCACAGAATTATCTAATGGCAACCTATCAGAATGGAGTTTCTTTGAATGCCCGTGTAGGAGAAGCTTTTGGAGCATTGGTAGGGTCAGATTATCAATATGATGCTAACGGTAACAAAATTGTAGATCCGGTTAGCGGAAATTATCTGAGAAATAATAACCAGGTTATCGGAAATATCACACCAGACTGGGTAGGAGGTATAAGAAACAGTTTCCGTTACAAAGAGTTCTCTTTAAGCTTCCTTATTGATGTAAAACAGGGAGGAGATGTATATTCTCCGGATATGGCCTATGGTATAGCAACTGGTTTGTATGAAGAGACAGCTTATTACAGAGAAAGCGGAGTGATCAATCCGGGAGTGAATCCAAACGGAAATGTTAATACTACGGTTGCAGGCGACCCAACTTCTGCGGGTAGTGTAGACGGATATGGTGTTATGCCAAATAAGAGATTCGTATATGATGCATCTTATGTAAAATTAAGAGAAGCCAGTATAGGATATTCTTTGCCAAAATCTATTTTAGCAAATACTTCTATTCGGGATGCAAAAATATCTATTGTAGGTAGAAACTTATGGATTATCCACAAGAATTTACCATACGCTGATCCGGAAGCAGGTACAGGTAACGGATTAGCTGCAAAAGGACAGTCTATTGGGGTACTTCCAACGACTCGTGATATTGGAATAGATATAACTTTAAAATTCTAAAAAAATGAAAAAAATATTTTTAATCATAGGCTTAGCTTCATTGTCATTAACTTTTACTTCTTGTGAAAGAGAAATTACTTCATTGAATGAAGATCCTAAGCACCCGACGGTAGTGCCTTCCGGAGTACTTTTTGCAAGTGCAGAACAGGTTTTACTTGATCAGATATTGAACGTCAATGTTAACCGTAATATTAGCCGATTTTTTACCCAGCAATGGTCAGAAACAACATATATTGATGAATCAAGATATGATATGGTTTCAAGACCTATTCCTAGAAATCATTACAATCGTATGATGGCCTCTTCTTCAGCTACAGTAAATTCTCCGGGAGTTCTTTCAGCATTGAGAGATGCCAGAAGATTTCTTGAAGATGAAGGAGTTGCTAGTGTGAAGAAGAATAATAATATTGCGATGATTGAATTGGTAAATGTTTATGCATGGGCCAATTTAGTAGATACCTATGGAGATATTCCTTATTTCGGAGCTCTTAAGGCCACCGCAGAAAATCCAGGAAATTCAGAAATCCCTTATGATGATGCAAAGACTATTTATCTTGATCTGATAAAAAGAATCGATGCTGCTCTTGCTATGATTAATACTTCAGATACAGGATATTCCAATGATCTTATCTATAAAGGAGATATGTCCAAATGGAAAAAAATGGCGAATTCTTTGAAGTTTAGATTAGCAGTTACTCTTGCTGATGTTGAACCAGCTCTGGCTAAAACGTATGCTGAAGCAGCATATACAGGCGGGTTATTCACAGAAAAACTGGATAACTTCGGATTGCAGACTTTCCCTTCGGGATTATTATCCAACCCTGTTTATCAGGATGTCATTCAATCCGGTAGAAATGACTTTTTACCGTCTGATGTCTTAATGAATTTTATGAATGGTAAAAGCGACCCAAGAAGAGCTATTTGGTTTACAACAGTAGAAGGTGCTTATATTGGAGGGAAATATGCCAAGCAAAACGTTTTCGGACAGTATTCTCATTTTACAAATGCTATTTCTGGGGAAAATGCTCAAGGTTTCTTGTTGGATTATACAGAAATTATGTTCTTAAGAGCTGAAGCTGCACAAAGAGGATTCAGTGTAGGAGGAGCTGCTGCCACTATATATTCTGATGCAATTAGAGCTTCCATGGCAGAATACGGTGTAAGTACTGTTAACGCTGAGGCATATGTTTCTGCTAATCCATATGATGCTGTCAACTGGAAAAAATCAATTGGAGAACAATCATGGGTAGCCATGTTTAATAAAGGTTTCCAGGCATGGAACTTTGCAAGAAGACTGGACTTCCCGGTATTCGTAAATCCTTCAAACTCCAGAGTAGAAGCAGTTCCAATCAGAATGCGTTATTCTGACCAAGAATATCTATTGAATGCTACGAACGTAAATGCCGCAGCAACAAAAATAGGAGGGGATAAAGTTTCAACGAAGATCTTCTGGGATAAGTTTTAATTTGAATAATAATCCGGCTGATCCTAATACCATTAGCCGGATGTAGAAAATACTTAATTATGAAATATTTTATTGGAATTCTTTTATTAATGGGATTTGTTTCATGTTCTAATGATGATGATGATCATCAAGCAGTAGCCAATGATGTAAGCATAAATGGAATCTGGAAGCCCTTTAAATATGAATTCAGAGGTAAAAATATTGTACTGAATGATTGTGAAGACAAAGGAGTCATAATGATTAATGCAGATTTCTCAGGAGCCTATGACAGATATGAGTCTGGAGTTTCGGGGAATTGTAATTTATCAGATTCTTTTGTAGGAAAATGGGCTTTTGATAGTTTATATAATACTCTTACAATTACTTATAACGATGCTGGAGTGACTAAAACTATGAAAAAACAAGTGCAGTCCTATTCAGATACAGAACTCAGAATTAATGATAACAGCAAAAATTTGGACAATACGCCCGGAAATGACGAGGCTGTCCTTGTTTTCGGAAAAGAATAAATAATTCTTGCTTGCATATAAAAACCGCCTTATGGCGGTTTTTTTTATTTATAAACTTTTTTTTAGAGTATATTGTGAATTAATATTGCTTTTTGGGTTTATATTTATCAGTTTTTCAGCGTGTTGTGAGTGTGTGGTCAATGTGTAGATATTTATGCATTAATTGAAATATTGATGTTATTTTTTTTTATTAAATACTTTGTTTTTGATGTATTTTATTAATTGATTTAGTTGTTTTTCATACTGATTATTGTATTTATTTCTGTTTTATTTGTATTTGTTTGTTAATTTATCAATAAAAATACAAATTTGCTGAGTAAAAATTAATTTTGATATGAAGAAACTAACAGCAAGTCTTCTTGTTTTAGTATTATCTTCTTCTATAGCGGTTGCGAACGCTCAACAAAAGAATGATACTATTAAAACAAAAGAAATTGAGGGTGTGGTTGTAACCGCACTCGGGATTAAAAGAGAGAAAAAATCTCTTGGTTATGCTTCCGAAGAAGTAAAGGCTGAGGCATTAACAGGTGGAACTACCAATACAGGGAACGTTGCAGGTTTACTTTCTGGTAAAGTTGCAGGTCTTCAGGTTAACACAAACAACAACTTTGGCGGATCATCAAACTTATTGATCAGAGGGTATAAATCTCTGTCAGGAGGATCTCCGCTTATTGTAGTTGATGGATCTCCAGTAAATAATGGAAGTGTCAAAGGAACTGCTTTTGATTATGGAAATTTCTTATCGGATATCAATCAGAATGATATTGAAAGTATAAATGTTTTAAAAGGAGCAGCTGCTTCTGCTTTATACGGAGAAAGAGGAAGTGATGGTGTAATTTTGATTGTTACTAAAAACGGACGTGGAAAACAAGACGGAAGTTGGGGAGTAACATTGAACTCAAACATCAATGTAGGTTTTATTGATAAATCTACTTTCCCTAAATATCAATCAAGATATGGAGCTGGTTATGGAGCTGTGTACGGAAATAATGGGAATGAATATTTTAACCATGATCCGAACACTGGAGAACTTCAGGTGCCATTTACCGAAGATGCTTCTTATGGAGCTGAGTTTAACCCTAACTTATTAGTTCGTCAATGGTATTCTTACGATCCAACTTCCCCTTATTATGGGATGGCAACACCTTGGGTAGCAGCTAAAAATGGGCCTATTAAATTCTTTGAAACTCCGGTAACGTATGTTAACTCCATTTCATTGGAGAAAGGAAATAAATCATCGAACATATCATTGTCATACTCAAATATGCTTTCTAATGGTTTATTGCCAAATTCAGATTTGAGAAAAAATAATTTAACTGCAAAGTTTAGCTATGATTTTACAGATAAACTACATGCTACTGTATTTTCAACTTTAACCATTCAGGATACAAAAGGACGAAACGAAACTGGATATTCTGATAATATTGTAACTGGATTCAGACAGTGGTGGCAGACGAACGTAGACATCTATGAATTAAGAGATGCCTATGCCAGATCGAATAACAGCAACAATACATGGAATAGAAATTCTGGCTCAGATGGAACACCTATTTATTGGAATAACCCATATTTCCAGAGATATAATAACTATCAAACTGACTCCAGAACAAGAACATTCAGCTATGCACAGTTAAAGTATGATGTTTCTAGAAACTTTGGAATTACAGGGAAGTTATCTTATGACAATATGCAAATGCTAATTGAAGAAAGATTGACTAACGGCTCATTACCTCAGTCTTTTGGAGCTTCAGGAAATAATGTAACTTCAGGATATTCCCGTCAGGATGTAAGAACTTCAGAAACCAACTTTGATTTATTTGCTAATTACAAATTCGATATCCTGGAAGACTTAAATGTTAGTGGTATCGTAGGAGGGAATGTAAGAAGAAACCTAAGTGATGCAGTGTATGCAAGTACAGAAGGTGGTCTTGCAACTCCGGGATTGTATGCAATTTCTAACTCTGCAAATCCAATCATCCCGCCGGATGAAAACTACGCAAAATGGCTTACATCCAGTTTATATGCTACGGCTTCTTTCGGATATAAAAATTTATTATTTGTAGACGGAACGTATAGAGTAGACAGAAGTTCAAACCTTCCAAAAGCTAATAATACCTATGATTACTATTCAGCAACAGGATCTTTAATTCTTTCAGAATTATGGAAGCAAAACTGGTTAAGCTTCTGGAAAGTAAGAGCCAATTATGCAGAAGTAGGTTCCTCAACTGTGAATTATCAACTAAATAATACCTATAGAGTAAGAGGAGGATTTGGAGGTACGGGATTGGTTAATCAATCATATTTCTTAGCAAATCCAGATCTTAAACCACAGAGATCAAAAGAAGTGGAATTTGGTATGGAAGCTCAATTCTTAAAAAACAGAATAGGATTTGATATAGCTGTTTATAAAACGCGTACTCTTGATCAAATTATCAATCTTCCGGTTTCCTCAGCGACTGGGTATAGAACATTCCTAGTAAATGCAGGACAGATTAATAATAAAGGTATTGAAGTTCAGTTAAATGGTACGCCGATTAAAAATTCTAACTTTAGTTGGGATATTGATGTAAATTGGTCTAAAAACGAAAATGAAGTAATTTCTCTATATGGTGATTCCCAAAACTATTTATTGGCACAATATCAGGGAGGTGTTTCATTAAATGCAAGAGTTGGTGAAGCATTTGGAGCTTTGGTTGGTTCAGATTATGTTTACGATGCCAATGGAGAGCGTGTTGTGTCCCCTACTAACGGGAGATATTTAAGAAATCCAAATCAGGTAATCGGAAATATTACCCCAGATTGGATTGGAGGTATCAGGAATAGCTTTACTTATAAAGGAATTTCTGTGAGTTTCTTAATTGATATCAAACATGGTGGGGATGTATTCTCTACAGATATGTATTATGGTCTTGCTACAGGTTTGTATGAAGAGACTGCTGTAGGAGATTATAGAACAGCTGGGGTTATTAATCCAGGTGTAAATCCTAACGGACAAGTAAATACAACTCCTACAAGTGCTCCTGGTAGTTTTGGTAACGTGGATGGATACAGAAGAATGCCAAACAGCAGATTTGTATATGATGCTTCTTATGTTAAGTTAAGAGAAGCTAGTATTGGTTACAGCCTTCCAAAATCAATTCTTGCCAATACTTCTATACAGGAAGCAAAAATTTCTTTAGTTGGAAGAAACCTTTGGATCATTCACAAAAACTTACCTTATGCAGATCCTGAAGCAGGAACTGGAAACGGGTTAGCTTCAAAAGGAAACTCTATTGGGGTACTTCCTACAACACGTGACATAGGTATCAATGTAACATTAAAATTCTAAACAAAACATGAAAAAGATAATTTTAATATTAAGTCTAATTTCTTTAACTGTGGCTACCACTTCTTGTGAACGTGATATCACATCTTTGAATGAAGACCCAAAACACCCATCAATTGTTCCTTCAGGGTTATTGGTGGCAAGTGCAGAACAGGCGTTAATATCGCAGATGCTAACCCCTAACGTTAATAATAATATCTCAAGATTCTTTACTCAGCAATGGGCACAAACTACCTATGTTGATGAATCAAACTATGATATGGTAACAAGACCTATCCCAAGAAGCCATTATAATGTAATGATGGCTTCAAGATCTGCTACAGTGCATTCTGCGGGGGTTCTGTCTGCTCTTAGAGATGCTAAACAATTTCTTCAAAATGAGGGTGGAAGTGCCGTGAAGAAAAAAAATAATATAGCTATTATTGAATTGATCAGTGTATACACATGGGCAAATCTTGTTGATACATATGGGGATGTCCCTTATTTTGGAACTTTAAAAGCTGTTCCAGGGAGTCCGGGAGCTTCTGAAATTCCTTATGATGATGCAAAAACAATTTATCTGGATCTGATAAAAAGAATTGATGCCGCTGTTGCAATGATTAGTACCGCAGAGTCCGGATATGCTGATGACTTATTCTATAAAGGAAATATGTCTAAGTGGAAAAAAATGGGTAACTCTTTAAAATTCAAATTAGCAGTAACTCTTTCCGATGCTGATCCGGCATTTGCAAAAAATACTGCTGAGGCAGCTTATGCAGCTGGTTTATTCGAAAGTAAAGATGATAATTTTGGTTTAGCGGCTTTTCCATCAGGATTATTTGCTAATCCTGTATATCAGGAAGATGTACAGTCTGGTAGAAATGATCTTGTTCCTTCAGAAGTGTTGATAAACTATATGAATTCTACTTCGGATCCTAGAAGAGCAAGATGGTTTGTAAAAGCAGATAGAGTATTCGACAAAATTACTGGAAAGTACAAGCCTAATACAGGTGCATATAAAGGAGGAGTTTATGGAAAAGGAAATTCATTTGTGAATTACTCACATATGACCTCTCCAAAAATAGATATTAACGGAGTTCCTGATATGGGAGACGATAATGATTATATGCTTTTCACAGAGAACGCTCAAGGATATTTGCTGGATTACTCAGAAATCTCATTCTTAAGAGCTGAAGCAGCAGCACGCGGTTTTAGTGTTGGTGGAACAGGAGCGGGTCTATATGGAGAAGCTATCACTGCTTCTATGACAGAATATGGTATTGCCCCTGCATCTGCAGCTACATTCATTGCAGCAAATCCATATGATGCTTCAAACTGGAGAAAATCTATAGGTTTCCAGGCTTGGGTTGCCATGTTTAATAAAGGATTCCAGGCATGGAATTTTGCAAGAAGATTAAATTACCCTGTGTTTGAAAATCCTGAAGATTCTACAGTAGAATCTGTGCCGGTAAGAATGAAGTATTCTGATCAGGAATATTTGCTTAACAAAGCTAATGTTGAGAAAGCTGCTTCAAAAATTGGAGGAGATAAAGTATCAACTAAAGTTTTCTGGGACGTAAACTAATGTAATGATCCTTTGAAATCAATAATAATGGTATTCCTGTAGCAATGCAGGAATATCTTATTTAAAAAATTATACAATACAATATGAAGTTTTTGATTGGGCTTATTGCCATAATGGGAATTGTTTCTTGCAGCAGTGGCGATGACAGGAGTAATTCTAAAACAGAAGAGGTGAGTGTTAATGGTACATGGAAACCTTCCCGATATGAGTTTAAAGGGAAAAGCTATCCTGTATCCACTTGTGAAAAAAAAGGACAGATACTTATTAATACTGACTTTTCGGGTGTATATGAAAGATATGAAGCAGGTGCTGGAGCCGGGGAGTGTATAAAACCTGAATCCTATTTAGGGAAATGGGCTTATGATAGGATGTATGGTAAACTAACGCTTACTTATACGGAAGCAGGAGTGAGTAAAACATCACAGAAAACTGTCGAAGATTTCTCTGATACTGAACTGAAAATTGTTGATGGTTCTAAAAATGTAGATGGAATCCCAGGTAATGATGATGCTGTATTAGTTTATTTAAAAGAATAAAAATACTTTAAGAAACCGCCTTCGGGCGGTTTTTTTATTTCCGTATATTTGTAACTCAGATTTTGAATTGAAACAGACTGTAAAAATGTTTCAGCGATAAGCATTAAAAAGAGAATTTAGAAACATGAATATTAAAGATATCATAGAACAGAAACTTTCGGAGGTCATTTTAAATGTATATCAGTTAAAAGACATCAAACTGGAAGTTCAGGAAAATAAAACGGAATTTGAGGGCGATTTTACCATTGTTACTTTTCCGTTGGTAAAACAATTGAAGAAAAATCCTGAGAGCATCGGGGTTGAATTAGGAGAAGCTTTAACAGAGCAGACAGAGCTTTTTGAAAGCTTTAACGTAGTAAAAGGTTTCCTTAATGTGAAGGTGAAAAACCAATTGTTTGTGGATAACTTTAGATCTGTAAGCGAAAACTTCTCTGTTGTAGAAAAGAAAAATGCTACAGTAATGGTAGAATATTCTTCACCGAATACTAATAAGCCATTGCACTTGGGACATATCAGAAATAATTTATTAGGATTCTCAGTTGCCCAGATTTTAAAAGAAGCCGGATATGATGTAATCAAAACTCAGATCATCAACGACAGAGGAATTCATATCTGTAAATCTATGCTGGCTTGGGAGAAATTCGGAAACGGAGCAACTCCTGAAACGACCAATACCAAAGGAGACAAATTTGTTGGAAACTACTATGTAGAATTTGACAAAAACTATAAAAAAGAAATTGCAGAACTTGTAGAGCAGGGTGTAGGAGAGGAGCAGGCTAAAAAAGATGCTCCGGTAATGAAAGAAGCTCAGAAAATGCTTTTGGATTGGGAAAATGGAGACAAAACAGTAAGAGCGCTTTGGGAAGAAATGAACTCATGGGTTTATAAAGGTTTCAACGAAACGTATAAAAGACTGGGAGTAGATTTTGACCAGGTTCAATATGAAAGCAATACGTATATTTTAGGAAAAGATCTTATCCAGGCTGGTTTGGACAAAGGTGTTCTGTATCAGAAAGAAGATGGTTCTGTTTGGTGCGACCTTACAGATGAAGGGCTTGATCAGAAACTGTTGTTACGTTCAGACGGTACCTCAGTCTACATGACTCAGGATCTTGGAACGGCAGTGGAGCGTTTTAAGCAGAATAATATTCAGAAACTGATCTATACCGTAGGAAACGAACAGGATTATCACTTCCAGGTTTTATTTAAAATCCTGAAAAAATTAGGATACGAATGGGCTGATCAGTTGTTCCACCTTTCTTACGGAATGGTAGAACTTCCTGAAGGTAAAATGAAATCCCGTGAAGGAACAGTAGTAGATGCAGACGACCTGATGCAGGAAATGTATGAAACAGCAAAATCTAAAGCTCAGGAATTAGGAAAACTGGAAAGCCTTTCAGAAGAAGATAAAGAAGCATCTTATGAAACGGTAGGATTAGGTGCATTGAAATATTTCATGCTTAAAGTTGATCCTAAGAAAAAAATGCTTTTCAACCCTGCAGAAAGTATTGATTTTAACGGAAATACAGGTCCGTTTATTCAATATACCTATGCACGTATTCAGTCGTTATTGTCTAAAGCAGGTGCTTTACAGTCCGAAACTGCTGATATTGAATTGAATCAATCTGAAAAAGAATTGATTATGCAACTGACCAACTTTAAAACTGTAGTGGCTAAATCAGCGGAAACCTTAAGTCCGGCTTTGGTTGCCAACTATGTTTATGATCTTGTGAAAGCATACAACTCTTTCTATCAGAATAATCCTATTCTGAATCAGGAAGATGAAAATGTAAAACAATTCCGTTTGAATATCTCGGATATCACAGCAAAAACGATCAAAAAGTCGTTAGAACTGCTGGGAATCGGAACCGTAAACAGAATGTAAAAATAGAAAGAAGCCGTCTCATTTTCCTTGAGGCGGTTTTTGTTTATAAACTACCCATATTATTTTTTTAGGATGATTTTTTT
>NZ_JAMZGF010000046.1 GCF_024158915.1 Chryseobacterium sp. S0630 | reverse complement strand
AGCTCCAATGGGAGCTGACTGTTAATAGAACGTATTTGTTTTAAAATTAGAGCTCCGGAGGAGCGACCTGTTAATTCTATTTAAATTTTATCGAACAAGAATGGTTTTTTATATAAAGTGTCGGATCTAAGGTTCATTCAAGACATTTACATGACCCTCAAAATCTTCTAAATTCTATTTCTTTATAATAACAGGAGACTGCCCAAACTTTTTGGACAGTCTCTTTAGTATCTGCTCTTTTCATTAAATCATTGTACAAAGATCTACTTTCTTTTGTAGACAGAATTTCCTTCTTTTATCGTTTCCAGAACCTTAATGTTTCTGAGGTTTTCAGGAGCTACTGTTAAAGGATTCTGGTCAAGAATAACAAAATCAGCTATTTTACCAGCTTTAATAGACCCTTTTCTGTTTTCTTCCTGTAATTGATAAGCTCCGTTAATGGTAATTGCTTTTAAAGCTTCAAGGGTGGAGATTCTTTCATTAGGACCTAAAATCATTCCAGATCGGGTCTTTCTATTCACTGCTGCGTACACTGCCGTAATCAGATCGGGTGGTGTAACCGGAGCATCATGATGAATAGTAAAAGTAATTCCTGCCTTTAATGCTGAATTTGCCGGACTGATAAAAGAAGCTCTTTCAGGACCGAAAACACTCGAATAATGCCAATCTCCCCATAAATAAGCATGAGTAGAAAAATAAGAAGGGATTACTCCTAATTCTTTTATTTTTTGAATATGATCAGGTCTGCTGTTCTGTACGTGAATTAATGTTGCCCGCAATTCCGGCTTGTAAATGTTTTCATCTTTTAACCTTTGAATAACACGGATAGCTTGATCAATTGCTGCATCTCCATTTACATGAAGCTGGGCAGTGATATTATTTTGAAAAAGGACCTTCAGGTCGTTATATAAGGTTTCATCCGTAAAAATAGGGAACCCTTTATAGTCTTTAGACTGACCTTCAGGTGGAACTAAATAAGGCTGGGTAAGCCAGGCTGTTTTACCTTGTGGGGAACCATCATCAGAAAATTTGAATCCAGCTAATTTCAGATGATTTTCATACTTCATATACTTTGGTTTGAAGTTGTTGAAATCTTTTTTGAAATATTCATAATCAGGAAAGTAAACAACATCAGCTTTAAGAAGATGCTGAGATGCTGCTTTTTCTAACAGAGCAACACTTTCTCCCATGGTTCTCCCGTCACAAATAGTAGTCTGTCCATAGCTGAGCCATTCATCCTGGGCTTTCATCAGATTTTCCATTGCATGAGCTTGGGTGTTTTTGCCTTTACCCATTTTTTCTGTGATGGCCAATAACGCATTGAAACTTGCATTTTCTTCTAATTTTCCGTTCAGTTTTCCTGTTTTTTTGTCCCTGCCAAGGTGACCTCCTTCAGGATCTTTTGATGATTCCGTTATTCCCAGAAGCTTTAGCATGGCACTGTTAGCTACGCTGGCATGGCCTGAAGCATGAATAACAATGATAGGATTAGTCTTGCTGATGGCGTCCAGTTCTGTTTTTGTAGGATGACGGTGCTCCGTAATGATCGCATCATCATAACCATTTCCGATAACGGGTATATTATCTGTGATTTTTTTGTCTTTAATATAGTTTTTAATTCTAGTCTGTAAATCTTTAATTGAATTTACTGTACCATAAGGTTCAGGAGATAAATCTACAACATCCATCATCCCGGCTCTTGAAGTAAGATGTCCATGAACATCTATAAAGCCAGGAAGTAGAGCTTTTCCATTAAGGTTAATCATTTTAGTAGAAGGTTCAGAGAAACGTTCTGCATCTGATTTTGTTCCGGCAAAAAGTATTTTCCCGTCTTTTACTGCTACAGCTTCAATTTGTGGAGAAGAATCTTCCATTGTTATAATAGAACCTCCGAAATAAAGTATTTCAGCTTTTTCTTGTGGAATCTTATTTTGACAGCTGCTTATGCTTGCAGATAAAAAAATAGTGTACAATATCCTTTTCATAAATAATTAATTCAAATCATGGTGATAAACAAATTTACGAAATAATAGATAATTATTAGTGAATTTTATTGCGTGTTTATAATTTCATTATATTTATAAGACTAATCTCAATTTTTTAATATAAAATAATAAACTATGGATCTATTTGTGTTAGTGCCAATTTTTGGTGTCATAGCTTTGCTTTATACATTTCTTCAGAGCAACTGGGTAAACAAACAGAATGCAGGAAATGAAAAAATGAAAACAATCAGCGGCCATATTGCAGACGGTGCAATGGCTTTTCTAAAGGCTGAATACAAAATCTTAACGTACTTTGTTGTTGTTGTAGCCATTCTATTGGCAGTAATGGGCTCAAGTAATGCCAACTCACACTGGAGTATCGGACTTGCTTTTGCTGTTGGAGCTATATTCTCTGCATCAGCAGGGTTTATCGGAATGAAAATCGCTACCAAAGCGAATGTGAGAACGGCAGAAGCTGCAAGAACTTCACTGTCAAAAGCCCTTAAAGTATCTTTTACAGGAGGTTCTGTGATGGGAATGGGAGTTGCCGGGCTTGCGGTCTTAGGTTTAGGAGCTTTATTTCTTATTATTAAACAGATTTTTGCCCCTGAAGCTACAGTAGACTCTCATGAAATGGAAAAGACCATCGAAATTCTTACCGGATTTTCTCTGGGGGCTGAATCCATTGCGCTTTTTGCAAGAGTAGGAGGTGGTATTTATACAAAAGCGGCAGACGTAGGTGCTGACCTTGTAGGAAAAGTAGAAGCCGGAATTCCTGAAGATGATCCCCGAAATCCAGCAACAATTGCAGATAATGTAGGAGATAACGTAGGAGATGTTGCCGGAATGGGAGCTGACCTTTTCGGATCGTATGTGGCGACAGTTCTTGCCACGATGGTATTAGGTAGAGAAACTGTTTCTGATGATGCTTTCGGAGGTTTTGCCCCGATTCTTTTGCCGATGCTGATTGCAGGAACAGGAATTATATTTTCAATGATCGGAACTTTATTTGTGAAAATTAATGATAATGAAGGTTCGTCTACTTCCAGTGTACAGAACGCATTAAACCTTGGAAACTGGGGAAGTATTGTAATTACCGCTATTGCTTCTTATTTCCTTGTAACCTATATTCTTCCTGAAAAAATGGTTCTCAGAGGCCATGAGTTTACTAAGATGGGCGTATTCGGAGCTATTATGGTAGGTCTGGTAGTAGGAACTTTAATGAGTATTATTACAGAATATTACACTGCCATGGGGAAAAGACCTGTTTCCAGTATTGTGAGACAGTCTTCTACAGGACACGCAACCAATATTATCGGTGGGCTTTCTGTGGGAATGGAATCTACTTTACTTCCTATTATTGTATTGGCAGGAGGAATCTATGGTTCTTATCTGTGTGCCGGGCTTTATGGAGTGGCTATTGCCGCAGCTGGAATGATGGCTACTACAGCCATGCAGCTTGCTATTGATGCTTTCGGACCTATCGCTGATAATGCAGGAGGTATCGCTGAGATGAGTGAACTGCCTAAGGAAGTAAGAGAGAAAACAGATATTCTGGATGCCGTAGGAAATACAACCGCTGCTACAGGGAAAGGATTTGCCATTGCTTCGGCTGCTTTGACAGCATTGGCTTTATTTGCTGCTTTTGTAGGTATTGCAGGTATTGACGGTATTGATATTTACAGAGCAGATGTTCTTGCCGGACTTTTTGTAGGAGGAATGATTCCGTTTATCTTCTCCTCATTGGCGATTACCGCAGTAGGACAGGCTGCCATGGCAATGGTAGAAGAAGTAAGAAGACAGTTCCGTGAAATTCCTGGAATCCTGGAAGGAAAAGCACAGCCGGAATATGAAAAATGTGTTGCCATTTCTACAGATGCATCTATCAGAAAAATGATGCTGCCTGGTGCGATTGCCATCGTCTCTCCTTTATTAATCGGATTTATTTTCGGACCTGAAGTATTAGGAGGATTTTTAGCTGGAGCTACAGTATGTGGTGTTTTAATGGGAATGTTTCAGAACAATGCTGGAGGAGCATGGGACAATGCAAAAAAATCATTTGAAAAAGGAGTTGATATCAATGGACAGACCTATTATAAAGGTTCAGAACCGCACAAAGCATCTGTAACAGGTGATACAGTGGGAGATCCGTTTAAAGATACATCAGGACCTTCGATGAATATCCTGATCAAATTAATGTCAATCGTTTCTTTAGTGATTGCGCCTACTTTAGCTGTTTTACATAAAGATAAAATTGAAGCCAACAGAAAAGCAAAAATTGAAAGTCTTACAGGAATTTCAAGTAGTGCACCCACTGTAAATGGAGATTCTAAAATAATTACGGTTATTCCGGGAGAAATCAAAGGGCACCTTAATGAAAATGGAGATTTTGTATATGAAACAGGAAATATTCAGAAAATAAAACTGGACGGAGGAAAAACAATTGCCATTGGTGACGGAAGCCAGCTTTACCAACTTTATAATGTGGTGAAACAAAAAGATAAATCTGCATTAGATCCAAATAAGTGGTATACTATTGAAAACCTTTATTTTGAAACAGGTTCAAGTGATCTGAAAGCAGAATCAGTACTTCAATTGAATACTTTGTCAGAAATCTTAAATGCTTATCCGAATTTAAAAATAAAACTAGGTGGATATACAGATAACAGCGGTAATGAAGATAGTAACCTTAAGTTATCCAATCTGAGAGCACAGACTGCCAAACTTAAACTGCTTGAGCTAGGTATTTCTGCAGACAGAATAGAAGCAGAAGGCTATGGATCTCAACATCCGGTATGCGAAGCTAATGATACTGATGAATGCAAAGCAAAAAACAGAAGAATTGATGTAAGAGTACTGGCTCTTTAAATTCACTGAAAAAATAGAAGAAAAGCATCGCTATGGCGGTGCTTTTTTTATTGATTACCCTTAAAAACAAAACTTGCACAAATAAAATATTCAGAATCATCTGTGAAAACCTGTACGATCTGTGGGAAAAACAACTGCAGAAACATCAAAGATTCCTTTTCAAATGCTCCAACGCCTGAATAATCAATTCATCTTTTTTGGCAAAACTAAACCTGATATAATCAGAATTTTGTCTTGAATTATAGAACGCAGAAAGTGGAAGACAGGAAACCTTCTTCTCAATCGTTAGCCACTTGGAAAATTCCACATCTGTCATGCTTTTAGAAATAGTCCTGAAATTAACCACCTGAAAAACACTTCCTTCCGCTTGTTTTTCAATCTGAAGTGGTGTTTCTTTAATCATTTCATTAAAAATATCTCTTTTCGCCTGCATGATTTTTTTGCTGATATCCGGATCAAATACATCGAGGTATTTTGCAATAGCATATTGTGCAGGAGCATTTGCACTGTAAGAAATATATTGCTGATGACACTGGAATCTTGCTGTTAAAGCTTCTGAAGCAAGCATATAACTCACTTTCCATCCCGAAGTATGAAACATTTTACCAAAAGAAAAAATGCAGAAAGTTTTTTCTTTTAGTCCAGGATGGATGAAAGAACTGTAATGTTCAGTTTTATCATAACAATAAGTATCATATATTTCTTCTGAAATCAAATAAATATCACGGTCTTTAATCAGTTCATAGAGCTGATTCCAGTCTTCTTTTTTCCATACTTTTCCGGTGGGATTCTGGGGAGAGTTGACAATGACTGCTCTTGTCTTTTCAGTAATACAGTCTTTAAACAGATTCCAATCGATGGTAAAATCACCATCAAGATCATAATAAACAGGAATTCCTCCATTCATGACTACAGCTGGTCCATAAGTGTAGTATGAAGGTTGAATAATGATGACTTCATCACCTTGATTCAGAATTGATTTAAGCGAAGTATATAAACCAAAGGTTGCACATGGGATAATGGTGATTTCTTTGCCTGTAAGAGAGATTGTATGGGTTCTTTTTGCATTGAAACGAATAATGCTTTCTATCAGAAGAGGGTTCCCTGCAAGAGGTTCGTAATGATGAGTGTTCTTTTCTGCAGCTTCTTTTAAAAATACTTTCAGGCGTTCATCAATATCAAAATCGGGAAGTCCCAAAGAAAGATCAAAGCTTCCGTGCCTGGTTGCCAGCTCGGACATTTCCGTAAAAAAGGAATAATGAGTAAATCCGTAAATTTCTTTCACTTATTTTGTATTTTTATCAAATATAATAAAATTTTAATACCGGATTATATTTAAAAATAACGTGCCGTTCAATTTGTAATGGATTGCATATTATTTTGTCATATTCACTCTGCATGCCGGGATTCAATAAAAATTGTTATTTTTAAGAAATTTATCTTCTATGAGAAAAATACTTATTCCGTTATTGGCAATGGCTCTAGTAACCAGTTGTGGAACGGCAAAAATATCTGACGGGAATGCTTCACATCCTGTTTCAACAAAACATAACAAAGCATTTAACAATGCCTATAAAGAGATTAATGCAGAGGATTTAAAGAAAAACCTGTACGTCATTGCTGCAGACGATATGGAAGGGCGTGACACCGGAAGCAAAGGACAGAAAAAAGCGGGTGAGTATATTGTTAATTATTATAAAAATCTGGGTATTTCAGGGCCTAAAACATTAAATTCATACTATCAGAAAGTACCTTCCGAATTCATGAAGAAAAGAGGAGGCGGCAACCTTCCGGATTCTGAAAATATTCTGGCTTTCATTGAAGGAAGCGAAAAACCGGAAGAGATTGTGGTGGTTTCTGCACATTATGATCATGTAGGAACAAAAAATGGAGTAGTGTACAACGGAGCAGACGATGACGGAAGTGGAACTGTAGCTGTAATGGAAATTGCCAAAGCATTCCAGCAGGCTAAAAAAGCAGGAAAGGGTCCTAAAAGATCCATTCTGTTTCTGCATGTTACAGGAGAGGAACATGGGCTGTTTGGTTCAGAATATTATTCCGAAAACCCTGTTTTCCCATTAGCCAATACAGTTGTTGACCTTAATATTGATATGATCGGACGTGATGATCCTGCCAACAGAGGAAAACAATATGTCTATGTGATTGGTTCTGAAATGTTGAGTTCTCAGCTCAAAGTAATCAACGAAGCGGCAAACAAAAGAACCAACAATCTGGAATTGAATTACAAATACGATGATTTGAATGATCCTGAACAATTGTATTACCGTTCAGACCACTATAATTTTGCCAAGCATAATATTCCTGTAGCATTCTTCTTTGATGGTATTCATGAAGATTATCACAAACCAGGGGATGATCCGGAAAAGATTGATTATCCGTTGTTGGAGAAAAGAACCCAGCTTATTTTTACAACGGCCTGGGATATCGCCAACAGGGAAGAAAGAATTGTGGTTGACAAAAAATAAACACCAGTTTTAATTCGGATTGGTTCTTACCCTTGTCAAGGTTTAAAACCTTGACAAGGGTAAATAATTACCATCCCGCTTGAAAAAACCGGAAACCCCTTGAAAAATAGAAAAACTATGACCCCAAAACTGAAATCCATCAGACCTTTTATCGGAGCACAAAACTTTGAAATCAGCAGAAATTTTTATAAAGATCTGGGTTTTGAAGAAGTTGTTCTGGAGCCCAAATTATCACTTTTTATACGTGAAGAAATTGGCTTTTATCTTCAGGATTATTACGCAAAAGATTGGGTAGACAATACCATGATTTTTATGGAAGTTGCCAATACCAATGAATTCTGGAACGAACTGCTGTCTTTAGGCCTTACAGACAAATATCAACATGTAAAATTGACTCCGGTAAGAGTCATGGACTGGGGAAAGGAGTGTTTTGTACACGATCCGTCTGGGATATTGTGGCATTTCGGTGAGTTTTTTTAAGAGAGAAATATGATTTACGCATTCGATACCTACTATTATGAGGATTATGCCAATACCGTGTGTATTGCATTTGAAGACTGGACTTCGGAAAAAGAAGTGGAAGTCTTTATAGAACAGATTCCTGTGAGTTCAGAATATGAAAGCGGAGCCTTTTACAAAAGAGAATTGCCCTGCATTGTAAGTCTTCTGAAGAAAATAACATTAAAACCGGAAGATATTATCATTGTCGATGGATATGTCACTTTGGATAATCACGGGAAAATTGGTCTTGGTGGACACCTTTACGATGAATTGGAAGAAAAATATCCTATTGTTGGGATTGCAAAAAATGAATTTACAACACCGGATTCCCAGCGAAGAAGTGTTTTCCGTGGAGAAAGTAAAACGCCACTTTTTGTAACAGCGAAAGGAATAGATGTAGATGAAGTTCAATTAAAAGTAGAACAGATGCATGGCGATTACAGAATGCCCACACTGCTAAAAAAACTTGATCAGCTAAGCAGAGCATAAACAATAGAATCTTACCAGAGCAGTAAGATTTTTTTTATCTTATTAATATACCGATTGGTATATTTTGATTATCTTTGTGAGATTCCTTTGTCAACATAAAAAGGATTTTTTTTAATTAAAAATATACTGATCGGTATATTGTAAAAAATAAAATCTATGAAAGAAGTATTTATAGTAGCAGCAAAACGAACTCCGGTAGGAGGTTTTATGGGAAGTCTGTCCGGATTTACAGCGCCTCAATTGGGAGCTCTTGCCATTGAGAATGCTTATCAGGGCATTGGATTAGCTCCTGAATACATAGACAGTGTATATATGGGAAACGTACTGAGTGCCGGACTGGGACAGTCACCCGCAAGACAGGCCTCTGTTTTTGCTAAAATTCCTGTTGATAAAGATGCCACCACCATCAATAAAGTCTGTGCATCCGGAATGAAAGCGGCAATGATTGGGGCTCAGCAGATTCAGCTTGGATTAGATCATATTGTTATGACAGGAGGAATGGAAAGCATGAGCAATGTTCCGCATTATGTCAAAATCCGACAAGGAACAAAGCTGGGAGATACCATTCTTACTGATGGATTGATCAAAGATGGATTATGGGATGTTTACAATGATTTTCACATGGGAAGTGCAGCCGAACTGGGCGTTAAAAAATATGAACTCACCAGACAGGAGCTTGATGAGTATGCGTTGTTTTCCTATCATAGAGCTCAGGAAGCGGCTAAAAATGGCAAGTTCGCAAATGAATTGATCCCAATATCGATTGAAAGCAAAAAAGGAACTACAATTGTTGATAAAGACGAAGATATTGATAAACTGATCCCAGAGAAAATTTCCCTGTTGAAACCAGCATTTGAAGCAGACGGAACACTTACAGCAGCCAATTCCAGCAATCTGAATGATGGGGCTGCAGCCTTATTATTAGCATCCTCTGAAGCTATAGAGCTGCATAATTTAAAACCACTGGCAAGAATAATAGCCTATGCAGATGCCGCTCAGGCACCGGAATGGTTTACCACTTCACCTTCCATTGCTATTCAAAAACTGTTGAAACAAACCGGTCTTAGTCTGTCTGATATCGACTTTTTCGAGATTAATGAAGCGTACTCTTCTGTTATTTTATCCAATCAGAAAATCCTTGGGTACGATGTGAATAAAGTAAATGTTTATGGAGGAGCAGTGGCATTGGGGCATCCGATCGGAGCTTCAGGAGCACGAATTATGACTACTTTGGTGAATGTTTTACGCCAGGAAAAAGGCAAGTATGGAATTGCTGCTATCTGTAATGGAGGAGGAGGTGCTTCCGCAGTTCTTATCGAAAATATAGGCTAAAAGGGATAAATTACCTTAGATTTCAATTATTCTAATAAAAAGATCTTTCTTAAAGTTAAATTTGAGAAGGATCTTTTCCGTTGGTAACAGATTGATTATCCATTGATCATACAGAATATTCAATGAATACAGACGAAAGATAAATGCTTTATTTTTATTAAACTGACAAATATCATTGTGTTGTTATTTTTATTCATTCTAAATAAATATAAATTTGTCCCAAGAAATTTAACAAAGAAAATGAAAAAAATAACTACTCTTTCTGGTATTGTACTTGCCTCGCTGATGAATGCGCAGCTGCAATATTGTATGCCAACCTTTCAGTATGGAGCTGACAGCAATATGATCAGCAATGTGACTTTCGGAACGATTAATAATTCATCACCCGTTCAGTCCTCAAATGCACAAATTTATGAGAACTTTACGGCAATCTCCACAGATTTGCAGTCAGGAAGCTCTTACCCGATATCCGTGAAAGGTCCGTCCAGTACATTTCCAAGCGATGTAGTTGTTTTTATAGACTTTAATCAGAATGGTAATTTTGATGATGCCGGAGAAAGTTTTTATATCGGAAGGCTTGAAGCGGCTAATCCAGCCAATGCTTTTACCATCAGCAATACCATCATGATTCCTGCCAATGCAGCCAGTGGAAGTACAAGAATGAGAGTTCTTAAAAATACCAATGTTCAGGCCTATTCAAATCCTGCAGCTGCTAATTCTATCAGTTCAGCTTGTGACAGCGGTTTAAGAGCAGGGCAGACGGAAGATTATACGGTTAATATCATAGGAAATACAGCGAGTTTCCCGGCTCCTTACTGTGGCACTGAAAATATTACAAGCTTGACCGTGAGTGAGATCAGTACCGTAGAATTTGCCGGAGTTGTTAGAAACAGTGCACTTGACGGGAATTCTGATGTTCTTGAAAACTTTACAGCAACCGTTTTCAATGTAAACCGTGGAAATAGCTATCCTATAAGTGTTACAGGAGGTACACACGGACAGACTACCGTATCTGCCTATGCTTATATTGATTTTAACCATAATAATCAGTTTGATGCTGATGAGCAATTTAATCTGGGCTATCTGGATAATTCCAATCCGGTTTCCGGTCATGAATCTGGGGTTACAGCGGGCAATATTACTATTCCGGCAGGAGCGCAGCTGGGAGAAACCCGTTTCAGACTGGTAAAAGCATATGAATCCAGTTCATGGATGGGATCTTTGAAGAATCTTCCCTGTCCTGCAGGTTGGTTTATCGGCCAGGCAGAGGATTATACTTTAAATATTCAGCCTGAGAGTCTTTCAACCATTGAAGTTTCCAAAGAGGCATCAGCCCAGGTGAAAATATATCCGAATCCTACATCAGGTTCAGTGACAATCAAGATGAAAGAAGGATTGGAGAAATATGAAATTTATAACATATCCGGACAAAAGATGCTGGAAGGGAATTCTATGACGGTTTCTATGGACAGTTTTGTTCCAGGAACTTATTTGATTAAAATTCAGACCAAAAATCAGAAAACAGTCACAGAAAAGATCATTAAAAAATAGACACATCATATCTAAATCATATCCATATCAATTTTTGTTTTTTTATCGACAGGTCCTTTACCTGTCGGTTTTTTATTTTAAAGAACTTTAGAATATCTGTATGTAAGAGAGTTTTTTATTGCAGACTCTCTGATCGGCAATAATATTCAGTTTTCGCAAGATGCCAGGCTGAGTACTTTTTCCATAAAAAAGGAAGCGGTAACTATGGTTATCACAAGTTGTTTATGATTGAAATTAATGTGGAAACGCTAAATAGTTTTAAATTATATTGTTAAAGTCATATGGTTAATGCTGTTTTTGGTTTATGATGTCAATTTTCAAGGCTTTAGTTCTTTAAAATGACTTTTTTATAATGGATTTATTTTTGCTTTAGAATTTATAAAAACCTTCCAAGATCCTCTGTTTTGTGCTATATTTACACTTCAAATAAAAGGATAAATACCGTAATGACTGATAATAAATTATCTTTAAGCACTTTAGAAAGCTGGCTTTGGGATTCCGCAAATATATTGAGAGGAAGCATTGACTCTTCAGATTTTAAAAATTACATTTTTGGGTTATTATTCTTAAAACGTTCCAATGATGTATTTGAAGAAGAGGTTGAAAACATTATGACTCGTGACGGTGCTTCTCGTGAGGACGCAGAAGATGGAACGTATTTCCAAATACCAATCGAATCTCGTTGGGAAACCATCAAAAAAGAAACAGAGAATATTGGTATTGCTTTAGATAAAGCTTTTGCAGGGATTGAGCGTGAAAATACTTCTCTGGAAGGTGTAATGACTGCCACCAAATTTGGTGATAAAGAAAAGTTATCTGACGAATTATTACAACGTCTTTTAAGGCACTTTAATCAGTATTCGCTTAGAAATTCTAACCTGGAATCAAATGATTTATTAGGCGATGCTTATGAGTATTTGATTAAAATGTTTGCTGATGATGCAGGTAAAAAGGGAGGGGAATTCTATACACCCCGTGGTGTGGTGCAATTGATTGTACAACTTATAAAACCGGAACCCAAACAAAAAATTTACGACCCTACTTGTGGCTCAGGGGGTATGTTGATTGAATCAGCCCGTTATATTGCCGAACAACCCAATGGAAAAATATTGAACAATATCAACGTATCTTTGTATGGGCAAGAGAAAAATTTGGGTACATGGGCTATTGGTAAATTGAATATGCTGCTTCATAATTTTATGGATACTGATATTCGAAAAGGAGATACCTTAATCACCCCGCAGCACAAGAATGAAAATAATGAGTTGGATTTATTTGACCGCGTGATTGCGAATCCTCCGTTCTCGATGGATGGGTGGTGGACTCCGGCTGAAAACTCGATTGAGGTAAAATTGGATAAGAATGGTAAAGAGAAAAAAGTAACCCCAAATTATGCCAAAGTAGTAACAGACCCATACGGACGTTTCCAATTTGGAATACCACCAAGAGGTTATGCTGATTTAGCTTTTTTACAACACATGATAGCGGTTTTAAAACAAGACGGAAAAGCGGGTGTTGTTTTACCACACGGTACTTTGTTTAGAAGCGGAACCGAAGGAACTATTCGTAAAGCATTACTTGAAGCCGATTTGGTAGAAGGAATTGTAGGGTTACCAAGCGCATTGTTCTACAACACAGGAATACCAGCTTCTATCTGGATTATTAATAAAAATAAAACCGAAGCGCAAAAAGGAAAAATAACCATTATTGATGCCAGCAGTGATTATAAAGAAGGTAAAAACCAAAACGAATTATTACCAGAACATATTACTAAAATAGTAAATGCATACGATGGCGCAACTGATGTAGAAAAATACATGCGTATTATAACTATTTCAGAATTAGCTGAAAATGATTATAATCTGAACATTTCTCGCTTTATTGACACCTCAGAAGCAGAAATTGAAGTGGATATTAAAGCGGTACATATCAAGCTGGATGAATTGGAACAACGTGAAAAGGAAATTGATAAAAGATTGGCTGGATTTTTAAAAGAGTTGGGAGTATGATTAAATTTAATAAAATTTCATTTCAAAAGGATATTCCAGATACTTGGAGTAGGATTCCTTTATATGAATTAAGAAATAAAAAGGATCGATATGGATTTACTGGAGGTCCATTTGGGTCTGATTTAAAATCAGAACATTACACAGAATCTGGTATTAAAATTTTACAACTTCAAAATATTGGAGAAGGAAAATTCATTGATAAGGGTATAGTTTATACGTCAGAACAAAAAGCAGACGAGCTTATTTCATGTAATATATATCCGGGCGAAATAATTCTTGCTAAAATGGCACCAGTTGCAAGGTGCTGTAAAGTTCCTTCGACAGATGAAAGATATTTGATGTGTTCTGATGGAATTCGTCTTTCAGTCGATACTCATAAATTTGACAATGAGTTTGTTTTTCAATCCTTAAATTCAAAATATTTCAGAGACGAAGCTGAGTCCAAAAGCACAGGTACAACTAGAGCAAGAATTGGTTTAAATGAATTAAAACAAATCTGTTTATATGTACCAAATTCCGTCCAAGAACAACAAAAAATAGCCGAAATATTAAGCACCGTAGATGAAAAAATTGAGGTCATAGACCAACAAATTATCCAAACCCAAGAACTCAAAAAAGGCTTAATGCAACGTTTGTTAACCAAAGGCATTGGGCACACTGAGTTTAAGGATTCTACTTTAGGGATGATTCCTGAGAGTTGGGAGGTGGTCGAACTTGATGAAATTAGTTCAACCACAAGATTAGCAGGGTATGAATATTCTGAGTATTGGGAAGAATCGATTGATGGTGAAATAACTGCTTTGAGAGGTTATAATATTGGAAAAAACAAGCTACTACTTCACAATGTGATTAAGATTTCTGAAGAATTATCTCAAAAGCTTATTAGGTCGAGATTATTCAAAGGCAATGTGGTTTTTCCTTGCGTTGGAACAATTGGAAATGCAATTGTCATTGAAGAAAATGATAAATATCACATTAACCAGAACATTGCTAAGATAACTCCCAATGATAATTTAGACTCTTATTTTTTGATGCAATATTTAATTAGCCCGATGTGCAAAAATGAAATTAAAAGATTTAATGCAACAACAAGTCAACCAAATGTATTAGTAGGAAGTCTTAGAAAGTTTAGAATACCTTTTCCAAGTAGCATAAGCGAACAAATTAAAATTTCAAGAATATTAGGTTCTGTAGATGATAAACTAGAAATATTATCCGAAAAGAAAACCCACTACCAAGAACTCAAACAAGGCTTGATGCAACAGTTGTTAACAGGTAAAATTAGAGTAAAAGTTTAGCATTAGACCTTTTTTAGTTTCAGGAAAATTGTAGAATGTAAATAATAAAAGATTTATGATTAACAGACCGGAGTATATTTACAGCGAGTTGCCAGCCATAGCATTGTTGCAAGAAATGGGCTACCATTATTTTGATGGAGAACAGCATCAGGAACGCAATGATATCACCGAGGTAATTCTAAAAAAAAGATTATTAGACGCTATTAAACGCATCAATCCCTGGATAAATGATAATAATCTTAATAAAGCCTATACGCTCATTACAACGGTTACGGGAACTTCATTAATGGAGATTAACCAGAAGGTCTGGGAACTGATTAGAGGCGGAACTTATACCGTCAAACAAATTATTGATGGCGTAGAAGGATTTCATGCAGTACATTTCATCGATTATGAAAATATAGAGAACAATGACTTTTTGGTGGTGAGTCAAATGAAATACCACGGAAGGTTTCGGCACTCTATTCCGGATTTGGTTATTTACATCAATGGTTTGCCTATTGGGATCATAGAATGTAAATCTCCAAGATCTTCAACTGCTTGGGACTCTGCTTACGGAGATTTAAAATATTACCAGGAAAACTCAGAGAAGCTGTTTCATTTCAACCAGATATGTGCAGGGATTTGGAAAGTTGGAGGGAGATATGGAGCGATCAATTCGCCGCAACAGTTTTATTCTGTTTTTAAGACCAATAAAGAGGATGCTGATATTTTGGCTCTTGCCAAAACAGAACAAGATAAACTGCTCATCGCCCTTTTCAAGAAAGAACGCGTGTTGGAGATTATCCGTCATTTTGTTTTATTTGAATTGGAGAATGGGATTACCATAAAAAAACTACCACGATACCAACAAATAAGAGCCACTAATAAAACAATAGAACGCCTGCAAGCTGGAGAAGGTGGTGTCGTTTGGCACACGCAAGGTTCTGGTAAATCTTTAACGATGGCTTATGTTGCCCGAAAATTACAGGCCCCGGAATATGGCTTTGATAATCCAACGGTGATGATAATGACTGATAGAAAGGATTTGGATCTACAAATCACTAAGACATTGCAAAACGTAGGATTCAAGAATGTAAATCAAGCTTCCTCGGTAGTGCATTTAGATAAGTTACTGCGTAATGATTACGGAGGAATAATTACAACCACAATACAAAAATTTCAGGAAACGGATAAAGAAGCAACAGACTCTACCGACCAAACCGAGCTAGAAGAGCGGGGTAATTTGATCATTGAAAAACATATAAAAGACAAAACGCTTGTCAAGATCACCAAAGAGCTGCAAAAGGGGAAATGGATAGAAATTGACCGTGTTGAAATAGAATTAGAAGAGCTTTCCAGAAAAGAAAATCTTTATATTTTAGTAGATGAAGCCCACCGTAGTCACTATGGTTTTTTAGCTTCCTTCATGAGAACGGTATTGCCCAACGCTAAGTTTATAGCCTTTACAGGAACTCCAATCTCTAAAGAAGACAAATCGACTTTAGGAGAATTCTATGGAGGAGAATATATTGATGTTTATACCATTACAGAATCTGTTGCTGATGGAGCTACTGTTGAGTTATTGTATGATGAAGGAATCTGCAAGTTGGATGTTAAAAAAGAAGCTATTGATGAAGAATTTGAGGCAAAATTTGCTGATGCATCTGAAGAAAAAAAGGATAAACTAAAACGAGAAGCTCTTAAAAAATACCAATTATCAGCAGAACGGATTGATGATATTTCCAGACATTTAATTGACCATTTCAGGGATAAAATTTTTCCAGACGGTCATAAAGCCATGTTAGTATGTAGCGGAAGAGAATCAGCCATTAAATACCAGCAAACCTTACACAGACTCAAAGAAGAAGGCTATCATAGTTTTGAGTCCAAAGTAGTAGTCAGTATGAGTTCACCAAAAACGGATGCCATTGCTAAAGATTACTATGAAACCTTAGAATGGAACAGGAATAATCCTGCTCATAAAAAACCAATATACGTTGTACCGCCCGAAAACATCAAAAATGCTACGGAGGATTTTAAACTCCCTTTTGGAAACGAAGAAGAAACCGAAAAATCTGGCAATAAAAAATTTGATAATACAGCGATTATGATCGTTTCAGATATGTTGCTGACAGGTTGGGATGCTCCTATTGCATCCTGTTTGTATTTGGATAAACCTTTGAAGGAACACAACCTTCTTCAAGCCATTGCCAGAGTAAACCGTTCCAGAAAGGGGAAAAATGCAGGTTTTATTGTAGATTATAACGGAATCACGGCATATTTAATTCAAGCGTTAGAAATCTTTTCTGGTGACATAAGACCTGATGATATTTTGAAGAATATCAATGAAGAATTTCCAAAGTTAGAAATGAATCATACCAAATTAGTTGATTTCTTTAAACCATTGAAAATTGATAGAAAATACGAAAGAGAAGACTATATTGATTTAGCAGTACGTTATATTGAGCCCATCAATATACGGGACGATTTCAAATCTTTATTGAAAGACTTTAACAAATCAATCAATATTGTCTTGCCAAATACCAAAGCTTTGAAGTATCAAAGTGACTTTAAGTTATTTAATGAAATTAAAATAAGAGCTAAAAATACGTTTCCTGATGATGATGAATTGAAAATCAGTAAGGACGAAAGTAAAATGCTCCAAATGATGATTGACGAACATCTAAAATCAAACGGAGTTCATAGTTTATTATCTGAACCAATTTCGATCATAGACAAAAATAAATTTAAGGAGGAAATCATGAACGCATCACCGGCAACCAAGGAATTAAAGATGCGAAATAACTTGAAACACGTTATTAAAGTTGGATTAGATAAGAATCCTGATTTTTACAAGCCATTGGCTCAAAGGCTAGATGAACTGTTGAAGCAAAAAGAAGCCCAGCGAATTGATGAAGCTCAATTACTTCTGGCTTACACCACAATTCAAGATGAAATTATCAACGAGCAAAAAGAAGGTGAGCAAAAAGGTTTTGTGACAGAACGGGAACGGGCTGTTTATAACTCGATGAAAACGCTTTTTGATGGTACTGCAGACGATGCAACCAAAACATTGTTTGATCTTATCAGCGGCGAGCTGAGTATTGT
Organism: Chryseobacterium sp. S0630; assembly: GCF_024158915.1. GTDB lineage: Bacteria > Bacteroidota > Bacteroidia > Flavobacteriales > Weeksellaceae > Chryseobacterium. The sequence goes on along the minus strand of NZ_JAMZGF010000046.1, from coordinate 26,162 downwards.
ATCATGGGAGAGTAAAGGTCAGGTTCAAAAAGATATTGAAAATAAGATAATACGATTTTTGAGTACTAAGTTGGAGCGGTCAGAAGCTAAGGCTAAAGCAAAAGAAATGGTTGATGTTTTAAAGAAGAATAAAGATGTATAGTGTACAATATGGAAATAAAACCATTGAGTATTCAATCATGGAAAAAGATGGTCTTCAATCGCATTATATTAGCGTAGAAAAAGACGTTGGTGTTACGCTCAAAGGTAAAGCCATTTCAATTGAGCAAGCTGATAAATTAATACTAAGAAAAGCCAAATGGATTTTAGATAAATTAGATTTGGTAAGCTCCATTAATGAAGGTGAAATTGTTACTGGTTCCAGAATTCAATATCTGGGAAGAAAGTATTATGTTGAGATCATTATTGAAAATGAAAGTCATCAGATTAGAATTGATTTTACAGAATCTAAATTCAAGATTACATTGCCGGATCACTTGAATACTCAAGAAAATTTACGCCAGGCAGTTGAAAACTACTACAGATTAAAAGCACAGGAAAAAATAGAACCTATTTTAAGAAAGAAATCCAGAACGATAGGGTTACAATACAAAAATGTCAAGTTTATGAAGCTTGAAAAACGATGGGGAAGCTGTACACCGTCGAATACCATAATAATAAATTTTCATGCAGTTAAACTTCCATTTTCATTAATAGAATATTTGGTAGTTCATGAGCTTGTTCATACCAAAGTAAAAAGCCATTCAAAAGAATTTTGGGCAGAATTATCTAAACATATTTTCAATTGGAAAGAGCTGGATGCTAAAATGTATGAGATGAAGTTGTAGAATATAATGTTCGGAAATAGGAACAATATCTTTTACGATCCGGCTCCCAGCAAATCCATCAGATCCTGCTTAGAAAGTCCCTGAAGCTTTTTTCCATCGGTGGTCAACAGATTCTGGGCCAGCTGTTTTTTCTTTTTCTGAAGCGTAAGAATTTTTTCTTCCACAGTATTGGAGCAGATCATCCGTACAGCAATTACATTTTTGGTCTGTCCTATACGGTAGCTGCGGTCAATAGCCTGGTTTTCAGCGGCGGGATTCCACCATGGATCTACAAGATAAATATAATCTGCCTGGGTAAGATTGAGACCTACACCTCCGGCCTTTAAGCTGATCAGAAACACACGGATATCTTCATTGTTCTGAAAATGAGCTACTTTTTCCCCTCTGTTTTTCGTTTGACCCGTTAAATACTCAAACTGAATGTTGTGGCGTTCCAGCTCTGCCTTTATCAAATCAAGCATTCCTACAAATTGCGAGAAAACAAGGATTTTATGATCTTTTGACTTCCCAAGGATCTGTTCCATCAGAATTTCGATTTTAACGGCATTTTCACCGGAATATCCCTCTTTCATCAGAACAGGGGAATTGCAGATCTGTCTGAGCCTTGTAAGGCCTGTAAGAACGTGCATGCTGTTTTTATTCAGATCATCGTCATCATTAGCGGCAATAAACTCACGAAGTTCTTTTTCATAAGCATCGTAGATCTTGCGCTGTTCCGTATTCATTTCACAGTAGATCACTGTTTCTGTTTTCTCCGGAAGTTCCTTGGCAACCTGTTTCTTTGTTCTTCTGAGGATAAATGGCTTTATCTTTTGCTGAAGCTCTATGGCACGCTTGCTGTACTCAAATTTATCAATAGGAATAGCATAAATATCTTTAAAATACTGTTTGCTTCCCAACAATCCTGGGCAGGCAAAAGAAAGCTGGCTGTAAAGATCAAAAGTACTGTTTTCAACAGGAGTTCCGGTCAGTACAATCCTGTTTCTTGATTGAAGAAGTCTTGCGGCTTTATATCTTTCAGAATTGGGATTTTTAATCACCTGTGACTCATCCAGAAATGCATAATTGAAATTGAAATTTTTCAAAAATTTAATGTCTGAAAGAAGCATCCCATACGTGGTAAGGACTACTTCATAATCAGCCATATGAGCCGTTGTTTTCGGTCGGTCTGCACCGTAATGAAGCAGAACTTTTATGGAAGGCGCAAATCTGCTTATCTCTTCCTGCCAGTTGAAAAGCAGGGAAGTAGGAACCACAATCAGATGGGTGGTGTGGCCTCGTTTTTCCCTCTGTGAAAGGATAAAAGCAATGATCTGAATGGTTTTCCCAAGTCCCATATCATCTGCAAGACATCCCCCGAAGTTGAAGCTGTCAAGGAAATTAAGCCAGTTCAGTCCGTCATGCTGGTAATCTCTCAGTTCAGCATTCAGTTCAGCAGGAACAGCCGTTACCGGAATGTCTTTTACTTTTGAAAACTTCGTAGTATAAGAGGTAAGTTCTTCCTGGATCTCCTGGCTCAGGACTTCTTTTTCAAACAGTGAGGTAACCTCCGTGAAATTAATTTTTGGAATTTTTAAAAGTTCTTCATCAATTTCTCCTGCCCGAAAATAAGCGGATATTTTTTCCATCCATTCTTCAGGGAGAATTCCCATGCTGCCATCATCCAGCTGAACGAATTTACTCTTGTTCCGAATGGCACGGTGAAGTTGCTTTAAAGAAGCTTCTTTAGGTCCGAATCCTACTTTTAATTGAGCATTAAACCAATCCAGTCCGCTGGTGATCTGAATATTGATTTTAGCGCGATGAGGGTTTAATTTGTTGTTTTTTAATTCGTTAAAGCCAAGTATGATGATTCCTTCATTTCTCCAGGTCTCAAATGCTTCAAGAAACCAGTTGTTATCCAGGAACTTATCTCTGTGAAGATAAAAGTACTGATAGCCATCCATCTGTTCTTCAAAATCAGGATGCTGTTGCATCACCAATGAAGTAAAGCGGGCTTCAGCTGATTCATTTCTTTCTATTTTAAACGGATTTCCATTCTGATCCGTATCAAAAATCTGCTTTCTGGAATAGACCGGAACTTCTACATCACCGTATTTCATAACGGGAGTAATTCCTATATAATTTTCCTGCTGACGGAGATAAATGACTTTTTCAGTCTGATAATTTTTATCTTCAAGTTGTACTTCTGTTGCAGGCTGTATGTAGCTGTAATTAATATGAATACGTTCTTCTATAGAGGAGAGGATATTCTGCATAAAAGCTTCATATTTCGAAGAATGAACCAGTAAAATTTCATTATTAGCCTTAAAGAACCTGATGATTTTAAGCATGTCCGGATCGTATACAAAGCTGAAAACGTTACGGTTACAGACGAAATATTCATTTCTGAGAACAACATTTTTAAATGGGAGAGCAATATCATTAAATAGCAATTCTCCGGTTATTTCAAAAAATGGATCTTTCTTAAATACAGATAATTGAATCTCCGCATCTAAAGTATTTAATTCAATAAGAGAAAGTGACTTTGAGGAAACGGTTTCTGCGATTTCCCGGTCATGATAATAGACTTCAAGCTCCAGAGGATTCTGTACAATGAGCTTTAAAGCTTCCAGTTCTGACGGATTGTAATCTTCATTATAATTATTCTGAAAAGAAGTGATAGCAGTATAAAATTTTATATCTGCCGGTTTCTCTGCTTTCCATATCAGCTGCATGGAATCTATGGGAGTGACAGGATTTTTGATTTTTCCTGTCTGCGTTATTTCTGCCTCCATCAGAGAGAAGGTCATATGATTGTAATAACGGTGTTTCCCGATAACCAATATTTGCTTTTTCCCGGTTTCCAGTATTGCCAGTTCATCCAGTTTAGAAAGATGCTGAGGAAGTAGATCTCTTGTCAGCATTACATCATCTACAGGAAGCATTTCCTTGATTTTGGGCAATATTTCAATTTGGCCATCTTTGTATTCAAGCTCAAAATACTGATCCAGATCCGGCTCGTTTTCCAGACCATATCCTCTGGCTTTAGGGAGAAATATTTTTTTGCGTAGCGTTTCATCAAAAAACAATCGATAATTTTTATCTTCAATAATGCAGTGAATAATCTCTGCCTGATGAGCACAAAGCTGGTTTTTCTCTTGGTCACAGGTACAGGAACAAAGCAAGGAGCTGCCTATTTTACTGATGGTAATCACTGGAAAATCCTGGAATGAAGAAGACTGTTTTGTAAATATTCCTGTATTGTTTTCAATAGCCACGGGATAGATTTCACGAAAATCCCTGATCCCGATAAATGCACTGTCTGAGGTATGTTTCAGCAGGTCATATACGGAAAGTGTACTGATATTGATGTTGTCAAGAATATATTCTGCCATAAAAATAGATGGGGACAAACTTACAAAAAACAAATGTATTGAAGAATCCGTTTTGGCTACAGCTTACCCCATTTTGGCAACTCCTGCGTTTCTTCTAATGCTGAACTTTGTCCTGTAATTTTAAACCAAGAAAAATGAAAACAATTTTTATAACAGGTGCTTCTACAGGATTAGGAAAAGCAACTGCCCAATTATTTCAAAACAAAGGATGGAAAGTAATCGCAACGATGAGAAATCCTGAAGCAGCGGCTGATCTTGCCGCTTTGGAAAACGTAACGGTACTTCCTCTTGATGTAACCAATTTTGACCAAATACAGTCTACCGTAAAACAAACCCTGGAACTCACTGATGTAGATGTGGTTTTTAATAATGCAGGGTATGGTCTTATGGGACCATTGGAAGCGTTAAAAGATGATCAGATTGCAAGACAGCTAAACACCAATTTATTAGGAGTTATCCGTGTAACGCAGGCTTTCATCCCATATTTCAGAGAAAAAAACAATGGAATGTTTATTTCTACTACTTCCATTGGTGGTTTGATTGCTTTCCCATTAAATTCTATTTACCATGCTACAAAATGGGCGTTGGAAGGCTGGAGCGAAAGTATGGCTTTTGAGCTGAATCAGTTTGGAATTGATATTAAAACCGTTTCTCCCGGAGGAATTAAGACTGATTTTGTAAGCCGTTCTTTAGATTCTGCATCAAGTCCTGCCTACGAAGAAATGATAGGATCATTATTTTCCAAAATGGGAGGAATGATGGAAGTGGCTTCTACTCCTGAACAAATTGCAGAAGTAGTATATGAAGCAGCTACTGATGGCAAAAGAAATCTGAGATATGTAGCCGGAGAAGATGCCAAAGCTTTGTATGCTCAGCGTCTAGAATTGGGTGATGAAGTATTCAGAGACCAGTTAGGAAAACAGTTCCTTTAATCCGGATTTTTTTAAAGGTAGTATAAAGTAAATCTTCTTTATGCTGCCTTTTCCACCAAATAATTTATAATTTTATATCATGGAAAAGAAAGATAATGCTCCTTTGAAAATTTCATCCATATCAGAACTGCACAGCATGCTGCAGCTCCCTAAACCGCTTCATCCTTTGGTAAGCCTTGTGGATAACACGAAAATGAGTATCAAAAAGGATATGCTGAAGCGAAGTTTTATCCTGAATTTTTATAAAATCTCTTATAAATTTTCTACCAACGGAAAAATGGGCTATGGACAGGGATATTATGATTTTAATGAGGGAGGAATGATGTTCACTGCACCCGGACAGGTTCTTTCTACTGATGAGAATGCTGAATATTGCGGATACACCTTGCTGGTACATCCTGATTTTATCAGAAGTTATCCTTTGGCAAAGAATATCAGAAACTTTGGTTTCTTTTCTTATGATACGAATGAAGCGCTGCACTTGTCTGATCAGGAAAAGACAACCATTACAGGGTTACTTGACAATATTGGAAATGAACTGAATACCGCTATTGATGAAGTAAGCCAGGACGTTATTGTGTCTTACCTTGATGTTCTTCTCAATTACAGCAACCGTTTTTATAAAAGACAGTTTATCACCAGAAAGGCGGTTAATAATGATTTGCTGACCAAGATGGATGATGTACTGGAAAACTATTTCAATCAGCAGGAAACATTAAATAAAGGACTTCCTACAGTAGAATTTCTGGCCTCTACACTCCATCTGTCGCCTCATTATCTGAGTGACATGCTTCGGAATCTCACGGGATTGAATGCCCAGCAGCATATTCATGAAAAACTGATTGAGAAAGCGAAAGAATATCTTACTACCACAGGTTTTTCTGTATCTGAAGTAGCGTATGCTCTTGGATTTGAACATCCGCAGTCCTTCAATAAGCTGTTTAAAAAGAAAACTGATAAAACACCGTTGAGTTACAGACAGTCTTTCAACTAAATAAATAAAAAACACCTGGTTCAAATATCAGGTGTTTTTTATTGTATGCTTTTTAGCCAACACTTTGCTTTTCTTTGATCAAAGTTTCAATTTTACATTTTGCAGTGGCCCATTCATCATCCAAAATACTGTAATAAGCTGCATTTCTTGTACTGCCATCGCTGAGAACTTTGTCTTTACGTAAAATACCTTCAAATACACCACCGATTTTTTCGATGGCTTTTCTTGATCTGAAGTTATCATCTTTTGTTTTCAATTGTACCCTGTTGGTTTTCAGAATATCAAAACAGAAGGTTAGGAGAAGGAGTTTGCATTCAAGGTTGATGGCTGTTCCCCAGAATTCTTTGATGATCCAGGTCCATCCGATTTCCAGTTTCCGGTCTGCAGGATATATTTCAAAAAAGCGTGTGGATCCAATCAGCTTTCGGGTTTCTTTGTGACGGATTACAAAAGGATATTGATTTCCGGTTTCTCTTTCAGATAATGCACATTCATAGTTTTTATCAAACAAGGTTTTGTCTGAACAGTCTGTAGGAACCAGTTTCCAGAGTTCTTTATCTGCAGCCGCAGCATATAATTCTTCAAAATGCTGTTTTTCAAGAGGAATTAATTCAACGGTTTCTCCTTCCAAAATAGTCGGATAGGCAATCCATTTTTCTTTCATGGTTCATTTTTATACATCGAAATTAAAAAAAAATGAATATCTGTGTTCAAAAAATAAAGTGATTTTTTACCATGATAAGGTCTGAATTTCTATTATTGGTTAAAATGGAACATAAAAATGACAAAAATGAACTAGATTTTAATGGAGTTGCGTGTCTAAATTTGCAAAAGGAATTTTTATCACCCTGTTATAATGAACGAGAGAGAATCTTTTAATGCCAAAATGCCAACAGCCTGTTTTTTACTTTTCTTTGCCCATGGGCTTGTTTTTTCTTCCTGGGCGAGCCGGATTCCTATTATAAAAACGGCCCTTTCCATTAATGAAGCCCAATTGGGAACACTTTTGCTTCTGATGCCGATAGGACAGCTTTCAACGATGGTTCTGGCTGGAAAACTGATCAGTATCTACGGAAGCAGCGGAATTATTAAAAGATGCTTTATGCTGTATCCCTTTTTTCTCTTATTGATTGGTTTATCTCCTTCTTATTGGACATTAGGTGCGGTACTTTTCTTTTTTGGAGTTTCCGGAAACATGTGCAATATTGCCATCAATACACAGGCGATTGAAATAGAATCTATCACGAAAAGAACCCTTCTTTCTTCATATCACGGTGCCTGGTGTTTTGCCGGTCTTACAGGAGCTGTCATAGGTTTGTTAATGATTAATCTCCATGTGGGAACTTTTTATCATTTTGTTATTATTTTCATTCTGGTCGGTATACTTTGGTTCTACAGTACAAAAAATCTGACCAATATTATTCATAAAGCAGAACCGCAGACCCGTTCAATTTTTAAAGCAGTGAATCCTACATTGATTGGTTTGGGAATTATAGGATTTCTGAGTATGGCGATTGAAGGAGCGATGTTCGACTGGAGCGGGGTTTATTTTCAAACTATAGTTAAAGCACCTGAAAGCCTTGTTATATTGGGATATACAAGTTTTATCTTAATGATGACTTTAGGTCGTTTTGTCGGGAATAAAATCATTGAAAAATATGGAAAAAAGATCGTTCTGCAATGTTGCGGCCTATTGATGAGCGGTGGTCTTTTCCTAAGTGTTTTCTTTCCGGAACTGTGGATCTGCATCATTGCTTTTATGATCATTGGCCTTGGAAGTTCCCTGAGTGTGCCTTCCGTTTACAGTACAGTAGGAAAGGTGAGTACAGTGGCTCCGAGTATTGCTTTATCATTTGTTTCCAGCATATCGTTTTTAGGATTTCTGATGGGGCCGCCTCTTATCGGATATATTGCGGAAAGTTTTGATCTCAGGTATTCATATGGTCTTTTTGCCTGTTTTGGGATTTTACTGGCGATTATGGCGGGTCAGATGAAAGTCTTCAGGAAATCATAATCAATTTCTTTTTAAGGGATTTTTGACATGTTATGACACAAGATCGTTGTCTAATCTTGCATTGCAAAATACTTTTTATCTTTATTAAAAATTTCCTTTTATGAAACCGGTCTCAGGAATTGTACCAGAATCTGTTATTGACCATTCTTTTTCCGTAAAACGATTGGAATATGATCTGCCATATTTAGTGGATTTTGTGAGACTTAATTATCATCACATTGTAATCATTGAAAAGGGTAAAGGAGTACTGACGATTGATGAGCATTCTTTTGATATTGCAGATCATGAAATTTTTTTACTCTCAAAAGGTCAGATCTGCAGATTTGAAAATGATTCTGAAGTCTGTGGTTATCATATTTCCTTCGGAGACTGTTTCTGGGAAAGAGTCCCTTCCAGTGCCAGCAATTGCAAGGCTGTTCTGTTTAATAATGCTGCTGCCAATCAAAAACTGATCCCGGATCAAACCGAAACAGATGAATTTTTAAGCTTATTTAAAAGCTTGCTAACGGAGTATAAAACGGAATCTTATACCAACCAGATGGATGTTCTGGCCGCCTACCTGAAAATTATAATGATCAAGCTGGCGAATGTAAAAATGGTAAAAGAAGAAACTTTTGACAGCCAGGATTATATCATTTACCGCAAGTTTATGGAATTATTGAGTAGTCAGTATCACAGCCTTCATGCTGTGAATGATTATTCGGAGTTGTTGAATATTACGCCAAGAAGGTTGAGTGAATTGTGTAAGCGGTGTTCTGATAAAAGTGCCAAAGAAATCATCAACGGGCAGATTATCGCGGAAGCCAAAAGACTTCTTCAGTTCAGTTCCCATTCTGTAAAAGAGATTGCTTATCAGCTTCATTTCGGTACATCGGAACAGTTCAGTCACTTCTTTAAAAAAAATACAGAAATATCTCCGGCAAATTATCGCAGTAAGTTTATTCATATCGGAATATAGTTTCGACTGAAATTTTGACATCTCATCGGTATTTATTGCTATTCTCAAGCCTTTGTAATCAGAATATCTTTGGATAAAATTATATAAAGATATGTCAGTACATCGTATGAAAGAAGTTGCGGGAATCATGATCCCGGACAGTAAAATTGCAGCCGAAGCCACAGAACTTCTCCTGGAACACGGCACAGAGTTTATCTACAATCACTCTCTGCGTGTTTTTCTTTTTTCATCATTAAATGCAAAGCGCGAAAACAAAGCTCATGACTCGGAACTATTGTATGTAGCATCCGTATTTCATGATCTTGGACTTGTTTCTCATTACAGCAGCCCTGATCTGAGATTTGAGGTAGACGGAGCCAATGCGGCAAGAGACTTTTTGAAAGGCCATGGGATAGCTCAGGATAAACTTCAGCTCGTTTGGGATACCATTGCGCTTCACACCACCATTGGAATTGCAGAGCATAAAGAAAATGAAGTTGCTTTAATGTATTCAGGAGTGGGATTGGATGTGATGGGAGAAGGATATGAAAACCTGAGTGCAGAACATCGGGAAGAAATTATCAGAGCTTTTCCGAGAAATGATTTCAAGAAGAAGATTATTCCTACATTTTTCGGTGGTTTTGAGCATAAAACAGAAACTACTTTTGGAAATATAAAAGCAGATGTCTGCGCCTTCATGATCCCGAATTTTGAAAGAAAAAACTTCTGCGACTGTATTTTACATTCCCCGTGGTCTGAATAGGAAAATAGCTTTCTCAAAAAATTGACAGCCCTGAACATTATTAGATGATCAGGGCTGTTATTGTTTATATCCAGTTTTCTATAAGATGAAGCCATAGCGCTTTTTCCTTATCGAGCAGAAAGACCGCTGATGATTTTCTTTTAGTTATGATTTCTCCAGTGACTTGTGTTTCAATATAGGTCGCAAGTCCATGATTGCCAGAATGATTAATTTCAATATTTTCCACCTGAATGCTTCGCTCCGGAAATTTCCCAAATACGGTGGGAAGCCATTCTCCAAGCATCGATAGGGTAACAGTATCTCCGTTTCCATTAATCATTTTAAAATCTTGTGAAAATCCGGCTGATAACTCTTGATAAAGACTTTCCTGATTTTCGGTTTTCCCCTGAAACCATTTTTCGATATTCCGGTGAAATTCTTCTATTTCCCAGATGATCTTTTCTGTATTGTTCATTGTTAAATGTATTATATTTTTTGATTTAAACTGATCTTTAATTAATAATTTTCCTTAATCTGTTTCCTGCCCAAAGCCCAGCCACCTGAAAAATACCTATCATTCCTACAGCGGTTGCAAATGCTTCCGTGAATCCTAAAACGGGTATCAGATTAAAAAATAATGTACCAATAATAGCTCCTCCCGTTACACTCCCAATCTGAATACCAATACTTACCAATCCTGAAGCCTGTCCAGCTTTATCCTTAGAAACCAAAGAAATAGCTGTCCGCATCATGACAGGCATAATGGTACCATGTCCAAATCCGGCAATAAATAGGGGAATATGAGTGACAAATGAGGGTTTCTGCTGAAAATAAAAAGTAACCGCACTCATCAGAAAACCTGTCATTAATAAGCCTAATCCTGAGTATATCATTTTGGATGCTGTCAGTTGTATTCTGGAAGTAATTAAGGGTGCCAGAAAAAAAGCAAGACCATAAGGAATGATGGCAAATCCTGTCTGCATTGAATTTTGATGAAGAAACTCCTGAAGGTAATAAGGATAGCAAATAAACAAACCTGCTGTGAAATTATAAAAGAAAATAATCAGCAGACTTAATGCAAAAGGTTTCTGCTGCAACAAAGCCGGATCTATAAGAATCGGGCGATTATTCTGAAGCTGTACAGTTTCATATTTTAAAAATGAAATTAATAATACAATTCCGGCAATAAGAATTCCGAAAATCCACCATGCCCATCTGAATTTCTGACCAAAAATAAGAGGGCAGATGAGCATGAGTAATGACAGGATTAATAACAAAGCTCCCACAAAATCTATCTCTGTTTGCTCTTTCTTATTACCGTTATCCATCGTAAAATGAATCCCGAGAATGCAGATCACCGTAATCGGTACATTCACAAGAAATACCATTTCCCAGGAAAAATTTCCCCAATGCATGCTTAAGAGAATTCCGCCAAACAATTGTCCGATCACCGAAGCAAGACCAAATACCGAACTGAAAAGACTGACCGCTTTAGGTTGTTCCTGACTGTTGAAAAGATCTTTTATGGAAGCCAATACCTGTGGAGCAAGCAATGACGCACCAATACCCTGAAAAAGTCTGAAAATAATTAACCATGTAACATCCGGAGAAAATGCACAGGCAAGAGATGAAAACAGAAAAGTATATAATCCTGCTATAAATATCTTTTTGCGACCGTAAATATCACCCAGACGTCCGCCACAAACAACAAGTGCTGCATAAGTGAGTCCATAAATGGCTATAACCATCTGAAGCTGATGATCACTGGTGTTGAATGCTTTTTTGATGGAAGGCAGAGCCATATTGACAATAAAATAATCCAGTGGTGAAAGAAAAGCACCTGCAATCAAAAAATTAAGTGCCTGCCACCGTTTCGGATGTACGTTCATATTTTTTTATGCAAAATTACCCGCTTTGTGTTCTGTTAAAATTGTACTTTTGGAGGAAAATACAGTGTATCATGAAAGGATTGCCTCTTGAAGAGATTGATGTAAGAGAATTAGAACTGAAAGAAGAGATTGTATTTAAAACAAACACTTTTCTCTCATTCATTTATATTGTCAAAGGAAAAGGAACGCTTACTTATGATGGGCGAAACATTAATTTTTCTCAAGGTAAGCTTTTCATTATTCCACAACATGAGGTTTATCGCTTTGAAAGTGAGTCTGCTCAGCTTATCAATATTCAATGTCCGGTGGAATTTATTGATAAAATCCGTCTGGAAGCAGACCGTATTGAAAGTTGTGAGAATTTGTATAAGTTACAATATATCAGTCATAATTATCATGCAAGAGCAGGGTGCGTTTTCAGAAATAACAATGATGAACAATTTGCAGAAACCCTTATTCTGCAAATTGCTAATGAATTCAAAAATAAGGCGGAAGATTATCTAATTATCAGAAATTGCATGTCGATCCTTCTGAACCTGATTGCCCGGAATATCATTCAGAGTGAAACTTCAGACCTGCAGGAAAACCGGAAAGCTTTTTCCATTATGAAGATCATAGCTTATATTCAACAACATATAAAAGACCGTGAGAAGACCGGAATTCAGACTATTGCCGATCATTTTGGAATTTCCGGGAATTATTTCGGAGAATATTTTAAACAGCAGACAGGAATTTCTTATCAGGATTATTTGCTGGATTATAGGCTGAAACTGGTTGAAACCTATCTAAAATACAGCAGTGTCAGGTTAAGTGAGATTGCTTATGAGCTCCAGTTCAGTGATGAAAGCCATCTTTCCAAGCTGTTCAAGAAATACAGAGGAGTAACTCCCGGAGAATACAGGAAAAGTTTCAAATAAATAAATTTTGGAGTAAAGTTTTTTAAAGGTTTAAATTAAAATTCAAAAATATAAAGTTAACTATATAGTTGACTTTATATTTTTATATATTTACAGCAAATATATTTCCAGATGGATTTTGACTTTATTAAAGAACTAGGATATAAAGCTTTGGATAGCAGATTGAAGAGAATCAGTGACCGGATGTCTCATGATGTGCGGAAATTTTATAAAGAATTTGGAATTGATGTGGAACCCAATTGGTATCTGGTTTTTATGCTGCTGCAAAAAAAGGGTGAAATTTCAATTACTGATATTGCTGAGCCTTTGGGATATTCCCATCCTTCAGTTGTGGTTATCGTTAAAAAAATGAACGAAAGCGGTTATCTCATCATCAAAAAAGATAATGTGGATAAACGGAAACAGATCATTTCATTATCTCCCAAAGCTATTGAAATGCTTCCTCAGCTGGAGCAGATCTGGGACAGTTGTGAAAAAGCAATTCTGAAGGTATTATCAGAAGATCTGTCGATTTTCACGCATCTGGATCATATTGATCAGGAATTAAAAAATGAATCTTTTCACCACAGGTTTAAACAGGAATATTTAAAATCAATTCAATCATGAAAACATTAATTCTCATTACAGCATTTCTTTTTTCCACGAATCTGATTTCGGCAACGGAAACGAAAATCATGATCAGAGCCAAAGCAAGAGATGCGAAGTTTATCGGAACTTCATTGGGTGGAGCTCATATTATCATCAGAAACAAGCTTAATCAAAGGATTCTGGCAGAAGGAAATACTACCGGAAGCACCGGAAATACAGATCTGATTATGAAAACGCCTAAAATCAGAGGAAACTCCATTGCAGACGAACAGACAGGAGGTTTTATGGCTGCCATAGATATTGATGAACCTACATTTGTGAATATAGAAGTGGTTTCTCCTTTGAACAGTAAGCAGGCGCAGGCGGTGGTAAGTACAGAGCTATGGCTGATTCCCGGAAAACATATTCTGGGGGAAGGAATTATCCTTGAAATTCCTGGGTATATTATTGATATTCTGAAGCCAAGAACCCATCAGTATATTGCCCTGAAAAGTATTAAAGATAAACCTTTCCTGTTTCAGGCAAATATTGTGATGATGTGCGGATGTGTCATTGATAAAGGAGGCGTATGGAATTCCGATGAAATAGAAGTGAAAGGAATTCTGAAGAAAGACGGAAAATGGGTAAAGAATATTGATATGTCTTTAGTTTCAACCAATCTGTTTGAAGGAAATCACACAATCAATTCTCCGGGAAATTATGAACTTGTTCTGTATGCTTATCATGAAAAAACCGGAAATACAGGTGTAGATAAGGTAAATTATGTAGTTTTTGAATAAAGAGATTGTCTTCAAGATGTCATTCTGAACAGACTGAAAATCTGCGAACGTAGTTCAAAAATGTAATGAAAAATCTCATGTGCTTGGTTATTAATGAGATTCTTCCTTCGTCAGAATGACAGAAACCAAATTGTTTAACTTTTGAGACGACTTTTTATTCAGAGCCAATTATAAAACCTGAAGTTCTTTAAATACTTCTATAATGGCTTCAATAAGTCCTTTGTCTATATTTTTTTCCGAAGCAGCATCCGGAAGGAGAGCCCGTAAATCACCGTGATCATCACGTTCAATAACAACTTCTGTTCCATCTACGTCTACATACAGTTTATATCCATAAGAGAATGTGGCCAGCTTTCCGTTGAAAAGCAGTTCTTTACCCTTATACGTTACCGGTACTTCAAATTCTTCCATTGCTGAGTTCTATTCATTTAAAAATTGGTGCAAATGTCGGGAAATTATTAGAAATATTTGAAGAATTAACTTATTTGTAGAAATAGATTAAGATCAAATATGTGCTTTTCCCCCATAGTTAAATTACTATATTTACTTATACTTGTGGTTTCAATTAAAAACAATGAAAAAACTATTAACCACAATTCTACTTCCCTTAGGCATAGCCAGTCTATCGGGACAAAATAAAAACAGTTCTAAAGAAGTCGAATTTAAATTCAAAGACACTAAAAATACAGCATGTTTTGTTTGTAATCACGTTTTTGATAAATCCAAACCTATCTTATATGTAACCCATGATTCTGACGGATATTGGCAGTTTCTATGTGGTGAAGATCATCATACCGAAGATGATATCAAAGTTATTTCCTTACTACAGGCGGTTACATTGGATGCTACCATTAATGATTTGTATGAAATGCCATTGAATGCCGGAGCAGAAAGAAAGCAAATAAACGAAAAATGGATACCATTTAACATCAGTGAGTAAACGTTTTAAATCATTCCCTAGAATGAAAATCAAAAAATAATCAGCTGCAATCATGAATACAGAAGAATTTTCACGCTTACTCTTATTTCAGAATTATGAAGAAGCAGAAATTGTTTTACAACAGGGCTTTGATCCTAACACTCTTTTAGAACAGGATAAGTCTGCTATGGAATGGAGTTCTTATGCGGATGACTATAGAATGATGTATATATTATGGAAATATGGTGGTCAACCTACCACGCCCTGGGCAGAGGAAATTATTAATAAGTTTGAAAAAGGGGAAAGCTATATTGAAGTAGAGCAATTTTATTCAAAAGAAAGAAATGATGTAGGTAATATAGAGGATTATAAGGATTTAACCGATGGGTTTTCTGTGCAAAAACTTGAATTCCAAACCGGAACATTCCGCCTTCAGGAAGAATCTTTGTATAAAATTTCCATTCCTGTCTCGAAATTTGTTCTTGATAACAGCATTGTGGATACCGCTATAGAACTTGACTTTGTTCCACTGCCGGAACCACTATCGGCCTATATCGGAAAATCTGTTGTGTTTCCTGTAAATCCGGAAGAAGGGTATGCAGATGGTTCTGTCTATGTAAGAAGTAGTCATAATCCTGTAGATCTCACCAGATTGAGTTTTCTAAACGCTGAAGATGGAATGTTGATGGTTGAGGTATCCATGAAATTTGATTTTGAGTACGAAGGAATTGGGTTTGAAAATGAAGAACTTGTCATAAGAATAGCTCTTGAAATTGACTGAGGTATAGATTAGCCATTTAAATTATTTTATTACTTCATATGACTTTACAATGTCTTTGAAACTGATTGTGATAATGCAGTTATTTTTGCGTACAATAAGATAAACAAATTATCTTTGAATATGAAAAATACAATCACCCTTTTCTGGTTCAGACGTGATTTGAGGTTGGAGGATAATATCGGGCTTCATCATGCACTCCAGTCTGATGCTCCGGTACTACCCATTTTTATATTTGATACCGATATTCTGGAAAGGCTTGAAGATAAAGAGGACCGCAGAGTAGATTATATTCATCAGGCCTTGACGGATATCAATATTTCATTAAAGAAATACCACTCAAAAGTCAATACCTATTATGGGAAACCTATAGAAATTTTCCAAAAACTATCTGAAGAATATACTATTGAAGGGGTTTTCTGTAACCGGGATTATGAACCTCAGGCGATTGAGAGGGACAAGGAAGTCTATTATTTTTTTAAGGAAAAGAATATTCCTTTTAAAGCCTATAAAGATCAGGTGATTTTTGATAAAGACCAGATAATTAAAAAAGACGGGTCTCCTTATACCGTTTACACCCCTTTTGCCAAGAAATGGCGGGAAGCGTTAACACCTGAACATTATCAATCTGTTAAATTAAATTTTAAAAACCTTTTTCCACAGCAATATTCTGAGATTCTGACTTTAAAGGAAATCGGTTTCAAAAAAACGGATTTTGATTTTAAAAAACCTGCTTTGGAGGCTTCTATTATTGATAATTATGATCAGTTTCGTGATTATCCGGCATTACAGCATACTACACAACTCGGCATTGCTTTACGTTTCGGAACCATCAGCATCCGGAAGTGTGTTGATTTTGCGCTGAAACATAATGCGGTGTGGCTTTCGGAGCTGATCTGGCGTGAGTTTTTTATGCAGATTTTATATCATTTCCCTCAGGTGGTTCATCAGTCATTCAAAAAACAGTATGACAATATCCATTGGCGGAATAACGAAGATGAGTTTAAACACTGGTGCGAAGGAACTACAGGGTATCCGATCGTAGATGCCGGAATGAGAGAATTGAATCAGACGGGTTTTATGCATAATCGCGTAAGAATGATTGTTGCAAGTTTCTTATGTAAACACTTACTGATCGACTGGCGTTGGGGAGAAGCTTACTTTGCTTTAAAACTCAACGATTACGATCTTTCCGCAAACAATGGAAACTGGCAGTGGGCGGCAGGAAGCGGCTGTGATGCGGCTCCTTATTTCAGAGTTTTTAATCCAACGGCTCAGACAGAAAAATTTGATAAAGATTTACTGTACATCAAAAAATGGCTTCCGGAATGGAATACGCCAGCATATCCTTCTCCCATCGTAGAGCATACCTTTGCCCGCGAAAGAGCTTTATCAGAATACAAGAAAGCATTAACATAAATAATGTGATATGAAAAATGCCCGGCAACGAAAACGTCACCGGGCATCAACCAATTGATATTTAATATGAAAAGTTACTTACTGAAGTAACGGAATCATCAGATTGTTTGCAGATACAGCTCCTGTAATTCCTGTGCTGTAAATGCTTTGGAAGGTAAATTCTGTACCAACTCTCCCTGTTTCATAATGCCAATGTTTGTGGCAACACTTACTGCATTGAAGATGTCATGTGTTGCCATTAAAACAGTTCTTCCTTCTTTACCCAGCTGACGTACAATTTCTGTAAATTCTGCTGTAGCTATTGGATCCAGTCCGCTGGTAGGCTCATCCAGAAGAAGCACTTTTGCATCTTTGGCAAGAGCTATGGCAATGCCTACTTTTTGTCGCATTCCTTTAGAATATCCTCCCAATGCTTTATGATGTGCAATTTCCTGCAATCCTGTGTGTTTGAGTAAGGCAGCCAGTTCATCCTTCTGATAATCAAAACCTGCAATCTTAGAGAAAAAATCAAGATTCTCTATTCCGGTAAGGTTAGGATATAAAAGCACTGTTTCAGGAATGTAGGCAAGGTGTTTCTTAATCTTTTGTGGTTCTTCTTTTACCGAAATATCATTAATGAAAGCATCTCCGGAAGTCGCTTTAATAAGCCCCAGAAGAATATTGATGGTTGTACTTTTTCCTGCTCCGTTTTGCCCGAGTAGCGCAAAAATTTCTCCTTTCTTTACTTCCAGATTCAGAGAATGAAGGGCCGTGAAATCGTTGTATTTTTTATGTAAGTTGATCGTTTTTAACATAGTTTTCTGTATTTGTATTGTGAAAGGATGATGAATAAAGCAATGAAGATGAGGTAGGGAAGAAGTATCTGTATCCATTTAACTGGTGAAGAGAATGTGAATATCTGTATGGTTTGTTGTGCCCAGTTGATAGATTCAGCATTTTTCCCCGAGAAAATAAGAGGGTAGAAGAACAATCGTTTTTTCTCATGGAATTTCTTGAGTGATGAAGCATACAGCAAATGATTCTGCAGATCAGATTTTGCCAGATGACTTTCTACAAGCTGAGTATGTAAATTGGGAAGGAAATAGCCTAAATAGGTTGCTGCTTCATTGCGTTTCTTCATTTTTTCCGTATACTGTTCTGAAGATTTTGCCGATTCAAGATCTCCCATATGCTGCATGGCATAATACCAGATCCATGTGAATGCATCATTTTCTTCTACAGTGAAATTGCTGTATTGTGGGTAGGCTTTGTAAAACTTTTCCATAGTGGGACGTTTGGCCTCATCCCATTTGTTGTGATAACCTTCTCTCTGTTCCATGACTGCTTTAAGGGATTCATGAACCGGATAGAGTTTCTGTATCAGAATATTGCTGCTCATCGGGATAATAAAATTGATTCCCACCCATACAATCAAAAGGATTAATGCGTTCTGAGCAGATGATTTACGGAAAGAAATAATCCATCTGCACAGGGCAAACCAGAACAGAATATACAACCAACCGCTGATCATAAAAGCAATATAGGAAGAGTCTAAAGGTATTTTTATCCAGACCGAAGCAGTAATGATGAGAGCAAGATAAACAGCCGTCACAGCCAAAAGGCGTATGAGCATTTTATGATCCAGAAGCTTTTGTAAATTACCGCTCTGCACCGAAAGCAGTTTCCATGTTCCTCTTTCTTCTTCTTCAGAAACCAGATTATAACAGAAGGCTACAATCACCAGTGGAAAAAGGAAAACAATAACAAAACTAAAGTCAAAATTTCCAACTGCTGCATTAGCGGGATTATAAAAATCAGCATTATATCGCTGTTCCTCCAGATTTCGGATGGTTACTCCCTGAATAGAAGGATTTAAATCACGCATTCCGATATTTAAAGCAGCCAGTTTGGGTGTTTCATTCACCAGATTGAATTTAATATAATAAAGAACCAGTCCCAGATCATCTTTGTGAAATTTTGTATTCCTTTCTATACTTTCTTTTTGGAAAGCTCCACTTTTGGAGATAATATCTTCATTCCTGTCTAAAAATTTTTTCCCTGTATAAATAGCCATCAGTCCGGCTATCAATAAAAACAGCAGTGCAATGATATAGGCTTTGTTACGGTAAAATTGGGTATATAAATAACGATTCATTTAGATTAATTTTAATTTTCTTCCACTTATTTCGATCGCAATAACGCAGATAGCCATCCATAGAACTAATGCAGCTGCAGGTATGGGTTGTTTCTTCAGACTTTCCAGAACAGGAGTATACCGGTATTGAAAATCCGGAAACTTTTCCCAGTTGTGTTTGTCGATAACAGCAGGCGGCCCGCCGTTTTCAGGTTTAATATTGCTGATCTTCTCAATCTGCAAATCATTTAGATGCTGAGCCATCTGATAACGATATTCTTCTGCCTGTTTTTGAAACTGGTTATAAGAGAAGAAATCCGTACCTGTTGCAATCATGGAAAAATTTTTGATTGCAATGGCAGGATTAATCAGTCCTGAAAAATCCGTCAGACTTTGCTGCTTGTTGTAAATGGTCTGTAGTTCCTTTTGATGTCTGATGTAAATCTGTGAACTTATTTTTTCTCCTTCCTTCATGACGAATCCGCCGTAGTTAAAAGGAAGCTCATTGGTGGTTTTTACTTTATATTTTGCCAGTAAAGAATCTTTAATTTTTTTGAAATGCGGATCATCCGGATTATGGCTGTCCCCCGATTTTAAAATATCTTTTTCCAGAGTGGTTTCAAAAGCAATTCTGGAAGGTGCAGGATATAAATTCTGTGCTGCAAACTGAATTCCTTTAGGCAAAACAATGATGAAAAGAAGCCAGAAACCAATAAGGCTGATCAACGCAGATGAGGTACTTTTACTATTCGCAGAAACCACTACGGTCAACGTGCAGATAAAAAAGTAATAGATCATATAAGCAGGTAACAGAAATGATAAGCGTAATACAATATCCGCTGTATTAGTAGTCTCTGACATGAATGCTGCCATGAAAACAATAGGAATGACCGGAATGAGGAAACATAAAGAAAACAGCCAGAGTCCCAGGATTTTACCCCAGATAATATCCCTTCCGGAAGTTCCCTGCACACTGATGATCTTCAAAGTGGCATTTTCCCGTTCCTGAACAATTAATCCAAATCCCAGAAAAAGAATAATCAATGGAACAATACTCTGCAAAATAAAAGCACTGCTAAATGCCCCAAATCGGACTAAAGTTCCGGAACTTCCTGCTTCCGAAAGATTGGCGGTATTCTGTTTATGGGCTTCCAGAAATATGACATTTCCTAAATAATCATCCAGTCCGTTGTCAAAAATATTCAAAGGATGCCCGATTCTGAAAACCAGATAGCCATAATGAGCCATACGGTGCGGATGCTTATCAGGTCGATGTTCCCAGCTTTCACGGACTTCTTTCCGGTATTCTTTTATTTTCGAAAAAGAATCCGTGTATTTTGTATATCCTATGCCAATACTCAGCATACAAAAAAGGAGTACGGCAATCGTGGTGAGCAGATTTTGTTTTCCTTTAAACAAATCCTGCCAGGTTTTTCTCACCATCAGTTGTAAGTTTGAAATAGCCATAGTTTAAAATTTATAAGTAGCAGTTAGTAAATAATTTCTTGGAGTTCCCGGAAACAGCCTTAAGTAGTTCTGAGCCCCGATCCAGTACACTTTGTTGGTAATGTTATTCAGATTAAAAGAGAGCTGAACAGTTTTTGCCGGAGTATAATATAAAGCAGCATCTATTGTCGTATAGGCGGGAAGCTCGAAGCTCCTTGTGAACCACGGAACTTTAGAACTCTGATAAAGCATTCCGGCCCCAATTCCAAAGTCTTTTAGGAATTCAATAGTTGAAAAATTGTAGCGTGTCCAGATATTCACCGAATTCTTAGCAGTATTTTCCTTTCTTTTCCCCACAAGATCACGGTTGGTGTCATCCAGTATTTTAGCATCAATATAGCTGTAGCCTCCGTAAATATGCCACTGAGGAAGAATATGTCCAGAAAACTCAGCTTCAAATCCACGGCTTCTGTCAGCACCACGCTGTACAAGTTCATCAGGTTCTGAAGGATTATTAGCATTGATTAAAATATTTCTCTGGTTGATTTCATAGACCGCAAGATTCAGTGAAATTCTTCCAAAAAACTGTGCTTTGAGTCCCAATTCTTTGAGATCAGAAGTCAAAGGTTTGAATCTTGCTGCAGATCCTGTAAGACTGGAAGTATTAGGCATCAGTGTTACGGTATTGGATTGAGGCTGATAGCCTGTAAGATACGTTCCATATATATTAATATGATCCGTTACACTATAAGTAATACCGAATCTGTACAACAGTTTATTATTGTTAAAAGAGGTCTCATTGGTTTCTTTGAAGTGGGTAATATCCTGAAACCATTCCTGACGGATTCCTGATAATATTTTAAACTTTTTCCAGGTAAAAAGATGCTGGATATAAGCTGCATGAGTCGTAGTAAGAGCAGAAGGTAAAGGGGTAATCACATTAAGGGTATTAAAATCAGTACCCTGATAATTTACAGCTCCCGGATTCAGATCAAATGGTGTGACATTAGGTGTTGGAATGATTGTTCCATTATAATTAATGGTCTGGTACTCCGAAGCTTTTGCTGGATTGTAAGAAGAAGCTACAGAACCGTTCTTCAAAAGAAAACCTCTTGCCGCATTCTGTTGTCCGCCTTTGCGTTTTTCCCAGATCTGACTGTCATAGCCTATCAAAGCCTGATGTTGTACAGATCCTGTTTTGAATTTAAAATTAAAATATGCATTAATGTTATCTGTAGCCCAGTTTTGTTTTCTCTGTACAAACTGCATCATGGCAAGGCTGGAAACCGGTTTGTTATCCATATCAGGGACAAAAGAATTGGTTGTTCTGTGCTCCTGCAGGTTTTCTCTCCAATATTGCTTCATATAGGAAGCATTAAAACTGATGGATTGGTTAAAATGATGGGCAACTGTTCCCATTATTATGAGTTCTCTGGTTTTAAAAAAATCATCCGGAGCTCCTAAATTCAGACTTCTTGGAGTGCTGTACAAATCTGTTTTTCCTGCCACTGCTCCGAAAATTGGCTGTCCTCTGTCCAGGTTTCCATAAAGATCATTGAAAATCATTTCCACATTCACGGATGTTTTTTCATTCGGAACAAAAGTGATAGAAGGTGAAATCAGAATACCACTGTTTTTAACATGATCCCTGAATGAATGAGCATTCTGATACGCTCCGTTAAAACGGTATAATAAAGTTTTGCTCTTATTTAAAGGGCCTGTAAGATCTGTGGTGACACGGTAAGTTTCAAAGCTTCCACCTGACAAACTGATTTCGTGACGGGGATTTGACAATGGTTTTTTAGTAACCATATTGATCGTTCCTCCAGGATCTACGCTGGACATGGTAATGCTTGCCGGACCTTTGAAAACTTCTACACGTTCTATATTGGAAGTCATAGGTTGTAAAAAATAATATTGCCTGGTGCGCATTCCGTTGATAATCTGTCCTTCTTCATTCTGGCTGATCCCACGGATATTGTATTGGTTATAAGAGCTGGAAGGAGATACACCATTCACATTTTTCATCACATCTCCGAGCTGGAAAGCCTGACGATCGGTGATGAGCTCTTTGGTAATGGTATTAAGCGTTAAAGGCAGATCTTTATTTTTCATAGCTATCTTGGTGGCTGCAAAAGAGTAGTCGGACGTATAATCTTTAGACTTTCTTCCGATAACCTCAACGGTTTGAACCACTGTAGATAAAGAATCTTCAGAACGGGACTGAGCATACAGAAATGACGATGCGGTGATGAAACTCAGACTGAAAAGTTTCACAGAATTTGGGGAAATACAATGAATTATTCCCGAATAATTAAAATTACTGGTAGTCATGAATAGGGATGTACGGACATCGAAAATGCCCATTAATAAAAGGATATCCTTACTGGTGTGAAGACACAGGTATCCACGGAATTACAATACAGACTAAAAAATCTGTAAACGAAATATCAGGGCAGCATAGATTAAGCTACCGCAGAAAATGTGGATGGGGGAGCTCTGGAGCTGAAAAAATCGAGGAGACAACGATATGAAATGGCTTTCGGCTGTGGCATCTCGTTATCATTAGTAGTGTCGATAGCAAAATCCAGATTTAAAGGTTCAGGGAGAAGAATATTAGTCATATGCATATGAAGAGCACACTGACATTCGTCATCCTGGGAAAAGGTAGGAATTTTCTCTTCTTTTGAACCTTTTTTATAAATCACTTTACTTTTGGCGTGCCTGGCATGATCAAGACATGTAGTTACCCCGCTGACATTTGAAACAAATATCAGAAGTAAGGAAAAAACAAAAAAGACTCTGAGAAATTTTTGCATAATAGAAAAACAAATGTACAATTTAATTTGATAAAAATTGAATGATGAATAAAAAGTAGCGGATATTTTTAAGTTTTACTTGAAATCAGCAGATTTGAAAATACTTTGTGAAGTAGAGGGATTCTTATGGATTTAATCTTTAAAATTTAAGCGAACTTCAGTGAAATATTAGCAAATTATTTATATTTTTGGTCAATTAACTAATTGATTAAATTTATGTTGATATCAAAAGCTGCCTTTCGGGGCTTAAATTGTGCAATCGGTTGCATTGCTTTCGGATTTTTATCTGCTCAAAGTACTGTTCAGGTTACAAATCCTTCGGGTTTTGCCAGAAATGAAGTGGTAACCGTTCCCAATACTTTATTGAAATCATTTTTAAGTAAGCATACTGAAAAAGACCTTCGAATAAAAGATGCAAAAGGAAACTGGATTCCCATTCAATGGATTGATTATGATGGTGATGGAAAGGGGGAAGAATTACTTTTTCAGGCGAATATTGGTGCAGGAAAAACAGATACTTATACTATTGTAGCAGACGGAAAGAGACAGATTCCGGAAAGCAGGGTTTCTACTTATTCGAGGCTGGTTCCTGAAAGAGTAGATGATTATGCCTGGGAAAATGATAAGGTTGCTTTCAGGGTATACGGTCCGAAAGGTCAGCAGGAAGCTTTACAGGGAATAAAAAGCAGCACTCTTTCAAGCGGTGTAGACATCTGGCTGAAAAGAACGGATCTGCCTGTTATCAACAAATGGTACAAAGGTTATCTTACAGATCCGATGTATTACCATAAAGATACAAGAGGTGAGGGCTACGATCCCTATCATGTAGGAAACAGCCGTGGAACGGGCGGAATCGGAATATGGGAAAATGAAAAGCTCCAGACCTCCCAGAATTTTATAACATCCAGAACCATTGCCGAAGGTCCTTTAAGAACTGTTTTTGAACTTACCTACCAGCCATGGAGTGAATACGGAGTGAAAGAAACCAAAAGAATTTCTTTAGATCTGGGTTCTAACTTTTCAAAATTTGAATCCACTTTTGAAACAGGAAAACCTGTTCCGAATTTTACTGTAGGAATTACTTTGCATAAAAATGAAGGAACAACTCAGCTGAATAATAAACAAGGCTATTATCTTCACTGGGAAAAAATAGATGATGCATTTGTAGGAGAAGGAATTGTAATAGATCCCAGAATTGTTGAAAAATCACTTGCCTTCACCTCTGATGTTCCTGATGAAAGTAATCTGTATGTTGTGACGAAGCCTTCAAAAGTCTTAACCTATTATGCCGGATTTGCGTGGCAGAAAAGCGGACAGGTTCAGACACGGAAAGATTGGGAGAATTTGCTTCAGAAACAGTCGGAAATTATTGCGAAACCATTGGTGGTGAAAGTTATTAGGTGAGAGAGTTTGAGGGTTTGAGGGTTTGAGAGTTGTAGGGTGGAAGTGTTTTAGAGTGAAATGCTCAGCTTAATTTTAAATAATAAAAAATGAATCTAAAAATATACACATTTGCATTAGGGATATTGGCGGTTAACTGTTCTGCCCAAGTGAAAGATACATTAGCGGAGAAAATGCTGATGTATCAGCTTCCCAATGGAGGTTGGGGAAAACAGCTTCAGGATAAATCGGTGGTTAATTATAATCTCACCATTGATAAAACTCTTTTAAAAAAGATAAAATCAACAGGAGATGATCACGCAACAATTGATAACAATGCTACTTCAAGAGAGATCAATGCGTTGATTAAAGCGTATTCAATAACCGAAAATCCGGATTATTTAAAAGCAGCGGAAAAAGGAATCAGTTACCTCATTCTGATGCAGTATGATAATGGGGGTTTTCCTCAGTATTACCCTAATTCAGGGCTCTACAGAAAGCAGGTGACCTATAATGATAATGCGATGGTCAACGCTTTGACAGTTCTTTACAATACTGCGGAAGGAAAGAATAATTTTGATGTGGTTTCCTCATCATTAAAAGAAAAATCAAAAATTGCCGTACAAAAAGGAATTGGGTGTATTTTAAAAACTCAGGTTCTTCAGAAAGGAGTTCCTTCCATTTGGGCAGATCAGTATCATGAGATTACACTGCAGCCGGATAAGGCAAGGGCTTTCGAACCCATTTCATTAGCCACCGGAGAATCCGTAGGAATTATAAGGTTTTTAATGATGCAACCTGTAACTTCTGAGATTGAAAAATCAATCAAAGCTGCTATACAATGGTTCAGGCAAAATAAAATAGAAGGGTATAGCTACAATGTTACCAAGCAGAACGGAAAAGCGGTAAGAGTATTGGCTGAAGATAAAAATTCCGTGATCTGGGCAAGGTTTTATGATATCCATACCAATAGACCTTTGTTTGGAGACCGCGACGGAAGTGTAAAATACAATTATAATGAAGTCTCAGAAGAAAGACGAAACGGATACAGCTGGTTTGGTGATTTTGCAGAAAAGCTTTTAGCCAAGGAATACCCGAAATGGCTGGAGAAAAATAAATTAAATGAATAATTGGTATTCAACAGGAGCGGGTTTCGGCCCGCTTTTTTTGTAAAATAAAAAAGAGGACTGTCCAAAAAGTTTTGGCAGCCTCTTGTTGTTATAAAGAAATAGAATTTAGGAGATTTTGAGGGTCATATAAATGTCTTGAATGAACCTTAGATCTGACACTTT
>NZ_JAMZGF010000045.1 GCF_024158915.1 Chryseobacterium sp. S0630 | reverse complement strand
AAGACATACAATTTGGAAACAATTTGCGTCTTTGCGTTCTCCAACTCATCTATACAGAGATTCCAACGGAATGACAAAGTGTATGGATAAACGAAGCGTTGTATTTGTCATTCTGAAATAATCCAGCCTTACAGTTTTCTAGCTATTATGCACCAGTAATCCATTTTATCGGAGATAAAATCTTAGCGCCTTAAAGACATACAATTTGGAAACAATTTGCGTCTTTGCGTTTTCCAACCCATCTATACAGAGATTTCCCCGGAATGACAAGCTGTACGGATAAGCTAAGCGTTGTATTTATCATTCAGCAGGAATCTAACCTTATACTTTTCTATGCAGTCTCCATCTTTACTTTATTGACAAATATTCCAACTGAAGACGTATAAATTCCCCTCTTCCGGAGGGGTGGCGAAAATTCAAAGAATTTTTGACGGGGTGGTTTACCGGAACAACCTCTCATACCAGGCTCCAACATCACTCTTAATCTCCTCATGATGCTTGCACAAAATCATAGCTAATTCTAGCTCAGACCTTTCAGATTTATAAGGATTCAAAGTAAGAAATCCAAAGAAATTTCCATCCTGATCCAGAATGGCCGGAGGATAAGAAGCATAAGCATTCCACGGAGAGTAAGGTCCATAAGTGCTTCCGTAGTTTCCATAGGTGTTCCAGATAGATTTTGAACTCAATGTATTTCCATAATCACCGAACTTATTCCAAATCGAATTTTTATCAAAATTATCACAGTTTAAGCATCCCAGATACTGATTCTGATCTGCGCCTCCATACAAATGCAGCGTTTGCGCATGAAAAAGACAGCATAAGAGAAGACTTACAACAATGAACACTTTTTTACAGTACATAAGATGATTACTTTATTGAATAATGATAACTACCGGAAATAAAAAGACTGGTACTAACCTCCATCTTCTCGCTTCCATCTTCCAGCTTTATCTATCAGTCTATTTTAAATTTTTTCGGTGATTTTCCGGTGATCTGAGTGAATTTT
Source organism: Chryseobacterium sp. S0630 (assembly GCF_024158915.1). GTDB lineage: Bacteria > Bacteroidota > Bacteroidia > Flavobacteriales > Weeksellaceae > Chryseobacterium. The sequence continues at coordinate 43,322 of NZ_JAMZGF010000045.1, read as the reverse complement.
CTGTAAAAATATTCCAACGTATTAAAACCGGATTCAAAACATATATTTTTTATTCCAATTTCAGGATTGCTGATTAAAAGTTGCTTCGCATGTTCTATTCTCAGTTGGATAATATATTCTACCGGAGTACAGTTGTAAGAATGCTTAAACTTTTTAAACAGATTGGCTTCACTCATTCCTGCAATCACAGAAAGTTTCTTGATGGTAATTGGCTCTCTGTAATTTTGTTTGATAAAATGAACTACTTCCTGAAGTCCGTTCTGCACATTTTCTGTCTTGTCAGAATACAGCAGGATATGTTTTGCATTGGTTTTCATCAGCTCATAAATCAGTTCTTTCAGACTCAAACTTAAAAGAAAATCCGAGGTATTATGAAGATTCCCGTCAATTCTTCTGTTATAAAGATTGGTAAGGCTTCTCCACAAAGACTCATCCGAGCTTACGAACTTTTTTACTGCATTTTCTTTCATCATAATTCCTGTTCTGTCCCAGTCCGGATGCCAGTTTTCAATCACTTCGGCGAATACACTGTCAATATATTCCTGCTCAATATTTAATACAAGACATTTGGTGGGTTCTTTGAAAACAGGGTGAATATCTATGCTCAATTCCTTGTTGCAGGGCGGAATAAATACACTTCTTTCATTAAACTCAAAAGTTTCATCCTCACTGCGAATGATCTTATTGCCACTCAACATCAGCGTGATGACAGGTTTTTCAAAATAGAAAGGAAAATCATGACAAACCACATTCGTTTCAAACACATTCAATTCACCAAAAGGAATGTTGAAAACAGTTCTTTCTTCGATCTTTTCCATGATAGGTAGAGTTTAGGTTAAAAAAAATAGAGAATAGGTAAATGATTTATATCATGTTATTGCCATTTTCGAACTACGTAAAATACAAAATAATTTAAAACAATGGAAAATACATCAGCAGTCAAAGAAACCCATACTCCAGATACCCGGTTTTTATCCCTAAATCCTTCTACCTTAGAGGTTATAGGCGAAGTAACCAATACTTCCCGTGAGGAGATTGATGCTAAAATTGAGAAAGCAAAAAAAGCCCAGAAACTATGGTCAGCAAGACCGGATGCAGAAAGAAAAGACATTTTATTAAAAGTAGCGGAAGCTTTACAGCAAAATTCAAAACATCTTGCAGAATGGATCACCCGAGAGCAGGGAAAACCGTTGAATGGTCCTGGGGCAAACTTTGAAATACAGGCTTGCGTAGGCTGGACACAGGTTCCTGCTTCACTGGATTTACCCGAAGAAATTGTTTTTGAAGATGACACCCGAAAAGATGTTTTATACAGAAATCCGATTGGAGTAGTAGCTGCCATTGCTCCCTGGAACTGGCCTCTGATGATTGCTATCTGGCAGATTATTCCTTCATTGAGAATGGGAAATGCGGTGATCATTAAACCTTCAGAATATACCACTTTCTGCAGTCTGGAAATGATAAAAGTGATTAACAGTGTACTTCCAGAAGATATTTTACAAGTGGTTACAGGAAAAGGAGACGTTGGAGGTTACCTTACCTCACATCCGGAAATTGGGAAAATTATGTTTACAGGATCCATTGCCACAGGGAAGAAAGTCATTGAGGCTTCTGCTAAAAATATGGCACGACTAACCCTTGAATGCGGAGGAAATGATGCAGGAATTATTTTACCCGGACTTGATATTGCCCAACATATTGACAGCATTTTCTGGGGTGCTTTCCTGAATATGGGACAAACCTGTGCATGCTTAAAGAGATTATACGTTCATGAAAATGATTACGAAAAAGTCGTTAAAGCGTTGGCTGATTATTCCTCCAATATTCCAATGGGGAACGGAGCCGATGAATCCAGCGTTTTAGGACCTATCCAGAATAAAATGCAGTACGATAAAATTCAGGATCTGATTCTTGATGCTGAAAATATCGGGGCAGACTTCATATTCACAGGACAGAAACCTGATCTGGAAGGATACTTTATTCCGGTAACTCTGGTTGGAAATGTAGATAATGGAGACAGAATTGTAGACGAAGAGCAGTTCGGTCCGGTGCTGCCAATCATTAAGTATAAAACATTGGAAGAAGCTATCAGCAAAGCCAATGATTCAGAAAACGGACTTGGAGCATCTGTTTGGAGTGATGATCTTGACGAAGCCCAGAAAGTTGCCACACAATTGGAAGCAGGAACAGTTTGGATTAATCAACATGGAGCTATTCATCCGTTCGTTCCTTTCGGAGGTGCAAAACAATCCGGTTATGGAGTAGAATTCGGAATGGAAGGATTGAAAGCAGTCACAGTTCCTAAAGTCATCAGCATTAAAAAATAAGTTAGAACTCATGAAATACGATTTTATAATTGTCGGATCCGGTTCGGCAGGCGCTGTAATAGCCAACAGATTAAGTGAAAACGAAAATATAAATGTTCTCCTGTTGGAGGCAGGTCCCGATGATAAAGTTGCTGAAGTGGAAGAACAGGCCGGCTGGCCCGCTATATGGAACACCGAAAGAGACTGGGCCTATCATACCATTGCGCAGGAACATGCAGGAGGAAATACACGATATTGGCCCCGTGGTAAAACATTGGGAGGTTCAAGTTCCATCAATGGAATGATTTACATCAGAGGGGATCAGCAGGATTATGATAGTTGGGCCTATAAAGGATGTGTGGGCTGGGACTGGGAAAATGTTCTGCCTTATTTTAAGAAATCAGAAACGCATGAAGAAGGTGAAGATGATATTCATGGAGGAGAAGGTCCGCTGTATGTAAGCCGTATCAAACACCCGAATGCCATTTCAATAAGTGCTATTGAAGCCTGTAAAGAACTGGGTTATCCTTTGACAGATGATTTTAATAAAGAAATCTGGGGAGCAGGTCTTAATCACCTTAGTGTAGGAAAAGATCATAAAAGATGTTCTACGGCGAAAGCGTTTTTAGATCCTGTAAAATCGAGACCGAATCTGCATATTCATACCAATGCATTGGCTCAGAAACTGATTTTTGAAGAAAATGAATGTATTGGAGTTCAGTATTTGAAAAACGGTGAATTAGTAGAAGTAGAAGCAGAAAAAGAAGTGATTGTATCCTGCGGAACCATAGAATCTGCCAAACTTCTGATGCTTTCCGGAATTGGTGATCAACAGGAGTTGGAATCAGTAGGAATCCCGGTAGTAAAAGATTTGAAAGGAGTTGGAAAAAACCTTCAGGATCACCTTTTGACCAGTGTTATTTTTAAAGCTAAAAAAGAAATTCCAGCCCCGGAAGCCAATCTGCTGGAAGCTCAGTTATTCTGGAAAAGCAAAGAAGAAATGGTTTTTCCTGACCTACAGCCTTTGTTCATGGGACTTCCTTATTATAGCCCCGGTTTTACAGGACCTGAAAATGCATTTACGTTCTGCGCGGGATTTATCAGACCTGCCAGTAAAGGATATATCAAACTGACTTCTTCCGATTCTTCTGTACCACCAGAGATTAATCCGATGTATCTTTCTGAAGAATCTGATCTCGAAGCCCTATACCAATGTGTAGAAATATGCCGTGAAATGGGAAGAACAGAAGCTATGAAAGAATGGAATGACGGTGAAATCTATCCCGGAGAAGGAAAAACAAAAGAAGAAGTGATTGATTATATCAAAAAATCATGTTCCACCTATCATCATATGACCGGAACTTGTAAAATGGGAATTGACAGTCATTCTGTAGTAGATCCGAGACTGAGAGTATATGGAATAAAAGGATTAAGGGTAGCAGATGCATCCATCATGCCGGATGTGGTTTCCGGGAATACCAATGCACCTACCATTATGATTGGTGAAAAAGCCGCTGATATGATCAAAGAAGATCATCATCTGAAAGCGTCAGGTTCATCTGAAAAGTTATCGTTTGTTGTGTAAGAAGGGTTAAAACCTTGAAAAGAAGCCGTTTCATATTTATGGAGCGGCTTTTTAATGAAAAAATTAAAGATCATTGAGATAAAGAAGGCTGTAGCACTTACCTTTGTTTAAAATAAAATTCATGACACCAGAAAAAAAGAAACTCATTACAGACAGCTTTGGTCGTTCGGAAACTTTACAGTTTTATAAAGCAGAACTGCTGGAAGTAGAAACCGATTTTATCTCCATGAAGATCCCTAAAATGGAAATGATGACCCGAAAAGCAGGAATGTTCAACGGCGCAATGATTGCCTCTCTGGTGGATGTTTCTTCAGGATACGCTGCTGTGAGCCATTATTCGGAAGACTGTTATGTAGTGACCGTTGAATTGAAAGTAAATTATCTTCGCCCGGCAATGGGTGATGCTTTGGTTTCAAAATCCTATGTCATCAAAGGGGGAGGAAAAATTGTTGTGGTGAGAACGGAAATCTATGTTCAGACCGAAGGTTCTGATTCCGAAAGTCATGTGGCCACTTCATTAGTCACCATGATGAAAATAAAATAAGAGATTAAAGGAAATAAAAGACAAAATATTCCTTTAATAAAGGGTTTTAATGCATTTTTTTTTACGGAATGGAATAGCTTTTGCTCCACAAACCCCATAAACATTAAAAAATATCACAATGAACTTAATTATCCGACTATTTATTACGGCAATTGTTGCTTATCTTTTAACTAAAATCTTACCGGGAGTACATTTTGAAGGATTTTCTTCAGCCATTATCTTTGCTATAGTACTTGGGGTTCTTAACATATTTGTAAAGCCTATTTTAAGTCTGTTCGGTCTTCCGTTGACCATTCTTACCTTAGGATTCTTTGCCTTGGTAATCAATGCCGGAATTATCCTGATTGCAGACTACTTCATAGACAGTATGGTGGTAGATGGTTTCTGGTGGGCATTTATCTTCAGTATATTATTGTCAATCGTAACTTCTCTGGCGAACTCCATGTTCTCAGATGGAGAGTAAAATATAAATAACGATCTTATACAATAGGCTGCCCGTTTGGACAGCCTATTCTTTTTAACAATTCTTTTTAATCCATTTTATACAATCTTCATAAGTCCGTACCTGGTTGTCTGTTTTCATGTAAGGTGCATTAATAGGCTCATTCTCGGCAATCTTTGCCATGATTTGCTCAAGAGTTCTGCCTGCAAAATTGACTCTCGTTTCCTTTATGGATCCATACTTGAAATGACCTTCGTGTACGTGCCAAAGATTGGGCGCGCCTGCATCTACACGCGTTGCTTTAAAATCTCCTGTGTCTGGTGTGCTCATAATGTAAAATTTTAATTGGGTTATAATTGATGATATCGGACGTCTGATATTGTAAATTTCAGTATTTGAGATATGCAGAGTAACAGAGAAAATCCCTATATTTAAAAATTAGGTGTTTTCCCCGAAAAGGTTTTATCAATGAAAAAAGAATTTTAATGTTAATTCTTTAGTCCGTTTTTATTTTAAATATTAACTTTGGCAATCTTTGAATTTAATAAAAGGATGTAAGAAATCAGCTGATTTTGTACATCCGTTAAAAATGAATATCAACATATGAAACTTAAGTACAGCCTGCTGGCTTTGGCAGCTCCGCTTTTAATGAATGCACAACAAGTAATGACGCCTGAAATTCTTTGGACTTTGAAAAAAGTTGGGGTACAGGCAGTTTCACCAGATCAGGGTTCTCTTATCTACAAAGTAGGACAGGTAGACCTGAAAACAGAGAAAACAAAAAACGAGAACTATTTTCTGAATGTTCTTAATAACCAGTCTTCCAAAATTGATTTCGGAAAAAAAGCCCTTATTCAGTGGGATAAAAACGGAATCTATGCTCAGGAAGGAGATAAAATCTATCTTTCTAAAGATGCCGGAAAAACCTGGACAGAATTTTATACCATTGGTGAAGCAGACAATATTGTAATTTCTCCGGATGGGAAGAGAATTGCTTTCAGTAAGCAGGTACTGGTAGAGAAAGTGATGGGGAAAGATAAATTCAGCGATACTCCTAAAACAACAGCTCAGGTATACACAGACCTGAACCACAGACACTGGGATTATTTCAATGAAGGAAAATACAACCATGTATTTGTTGTAAATACAGCCGATAAAGTAGAAGGAGCGAAAGATCTTTTGGAAGGAAAAACATGGGATTCTCCTCAGAGACCTTTCGGTGGTGCTGAAGATTTTATCTGGAGCCCGGATTCTGCCCAGCTTTTATATGTTACAAAACCTAAAAGCGGTAAAGAATATTCTACAAGCACGAATACGGATATCTTTGCTTACGATCTGGCATCAGGGACTACCAAAAACCTTACAGAATCCAATAAAGGATATGATGTAAACCCTAAGTTCAGCCCGGACGGAAAATCTTTAATCTGGCAGAGTATGGCCAGAGACGGATATGAAGCAGATAAAAATGATGTGAAAATCCTGGACTGGAAGTCAGGGAAGACCACCAACCTTACTTCAGGTTGGGACGAAAGTGTTTCAGGAGATGTGCTTTGGGGAGCTGATTCAAAAACGATCTACTTCACAGCAGCATTCAGAGGGACGAAACAACTTTTTGCTTTGGATTCAAAATCAGCAAAAGTACAACAGATCACCAAAGGAGATTTTGACGTAAACGAAATCTTTACAGACAATAAAACTTCACTTTTAGTAGGAAGAACAGACGTAAACCATGCTACAGAATTATTCTCTGTAAACGTTAAAAATGGAGAAATGAAGCAGGTAACTGAAGCGAACAAAGAAACATACGCTAAGTTAGCTCAGGGGAAATCTGAACTTAAAATGGTGAAAACTTCAGACGGTAAAGAAATGGGTGTGTGGTTCCACTATCCACCGAACTTTGACCCGAACAAAAAATATCCTACTTTGGTATACTGCCAGGGTGGACCGCAGTCTGCTCTTACTCAGTTTTTCAGCGTAAGATGGAACTTTGCTCTCATGACAGCTAACGATTATATCGTAGTGGCTCCAAACAGAAGAGGGATGCCAGGCTGGGGAACAAAATGGAACGAAGAGATTTCAAAAGACTGGGGCGGACAGCCAATGAGAGATTATCTTGCAGCAACAGATTTTGCGAAAACTTTACCTTACGTAGATGGTGACAGAGTAGCAGCTGTAGGAGCTAGTTACGGAGGATACAGCGTATTTATGTTAGCTGGAATCCATGAGAACAGATTCAAAACATTCATCGCTCATGATGGTTTATTTGATATGAAATCCTGGTATCTGACTACTGAAGAACTTTGGTTTGCAAACTGGGATCTTGGTTCTCCATGGGAAAAACCACTTCCAAAAGCCTATACAGAATTCAACCCAAGCAACTTTGTAGAAAAATGGAACAAACCTATCATGATTGTTCAGGGAGGAATTGATTTCCGTGTTCCTTATGAGCAAGGGCAGGAAGCTTTCCAGGCTGCAAAATTAAGAGGATTAAAATCTAAACTGGTTTACTTCCCGAACGAAAACCACTGGGTACTTCATCCACAAAACGGATTGGTATGGCAGAGAGAATTCTTCGATTGGCTGAAGGAAACTTTATAGACAGACAATATAAGATATCAATAGAAACGGGCTTTAGCCCGTTTTTTTTATAATGAATAATCTGACTAACTTCCAGCCTCCCTCTTCCAGCTTCCTAATCTGCAAGCAATAAAATCTCTATATTTGAAGATGCAAAATCGTATTTCTTCATTTCCCCCTCTTATTGATACCCAATCTGAGATTCTGATTCTAGGCTCAATTCCCGGAGTGAAATCATTGGAAAAACAACAGTATTATGGTCATCCTCAAAACAAATTCTGGAAAATTATTTTTGAATTGCTCAACGAAGAATTCACAGATGATTACACGCAAAGAATTGAAACCATCAGGAAACATCATATTGCGCTCTGGGATGTCATCGATTCCTGTGAGAGAAAAGGAAGCCTGGATTCTGAAATCAGGAACGAAGAAGCCAATCAGATTGCAGAACTGCTGGAAGAACACCCGAATGTAAAAGCCATTTTTTGCAATGGTGGAAAATCTCACAAAAACTTACAGAAATTACTGGGAAAAAACTATAAGCTACCTATTTTTTTATTGCCTTCTACAAGTCCGCTTCATACCGTTTCCTTTGAAAAGAAGTTGGAAGAGTGGAAGAAAATTCTTGAGTTTTTGGGATGATTAGGAGTTCTGGAATTCGGGATATTGAGTGGGAGAGTTTGAGAGTGGGAGAGTTTGGGAATGAGAAGATAAAGCCAGATTCCTGCGGAATGACAAAGTGTATGGGTAAATAAAGTGCTGTGTTTGTCATTCCGTAGGAATCTAAATATCATATTTAATCCTTAGTAAAGAATTGCAATCATTTACTTTCCAAATAATCTCTCAATCCCTTCAACAGTTCCAATTGGTTTTTTGTTCTGTCCAGATTGTGTTCAGGATGAATGATAGAATAATAGGTGCTTCCGTTAAGGTAATCCGTTAAAAAGCGAAGTTCCTGAATATAAATAGCGACTTGTGCCGCATAATCAAGATTCTCAGATTCTTCAGGTGTCAGTTTTTCTTTTAAATGAAATAGAAATCCTTCTTTTACAACTTTATACATTTCAGGGTTGAAATTGTTTTGAGCAGTTCCATCATCTTCCTGTGTTGTATTGGTGTAGGACTGAATCATGGTTCCGAAATCATACAAAATAGTAGAAATCATCATAGTATCCAGATCAATCACAGCTAACGGGTTATGATTCTGATCAAAGAGAATATTACTGATTTTTACATCAGCATGAATAATTCTTTTAGGAATCTGGTTGTTTTTTTCCATTTCAATCCATCGGTCAGGTAAGGACAAAAGCTGATTAGTGATTTCTATTTCAGCCTTGGCGTTTTCTTTTAAATAAGGCTCAGCATTTTTTAGGGAGTCTTTATAATCTGCAACCCTCTTCTCAAAATTGAGGAAATTGGGAAGAGAATCTTCAATGGCAGGTAGTTTTTCAGTATTTACAGTATTTAGAAAATAACTGAAGGTTTTAGCAGCATCAAAAGCGGTCTGTAAAGATGGAGCAGTAAGGAATGTAATACTGTTTTCTACAAAACTTAACATACGCCATGGCTGACCATTTGAATCTTTTACCAGAATTTGACCGGTAAGAGAAGGAATGGGTTCTATAATTTCAAATTGATAATTATTTGACCTGAGAACTTCATTAATCATTAAATGGTTATTAACGACCACTTCCGGCTGTTTAAAAACATGATTGTTGATTTTCTGTAGAATAAACTTTTTCCCTTGATCTTTATTTTCCAAAAGATAGGTTGTATTGATCAATCCATCAGTAATAGAAGTGAGGTCGTAATTATCAGTAGTAATAAATTCTGCAACAATATCATTTAGCTCCATAAATCTTCCGGGTATCTGTTATTTTTAATCTCTGAAGTCAGAAAATCTATAATTTCCTTTTTATCGTCAGCATAGGTAACTCCCATCCATCGGGATGGAGATGCTTTCACTTTTACTTTTACTCTGTTTTCGTTCATCATTTTTTGTACTGCGGAAGGAATGTAAAATTCCTGATTGGGCAGTGGATCAGATTCAATGAAATCATAGAAATAGGCTTCCAGATAACAGAAAATGTGAGGATGGAAAATAAAAAAGTTCATGGATACCAATGTTTCGGGATCTAATTTTATATTTTCTCCGTTTTCAACATAAATGATGGAATCATTGATCTTTTGAATAGAAGTTTGTTCCTCTACTTTGATCAGATAATTTTCAGCATCCAACGTACATATTCCTCTTGCTACAGCACCGTTGCCACTCAATGTTGTACCCACAGGATAAGCAATCATCCCTAATTGTATATCTGAAATATAATGATGATTAATTTCATCGGCAGCCAGTTGATAGGCTTCTTTTCCGTAGAAATCATCTGCATTAATCATCACAAAAGGCTCCTGTATTGAATATTTGGCGCAAAGTACGGCATGAGCAGTTCCCCATGGCTTCTCACGATCGGGATAATCAAAGCCTTCCAGTGAAATAGGAATGGTGTCTATCTCCTGATATACCCAAAGCAATTCAAAATTTTTAGCTTTTGAAATGCCATTGAGCCTTTCAATATAACTTTCAGGAATCAGTTTGTTGACAATAATAACTATTTTTTGGAAACCGGCTTCCAGAGCATCAAAGATAGAATACTCAAGAATCGGCGAGCCGTTATCAAGTATTCCGTCTATCTGCTTAAGTCCTTTGTACCTGCTGCCTAATCCGCCTGCTAATATGAGTAATGTTTTCCTAGAACTCATCGGTCATTCCAAATACAGGTTTACGGGTTTTCCATTTTCCATTGGTAAAATCAGGGATATCAACCACCTGACCGCCTTTGGCAATAGACTCTTCACTCAATGGGGTAATGGAATACCACAAGGCAAGATCATATACATCCATCGGGAATTCTATATTTCGCTTGATACATTCAATAAAAGTATTCATCACAAAGAAGTCCATTCCTCCATGTCCGGCTCCTGCAGCAGTAGTTTCAAACTTCTTCCACATCGGATGATCATATTCTTTCATCCACTTTTCAGTATTATCCCAACGGTGGGTATGGTTCATTGTTTTTTCAAAATAGATGTGTCCCTGGTTGAAATCTCCCCATCCGAAATCCTGCCACAATCCTTCAGTTCCCTGAACTCTTAAGCCAAGATCATAAGGTCTCTGCAAACTTGTATCATGAGTAAGAAGAATGGTTTCTCCATTGGCACAGGCAATCTGTGTGGTTACAATATCTCCCTGGTTGAATTTTACTTTGGCGCTAGGATGGTTTTCTCCCCCTTTTGGATGCTCTACAATATATTTATGAAGGCCTACAGATTTGGATGAGAATGAAGAAAGCCTTGTTAAACGATTTCCTCGATTGATATCCATCATCATCGCAACCGGACCTAATCCATGGGTAGGATAAAGCTCTCCATTACGTTTTACATAATGTTCGGTTCTCCATTTTGCTTCACTGAATCCTTTTTCTCCAAATTCAGCCCCGGAATTGTACGGATTAACTCCATCATTGAAAAGAACACCTCTCAGGTCATGCTGATAACCACCTCTTCCATGTACCAGTTCCCCGAACATTCCTTTACGGACCATATTCAGAATAGCCATGATATCTCTTCGGTAACACACGTTTTCCATCATAAAGATAGGAACTTTCGTTTCCTCATATACCTTTACAAATTCCCAGCAGTCCTGAAGCTTTATCGCCCCGGAAACTTCCATGCCCACAATTTTTTTAGCACGCATAGCTTCCACACCTTGAGTAAGATGCCATTCCCATGGAGTAGCAATCACAACAGCGTCTATTGTTTTTAATTTTAAAAGATTTCGATAGTCATATTCTCCGTTGGAAAACTCCTGAGCAGCCGGTTTATTATTGTCTTTTAAGATTTTTTGAGAGGCGGCAAGCATTCTTTTTTCAGGATCTGCAAATGCAACAATCTCTACATCACTACGTTTTGCCAGTAATTTTACATGCTCCTGACCACGAAGACCTACGCCGATAAAACCGACGCGGACTTTTTTATCTGTTTTAAAATCATTGGAATAAGCAAATAAAGAATTGGGTAAAACCAATGCTCCAAAGCTTGCTAAAGCAGCTGTCTTAAGAAAGTTTCTGCGGGAATTACTATTGCTCATCTATTTTTTTCCTAAATATATTAAAACTTTTGTAAATCCCGATGAGGTGAGAGGAGTTTGAGAGTTTTGTGATGCGAGGTTTGTTGAGTGGGAGAGGTTTACGGTTTGAGAGTAGGAGGGTTTGAGAGTAAGAGAGTAGATTCCTATGGAATAGACAAACTACGCGCTTTATGTATTCATCCACTTTGTCATTCAGGAATCTAAACTTTGTATGTTGCCTTTGGAAAAAAATTCTGGAGGCCTCTCCGCAATTTCATCCTTTCACCTCAAAACCTACTGATTGATCCAGGCTTTTCTTAATGCAATCTGTTTTGAATCGGGATTGGAAACAGGAGTTACTTTTCCATTAGTTTCATCATAGTTGAATCCTGCTTTTTCCAGGTATTCTTTCAAAGGAATGGGTTGATTGCCCGCTACATAATCTCTGAAAAAAGTACGTATTTCGGGATAAGTCATTTTTGTAATCTCATCAAAAAGCTCATCATCATTAAAATATTTACCTGCTCCATATTTTTTCATAAGCATTTGCATCAGATCCTGAGTTCCTGTTTTACCGTTAGAAAGTTCTCTTAATCTTATATCCAGACACAATCCGATTAATGCTCCTTTCATATAAAAGTTCATGTACTGGTCCTGCCTTTCCATAGATTTTTTACTCATTTCTGTTAAAGAGAGAGTGTTGTCAAATGCTTTCATACCATTGATCTTTTCTTCCAGACTTTTTTCAAAATCTTCCAGACTGATCATTTTTTGTTTGATAGGCATATGAATGGTGGCATACTCCGTCATCCCTTCGTATAGCCAAAGATGTTGAGACATGACAGGATTCAGGAAATCATAATGCTGAATTTCTCCTGAATGAATGTTGAGTGGGGTAACCACATGGAAAAATTCGTGAGAAGCAACCCTGTTTAAGGCATTTGGAAGAAACTTCATACTTCCGGAACGGTACAGGCAGACTGTAGAGTGGGAATGTTCAAGTCCGTCTCCTAAAAACCCATTCTCATTGGAAGATTCATAATAAATCAGAAAAGCATACTTGTTGACGGGTAATGTTCCTCCCAGATAAGCCTGCTGATTTTTCAGAATGTTTTCTATTTCATGAGCAATCGTTTTGGAGTAATGTCTTTCCTTTTTGTTGTAGAACGATACAAGCACTTTGGTATGACCTATTTTCAACCACGTGGTATCAGGAACGGAATATAAAACAGGAGAATCTACCAATTCACGGTAGTCCTTTGCCCAAACCATATCCGTATTTTTATTTTTCTGTTGATAATCTAAAGCAGAAGAAGCATAAAAATCTTTGTTCTTGGTAATCGTAATCTGATAAGGAATATCTTTCATTTCCTCAAAATATCCCACTAAAGAATTGTAATTGATGACAAAAACGCTGTCTTTTATAAACATGCTGCCGGCAGATCTTGCCTCATTAGATTCTTTTTCCAGAGAATCCCATCCATCGGCTACCTGATAAGATATTTTCTTTACCCGGTTAAGATCATGTACCATCCAGCTGTTTTTATCCAGACGTTCGGTTACTACTTTTTTACCGTTTTTATCGGTGGCTGTGAAATCAGAAACATATTGTCCGAAATTCATAGCCTGATAAAACCCGGGTACCAGTTTGGGAATGATAAATTTGCCCTGTTTAAGATTATTCTTTGGGGGCGAAAAAGATACCCGGACTTCATCATTGTTCATATGAAGAAGATCAATAGAATATTCGTAATTTTTTTTTGAAGTCTGAGCAATCATTACGTTAGGAAGTAGAATGATCACGAAAAATAGTTTTATAAGGGTATTCACTGGCTGCAATTTTAATGATTACGAATATTTTAAATCACTTCTAAGATTGGTCTGGTTTATTTTTCCATATAGTATACCTCTTCATAAGGCTGAATCAGTACCCATCCATGTCCTGAAAACTTCATCTGGAATTCTTCGCCGCTTCCTCTGCCAATAAGGCTTTTGAAAGAAACATTGGTTTTCAGTTCCGGGCTTAAGTTTCCGGACCATGCAACTGTAGCATTAGGATCTGTAAACACAGGAGTGTCTGGAGTTACAAGTAAGGTTAAAGGATCACCGTGTGTAGTAATGGCAATATGTCCTGTTCCTGAAAGTTTTGCCTGAAAAAGCCCTCCGGACATCATTCCTGCAATACTTTTAAGCATCGTGATATCACTTTTTACGCTTTGTTCATGGGCAAGAATATCATTTCCGTTTACACATACAGATTCATTATTCAGATACAGAATACGGACTTTCTTCCCGGAATCTGCAACATATAATTTTCCTGTTCCTTCTGCTTTCATCAGCTTGGCACCTTCACCGCTTATAGCTTTCTTCAAAAGATTTCCAAGTCCTCCGGACAGCATTCCCTGTCTTTCAAAATTGATATTTCCCACATAGCTTACCATACTTCCTCTTTTGGTCCATACCGCCTGATTGTTAAGGTTGATTTCCAGAAGATGTTTCGTCTCCAGCTCAAAATAATCTCTTTGCTGCGGATTCTCTTTCGTTTCGTTGATAAATGCTTCAATTGAATATTTACTCATAATGATAATTTTTTAATTTGTTGTTTTTATAGTGTTATTACTTTAGTTTGTCGAGTTTATACTCCCTTTTGTTACTTTTAGGATTCAGATCTACAAATTCATACTTTTCAAAATTGGAAAGTCTGGCTTTGAACATTTCTGTTGCTTTTTCTACTGACCATGTTTTAGGATAATGAAAACCTTCAAATTCAGCATTGAAAATCTGCGCTTTGAAATCATGCGAAAACTCGTCATCACCAGCATAGGTCAATGCTATTTTACCCGTCCATGTAATATCATAGTTGTTATTGTCTGTTTTTGAAAACCGGATCTGATGTCCTGCACAGCTGTCATGTCCCAGCAGGTAAATATTGAAGGCAAGGTCATCATCATCAAAATGTTGTTCAGACGGAAGATCATTGCTGAAAAGATCGTTTTTAATAACTGTATCGAAGTCCAGTTTTTCATCAAGATTGTTAATTCTGATTCCTCTTTGTTCACCCCAATAGTTGGAAGACAGTGTACAGGTATGGTAGTTTTCCCATACGATTTTGGAGTTCCAGTCGGACAGATCTTCGTCTTCTTCTTCACTGTTTTCATCATCATTGGCGTAATAATTTTCAGTTTTTAAATGAAAATCAAACCAGATAAATCCATACTCGTCAATTCTTCCGCTCCAGTTGAAAGTTTCAATTTTGTGACCATTAGGATACGGATTATCAATGAAGTATATTTTACTTACAGATTCCATAATGAGTTTTTATTTTTCCAAAAATACTCTTTTTATGCCTTGGAAATCCCCGTAAAATCACGGTTTTATATTTGATTGTAAATAATACTTGACAAAGGGGTGTTCAATGTCGTATATTTGCACTCCGAAAATTACACCTTGTAATTTCAATAATTTTTAAACCGTAATTTAAAAAATGAAAACATCAGATTTTAATTTTGATCTTCCTGCGGAATTATTAGCAGAACACCCATCAGAGCACAGAGACGAAGCGAGATTAATGGTACTTGATAGAAAAACACAAACTATCGAGCACAAATTATTCAAGGATGTTGTGGATTATTTTGATGAAGAGGATTTGTTCATCTTCAACAATACAAAAGTTTTCCCTGCACGTCTTTACGGAAATAAAGAAAAAACAGGTGCTAAAATTGAAGTTTTCTTATTAAGAGAGCTTGATAAAGAAACAAGAGTTTGGGACGTTTTGGTAGATCCTGCAAGAAAAATCAGAATTGGTAACAAATTATTCTTCACAGAAGATGAGTCTTTGGTAGCTGAGGTTATTGATAACACGACTTCAAGAGGAAGAACGTTAAGATTCTTATTCGACGGTTCTTACGACGAATTCAGAACGAAATTGAAAGAATTGGGAGAAACTCCACTTCCAAAATATATCAAAAGAGCAGTAGAGCCGGAAGATGCAGAAAGATATCAGACGATCTATGCAAAAGTAGAAGGAGCAGTAGCTGCCCCTACAGCAGGTCTTCACTTCTCTAAGCATTTGATGAAGAGATTAGAGATCAAAGGGATCAATTTTGCTGAAGTAACGCTTCACGTAGGATTGGGAACATTCAACCCAATTGAGGTAGAAGATCTTTCTAAGCACAAAATGGAGTCTGAAGAGATCATCATTGATGAGAAAAATGCTGCGATCATTAACAAAGCGGTAGAATCTCACAGAAGAGTATGTGCAGTAGGTACTACTACAATGAGAGCATTGGAAACTTCTGTTTCTTCAAACAAAAAAATCTCTGCTTTCAACGGATGGACAAATAAATTCATTTATCCTCCTCACGATTTCGGAGTAGCCAACTCAATGATCACGAACTTCCACACACCGAAGTCTACTTTGATCATGATGATTGCTGCATTTGCCGGAAGAGATTTCGTAATGCATGCTTATGAAGAAGCCGTAAAAGAAAAGTATAAATTCTATTCTTACGGTGACGCAATGTTAATTCTATAAAAAAAGTAAAAAGAGCCAAGTTAAAGGTAATACAAGTAGAAATGAGACAAAATGATTTGCTTATCAGAACTTTTACATTTGGAGTTAATTGTCTTAAGTTTTTAAGAACACTGCCCAATGATTCTGAAAGTAAATTAATAAGGTTCCAGCTCGGAAAATCAGCTACTTCAATAGGTGCTAATTATGAAGAATCCCAGGCAGGATCTTCTAAAGCAGATTTTAAAAATAAAGTAAAAATTGCTTTAAGAGAAGCTAGAGAAAGTCATTTCTGGCTTCGGGTTTTAGAAGAACTGGATGGTTATGATTCTGATGAATTTAAAGCTTTATTGAATGAAAGTAACGAATTAAAAAACATTTTGGCTTCAATAGTTAACAATACTAAACTTTAAACCTTTTACTTTTAACTTGGCTCTTTAATATTATGAAAGATATCCGTACATTATCATTAGACCAGCTTAAAGACTACTTTGTATCTTTAGGAGAAAAGCCGTTTCGTGCGAAACAGGTCTATGACTGGCTATGGAGTAAAAACCTCCATTCGATTGACGAAATGACGAATCTTTCCAAATCACTTCGTGAGAGAATTTCGGAAGAATATACCATTAATCCTGTTTCCGTAGACCTTCTTCAAAAAAGCTCTGACGGAACCATCAAAAACGGAGTGAAACTTCATGACGGTCTGATGGTGGAATCTGTTCTTATTCCTACAGAAACAAGAACTACAGCCTGTGTATCTTCACAGGTAGGATGCTCATTAAACTGCGAATTCTGTGCTACAGCAAGATTGAAAAGGATGAGAAACCTTGAAGTAGCTGAAATTGTAGATCAGGTAGCTCTGATTGACAGCCAGAGTAGGATGTATTTCGACAGACCGCTTTCCAACATCGTATTTATGGGAATGGGAGAGCCAATGATGAATTACAAAAACGTAGTGGAAGCCATCAAAAAAATTACCCAGCCGGAAGGATTGGGAATGTCTCCAAGAAGAATTACCGTTTCTACATCCGGTATTCCTAAAATGATTAAAATGCTTGCAGATGATGAACTGCGTGTGAAGCTGGCTTTATCCCTTCACTCTGCAATCGAGTCCAAGCGTAATGAGATCATGCCTTTCTCTGATAAATTCCCGTTGACAGATATTATGGAAGCTCTTCAGTACTGGTACCAAAAGACTGGTTCTGTGATTACTTTTGAATACTGCGTATGGAAAGGAATTAATGACGGTGACGAGGACATTAAAGCTTTAATCAAATACTGCAAACAGGTTCCTTCAAAAGTAAATCTTATCCAGTACAACCCGATCGGAGATGGAAAATACGATCAGTGCAACAAACAGGCGGAAGAAAATTACATCCGACAGCTTGAAAATGCAGGAGTAACGGTAATGGTCAGAAGAAGCCGTGGAGGTGATATTGATGCCGCTTGCGGACAGTTAGCCAACAAAACAACAGATTAAAATTTCCTTAAAAAAAGCCTAAAACTTTCATAAAAAATAGGTTAAAACCCTACCTTTGCACAAATTATTTTGTGATGATGGATTTTCTTATGAGCGAGGATGGGCTGGAAAATGTGTATGCATGGGCTATTCCATTGCATGCTACTGTTATTTTAGCTGAAATGATTTACAGCCACGTTTCAGAAGCTAAGCTATATAGTGGAAAAGATCTTGCCACGAATGTTTATCTTGCATTGATGAACTTTGGTCTTGACCTTATCATGAAGGCATTTGCCATGGGTGTGATGTTTTTCTTTTACCATCACAGGATTTTCTCATGGGATCTTAGCATCTGGTATTTGCTGGCTTGTTTTATAATCACAGACTTTGCTTATTACGTATTACATTATGTAGACCACCGTTCCAGAGCATTCTGGGCAGTTCATATTACCCATCACAGTTCAGAATATTTTAACCTGACAACAGGATTCAGAAGCCCTGTATTACAGCCGCTTTACAGATACTTGTATTTTTCACCACTTGCATTTTTAGGATTCAATCCATGGCATATCATGGTGGCTTACGCAATCGGACAGGTGTATGGAACATGGGTACATACACAAACTGTGAAGAGTATGGGATTCTTGGAATATATTTTGGTAACACCTTCCCATCACCGTGTGCATCATGCATGTAATGTAAAATACCTGGATAAAAACATGGGAATGTGTCTCATCATCTGGGATAAAATATTTGGAACCTTCCAAAAAGAAGATCCGAATGTACCCGTGAAATATGGAATCTATCCAAAAATGCCGGATAACAGACCCGATACCGTTCTTTTTTATGAATGGAGAAAAATTTGGAAAGATCTGAAGCAGCCCGGATTAAAATTCACAGACAGAATCAATTATATTTTCAATTCACCGGGATGGAGACATGATGGAACTGGAAAAACGGTAAGGCAATATCAGAAGGAATATTTTGCCAGACAGGCTAAAAAGAAAGACCAACAGCAAAATCAGAAAGAGCAGAAAACTGCTTAACTTCTGATTTAAAATCAATAGAAATCTAAGTGAAAAGCGGGCTATTTTGGCCTGCTTTTCTTTTTTAAGAAGAGAGAAAAGGTAAAACGGAGAATAAGCAAAACAATAAATCTCTTCAAAAATCCAGAATTTTTTCCATTGACTCCATACAATATTTAGATTTCTGTGGAATGACAATGTGGAGATAAATAAAAACGCTTAGTTTGTCCATTCCATAGGAAACTACAATCCCAAACCCGCATCCCGAAACCCGCATCCAAACCAAAACCAAAACCCAAACCCGAATCCCGAAACTCGAATCCCACATCCAAACCAAAATCCAAACCCGAATCCCGCATCCCGAAACCCGAATCTCATATCTCATATCTCATTCAAACTCTCAAACCCTCCAACTCTCAAACCCTCCAACTCAATCCCCGCATCCCGAATCTCACCTCAGAATAAAACCCTATTTTTGTCTTATGAAAAAACTCCTTCTGATTATTGCTCTTTTCGTTGGTCAATCTGCATTTTCTCAGCAAACCGACTTTCTGAAAATAAAAAAATACAGAGTTAATTATCTGGATAACAAGATTGAGGAAACCTCAGGACTGAATATTTTAAACGGCAAATTATATACATTCAATGACAGTGGAAATACTGCCGAGCTTTTTGAATTGGATAAAAAAAGTGGTGAAATTATCAGAACACTGAAAACCAACGTAATCAATACAGATTGGGAAGCTTTAGCCAATGATGGAGAAAATTTTTATATCGGAGATTTCGGAAATAATACGGGCACAAGAAAAGATCTGATGATTTACAAAGTTCCCTATGGACGTCTTGATTCTTCGAATATTTCTAACATTCCCGGTTCAGAAAGGGCTTTAGATGGAACAGCTATTTCTTTTTATTATCCTGAACAGACTGAATTTATTTCTAAAAATATGAGGAACGACTTTGATGCAGAAGCCATGATTTATTTAAATGGAAAGCTGCATCTGTTTACCAAAGAATGGGCTTCAAAAGCAACCTCACATTATATTGTAAACCCTGAAATTTCAGCACTTCAAAAGGCAGAGAAGATAGAAACTTATAAAACTGGTTTCGTGGTTACAGATGCCTCTTATTTTGATAAAAAGCTTTATTTGGTAGGATATACCAGGAAAACAGAAGTCTTTTTAGATATTCTTACAGAAACAGAACCAGGAATATTTTTTAAAGAAAAACCAAAACATTATTACCTCGGGACTGCGCTTTCATTAGCACAGATTGAGGGAATAAGTGTAGATGAAACGGGAATTTATATTTCAGGGGAAAAGTTCAGGTCTCCGTTGGGAACTACAAAACCTTCCTTTTATTTTATCCCGAAAGATCAACTCAAAGATTAATTTACCTTAAAATTGAGCGAAAAAAATTATCTTTGTGAGAATTAATAATTATTCACCCAGCATTCGCAGATTGTGGCAAATACAGTAGAAGAGATTAAACGACCGATCAATGATGAAATGAAACTTTTTGAACAGAAGTTTTATGAGTCAATGCAGAGTAAAGTAGCTTTATTGGATAAAGTAACCCGTTTTATTGTTACCACCAAAGGAAAGCAGATGCGTCCTATGTTTGTGTTTCTTTGTGCCAAACTTGTGGGTGAGGTGACGGAAAAAACGTACCGTGGTGCTTCTATGATCGAGCTGATCCACACTGCTACTCTGGTACATGATGATGTGGTGGATGAAAGTTTTAAACGTCGTAATTTCTTTTCAATCAATGCACTTTGGAAGAATAAAATTGCAGTTTTGGTGGGAGACTATCTTTTATCAAAATCAGTTTTGTTATCTACAGATCACAAAGATTATGACCTGCTTGGAGTTATTTCCAGAACCATCCGTGAAATGTCCGAAGGAGAACTTCTTCAGCTGGAGAAAGCCAGAAAACTGGATATTACTGAAGAGGTGTACTATGAAATTATCCGCCAGAAAACTGCTACTCTGATTGCTGCATGTTGTGAAATAGGAGTTCTTTCCAATAATGCGGATGAAGCTCTTGCCAAGAAGATGATGGATTTCGGTACTTTTACCGGAATGGCATTCCAGATAAAGGATGACCTTTTCGACTATTTAAGTTCAAATGTGATTGGTAAACCTGTAGGAATTGATATTAAAGAACAGAAAATGACCCTGCCTTTGATTCATACCTTAAAAATCGCCAGTGAAAAAGACAGAAAGTACTATTTCGATACCATAAAACGTTACAATAACAATCCTAAGCGTGTAAAAGAGCTGATAGAATTTGTTAAAAGTTCCGGAGGATTGGAATATGCTATTACCATTATGAAAGATTTCCAGCAAAAAGCGAAAGATATCCTGAATGAATTTCCGGATTCTGAAGCAAGGAAGTCATTGCATATTATGCTTGATTATGTGATTGAGCGAAAATTCTGATGTTAATATTTTTTAACCGTTCTGAGTTTTTTATTTACTTGTTTCCCTTTATTTCCGTGTGGTATGTAAATTCTTCATCATTGGAGAAAAAATAGAGTTATCTTTCAATAAATCAATCAGTTGTGATTATTTGTATTTTTTTGTAATAGTAAATTACTGTAAACTAATATTTTGCATGATTCACATAAAGTGCTTGTTAACAATTCATTGAGTTTCAGAATAATTTTTGTTAATTTGTCGCAAGAAAAAACAACAAATAATGAAAAAAATGAAATCAATGATGATAGCATCAGCTATCTGTTCGTGCTTCCTTATGTATGCACAAGTGGGAATTGGCACCCAAAATCCTCAAACAACTTTTCATATTGATGGCTCTAAAGATAATCCTGCCACAGGTATACCTTCTGCTGCTCAACAGGATAATGATTTTAGTGTAACGTCAACCGCTAAAGTAGGGATAGGTACAACTTCTCCAAGTGAAAAATTAGACGTAGCGTCCGGAAATGCCCGTATCCGTAATATTAATTCAAATATAGGGGTCGGAGGAACTGACAGGGTTGTGGTAGCGGATGCTAGCGGAGTACTGAAGACTATAGACTTTACTGCTTATTCGCTTTTTCATGCCCGTTTAGCGGCTAACCAGAACATCAGTTCTTCAACAATTACTACTTTATTATTCGCTGCACCAATAGCAACTTCTCCTTTCTATTCCTATAATACCGGAACTGGAGTGATGACTTTTAATCAGGCTGGGAATTATCTGGTAACATTACAGGCAAGTTTTACCAATATGCCTGCAGATACTCAGTTGCTTATTGGTATCAGACCTGTACCAGATGCTAATTACCTGGGAAGAGGAAGCCATTATAATGCAGTTGCTTCTTCAGGAACTGTAGGTGAGCTGATGAATTATACAACTGTAGTTGTTGCTCCTACAGCGGGATACCAGATTCGTTTTACAGCAGCTCCCAATCAAAATGCTACGATTATTTCAACAGAAACAGGATCTACAGGAAGCGGAAATGTTACCAATGTAACTGTTCAGAAGATATAATTCTATCTTTTACTATAATTAAAACTAAAGTGTTTTGTATATGTTTCGGGAAACTGGAAATGTATACAGAACACTTTTTCTTTTATATTCAGAATCTGATATTGATTCTGTTTAAAAAAGAAGAAATAGCTCCTTAATGAATTCTCGGATTTTCATACAATTACTCTTATATATTACCGTAAATAACGCAATTGTGCGAAAATTTTAAATTAAATTATTTTCAGGGTTACAATAATAACGGCTAGAACTATACAAAATAAAGCGATTAAAAATAAATAATCCGCAATGTTCTCAAACGTAGATTCCCGCTTTCTATTCCTAGTCCTGATCGCCAGAAATGAAAAGAAACAGCTGCAGGCAAAAAGAATACAGGCAAATCCTGCAAATTCGTCCAAATACGTATTCTGACTGATCTTAGAGATTTTCAGTGACGTAATAATGATTAATGAAAATCCTAAAAGATTACTGGAAGCATTCAAGATGTGGGGTGACTTTTTTTCCATCATTTACAATTTTTTTCAAAATAAAGCACAATTTTTTTTATTATCAAATTTTTAAAAAAGATTATTAAAAATTAAAATTAATTTAAAAAGTGTATATTAGCAAAATACTTGAAGATTAAAAAACTTTTTTACTTAGCTATGCAAACAACCTATATTGAAACACAGCAAATATCCTTTCAAGATTTTAAAAATCAGATACTTGGAGACTACAGGTTAGGAAGGATCTCTCGTGAAATGTCTTATCTCGGAAGGAGAGAAGTACTCACTGGAAAAGCTAAATTTGGAATTTTTGGGGATGGAAAAGAACTTCCTCAGCTTGCAATGGCGAAAGTTTTCAGAAATGGAGACTTCCGTTCAGGATATTACAGGGATCAGACTTTTGCATTGGCAATAGATGCCTTAACAGTAGAAAGTTTCTTTGCACAGATGTATGCAGATACAAGCGTGGAAAGAGAGCCTGCTTCTGCGGGAAGACAAATGAACGGGCATTTTGCAACAAGAAGTTTAAATGAAGACGGAAGCTGGAAAGATTTGACAGCTCAGAAAAATATTTCTTCCGATATTTCTCCTACAGCCGGACAAATGCCAAGATTATTGGGATTAGCTCAGGCTTCAACGATCTATAAAAGCGTAAAATTTGACGGTTCAGAAAAATTCTCAAGAGAAGGTAACGAAATTGCTTTCGGAACTATCGGGGATGCTTCTACAGCAGAAGGACACTTCTGGGAAACTCTGAATGCAGCATGTGCTCTTCAGGTTCCTATGATTGTTTCTATCTGGGACGACGGATATGGAATTTCAGTTCCTACGAAAAATCAGAGAGCAAAAGCTGATATCAGTGAAATGCTAAGTGGTTTCCAGAGAAAAGAAGGGGAAAACCAGGGATGTGAGATTATCCAGGTGAAAGCTTGGGATTATCCTGCATTATTAGATGCATATGCTAAGGCAGAGCATTTCGCAAGAACAGAAAGTGTACCGGTGGTAGTGCACGTGGTAGACGTTACTCAGCCTCAGGGACACTCTACATCCGGATCTCACGAAAGATATAAAAATGAAGAGCGTCTGGCTTGGGAAGCAGAATATGATGGTCTTGCAAAATTCAAAGAATGGATCCTTAACTATTCTATCGAAATAGATGGAAAAGAAGAAGTAATTGCTACAGCTGAAGAATTGGAGGCTATTGATGAAGAAGCGAAAAAAGCAGCAAAAACAGGACAAAAAGTAGCATGGGAAAATTACCAAAAAGCTATTACAGAACTTATCCAGTCTATCTTACCTTTAGTAGAAAACCTTAAAGGACAAAATGCTGAAGTAGAAACGTATATTGCTCAATTCAATAAGTTGGTTTCAAAAGCTAAGAAAGATATTTTCCATTTGGTAAGACAAACTTTACTGGCGACAAGAGGAACAAATTCTGCAGAAAGAAATCAATTGATGCAGAAATACAATGAAGTATCTGCTGTTGAAAAAGACAACTATTCTTCTCACTTATATTCTCAGTCTGAATGGAAATCGGAAAATGTTCAGGAAATCAAGCCTGTATATTCTGACAGCTCTGAAGATGTAGACGGAAGAGTGGTAATCAGAAACAACTTTGACAAAATTTTTGAAAAATATCCTGAAACGTTAATCTTTGGTGAAGATACCGGAAATATCGGTGACGTAAACCAGGGATTGGAAGGAATGCAGGAAAAATACGGTGCTTTACGTATCGCTGATACAGGAATCCGTGAAGCAACGATCCTTGGACAGGGAATTGGTATGGCGATGAGAGGTTTAAGACCAATCGCTGAAATCCAATACTTAGACTATGTTCTTTACTGTTTACAGGGAATGAGTGATGACCTTGCAACGGTACATTACAGAACAAAAGGAGGTCAGAAAGCTCCATTAATTATCAGAACGAGAGGTCACAGATTAGAAGGAATCTGGCACTCTGGCTCTCCAATGGCGGGTATTCTGAACCTTTCAAAAGGTATTTTAGTATTGGTACCTAGAAACCTTACAAAAGCAGCAGGATTCTACAACACTATGCTTCAGGCTGACGAACCTGCGATCATCGTAGAATGTCTGAACGGATACAGACTAAAAGAAAAACAACCGGATAACTTAGGCGAATTCACTGTTCCTGTAGGAAAAATTGAAGTAACTAAAGAAGGAAAAGATGTTACTTTGGTAACGTACGGTTCTACATGGAGAATTGTAACGGAAGCTGCTAATGAATTGGAAAAATTAGGAATTTCTGCAGAAGTAATCGATATTCAGTCATTGATTCCTTTCGATTTATCTCACGAGATTGCTGAAAGTGTTAAGAAAACCAACAGATTAGTTGTGATTGACGAAGATGTGGAAGGGGGAACTACAGGATTTATCCTACAGCAGATCCTTGAAAAGCAGAAAGCTTTCAGATATCTGGATTCAGATCCGTTGACGATCTCAGCAAATGATCACAGACCTGCTTATGCAAGTGATGGTGACTATTTCAGCAAACCGTCTACAGATGATATGGTAGAAAAAATCTATGCTATGTTCAATGAAACAAATCCTCAGAAATATCCGGCGATATTCTAATTGGGATTTTAGATAAATTTTAAAAACCGCTTCCTTTTTGGGAGCGGTTTTGTTTTTATTAATGAAATTTGAATTCATTTGTTTTAAAATGAAGGGGTTGTATATTAAAAATAAAATTCATAAGTTTGATATATGAAAAGTAATATTAAAAAATCTTTATTAGGTAGAAGAGATTTGTCTACAGGAAGAGTTGCTGTTAGCAGTGCTCTTGGGAGGATATTACTTCATAGTAAATCAGATTCTACTAATATTATTTCTGCTATTAGGGCTGCGGCTAAAGATGGAATATCTGAAAAGATCAATTTAGAGCAACCGATTACAAAGGAAGAATTAGAAACTTCGAAATAGTGGATATTGCATTAAGTGGAATTGTTCTTTTGATTCTTATTCTTCCTGGAATCTCATTTGCCAAAGGATTTTACTCTGGAGAATTTTCTAATCAATATACCACAAGTGATTTTTATAATTTATTGATAAATACTCTTTTTCCAAGCCTAATTCTTTATTTGTTATCCTATCCTATAATATATCTTTTTAATTACGATTTCAAGTTTGATATTCTTTTAGGTTTAGTATCTTCTAATGATGATGTAATAAAATTAGCAATTGAAACAATTGAGAAAAATAAAATTGCTATTATAATTTATCAAATTTTGATTAATACTATTGGGTATTTAATTGGTAATGGATTAAAAAAGTATGTTTTATCAGAATCCTTAGATACAAGCTATGATATTTTGAAATACAAAAATATTTGGCATTATATTATTACTGCAAGATTATTAAATTTTGAAAAAAACTCTCATATTTTACAAAATGATACTGTAGAGGATGTTGATTTCACTCATATCGATGCATTAGTAAATGTTAATGATCAAACATTTATTTACAAAGGAGTTCTTGCTGATTATCAATTAGCTAAAGATGGTGGTTTAGATTTACTCATTTTAACAAACGCGCAAAGAAAACTTATTTCAGATTCAAGAGGTTCATATAAGGATATAAAAGGGAATTATATTATACTCAAATATTCAGATTTAATAAATTTAAATTTGACATTTATCCAATTAGATGAAACGTTTGATAGTTCTGGAAACTTAATTTCCGTTGTTGCGAGAACTATACAATAAAAAGTCTATTAAAAAGGGGTCTTTTGTATTTTCTTACTTTCCATAATCATTTTACAATCCTTCTCCTTCTCAGGATCATACACATGATATTTCGTTTCCCATTCTTCTAATTGGTACAAAATAGGCAACAAAGCCAATCCCTTTTCTGTAAGAGAATATTCTACTCTTGGAGGCAGTTCTTTAAACTCTTCACGGATCACCAGTCCATCAGTTTCCATCTCTCTCAGCTGATCAGTCAGGACCTTTCTGGAAATGACATTAATACGCACTGCCAGTTCACCAAAACGTAATTTCCTGTCTTTAATAACAAGAACAATAATAGGCTTCCATTTGCTTCCTAAAGCGGCCATTGCTTTGCCCAAAGGACAGCTGTATTGCATCAATTCATTCTTTTTCATAAGGAGAAATTTATTTTAAATAACAGTAAGGAACATAAATTTCATACGTTACTTTGATGTTACTAATGTAAGTTACTGCGAAGTTACCACTATTTTTTTAATAAAAGATACAAAAACGAACTATTATTAGTTACTTTGTGTAACAATTATAAAATATAAATTTAAATATGAGCACATCATCATTATTTAAACCGTTTCAATACAAGAATTTACAGCTTAAAAATAGAATTGTAATGGCTCCAATGACCAGAGCACAATCTGATAATGGAGTTCCTACACAGAACATTGCAGATTATTATGGAAGAAGAGCTGCTTCAGAAGTAGGATTGATTCTTTCTGAAGGAACTGTGATCAACAGACCGGGATCAAAAAATATGCAGAATATTCCTGATTTTTATGGAACAGAAGCTTTAAACGGATGGAAAAACGTTATTGATACTGTACATCAGAATGGAGGTAAAATGGGACCTCAGATCTGGCATGTTGGAGATACAAGAATGTCAGAAGACTATCCATTGGTTCCAATGGAAAAGGCTTCAACAATGACGATTGAAGATATTCAGGATACGATTGCTCAGTTTGCGGCATCTGCAAAATCTGCGAAAGATCTTGGTTTCGACTGTATTGAAATCCATGGAGCGCATGGATATCTTATCGACCAGTTTTTCTGGGAAGTTACCAATACAAGAACTGACGAATATGGCGGTAAAACATTAAAAGAAAGAAGCCGATTTGCAGTAGAAGTAGTAAAAGCGATCAGAGCAGCAGTAGGAGAGGATTTCACGATTATTATCCGTCTTTCACAGTGGAAACAGCAGGATTATAAAACCAGACTGGCATTCACTCCAAACGAAATGGAAGACTGGTTATTACCATTAAAAGAAGCTGGAGTAGATATTTTCCATTGTTCACAGCGTCGTTTCTGGGAGCCGGAATTTGAAGGTTCTGATTTAAACTTTGCAGGATGGGCTAAAAAAATTACCGGACAACCAACTATTACAGTAGGTTCTGTAGGCTTGAACGGAGATTTCCTGAATGCTTTTGCAGGGCAGGGAACAGAAAAAAGAGACCTTACAGAATTGATCAGAAGACTTGACAATGAAGAGTTTGATCTTGTGGCTGTAGGAAGAGCTATCTTACAGGATCACCAGTGGGTACAAAAGATCAAAGACGGTAATACAGAAGCTCTTCTGGACTTTTCAGCAGAAAGTATGGGCGTTTTATTTTAATATCAATAATGAATTGTGAATTCGTTTTGCAGTGGTTTTTTAACAGCATAATTTATTCACTTGCGAAGAGGAATTGACGATTCAATCTGGTATTAAATCAGCATAATTCACTTTATTTTATATTTAATTTTCACCTATTTATTAAATGATTGACTTTCAGATTTCTGGAAGTCAATCATTTTTTTGCCAATCCATGAATCAGCCACTTTATTAAAATTCAATAAAAATTTCATATAATTTCTATTTTTAGATCAATTTATAAATTATATTGAGAAATTTGTTAAAGTTTAATTTCAATATTTTTATCGATGCATAAATGATTGCATACCTGTGATGTTTGTTAAGTGACAAATAATGAATATCACTGAAGCAATTGATATTGAACTGTTTTGGAAAAGAGAGTCTTTGGTTTTGATGTTATTCGTTCCCTAGCTATTATATTGGTCATGGCAGGTCATGTACTTGGTTATGTTTATGCGGGTGAATATTCCTTTTTTATTGCTTTCTTAAGTGGTTTTCTGGGAGTAGAGATGTTTTTTATTTTTTAAGCGGAGTCCTTATAGGTCAATTATTGATAGAGGTTTTTGACAGTGAACATGTGTGGGAACACTTAAAAATTTTTATTATCAGAAGATGGCTTCGTACTTTGCCACTGTATTTTATAATGCTTATGATTTATTGGGTAGGTAATAAATACTTTGATTCAATTGAAAATGCAGATGTGGCGTTGTGGAAGTATTTTCTGTTTATTCAGAACTTCTTTCACATACAGCCAACTTTCTTTGGGATTTCTTGGAGTTTAGGTATTGAGGAATGGTTTTATGTCTTGTTTCCACTTACATTATTTTTAATGAAAAAGACAAATCAGAACTTCTCTGCTAAAAGAATATTGAGTATTGGAGTTTTGATATTCCTGTTTTATTTTCTTTTAATGCGGATCATTGCTTTCAGTTATTATGATTTTACCTTTTATGAAGGAGTTAGAAAACTAGCTTTTTTCCGTTTGGATGCCATTGCTTTTGGGATTCTAGCAGCTATTACTTTTCATTTTTATCATGAGAAAATTTTTGCCAGGAGATATGCTCTCTTGGGGATGGGAATGGGAGTATTGATATTTAACCAGTATCTTATTTTTAGAAATAATTATTCAGATCTTTATTATTTTAATACAGTTTATTATTCTGTTTTAGGATTAGCACTGGCTTCTGTTTTTCCGTTTTTTAAGGAAGTTAAATGTTCCAGTAGTTTGTTTTTAACGATCATCCGGTATATTAGTAAAATTTCATATTCTTTATATCTGCTGCACTGGCTGGTTTTCAAGTTCCTGGAATTACCTTACTTCAGTTTTATTCCTGATGTAATAAAATTTATACTTTTCTTTCTCTTTTCTTTTATAGCAGCTGGAATCTCTTATAAGTATATTGAAAAACCCGTTATAAATTACAGAAACAGAGTATATAGAAAAGATTAGCGCTATCTCTTTCTAAGATAATTGCTATGGAATATAGTTGATTATTATATTCAACTGAATGAAAAATAACATATTCTAAAAACAAACCCGCTTCTGGAATTTCCAGAAGCGGGTTTTAACAGATTTAAATATCTAAAACTGCCTTTTAAAATGGCAGAAATGATTTCTTTATCTTATAAACCAATATTCTTAGTTGGTTTCAATTGTTTTAAGATGCTTTTCGGGATTGCATTTTTGTGAACAAGGATTGCTGTTGATTTATATTCAACATAAGGTCTTGTTACGTAAAGATATCCGGCGAAATCATTGGTTACACCCCATGAGTTTTTCACCATATAATATTCTTTACCTGTCTGGTCTTTTGCCAAACCTACAATATGCATACCGTGGTCATCCGTTGTAGAAAGATTGTTAAGTGCTTTCTGACGCATGTCTTCACTGATGGTCTTATCTTTTTTAGGCTCTGTAAACAAAGTTTGTTTGTTTTCTGCAGTAATTTGATCAAGATCCATGTCCGGAACGTAGGCTACACCGTTTTTGTAAGAGAAATAAGGCTCAGAAACATCCGTTGCCCAACCTACAGAATATCCTTTAGTTACAGCATTGTCAATGATTGCAGTAAGGTCTTTCATCGGAACATTCCAGTCAGAATCGTGGCTCCAGTTATCAGGAATTGGAACTACAAATTTCTCATAATAAGCATAATCTTTATAAGAAGATAATTCTACATAATCTTCAGGATTAATTCCTACTACTTCTTTAGCAAATGTTTTTGGAGTGTAATTTTTCCCTTCATACGTAAAGTTAGCAGGTACTTTTCCTAAATATTCATCAAGAATAGCATCTACAGAATCCATCCAGTTATCTGTCAGTTTTCCTTTTGAAGAAGCCTGAACAAGGCTGTCAAGAACCGGCTTCAGTTTCCCTTGCATTTCCTTGAAGTTATTCGTAGTCTGTCCGGCTTTTAATCCTGTGTAAACATCCTGAGGAACTGCTCCATACTTCTTATACATATTGATTACGTCGTGAAGTTCTCCTCCATCTCCCCAGCTGATAGCACCATTATTCAAAACGTATAATTTTGCTTTATCGTGGTAAGAATTTCTCGCCGTAAAAATTTCAGCAAGATCTACAGGTTTTTTGCCCATTCTCTGCATTTCAGATTCAAGGAAAGAGTTTCCGGAGTAGCTCCAGCAAGTTCCTGATGAACCCTGGTTCTTTACAGATGTCGCACCAACGTCTTTTAACGTTGTGAACTGAAAATTAGCATTTTGTGATTGGTTGTTTTTTAACTTATTGATTAAGTCATCTTGGGCAAACATCATACTTCCTGCAGACAAAACAAAAAGTAATGATGCAATTTTGGCATTTTTCATTACTATAAAAAGATTATTTGTATTAATAGTCGTTGATAATAGAGATTTGTTACAGATGGAAAAGTTAAATTTGAAATGAAAAAAATTATTAAAAGATAAAATCGTAAAAAGGTAAAACCAATTTACAGATTTGCCTTTTTATTCAAAAAAAGTTGATCATGTTTCCAACCCTTTCAAAAGTTTCCGCATCTATAATAGTATAACTCCTGACTATGGAACAAGAATTATTATTAGAATGTCAGCGTAGCGACCGCAATGCCCAGCGGAAAGTTTACGAGAAAATGGCGGGCAGGCTATACTCAGTCTGCAGACGCTATTTGAAAAACGACGAAGATATAGAAGAAGTATTAGCCGATACATTCTACAAAATTTTCACGAAAATTACCCAGCTTCAGAATGCTGATACCTTTGAAGCATGGGCAAGAAGAATTGCAGTGAACGAATGCCTTCAGAAATTAAGATCCAACAAAGGACTGTTTATTTCCCTGGAAGAAAACTTTATGGATCATTCTGAAGGAACTACAGAAAACCTTTCTCTGGAAAAAGATATTCTGAGCTTATTGAATTTTCTCCCGGAAGGCTGCAGAGCGATCTTTAATCTTTTTGCTATTGAAGGATATCCTCATAAAGAAATAGCAACCATGCTTTCTATCAGCGAGGGAACATCAAAATCCCAGCTCAATTTTGCAAGAAAGAAATTGCAGGAACTTCTCGTGAATCAAAATATTTAAACTTTTACAACAATGGAAAATAATCATATAGATCAACAATTCAATGAAGCTTCCAAGCTTTCAGAAGAGCCAACAGTTTTTCCTGGTTTTGAAAAAGTATGGGAAAAGATTGAAGAGAAACTAGATAAAAAAGAAGAGAAAAAGAGAACCATTCCTCTTTGGCTGCCGTATGGTATTGCCGCAAGTTTGATGATTGGTTTAGGGGCTTTTTACTTTATGAATAAAAAAGAGGTTGCAGAACCTTTACAGCCTGTAATAACAGAAAATAAAATGTCAACCGTTCCTGGTAATAAAGTTGATATTGCAAAAATAGACAGCCTTACAAAACAGAATATCCAGAAAGAGAAAAGTATTGTTAAGCCTGTAGAAAAACTGGCAATTAATACACTGCCAACTCATACTCAATATCCTGTGGGATTTCCTCAGAAAACATTACCCAATCCCTTGTTTTCAGAAAAAGAGAAAAATGATACTTTATATAGTGATAGAAAAGTAGATTATATCTATTCAGGGCAACGCAAAGATACCAATGCTGTTAAGAGTATTGAAGAAGTGGTCGTTATGGGATATTCAAAAACAGTTAAAAGTAAGACTGTTTCATCTGCTTCCACTGTGATGATTGCTTCCACAGACAAAACTTCTGTACATGCTCCGGTTGCAATATCTTCATTGGCAGGAAGTGTTGCCGGAATAGAAGTAACCACTGGAATTAAAAAACGTGATGAAATATCAATCAGAGGAGCAAAAAGTATAGATGGCCATTCTACGAATCCTTTATATATTGTTGATGGAATTGTATTAGGCAGAGAATCTGGATTTTTAAATACTCTGGATCCTAAAAAAATAAAAGAACTAAAAGTACTGAAAGGGCTTGAAGCTACTGCCCTGTATGGAAGCAAAGCTAATAACGGAGTTGTTGTAGTCACCACGAATGGATTATCTAAAGATGAAATAGAAAAACTTAAAAAAGTTTCTTCAGAAAGTAAAGAGGAAATACTAAAAGAACCTGAAGAGCCTGAAAAAGTACTTCCTAAAGCAGGTCAGTTGACAGCTGGAGAAGTTAACGATTTTTCTAAGTGGGATTATTGGAAAGATATTGCAGTTCCTACTCTGGATCAGTATAAAAATACGTGGAAGTTCTTCCCTGATAAAAGGGTTTCAGTTCAGTTGGCCAATAAAGACAGAAAACCGGTAATAGGGGAAAAGGTAAAACTATTGGATGATAAGAAAAACATTATATGGGAAGCCGTTTCAGATAATCTGGGTAATGTAGAATTATGGATATCACCACTGACAGATGAAAAATCAGATTCAGAGAAATATTATTTGTCGGATCACACCGGACAGGTAATCAGCAGTAATCTCAGAACTTTTAAAAATGGACAGAACCTCATCATTCTGGATCAGCCTTGCCAGCAGAAACGTATTTTGGATCTTGCTTTCGTAGTGGATGCTACAGGTTCTATGGGTGATGAAATTTCTTATCTTCAGTCTGAACTTCTGGATGTGTTGAAAAAAATAGAAGGACAGCTTAAAAATACAACCGTAAGATATGGATCAGTTTTTTACAGAGATCAGGGAGATGAATATGTGACCCGGAAATTTGACTTTTCAGATAACGCGGAAGATCTTGTTGGATTCATTAAAAAACAGAAAGCTGGAGGTGGCGGAGATACACCTGAAGCGGTTGTAGAAGCATTGAAGGTTTCCGTTGATGAACTGAAGTGGAGTGATGGAAATTCAACCAAAATAATGTTTTTAATTCTGGATGCACCACCACACCATTCAGAGCAGAATATAAAGGATTTATATAGTACAATTAAGACTGCTGCAAAGAAAGGAATTACCATTATTCCACTGGCAGCAAGTGATACTGATAAACAAACGGAATATCTGATGCGGACATTTGCTTTACTTACAAATGGTACCTATACCTTCCTTACAGATGACAGCGGAATAGGAAACAGCCATATCAAACCTACCATAGATTCTTATGAAGTTGAAAAACTGAATGATTTATTATTAAGATTAATCCTTCAGAGAGCTGTTTTGCCAGAATGTGGTGCAGGAATTTCAAATGATCATATCAATAAAAAGATGGAAAAAGAAATTGACAGCCAGGGTGAGAGTAAAACTGTACTATTTCCCAATCCTACAAAAGGTCAGATACAGATAAAAACAAAAAAATCAATTGAAGAACTGTTTGTCTACGACCTTGCCGGAAAGATTATTATGAGAAAAGAAAAATTACCCGAAGGTAAAAACACAATTGATTTAACTTCTTATCCTCAAGGGATTTATCTTGTGCGTGTTCATACGAATGATTTGTGGGAAACATTTAAGGTCATTAAAAATTAACTCTCTTTTTTATTTAAAGAATAAGTTTTATTTAACAATTATTAACAGGATTGAATTTATTTTAATAATTTCCTGTCGAAATTTTTAAAGATGAAAAAAATTGTAATAACCATGCTAGCGCTTGTTGCATTGACAAGCTGTAAAACTCAAAAAAATACTGAAACAGCCAACGAACCAAAGACTTACAGTGTCAGGAAAGATAAAGATCAGGATGGAATTCCTAATCAATTGGATAAGTGTCCTGATATTGCCGGTCCGGTAGAAAATGAAGGCTGTCCGTGGGTAGAGTCGGATGGAGACGGTGTTATTGATAAAGATGACGCATGTCCTACAGTGGCAGGACCTCCTGAAAATAATGGCTGTCCATGGCCGGATACAGATGGAGATGGTGTTTTGGATAAAGATGATGCCTGTCCTACGGTTCCGGGATTACCGGAATATAATGGCTGCCCAAAACCGAAATCAGTTACTGCAATGGAAGTAGTAAGTTCAAGGAAATTTCATGAATCGAGAAGAGTGTATGACCATCAGGTAGGTGACAAAAAAGATGTTGAAAAGGCTACAATAAAAGCTGATCAGGATATTGATTATAACAATGAAGAATATGCAGCGTTAGTTGAAAATGCATTTGAATTAACCCGTAATCAACCTGTTTCTACCTTCTCTATTGATGTAGACAATGCTTCTTATTCCAATGTCAGAAGAATGATTAATTATGGATCTAAGGTTGATAAAAATTCAGTGAGAGTAGAGGAAATGATTAATTATTTTAAGTATAATTATCCTCAACCCGCAAATGGCGATCCTTTTTCAATTAATACAGAATACAGTGAATCTCCATGGAATCCTAAACATAAACTGCTCAAAATAGGACTTCAGGGGAAAAATATTCCGATGGATCGTCTGCCTGCATCCAATATTGTTTTTCTTATTGATGTTTCAGGTTCAATGAGTCAGGAAAATAAACTGCCATTGCTGAAGTCTTCTCTTAAAGTTTTACTGAATCAGCTCAGACCTAAGGATAAGGTTGGGATTGTAGTATATGCGGGTAGTGCAGGAATGGTACTTCCCCCAACATCAGCAGGTGAAAAAGAAAAAATAATTCAGGCACTAGATAAGCTTGAGGCAGGAGGAAGTACAGCAGGAGGGGCAGGAATTGAACTGGCCTATAAACTAGCGAAGCAAAACTTTATAAAAGGAGGAAATAACAGGGTTGTTCTGGCAACAGACGGTGACTTTAATGTGGGAGCTTCTTCTACCTCAGATATTGAAACTTTAATTACGCAAAAAAGGAAAACAGGGATTTTCCTTACCTGCCTTGGCTATGGAATGGGAAATTACAAAGACAATACCATGGAAATTCTGGCGGACAAAGGAAACGGAAATTATGCCTATATTGATAATATGCAGGAAGCCAATAAATTCCTGGGAAGAGAATTTGCAGGAAATATTTATACCATTGCCAAAGATGTAAAAATCCAGATTGAATTTAATCCTAAATATGTAAAATCATACCGACTGATCGGTTATGAAAACAGAAAACTGAGAAATGAAGACTTTGTAAATGATAAGATTGATGCAGGAGAACTAGGAAGCGGGCATACAGTAACTGCATTATATGAAGTTATCCCGGCCAACGTAGATTCTGAATTTATACCAAAAGAAACAAAATTGAAATACTCTGAAACTTCAGAAACAAAGAACTTTGGAGATGAAATGGCAACGGTAAAGTTCAGGTACAAAAAACCTGATGGAGACAAAAGCATTGAGATAACTAAAGTGATTAAAAAAGAAGATAAATCTTCAGTAAGTTCGGATTTTCAATTTGCCTCTTCCGTAGCCTGGTTCGGTTTGGTACTAAGAAACTCAGAACTGATTACCAAAAAAGATCTTTCCGATATTGAAAACCTTGCTAAACAGGGAAAAAGTAAGGATGAAGAAGGCTATCGGTCAGAATTTATAAGGCTGATAGAGAGCTATAAAACAATTCAAAAGTAATTCATAAAAAAAGAAATTTCCCAGGAAATTTCTTTTTTTATATTTTTAAGCATATTAATAACCGATGAAAAAGAATTATTTGCTGTTATTGCCATTTACCATTACCTTTTTGCATGCGCAAAACTCACAATTATATTATTCCGGAAAATTTTTAACTACCAAAAATAAAGAACAGAACTTTTTAAAGGTTTATAATAAAAACAGCGGTATCTATGAACTGACTGATGAGGAAGGATTTGCGATTATTGCAGCTAAACCTTATGATACACTTGTGTGGAATCAAGGGAAAAATACCCATGTTATTTCTACCTATGAACTCAGGGAAATAAAAGCGATTCTGGAAAGTCAGACAGGAAGTAAAAGTGTAGAAAATATTTACAGTAAAGCCTATGACAGTCTTGTTTCAAAGGAGGTTAAAGATGATTTCAGTATTGAAAAAACTAAAAACCTCCTAAGTAAAAGATCTCACTCATATTTTGATAAAATAAGAAAATTAAAGCAAAAGAATGATAGTGTTTATGTTTTAAAAAGGATCAATGAGACAACATTACTCTTTAACGGAAGCTTTACCACATCTTTTGATATTAAAAGCAGGAATGCTGTTCCGGGGACTCAAAATAAGTATGTTCAGGGAAGATCTGAAAATGGAAATCTTGCTTGGAAAGGCCCTGAAACGAATGAAATGTTCAGTTTTGGACCAGATCTATCTACCCTTGGATTTAATGGATTACCTTACGAGTACGATCAGAATGGAAAACTGATTCCGTGGATTGATGGACTTCAGCGGGCAAAAAGATATGATAATAACCTCTTTAGAACAACGGTAGGTTACAATAACCAGTTGAATGTAAATGCTTTTATAAAACAGGGGTACAATGAAAAAATCCGTCTTTCACTGAATCTGGGGCAGCAAAAGAATCAGATGTATTTTATTGATCAGTTTGATATTACCAATACCCTTAAAGCAAAGCTGAATGCAGATTTGGGTAAATATTACATTAATCTTGCTTTTAATTACGAAGAAGATAAAGCAACCAATACCAATAGAATAGGACTGTTCAACAGAGCTTACCAAAACTCGTTGTTAACACCGGTTTCTTTTTCAAATGAACAAAATATTTTCCTGAATAATGGCTCGCAGAGAAGCTACAGCAAATATGCAGACAATCCTTCATTCCTTTTGGAGCAGGATAGCAAATACCGCTATAAGAATCGGGACAGACAGTTTAGTCTGAAAGTAGCAAAAGACTGGGATCAATTTAAACTGAATATTACTCAGTCCTATGAAAGTATTACTATCTGGAATCAGGATCAATATAAACCCACTACTTATGGTTTTATCAGCGGAGTATCGAATGAAAGGACCCAAAACAACAGCTCCTATCATTCCAATATACAGGGCTCTTATTCATTGGGAAATTATGACTTTAGAAATACTTTCAGTCTGAATTTTATTTTAAATGATAAAAAATCTGACATTTATAACAGCCTGACCCATCAAAAATATCTCTATCAGAGAACTTCACAGGATCATATTTTTAATTATAATATGAACATCCGCGATTATGATTTTGAAGCAGGTTTTAATCTTGGAAATTCATTTTATATCTCCAATACTTCACTTAAAAATAATTATTGGCTTCCAAAGGCTAACTTTTATTTGACGTTCAATGGGATCTTCAATTGGTATAATTACAATTTTAAATTATTAGGAAGCTACACACAATTAAGCTCCGAGCCGGAAATTACAAGATCCTATGCTTCGTATTCTACTACTTTGCTGAATGCAGAAAATTACAATCAATACTTTCCGATACAGGAAGTGGAAAGCTTCAGAGGTTTATCCAATATCAATACCAAAGAATGGAAAATTGGAGCTAGGCTGAATCTTGGGTATAAAATAAATGTAGATGGAGAATATTTTAATAAAAAGAATACTGACGATATATTTCCTGTCTTTGAAAACAATCAGCTGAGGTTAAAGAATGTAGCAGATCATACGTACAGCGGATATGAATTCAATTTTGCTTACGAGAAGTTGCAGCTTGGATATAATTTTTATATCACCAATAAAGTCTCATTCTTTAAATACAAAGATATTGTTGACCGCATTGTTCCCGGATATCAGAACCTTGCCGTTTCGGGATTTAAAGATATTTATAAAACCCTTTCGGAAGGACAGGTTTTGGGTGCTGTGATGGGAAGTTACTTTGAAAGAAATGCAGCCGGACAACTGATCATTGATGAGTTTGGGTTTCCTAAAAAAGCAGACGGAATGAAAATTATTGCAGATCCTACACCGGATTTTGTGATGAAATTCAACCACAGTTTTGCCTATAAAAACTGGTCTTTAGATATTAATTGGGAATGGAAAAAAGGAGGCCATCTTTGGAACGGAACGCAGGCTGTTCTCAATTACTACGGTCGTTCTTATGCCTCAGGAGAAGAAAGGAATATCAAAAATTATATTTTCGAAGGCGTACAGGCCAATGGAACTGTCAATCAGATTCCTGTTGATTTCTATGATCCCAACCAAAATGTTCTGGAGAACAGATGGTCGAGGTACGGCTACTTAGGCGTGGCTGAAAATTATGTTCAAAAAGCAGATTATATAAGAATCAACAATATATCACTTTCCTCAGATTTCCCGATTAACAACAGGAAACAAAATCTTAAACTGACTTTTTATGTAAACAATATCATGCTCTGGCAGGCTAATAATGGGGCAGATCCCAACCAGAATTTTTATGATATGAGTAATGGAAGAGGACTGGATTTCTTTAAC
This sequence comes from Chryseobacterium sp. S0630, assembly GCF_024158915.1. Lineage (GTDB taxonomy): Bacteria > Bacteroidota > Bacteroidia > Flavobacteriales > Weeksellaceae > Chryseobacterium. Next base: position 4,703 of record NZ_JAMZGF010000045.1, on the reverse strand, counting down.
CTGCCCTCCTTTAAAACATTTGGCTGTATTGTTTCACTTAAATTTTAACTCATGAATCTCAAGTTTATATCCACCTATATCACCCTGCTGTGCTTATTGTTTTCAGGCTTTTCTGTGAAGGGGCAGCAATCATTTCAGGACTTTGAAAAAGAAAAGACCTACATTCAGACCAATCATGTTTTTTATAAACCTGGGGAGCAAATGTATTTTAAAATATATGTTGTAAAAGGAAACAATAATTTACCGGTCGAAGAAAGCAGAGTCGTAAATTTTGAAATAACAGATCCTGCAGGAAGTGTTGTGAGAAAATTAAAATACGAAATTACCAATGGATACGCCCGGGGAGACTTCTATTTTGCCGAAGATATGAAAGGTGGCATCTATAAAATCAGAGCTTTTACCAACTGGATGCAGAATGAAGAAGGTAAAAATGCGTTTGAGAAAGAAATTACCCTCCAGAAAATAGTATCACCAAGGATTTTAATGAAGCTTGATTTTCCTAAAAAAGGATATGGCCCGGGAGATGAGGTAAGTGCCGATTTTTCAATGAGAAGTCTTAGTAATCTTCCGATTCCTTTTTATGAAGCCGATTACACTGTAATGCATAACGGAGAAACCGTTTCAGAAGGTAAACTCATTACCGATAAAGAAGGCAAAAAATTATTGACCTTTAAGCTTCCTGAGATCTTGAAATCCTCTGATGCTCTTTTGAATATCAAAGTGAATTTTGACGGATTTACAGAATCCATTTCCAGAAATATTCCTATTGTTCTGAATAATCTGGATGTGAAATTCTTACCGGAAGGCGGAACTTTTATCAATGGAATAGAACAGAATATCGCCTTTAAAATTCTGGATGAGTTTGAAAAGCCTGTAGATGCTGTTCTGGCAGTTTACAATCAGAATCAGGAAAAAATAAAAGAAATTTCAGCCTACAATTTCGGAATGGGAAGCTTCCGGTTTACCCCTAAAATAGGAGAATTTTATTATGCAAAAGTTGTAAAGCCGGAGAATATTACCCAGACATTTAATCTCCCTGTAGCAAAAAATGATGGACTGGTTTTGAATATTCAGAATGAAAATAAAAACCTGAATTTTACCATCGTTTCTACCCAGGAAAAAACAATTACGCTGCTGGGAAGTTTCCGCGGAAAAGACATTTACAGGAAAATCATTTCGATGAAAAAAGGTATGAATTCTTTGGAAATTGCAGAAAAGGATTTCCCCACAGGAATCTGCAGGTTCACTGTTCTGGAAAACAATATGCCGCTTGCAGAACGGATTGTTTTTACCAATAAAGTAAACCAGCTGAATATAAAAGTTACTCCTGTAAAGCAACATTATCTGCCGAGAGAAAAAGTAATGCTGAATATTGAAACTACAGATGAAAATAATAAACCTGTTCCTGCCAATCTTGGAATAAGTGTGGTAGATGATAAGCTATGGACGTATGCTGATGATAAGCAGAATCATATTATTTCCTGGCTTTTGATGGACTCTGAGCTCAAAGGGAAAATTGAAAAACCTCAGTTTTATTTTGATAAAAAAGAAGAAAAAGCAGATAAAAGCTTAGATCTTGTTATGCTGACAAACGGTTACCGATATTTTGAACCTATTCCGGAAATTCTGAAGACCAGTAAATACAAATACCTTCCTGAAAAGAAAAACACAATCTATGGCGTGGTAGAAGATGAAAACAAAAAGCCGGTGAAAGCAGATGTTTTTCTTTTGGATACAGATAATAAAAAAATTCTCAAGCAGACCGTTGCAGAAAATGGGAAGTTTTATTTTTCGGATTTAAATGCAAATAATTCTTATAAAATTATTGCAAAGTCTTTTCAACCTAAACATCAGTTGAAAATAAGGATTCTGTCTTATAATCTGGATATTAATCCTTTGGTAAAACAGAAACTTACCAACATAGACGTAGAAGAAATTGTAAAGGAATCTGAGAGAAAAGAAGAAGTAAAAAAAGAAAATAAAAACAATACCAATCACGTAAATAACCGTGGAAGGTCAAAAACTGATACGATCAGTAGAAATAAGAGTATTGAAGAAGTAGTTGTGCTGGGGTACAGTGTAAAGAAAGACCAATTAGCGGTTGCTTCTACAACAGTAGCATCTTCTATGGAAATGCAGAATGCCAGTGTAACTTCTCTGTTGAGTGGAAAAGTTGCCGGAGTAGTGGTAACAAACACCGGACAACCAGGAGCAGGAGAACAGATTAATATTAGAGGAACGGCATCCATGACCAATAAGAACCCTCTATTCATTGTAGATGGTATTCCTATCGAAAACTTTAATACTACGATCAATCCAAATGATATCAGCAGTATTACCGTTTTGAAAGATGCTGCTGCTATTGCTATTTATGGAAGCAGAGCTGTGAATGGAGTAGTGATCGTCAACTCATCCAAAAACAGAAAATCAGAAATAAGTTTTGATATTACCCCTAAATCTTATCTCGCCATACAAGCCTTGCCTTATGGAAAGCTTATTTCATATGACGGAGCAAGAGAATTTGTTTATCCTGAATATAAAACAACCAATACCTCTTACCGTTTTGATTACAGAGAAGCGCTTTACTGGAATCCGGTAGTAGAAACGGATAAAAATGGGAAGGCAAAAGTGGAGTTTTATAATTCTGATGCCAATTCCACTTTCAGAATTATGACAGAAGGAATTGCTGCATCGGGACTTTTAGGAAGAGATGAAACGACGTATGCTGCCCAGAGTTTGATTTCAATAGATGCCAAAATTCCACAATACCTGACGAGAACAGATCAGATGACAATTCCTGTGGTGATTAAAAATAATTCTTCTGAAACGCGCAAAATGACCATGGATATGATTGTTCCGAACCATGTAAAACTCATCAGTTCTGACAGTCTTATCACTCTGAAGCCATTAGAATCAGGAAGATTATTTGTGAAAATACAGACAGACGAGATTGTGAATTCTGATATTCAGTTTTCCGTGAGGTCCGGAGATTTCAGGGAAACCATGATTCTTCCGTTTAAAGTAGAAGAAAAAGGATTCCTCCATCAGTTTTCCATGATCAATAACAAAACAGAAGATCTCAAAATCAATATTCCGGAGTATATCAATGGAAGCCTGTATTCATCCTATTATGTGTTTGAAAGTACAGCGCTGAAGATGTTTGGAGACATAGAGCAACTTAAAAAAGAGCCTCATGGATGTTTTGAACAGCTTTCATCAACAGTATATCCTAACATTTTTATTCTTGATTATTTAAAATCAAATAAAAAAATAGACACGGCGACTGAACATCAGGTGGTAAAAAGCCTGAAAAAAGGATTCCAGAAGCTGCTGAGTTATAAAAATAAAGACGGAGGTTTCGGATATTTCAGTTCCGCAGAATCAGATGTCGCTCTTTCAGCATTTGCGTTATTGGAATTTACGGAATTAAAGAAGTACGTGAATCCGGATGCTAAGCTCATCCAGGGACTTTCTTCATTTATTTTGTCGAAAAAGAATGCCAACGGATTATTTGAAGTAAGAAAGCCCTATGAGTCAAAAAAAGAGTTTTCTGAATTTTCCTGGTCTAGAAATATGTATGTTGTATATGCTCTGTCTAAACTTGGGTTTAAAAATGAAATTGAAGACTCCTTTCAGGTAACGCTCAAAAGAGCTTTAGCTACAAAAGATTCTTATCAGCTGGCTTTGCTTGCCAATGCTGCGGCTCACTTAGGAAAACAAAAGGAATATGATGACCTGATGCAGATGCTGGACCAGCAATATGAAACGAAGAATATAAAATCTAAAATCACTTTTACAGGCTCATGGGGAATGTCTGCAGATGCTGAAACACTTTCGTTATATATAATGGCACTTCAGAAAGATGAGAAACTCAATGAGTTGAAAATTGCTGAAGCAGCTGATCAGCTTATTGGTCTCAATGGATATTACGGTTTCGGTTCTACACAGGCCACAACACTGGCAATAAAGGCATTATCAGATTTTTTCTCTAAGAATGGAAAATTATATGGAACTGAAAAACCTGATATCAGGATTAATGATGCAAAAGCCTCACCTATGATAAGTGCTTCATCAGCATTTAAAGCCGGAGAAAATACTATTAATATTCATTATCCAAATAAAAATGGACTCCCTTATAAGCTGGAATATCAATATTATACACTACAGGCTCCGGAAAGCAAAGACATTCCTGTTACCATGGAGACTAAATTAAAATCCGGAATATCTAAAGTAGGGGAGACTAAGAGAATGACCATTATTGTAAAAAACAAAATAAACGGTGAGCTGCCAATGACCATAGCAAAAATTGGTATACCAGCCGGATTGACTCTGCAAAATGCATTACTGAAAGATATGATTGAGAAAAAACTGGTTTCTTACTACGAGATTTTTGATAACTATCTGGTTTTATACTGGGAACATTTTGATGCTGAGGAAACAAAAACCGTTAATCTTGACCTTAAAGTAGAGTTTGCCGGAACATATACAGGGAAATCAAGTAATGTTTATCTCTATTATATGCCGGAAGCCAAGTATTGGAACCAGGGAATAACTACAAAAACAGAACCTTAATTTTAAATTTTATACCTCTAACAGGCATTCTAAGGGATGTCTGTTTTTTTATTCTTGAAGCCGTCTCATTTTCCTTGAGGCGGTTTTTGTTTATAAACTACCCATATTATTTTTTTAGGATGATTTTTTTG
>NZ_JAMZGF010000044.1 GCF_024158915.1 Chryseobacterium sp. S0630 | reverse complement strand
AAAAAAACAAATCAAAATATATAAAAATTATTTACTTTTTAACAAGAAAAACCGCCTCAGTTGTGAGACGGCTTCTTCTTTTGGTTATTAGTTTAACAGTTATTTTTTAATGATTTTCAAGGACTGTGATCCTTTTTCTGTATTTACTTTTACAATATAAACACCTGCTGCGGCACGTCTCATGTCTACAGAACCTTTTTCAGCGTTAATTGTTTCGCTAAGAATTCTCTGGCCTGAAACATTGTATACTTCCACATCTCTGATCTTTGTATCATTATTGATATAAAGGAAATCTGTAACAGGGTTTGGATAAGCACTCACTGTATTCTTTTTCGCAGCTTCATTCACCGCTAACACAGCGACTGTAAATTCAAAGCTTCCAAGATCCGGTGTTAAAGCATTTCTTATATTACCATCTGCATCCAGAGTTACTTCAACAACCGGAGTTCCTTTGTTGTCAAGAGCCGCATTTCCTGTGGTAGATAAATGGAAATCGGTTGCTGATACAAATACTGGTAAAACATTCAGAGAGTTTACATTTCCTCCGAATCCTGCCTGGATATCTGCAAGTGTAGCTTTTGCCAATCCTCCGATATAGCCAAGATTAGTTCCTGAAGAATAGAAATTATTAAAGTTAATGGAAGAGAAAACACCACTTGCTGCTCCTGCATAAATAGTATATCTGTCTCCTGCCTGAGTCTGGGTATTCACAAAAAGATTATTTCTTACATCAATCCCTCCTAAACCAGTTACTCCACTTGTGATATTTAAAGCTGACGGTCTTCCTGCAACAGTCTGGCTTACGTTCATTACAACGGTATTATAGTAAAGTTTATATCCACCTCCTGCTCCAATAACAATTCCGTTTCCATTATCATTTACACCTCCGGTGGTTGCATATCCATAACCGGCTACCCCACTCACTACATTATTGGCAACTAAGGTATTGGAGGTAAGACCTGTTGCTGCCAGATAAATCCCCTGTGCCCCATATCCTGAAACATTGGTGTTTTTTATCCCGTTAATTTTATTATTATCTATAGTTACTCCGGAGGTTGCTGCTGCTGCATAAATCCCTGCAAACACAGTTCCTGTTCCACTGGAGTTAAAATTGGAAATTGTATTCCCTCTTACAATAATATTGGCTGTTGCAGAGGCTCCCGTATTACCAGCGGTTACGGTTACACCGGCAGCTCCTCCGGTAGAAGTTCCGGTATATCCAAGATTGGTAATGGTATTGGAAATAATGGAAGAGTTAACTGTGGCAGTGGCAAACCAAACTCCTCTCTTGATCTCAGCTATAGTCGTTTCGAAATTACCAATCGTATTATTGCTTACCGTTACTCCATCTGCTCCCTGCACATAAATTCCACCAAGGCGGATAGCATCAGTTCCTGTAGCACTTAAATCATTTCCTGTTACCAGAGTATTCGCGCCATTACCTGCAGCTGTAGCGGCAAATAAATACATTCCCATATACGCTTTCTTCACTGCATTATTCTGGATGGTGACATTATTAAAGAAACCTCCCGTAGGTGTTGCGGCACCATCATACATGACAAAAGCAGAAGAGGTATTGATACCATTTACAATATTCAGGTTTTTAACCATAATATTAGTATTTGCAGCGGCAGCAGAAGCCGCTATAAAAGTAAGTACCTGCGGTGCTGTAGTAGAAGTGTTGGTAAGAGTAAGATCTCTTGTCGTTCCTGAAGCGGCATTGCTTCCATCCAGGGTAATGTTACTACCCAGTATTCTTACTAAGGGTGCACTGGCAATATCACCGGAAATAGCAGCTGTAACTCCTATTGCGGGTTTTATAGCAACAGAAGTATAGCTTGTCGCTCCGCCACTGGCATTCAGACTTGCGGTGGCTGTTTCTGTTGTGTTTGCTGTGATACTGATTGTAATTGCTCCCTGATGTGTTCCCGCATTAATAGCATCGAATGCTCCTTTTAATGTGGTATAAGTTCCTGTAGCTGTTCCTGCCGTGGCAGAAATATTCACTTGTGAATAAAAATTTGATGAAACCAAAATTGCCATCAAACAAAATAGAATTTTTCTCATGACATTAATTTTTATTGTATTAAATATAAAAAATAATTATTAATAAAATTCAATAAATATTGACAATCAATTAAATATATTAAACAAAAACTAAACATAATATCATAAAATCCCTTAAATAACACAATACAAACAAAACAAGATACCACATTTTAATTTAAAAAAATTTGTTTTTTCAGAATTTCGTAAATTTGCACCATGATAAAAATAGGCAACATAGAACTGCCGGAATTTCCACTTTTGCTGGCTCCGATGGAAGACGTAAGTGATCCTCCGTTCAGACGTTTGTGTAAAATGCATGGTGCAGATTTAATGTATTCGGAATTTATTTCTTCCGAAGGGTTGATTCGTGACGCTATCAAGAGTCGTAAAAAGCTGGATATTTTCGATTATGAAAGGCCCGTTGGGATACAGATTTTTGGTGGTGACGAAGAAGCTATGGCTATGTCTGCAAGAATTGTTGAAACGGTAAATCCGGATCTGGTAGATATTAATTTTGGATGTCCTGTAAAAAAAGTTGTCTGCAAAGGAGCAGGAGCTGGTGTTTTGAAAGATATTGACCTTATGGTACGTCTTACAAAAGCTGTTGTAAGTTCTACTCATCTTCCTGTTACGGTAAAAACCCGTCTGGGATGGGACAGCACCAGTATTAATATTGATGAAGTAGCAGAGCGTCTGCAGGAAACAGGAATTAAAGCTCTTACGATACATGCAAGAACCCGTGCTCAAATGTATAAGGGTGAAGCAGACTGGGAGCATATTTCAAGAATTAAACAAAATCCTAATATTGAAATTCCAATTTTTGGAAATGGTGATATAGATTCTGCTGAAAAAGCATTAGAGTATAAACAAAAGTATGCATGTGACGGTATTATGATCGGACGTGCTGCTATTGGATATCCATGGATCTTTAATGAAATCAAACATTTCTTTAAAACAGGAGAGCATTTACCTGAACCGACAATTTCAGACCGATTACTGGCTGTTCGTCAACATGCTGAGTGGAGTGCAGAATGGAAAGGAGAAAGATTAGGATTGGTTGAAATGAGACAACATTACAGCAACTATTTCCGAGGAATTCCTCATTTCAAGGAGTTCAGAAAAAAATTCCTGGAAGTGTTCACTATGGAAGAAATGAACAGCTTGATTAAAGAAACCCAACAGTTCTACGAAGAGTATCAGGCACAACTATAAAAATAAAAACCATCAGCAAGCTGATGGTTTTTTTATATTGAGAATTTAATATTAATATCCTTCTGATGAAGATTCGTTTTTAATTAATCCCAAAGCTGAAGAGGTTCCAATTCTTTTAACTCCCATTTTGATCATTTTTTCAGCATCTTCGGGAGTTCTTACTCCACCTGCTGCTTTTACAGGAAGTTTCCCAGCATTGCTGAGCATAATTGTTATTCCTTCAAAGGTTGCTCCGTTAGGTTTTCCTTCAGCAGTCTGATAAAATCCTGTAGATGACTTGACAAAAATTTTCGACAACTCATTTTCAGAAAAATTTTCTTCTGCCCAGGTAGAAATCTTTTTCGTAAGATCTGCAATTTGTTCATCAGTTAATGCTGCAATTTCAATAATCCATTTTGCAACTTTATGATGCTCAAGAGATAATTGGGTACATTTTACAAATTCTTCTCTTACCAGTTCTATATTCCCCTGTAGATAAGCAGTATAATTAATCACAAAATCTAATTCATCTGCACCGTCTTCTATTGCTTTTGAAGCTTCTGCAAGTTTTTCATCAATAGAGTACGTTCCTTCGTGGAAACCTATTACAGTTCCTACTACAACATTTGAATTTCTTTCCTGAATAAATTTTTTAATCTCAGATACATAATCCGGTCGAATCATCACGGCAAAAATACCATTGTCTATTGCTTCCTGAGCAAGTTCTTTATCTTTTTGAAGTGTTTCTTCGTGGGAAATACCTGACTGTTCTGGAGTTTTCAGGTAAGTTGAATCCAAATATTGGGCTATGTTCATATTGTTATACTTTCAATTGTCTGTAAATACCTTGTTCTAAAGATATAAAAGTTTCTGTTCTTGTTACTCCCTTCAGCTTTTGAAGCTTACTAAGGATTTGCATTAAATGATCATTGTCTTTACAAAGCACTTTCAGGAAAATAGTATAATTTCCTGTAGTATAGTGGGCTTCCACTACTTCGTTGATATCATGCAAAGACTTTACCACTTCCGGATAATGGCTTGGCTGATCCAGAAATACACCGATGTAGGAAATCACTTTGTATCCAATTTTCTTAGGGTTAAGAAATGATATTGAATTTTCAATAACTCCTGCATGTTCGAGTTTTTTGATTCTTTGATGCACTGCAGTGGTGGAAATTCCAACATTTTTTGAAATGTGGGCTAAAGAAGTTTTAGCATTATCCATCAACATGTAGATGATTTCTTTGTCAATAGAATCTAAATGGTAGCTTGTGTTGCTCGAATTTTTCATTTTCTACTTTTTTATTATTTATGTTTTTTAATGTAAATTTTTAAATTTTACAAAAACCGGAAAGTGATCGCTATATCCACCTAAATACCGGGTACCGGCATAAGTTCGGAAAGGCCGTCCTTCAAAATTTCTGGTTCTGCTGCGGATTTTTTCAGAATTAAATATATGGGCATCCTGAAAAGCCAGCGTCTTATTATCAAGCAAAGATCTTGACATAATGATCTGATCATACAGCAATCCAGATTTATAATGAAAAGTAGAATAATTTCTTGTAGAAAACAATTGTTGAAAAGGGTTCATTAAAACCTTCTCATGGTCATTGTCATAGAGAATCTGTACTAAATTTTCATCATCCGGGTTTTCGTTAAAATCACCACACAATATAACATGCTCTTTATCAGCATTTATAATTTTCATAATCCGTTCCCGTACTTCATTCAATATAAAGGCTCTTTTAGGTTTATTGATATCTTTTTCGCGCTTAGAGGGAAGATGGGCGATAAAGACATTAATAATTTCCCCTTTATATTTAATTTTTGAAAAAAGTACGTCTCGGGTTGTGTCGTAATTTTCTGTGTTTTTATTTACTATTTCAAAAAAGAAAGTAATGGTTTCCGAATCTATTACCTCTACTTTATTTTTATCATATAACATGGCTACATCCACTTTTCGTTCGTCCATAGAATTGTAATGTACAATTCCATATTCCGAATTAAAGGGCTCCATTTCTACAAGATCTTCCAAAACTTTCCTTCCGGAAACTTCAGATAATCCTATTACAAATGGTAATACTTCATTCTCCTCCTTCATCAACTGAAATACATGAGAGATTTTGAAAAGCTTATTTCTATATCTCTTTTCATCCCAATTCCTTAATCCTGACCGAGTAGGATCTAATTTGTGGACAGGTTTCGGATCAGGTAAAAATAAATTTTCAACATTATAAAAAGAGAACAGCTCCATCTACACTAATTTCTATACTTTTAATTTATTATGTCCTTTTTACTTTAAGATGTAAATTTATTATTTTTTTTCAAATTTTTGTGATTTACGTCTAAAACAGTAAATCAATTTCCAATAAAAAACAATTCAAATATAGTAAAAAATACTAATGAAATAAGTCATTATGAATTAATTTTTCAACCATCCCGCAGTTTCGATATATTAATCAAAATTGAGACAATAAACAAAATATGGAATAATAGAAATAAATTTTCAATTTAAAATCAGAAACATTAATATTTTTCACACTTATTAAAATTACAACAAATATTATTCCATTTATCTATAATAAATGGAATTAAATATTGAAGCAAAAATTAGATCATTTCTGAAAATTTTCGTCTACAGTAAATCGGGGCGTTTTTCCTTTGTAATTCTTACGGCTTCATCATGACGCCATTCTTCAATTTTTCCGAAATTCCCACTCAACAGGATTTTAGGAACATCCAGCCCTTTATAACTTTCAGGTCTGGTATAGATAGGTGGTGAAAGAAGATCATCCTGAAAACTGTCTGTTAAGGCGCTTTGTTCATCATTCAAAACTCCGGGAAGCAATCTGATAATTGAGTCTGCCAAAACACAGGCAGCCAGTTCTCCTCCTGTAAGAACGTAATCTCCAATTGAAATTTCTTTGGTGATATGAAGATCTCTTACCCTTTGATCTATTCCTTTGTAATGTCCGCAAAGAAAAATTAAATTCTCTTTGATAGACAATGAATTGGCTATTTTTTGGTTTAAAGTTACCCCATCCGGAGTCAGATAGATCACTTCATCATAATTTCTTTGAGATTTAAGCTCCGATATACATTTATCCAATGGCTCAACCATCATTACCATTCCTGCTCCGCCTCCGTAAGGCTCATCATCAATTTGTCTGTGCTTATTGATTGCCCAGTCTCTCAAATGGTGAAAATGTACTTCTACCAGTCCTTTATCCATTGCTCTTTTCAAAATAGAAGTTTGGAACGGACTCTCCATCAATTCCGGAAGTACGCTTATTATGTCAATTCTCATTGTAATGTTCCGTTTTTCTTAGTAGGTATAATAATTAATCTTAAAGAAGAATCTTTGTTGATATAACTCCACATCCAGTTGAAGAATATGGCCAGTTTATTTCGAACGCTCAAAATTAGCATTAAATGGAGAAACATCCAGAAATACCACGCCAGAAATCCCTGAAATTTTATAAACGGCAGATCTACAACCGCTCTGTGCTTCCCAATAGTCGCTAATGAGCCTTTGTCATCATACTCGTATTCCTTCCACTCTTCCTGAGTTTTCTTTAATAGATTTTTACCTAAATTTTTTGCCTGATTAATGGCTACGTTGGCTACCTGAGGATGTCCCTGTGGATATTTAGGAGTTTCCATATAGGCAATATCCCCGATAGCATAAATATTATCGTACCCTTGTATTTTATTATATCGGTCTACAATATATCTGTTTCTTACTAATTTTTCTTCCGGAAAACCTCCTACAACATTTCCTGTAACTCCAGCTGCCCAGATCACATTATTGGATGGAATTTCTTTTCCGCTTTTCAAATGAACTTTATCTCCGTCATAATCCGTTACCACTTCCCCACTCATAAAAGAGACTCCTAAGTCTTTAAGATATTTCTCAGATTTATCCTGTGCTTCGCTACTCATTACAGCCAATGGCTTCTCGGTAGAACTTACCAGAATAATCTTCAGATGATCAAAATTCATATAAGGATAATCTCTTGGAAGGATGTCTTTTTTCATTTCAGCAAAAGCTCCTGCCAGTTCTACTCCGGTAGGACCGCTTCCAACGATAACAATATTCCAGTTTCCGTCATCGCTTCGGCTTTTTTCAATAATCAGTTTTTCAAAGGTCATCAAAACATGATTTCTGATACTGATGGCTTCCTGGGTATTTTTCATTCCGAAAGCTTTTCCTTCCAATTCTTTGTTTCCGAAAAAATTAGTTTTACAGCCCGTTGCAATGATGAGTTTATCATAGGTAAATTCTGCTTCGTCTGTAATGACTTTATTGTTGGCAGGATCTATTTCTTTGACTTCCGTCATACGGAACTGTGTGTTTCTGGACTGCTGAAAAATCTTTCTGAAGGGAAAGGAAATGTTGGAAGGTTCTATCCTCCCTGAGGCTACCTGATAAAAAAGCGGCTGAAACATATGGTGGTTCATCCGATCCAGAACAATGACCTTTTTGTTCTTGTTATTCAATGTTTTTGCAAGCTGCAGCCCCGCAAATCCTCCTCCAATAATGATGATTTTTTCGCGTGTTTCCATAATACACAAATTTACTGATTTTATTTTAGCATTTAGCAGTGAAAAAAGTTAGTTTTGCAAAACTTTATGACACCAAAAAAGTACACCAAAAAAACTGCCAAACAAGTCCATAAATCAAGACGGAAGAAGTATTTTTTCCGAAGATGGGTGATATTGGCTATTTTAATGATAGCATTAGTAGGAACAGGACTTTATTTAAGACAGTCTATCAGTTATTACTATGCATTGTACTTTAATAAATTTAAACATAAAAAGCTTCATAACAGTGAAAAGGAAGCCTCAAGAATCCAAAGAATATTAGCCAGCAACCTTGATAAAACCTATGGTTTTGATGTTTCTCATTATCAGAACCGGGAAGATATCAAATGGGATAGTCTCAGCATCGGAAATAAAACAATTCCTTTAGAATTTGTTGTCATGCGTGCAACGATGGGAAACCGAAGTGCCGATAAACATTTTGACGAATTCTGGGAAAGTGCTAAAAAGCATGATCTTATCCGTGGCGCCTACCATTTTTACAGAGCCGATGAAGATCCTGTAATCCAGGCCAATAATTTTTTAGAGAATGTAAAACTTGAAAGCGGAGATCTTCCCCCTATTCTTGATATTGAAAAAATCCCAAAGCGTAAAACCAATAAAAAACTGATTGAAGATCTGAAAGTATGGTGTAAAATTGTAGAAGAGGCGTATGGTGAAAAGCCGATTATCTATACCTACTATCATTATTATAAAGATTTTCTGAAAGGCGAGTTTGAAGGTTACCCTTTATGGCTGGCCAATTACAATGATGTTCCGTCTCCTTCACCAGATGATGAGTGGGATTTCTGGCAGTTTACAGAAAACGGAATTGTTCATGGTATCAACGCTAAAGTGGATCTTGATATTTACAATGGTAATTCGTGGTCGTTAAAAAGATTGACACTGGATTAGAAGAAAGAAAATGAAAGCAGAAAAATAGGAGTTGATAAAATTTCAATGAGCCAATTTTTAAAATAAGCTACTGATATCACTTCCATCTTCCATCCTCCATCTCCCCGCTTCCAGCCTTTATTAATTACTTTTCCCTAAAAAATTCAGAATATCTGTATTGAGTTGATCTGCGTTTTCAAAAGGAATCATATGGGTGGCATTGCTGTAGATTTTAAGTTCGGCATTGGGTATTTCTTTAGCAATAAGTTCGGTATGCTCCTGTTTAATAACATCTTTATCACCGGCAATAACCAATACTTTACTTCCAATTTTATTTAAATCTTTCTTCTCAATGCGCGGCTGTGTCAGCATAATTTTCAAAAGCCTTTGTTCATTAAACTTTTCCGGATCCTTCAGTTCTTTCATCACCAGCATTTTATTTTCAAAATGATCAGTAAGCCTGTCATCCACTCCATCAGGAAATGCGTTGGCTCCAATTGCAATCAGCTTATTCAGTTTTTCAGGATATTTCAGGGCAAATTCCAGTCCGGTATTTCCGCCATCACTCCAGCCTGCGATATTTACTTTATTAAGCTTTAACTGATCTGTAACTGCTTTTACATCATCAGCAAACATTTTATAAGTAAAATCCTTTTTAGAAGAATCTATACTTTTTCCTTGTCCTCTTGTATCTATAGCAATTACTTTATACTGCTTTGATAAAACAGGAATCTGCTGATAAAAATCTTTAATACTTCCGGAATTGCCATGAAGCAGAATCAATGGTTCTCCTTCACCATACACTTCATAATAAAGGTTGGTATCCTGAAGTTTCAGATAATTTCCCACCGTTTTATTTTGACCATACGCTGTTTGTTCCGATTCCTGAATATATTTTGATACATCAGGCATCAGTGCTTCTGCGCTATCATCTGCAAAACCGTTTTCATCATCCATATTTTTGTCTCCGTTTTTATCCATTTTTACATCGATATTAATGGCAGGTGCTGCAAGAGTCACTTTTGTCCAGTCTCCATAAAATTTCCTTATAAATCCTGTTTTGAACAATGCTGCACTTATATTGACTCTCCCTTCAAATTCTTTTAAAAACTGAATTCCTATAAAAAATTTTCCATGAACCCAGATATTACGGTCATTAACATCCAATGTATAAGTTCCGTCTTTAATCATATCGCTGGTAAGTTCAACAGTAATTTCCTCATCAAGAATATTTTTATCCGGAAAACCCTCTTTTTCACTATAAATAGTATACCGCATAACGACAGGCTTATCTGAGGTATAGCTGGCAATATTCAGGTTAATATTCTTAATCTTTGATTTCTTTTTAGCATTAAAAGCCAATGCGGTTTCACCAAGAAAATCTTCTTTTCTGAGGTGTGGATTTACAGAGTACATAACACTTTTTGTCTTGGTATTGACTCCCCAGTTTTTATCAATAAGTTTTTTAGGCTTAATGGTAATCTCTTTAATATTTTTAGTTTTCTCTGTTAAAAATATTTTTTGCTGATCATTTTTTTTAAAATTCTGTATTGTTTCCTGGTAAGGGTCAAATCCTGGTACTTCTATTATTATTTTCTGCTGAGGATCTGTATTGGAAAGATCAATTGAAAAATTTCCTTTTTCATCCGAGATTGTTCCGATGGTTTTTTTTTCAATTCCAATTTTCACATAAGGAATTGGATGGTTTTCATTTTTAGAAATAATGGTTCCGGAAATAACCTGGCCATGAAAGGCTGAAGCTGTCAAAAGGAAGAATAAAGTATGAGATATTTTCATGATAAAAGTTTGACGCAAACTTATTTATTTTAAACAGTCCGCTATCCCAATACTTTATTAAAATTATTCTCCCTTTAGTTAAAGTTGTTTAAAATATTTCCTACTTAAAGGATACTCATAATTTCTTCCCAGGAATGAACTCTTTCGTAAGTTTCATTTTCTATCAGTTCATTATGAGGTTGGGTAAATATCAGTCTCTGCCCTGAAAAATGATCTAAATTTTTAGGATAATCATCAATCATGATATCTCCGGACACTACTTTTTTACTTCCACAAAGAACAATCTGTTCCCAGGTAATGAATGGAAAATGCTCTGCCAGCCAGTCATATTTTTCTCTTAAGCTGTTCGGAAACTCCATTCCGGCAGATACAATATAGAGTTCGTATTTATTATTCAGATATTCCATTGCCTCACGGCTTCCTTTCATGACAGGTAAGGTTCTGAAAAAACCTATTTCATTCACGTGCTTTTTTCCATTGGGAAAAGACTCTATTTCAGGCTTACCAGCCAAATCACTGATTTCAATTTCTCTTCCTGTATCTCTTTTTTCAAATTGTACCAGCTGATGATATACATCCGCCATTACCCCGTCCATGTCGACAATAACTTTTTTCATTGTTTCAATCAGATTTTTGTATTATTTATTACTATTTTAAAATGTGTATTTCATTGGAGTTGATCAAATTTACTGATTAGTTTTTTCAGGCAAGGGACACAGTCTATTAAAAAATCATAAATATTCATTTTTATAAGAGACGTTCCGGAAAGTTTTATGGCTACATTTTCGTATTTTTGCCACTTAGTTAAAAATTAAAATCAAACTATTAATTCCCAATGAATTACGTTTCTGCAGAAAATCTTACCAAATCTTATGGCATCAAGGTTTTGTTTAAAAACATTTCGTTTCACATCAATGAAGGAGATAAAATAGCTATTGTTGCCAAAAACGGAAGTGGAAAATCTACCCTTCTGAAAATATTAATGGGTAAAGAAATTGCAGACAGCGGAACTGCGATCATCAATAAAGATATCCAGGTGGTGCTATTTGACCAGGAAATTGATTATGATCCTAAGCTGAGCATTGAGGAATTTATGATGACCCTTGATTCTGAGCCTATCCTGGCCCTTAAAAACTATCATAAATCACTTCATTCTACAGACAATGATTTTATTGAGAAAGCATTGGCTGATATGGAAGTTCATAAAGCCTGGGATCTGGAAAATGAAATGAAACAGATTCTTTCCCAGCTTAAAATCACTGATCTGGATGCTAAAATGGGCACTCTTTCCGGAGGGCAGATCAAGCGTGTAGCGTTGGCGAAACTTTTAACAGAGACAAGAGCCGAGCACAGACATACACTTCTTATCATGGACGAACCTACCAACCACCTGGATGTGGATATGGTAGAATGGCTTGAAAATTATCTGAACAAAGCAAAAATCACTTTATTACTGGTTACCCACGACCGATATTTCCTTGACAGTGTTTGTGACATTATCTGGGAAATGGAGGATCAGAATCTTTATGTTCATAATGGTTCTTATGCTACTTACCTTGAAAATAAAATGATTCGTGAGGAAAATCTTAATGCTACAATTGACAAGGCCAATAACCTTTACAGAAAGGAACTGGAATGGATGCGAAGACAGCCGAAAGCCAGAACCACAAAATCAAAAAGCAGAATTGATGCTTTCTACGAAACGGAAAAAGTAGCCAAAACCGATACCCGAAAAGATGGATTGGAACTTGATTTTGAAATGAAACGTTTGGGAAATAAAATTCTTGAACTTAAACATATTGATAAGAGCTTTGGACCTAAAGTTTTATTAAAAGATTTCAGCTACCAGTTTCAACGTGGAGAAAAAGTGGGAATCATTGGAAAAAATGGAGCAGGAAAATCTACCTTGCTCAATATTATTCAAGGTTTTGAAAAAGCGGATAAGGGAGAAATTGAAACTGGAGAAACTATTTCTTTCGGTTATTTCTCACAAAAAGGCCTTACTTATAAAGAAGATGAACGTGTCATCGATTTTATCAAGGAAATTGCAGAATTTTATCCTTTGGCAAATGGAAAAAGTTTATCTGCATCACAGTTCTTAAGATTGTTCTTATTTGACGATCAGACGCAGTATTCTCCTATCTCTAAACTTTCGGGTGGGGAGAAAAGAAGACTTCACCTGATGTATATTTTGTATCAAAATCCTAATTTCCTGATTTTTGACGAACCTACAAATGACCTGGATCTTCCTACATTAACAGTTCTTGAAAACTTCCTTCAGCAATTTCAGGGATCTTTGATTATCGTTTCTCACGACAGGTATTTCATGGACAGAATTGTAGACCATGTGCTGGCTTTTGAAGGAAACGGAAAAATCAGAGATTTTGTAGGAAACTTCTCAGAATACAGAGAAGCAAGAAGCCGTGAGGAAGCTTTAGAAAAAAATGCAATGGTAAAACCTGAGCCTGTAAAAGAAATTGTTTCTTCAACAGAAAGTACTCAGTCTTCTAATTCTAAAAGAAAACTCACTTTTAAAGAACAAAGAGAACTGGAAACCATTGAAAAAGAAATGCCTGAACTGGAAGAACAGCGCACTAAAATTCTGGATAAGCTCAATAACGAAGCTGATTACGAAAAGATAGCCACACTTTCTTCAGAACTGGAAAGCGTTTCAGAGAAACTGGAGAACCATGAAATGAGATGGTTGGAACTTCAGGAACTTCTTTAATAATGATGAATTAAAAATTATGAATTATGAATGAATTCAAAGAGTTTGAGGGTTTGAGAGTAAACGAGTTGAAGACTTCTAATCACAACCGTTATCAACCTTGAACTTTAAACCTTAAACTTTGAATTTTGAATTCATTCATCACTTATCATTTATAATTCTATTATCTTCTCTTCTTTTGCACTTTCAAGAGAAGCATCTATGATTTTCATATTCTGGATGACTTCTTTTCCTGGAGATGGCAAAGCATATCCAAAAACAATGTGTTCATAGATCTGCTGATAATAATTCATATAATTTCCGGCTTCACTGGAGGTAAGAATTCTTTCTGTTTCAGAATCATCATTCAGGAAGTTTAAAATTCCGTCCGGTTCTTTTAAAGGAAGTGTCCATTCTTTACCATATTCAGGAATAGCACCTGCTACCAGTTCATTTTCCTGATTATCAGTTCTTTCCTGCAAGAAAGTTCCTCTATCTCCATGAATTGTGTAAGCATAGTGACCTTCTTTACTGAAAACAGACGATTTCAGTCTTACTCTAAGATTATCTTTATAGAATAAGAGAATTTCAAAATAATCGTTAGCAAACTCAGTTCCTTTCATAGAAAACACATCTGCAAACAATTTTTCAGGGTATCCGAAATACTGCACTGCCTGATCTACAAGATGTGCTCCCAGATCATGAAGAGATCCTGCCCCCACCTGATCAGGACTTTCTTTATGCTGCTTTCCACTAGCTGTGGTACGGAATCTGTCAAAGCGGATTTCTGCTTCTTTAATATTCCCTAATTTCCCTTCAGTTAAAACTTTTTGAACTTGCAAAAAATCACGGTCGAATCTTCTGTTTTGATATACGCTTAGAAACAATCCTTTTTCTTCTGCCAACTGTACCAGCTCTTCAGCTTCAGAAACATTTACTGTAAAGGGTTTTTCTACAACAATATTTTTTCCTGCTTCCAGTGCTTTTTTGGCATATTCATAATGGGTCTGAACCGGAGTATTGATAATCACCAATTCTACATCAGCATGCTGAAGCATTTCTTCCACGGAGCGGTAGATTGTTGCTTCCGGATACTTTTCCTTCGATTCTTCCTTGCTTCTTTCCACCACAGCAGACATAAAAAATCCCGGATGTTCTTTTAAGAAGGGAGCATGGAATACTTTTCCACTCATTCCAAAGGCACAAAGCCCTGCTTTTACCAATTGCATATTATAATTTTCAACAAATATATTCATAAAAATTTCTCTATCCCTTAGTCTAAAGGAGCTATAGAAATAATCCATCTCATCAACTCTAAGAATATGATTTAAATCATAAAATTATTTTTATCTATTCTAAACAAATACTTACATTTGCGCCTTATTTAAAACTGTTCTACATAAAAATAAAATGAAAAAACAATTACTTTCTTTAGGTCTTCTATTTATCGCTGTTTCAGCGAGTTCACAGATGAAAAATGCGGAAGCAGACACCATCAGAACTCAGACCATTGAGGATATTAATCTTCACAAAACGGGAAATCCTAACCAGGCAAGACCATTATCGACAAAATCAAATCTGACGGTAATGGAAAACCCTCAGCCCATTGCTATTGTTACTCACGAAATCATTGAGCAGCAACAGGCAAAACAATTGAGTGATGTTCTTCAGAATGTAAACGGAATGTATGTTACTTCATCAAGAGGAAATTCTCAGGATAGCTTTGGTGGACGTGGTTTCATTTTAGGAAATGATAATATCTTCAAAAATGGAACAAGAGTAAACAGTGGGGTTTTTCCTGAAGTAAGCGGTCTGGAAAGAGTTGAAGTTTTAAAAGGGGCAAATGCCATGTTATTTGGTAATGCAGCAGCAGGTGGTATCATCAACATGATTACAAAGAAGCCTAAATTCAATTTTGGCGGAAGTATTGGATTAAATGGCGGAAGCTGGAATTCTTACAAACCAACTGTTGATATTTATGGCCCTTTATCAAAGAATATTGCTTTCAGAGTAAATGGAGCTTACGAATATGCAGAAAGTTTCAGAGATGTTGTAGAATCAGAAAAATATTACTTCAATCCTTCATTCCTTTTCAATTTAAGCCCAAAATCGCAATTGATCGTTGAAGCAGATTATCTTAAGAATAATTTTACTCCTGATTTCGGTCTTGGATCCATCACAAATCCTGATGGAAGTTATAAAATCAATGATCTTCTACCTAAAAATGCTTTCTTAGGAGCGGACTGGCAATATCAAAATGTAGAACAAGTTTCTACCAATGTAACTTTTAATCACCAGTTTACTGATAAGTGGTCATTAAATGCTGTAGCTTCTTATCAGAACTATACTAAAGACTACTACTCTACTGAAAGAGTACAGTGGGGATATGAAAAGAATACAAACCGCCTTTTCTGGCAAAGACCTTTAAATAAAACATTTAACGAACAAAATTACACTTCATTACAAGTTAATATTAATGGAGAGTTCAATACAGGAAAAATCAATCATAAGGTTTTAATTGGTACTGATGGAGACTATGGTGTTCAAAATAACTATACTTACACCAATCCAACAGTTTATGGGACTAATGGTAATACAGCTACCATTAATAATAACCTTTATTTAGATGATTCATCAACTTGGGCAAGTGGAAAAATGCCTAACGCATCTTTAAAAGATAGAACAAGAATCCCTACACAAAGATTTGGTATATATATTCAGGATTTCATAAGCCTTACAAAACAACTTAAAGTAATTGCTGGTTTAAGATGGTCTTATTTGGAAACAATGACTAATACTAAAAATACATTTTCAAATGATCTTGGAGATGTTGATCAAAAAAATACAGCAATATCTGACAGAGCATTTTCACCAAAAGCTGGTTTAGTATATATGCCAAACGATAACCTTTCCGTATTTGCAACCTATACCAACTCTTTTGCTCAGAATACAGGAAAAGATATTTATGAACAAGCGTTAAAACCTACTACTATTGATCAATATGAAGCAGGAGTGAAAAAGAATTTCTGGAATAATGCTTTAGCTGTAAACCTGACTGCATATCAAATTGTTTACAATAACTATTATCAAACCGCACCTCAATTAGCAAATGGGCAGGCAAATTCAGATTCATTCTATAAAGAATTCGCAGGAAAAATGAGAAGCCGTGGTGTTGAGTTGGATATTACTGGAAACCCAACAGAAAATTTATCAATTATCGGTGGATTCTCTTATAACAACTCTGTATATCTTGATACACCAGACGGTTTTGGATATGTTGAGAAACAAAGATTAGTAAGAACTCCAGCTACAACAGCAAACGCTTCTGTATTTTATAAATTCACGCGTTATGCAAAAGGACTTAAAGTAGGTGCAGGTGCATATTTCATCGGTGACAGATTAGCCGGATGGAATGATACCAAAAATGGTTCTACAGGTCTGGGTGCAAGAAACGGAATCAGTAGATCATTTGCTTTAAAAGATTACACTACCGTAATGGTATCTGTAGGATATGAGTGGAAAAAATTCTCTATCCAAGGAAAAGTGGGTAACCTGTTTAATGTCGAAAACTACAATGTTCACGAGAATTATTCAGTGAATCCTATTACTCCAAGAAATTACTATTTCACATTGACATACAGACTCTAGAATTCTTTATATAATAATTCTTTCATTAAAAGTGGAAATTGCATTTTTGCAGTTTCCACTTTTGAAATTTTAAACAAAAACAAAACAATAAGATATGGATAAGATTAAAGACACAAGAAGTTTCATGAGAATTACTCACCGTTATCTGGGATATTTCCTTGCCGGAATTATGGCGGTATATTCGTTAAGTGGAATTCTTCTGGTGTACAGAGACACGGATTTTCTGAAAAGCGAAAAGAAATATGAAAAAAACATTGCAGCTAATCTTTCAGAGAAAGAACTGAAAAAAGAACTGAAAATGAAAGGCCTGGAAGTGGAAAAAACTGAAGGTAGCGTTCTTTATTTTAAACAAGGAACTTATGACAGCGCAACCGGAAAAGCCAAGTACGCTAAAAAAGAACTTCCTTTCGTATTGGATAAAATGGTTTCCCTTCACAAATCACAATCTAAAGATGCTATATCTCCTCTAAGCGTATTCTTTGGAGTTTCCCTGTTCTTTTTTGTAATATCAAGTTTCTGGATGTTTAATCCTAAGACAAAAGCGTTCAAACGTGGAATCAAGTTTACGATTGCCGGATTGATCATTTCCGTAATTCTTTTGTTTATTTAATATAATACGAAATCTGATCAAAAGAAAAAAACAGCAATTTGGAACATTAATAACATGACCTCTGTTTTTATCATTTTAATTCCAAAACGCCTGTTTTATTTTCTTTATCATTATGATATCCTCAGTTAATCTGTTAAAAAAGTAAATTATATCTTACTGGCAATCTTAACGTTTATTTAGATAAATTACGTAAAATTAAGAGTCTGGCACATTTATTGTTTTTTCTATAATTCGTGAATAATAAACATTTAATTATTAAAATAATAAATTATGAAAAAACTTATTTTAACAGGAATATTAGCCGTAGCAGGCTTAACAGCAACTGCCAACGCTCAGATTCAGAAAGGTAATTGGATGGTAGGTGGTAACCTTGTAGGGGCAAATTTTGGTTTAAATGAAGGAGCAGGATACAACTTTGCAATTCAGCCTAAAGGAGCCTATTTCATTGAAGATAATATCGCAGTTGGGGGATATGTAGATTTAGGTTTCAAAGGAGCCAAAGATGCACCCACTACTTTTACATATAATGTAGGAGCATTAGGACGTTACTATCTTAATCCGGGAGAGCAGGGAGTAAACAACTTACTACACCACGGAAGATGGTTCTTCGAAGGTAACGTAGGTGTTGGAGGGATGTCAATCTCTAAAGGAGGTTCTTCTTCTAACGGTCTTAACTTTGGATTCGGACCTGGATATTCTTACTTCATCACTCCAAACATCGGATTGGAAGGTTTAGTGAAATATGATGCAAACGCTGGATTCGGAAGCGGTGGATACACTAACAAAATTACTTTTGGTTTAGGTTTCCAGATTTATCTTCCAACGTCTAAAGCAAAACAAATCATCAACGACGTTAAGTAATCACTGAAATACTTATAAAAAAATGAAAGCGCCCCGAGAATTTATTTCCGGGGCGCTTTTCGTACAAATTAAAACTAAACTATAAAAAATCAAATAAATCATGTATTAGGTTGTGGGGTGTATCTTAAATACGGTTTTATTTCCGTTACACCTTTTGGGAATATTTTTCGTGCATCTTCTGTAGAAATTGTTGGAGGTACAATAACATCATCTCCGGTTTCCCAATTTACAGGAGTAGCTACACGATAATTATCCACCAACTGTAAAGAATCCAGCACTCTAAGAATCTCATCAAAATTCCTTCCCGTAGAGGCCGGATAGGTAATAATCAGTCTTACTTTTTTGGAAGGATCAATAATCAGAAGAGAACGTACTGTAGCTGTAGCCGAAGCATTAGGATGAATAAAATCATACAGCTCAGAAACTTTTCTGTCTTTATCAGCAATAATAGGAAACTTCACAGTGGTATTTTGAGTCTCGTTGATATCTTTCACCCAGTTTTGATGATCCTCTACTCCATCTACGCTCAGAGCAATCACTTTTGTATCTCTGGCATCAAACTCAGATTGTAGTTTTGCAGTATATCCCAGCTCTGTAGTGCATACCGGCGTATAATCTGCAGGATGCGAAAACAGAATTCCCCAGGAATTTCCCAGATAATTATAAAAATTAATATCCCCTACAGATGACTCTGCCTGAAAATTGGGTGCTGTATCTCCTAGCTTAATTGACATAATGTTCCTTCTTTATAGTCCACAAATTTAGTAGACTTTTTGGAACTGGCAAATTTTTTGATGAAAATTTATATATTTAACTAAAATTTTATCCATGGAGAAAACCGGATTAAGGTATCTAGATGTTGTTTATAAGGTATTGGAAAGTTGGTATGTAACCTTTGCCGCGCTTACCCCAAAGCTGATTGTCGGAATTTTAGTATTTACATTCTTTCTTATCAGCAGTAAATATTTAAGCAAAGGAGCTGTAAAATTATTTCACAAATTTTTCCCGAAAAGTCAAAAAGAGAGTTCATTAGTAACTTTAATTAGCATATTCAGATTTCTGATCATGCTGATGGGTACATTTATTTCTCTTGAAATAATGGGATTCAGTAACTTTCTTTGGAAATTTATCGGAAGTTTAGGAGTTGCAGGGGTTATTGCAGGGGTTGCCCTGAAAGACCTTGTTTCAAGTATTTTTTCAGGAATGCTGATTGGAATCGATAAAGCATTTAAGGTAGGTGATTATATTACCATCGGTGCCCACTCCGGAACAGTACAGGAAATTGGTTTCTTAACCACAAAAATTCTTACGGATGACGGGAAGAAAGCATATATTCCTAATCAAGTAGTATTTAATGCTCCATTTTACAATATTACCGCTTCGCCACAGCGCAGGATTATTTTAAATTTTGAAATTCCGGCTGATGAAGATATTACCAAAGCACAGAAAGGGATTCTGGATGTGATTAAAAATCTTGATAATGTAGATAAACTGGACACTATAGAAGTAATCTTTACAGATCTTAAACAGGGCGCATTCAATCTTCAGGTGAAGTTCTGGATAAAAATAGGTGCCAATCTTGCTCAGGTAAGAAGTAAAGCTTA
Source organism: Chryseobacterium sp. S0630 (assembly GCF_024158915.1). GTDB lineage: Bacteria > Bacteroidota > Bacteroidia > Flavobacteriales > Weeksellaceae > Chryseobacterium. The sequence continues at coordinate 24,908 of NZ_JAMZGF010000044.1, read as the reverse complement.
TTTAGGTATTAAAGAACGCTTTGATACAGATAAAGTTCAGTTGGTAACCCCAACGAGTATCAGCATTACAAGTGGAGAGAATATTTTACCTGAAACCCATCAGGATAAGTAACAAAACCTTTATAATTAAAAAGCACATTAAAACTGAAGTATTTTTTAAGGTGATTACAAAGAAAAACCTAGCAGGTTTTAGAAACCTGTTAGGTTTAGAATAGTACATTTCCGCTGAAGTTATTACAAAACTGTCCCTTCACGTGCCAACAAAAAAAACCGTTCCAAAAAATGAAACGGTTTTCTTATTTATCTGAAAATTTTAGATTATGCTAAAACTTCTTTTACTTTGTTTGCAGCTTCTTCTAAAGTAATTGCAGAGTGTACCGGAAGACCAGACTCGTCAATTAATTTTTTAGCTTCTACAGCGTTAGTTCCCTGTAATCTTACGATCAATGGAACCGGAAGGCTACCCATAGCTTTGTAAGCATCTACAACACCCTGAGCAACTCTGTCACATCTTACGATACCTCCGAAGATGTTGATCAAAATAGCTTTTACGTTTGGATCTCTTAAGATGATTCCGAAAGCAGTCTGTACTCTCTGAGCATCTGCAGTACCTCCTACGTCAAGGAAGTTAGCAGGGTTACCACCTGATAATTTGATGATATCCATAGTTGCCATTGCAAGACCAGCTCCGTTTACCATACAAGCAACGTTACCATCTAATTTCACGAAGTTAAGACCAGCTTCACCCGCTTCAACATCCATTGGATCTTCTTCTCTTGTATCTCTAAGCTCAGCTAAGTCTTTGTGACGGAACAATGAGTTGTCATCTAAAGTTACTTTAGCATCTACAGCGATAATCTTGTTATCAGAAGTTTTTAATACAGGGTTGATTTCGAAAAGAGAAGCATCAATTCCTGTGTAAGCATTGTAAAGAGATGAAATAAATTTCACAAATTCTTTGAATGCATTTCCTTCAAGACCTAAGTTGAAAGCAATTTTTCTAGCCTGGAATCCTTGAAGACCAATAGCTGGATCAATTAATTCGTTGTGGATCAAATGAGGAGTTACTTCAGCAACGTGCTCAATATCCATACCACCTTCAGTAGAATACACAATAGTATTTTTACCTTCAGCTCTATCTAAAAGAATAGAAACATAAAATTCTTTAGTTTCAGATTCTCCAGGATAATAAACATCTTCTGCAACCAAAACAGAGTGTACTTTTTTACCTTCAGCAGAAGTTTGTGGAGTTACCAACTGCATTCCGATGATATTCTGAGCGTTCTCTTTAAGTTTATCCATGTTTGGAGAAAACTTAACACCCCCACCTTTACCACGACCACCTGCGTGAATCTGTGCTTTTACAACCCAAGCCTGTGCTCCGGTTTCAGCAGTCAATTTTTCAGCAGCTGCTACAGCTTCATCTACGTTGTTTGCAACGAAACCACGTTGGATAGCTACTCCATACTTTGATAAAATCTCTTTTGATTGATACTCGTGAAGATTCATATTATTTTTATTATTTTATTTTAATATTTAAAGGTTGACAAATTTACTAAAAATGAATAAGGTTAAAAAGAAAATTATAGAACTTTTAACTCATTCTGTAAGTTTATCTGCGATCTTATCAGATTCAAGGCGGTGAATCTATGAATAATATGATAATGATCATAAAAAAACTAAATCTCACGATCATATTCTAATGACATTTTAATGTCATTCTAATGTAGATAAGAATATTAACAAATCCCATCTATTATCTTTGAAGCCCGGAAATAAAAGATACCTATTTCATGAATTTTCAGATGAAATTCAACCTTGGTAAAAAAGCTTTATTTCAGAAAATTTTTTCACCATATCATTATCAATTTCCTGGAAAACCCAGTGATATTTACTGAGGCAACAGGCGATATTCAAATGAAAATTCACAACTCAAAAAACAGTTAACCTTTTACTAAAGAAGAAAATGGAAATACCAGCTAATGAACAGGGAAAAAGGCTCATACGCTACATTACAAAAGAAAAAAAAGATGTTACCAATATTTATTTCTATGCCATTCTGAATGGTTTAGTACTGCTGAGTGTACCTTTAGGAATACAGTCTATTGTAAGCTTTGTGATGGGAGCCACCATGACAACTTCCATTTATATCCTCATATTTTTTGTTGTAATTGGAACCTGGCTTGCCGGATATTTCAGATTAAAAGTAATCCAGATTATTGAAAAGATACAGCAGAAAATATTTGTAGAATTTTCCATTGCCATAGCAGACAAAATTCCCAAAGCAGATCTTTCCTACACAAGAAAATACTACCTTCCGGAGCTTGTCAACCGATTTTTTGATATTCAGAATCTTCAGAAAGGAATTTCAAAAATATTACTGGAAATTCCTACTGCTTTAATACAGATTGTTTTTGGAATTCTTTTGCTCTCTTTTTATCATCTTTGGTTTTTAGCGTTCGGAGCTCTGGTCATTCTCTCTGTGGTAATTATTTTCAGATACACGATGGAAAGCGGAATCAAATCCAGCATTGAAGAGAGCAACAAAAAATACGATACAGCGGCATGGATAGAAGATATTGCCGGTTCTGTAAAAACGTTTAAAATGCATTCTGAAGATGATTCTCATTTAAAAGGAACCGATGAAAGAGTGATAGAATATCTAAAACACAGAACATCTCATTTTAAAGTATTGGTGTTTCAGTATAAAACAATTATTGCTTTTAAAGTCATCATTACTTTAGCTATGCTGGCCATTGGAACTTATCTTCTGATCAATCAAAAACTGAATATCGGAGCTTTCATTGCTACAGAAATCGTGGTTCTAAGCATCATGTCTGCAGTAGAAAAACTTATTGTAAGCCTTGAAAGTTATTATGATCTGATTGCATCTTTTGCCAAACTCTCTAAAATCACTGAACTTAAAGAGGAGCCCAACGGAGAAATCACGTTATCTCAGAAAGAAAAAGGGACAGAAATTGAATTTAAAAATGTAAGCTTTTCATTTAATGACAATGCGCCCATCCTTTCTGACCTTAATTTCAAAATCAAAGAAAACAGTCTGAACATTCTTACAGGAAAACTGGGAGCAGGGAAAACGCTTCTGCTCAATATGATCACAGGATTCTTCGAGCCCAGCTCAGGAACAATTCTGATTGATAAAATTCCATTAAAAAATATAGAAAAAAAACACTGGAGAAATAATGTTGGACTTTACCTTGAAAATATGAAGATCATTCAGGGAACAGTTAAAGAAAATATCCTATTGGGAAGCAGCCAGAGCCACACAGAAGATATCCTTGAGCTTTCTGAAAATATGGGTATAGAAAATATTTCAAGTATGTTCAGCAGCGGTTTCTTTACAGAGGTAAGTGAAACTGATCCTGAAATCACATTCAGTTCAAAGAAAAAAATACTGATGCTTCGTGCTCTTCTCGGTGACAAAAAACTTATCATTCTGGAAAATCCTTTTGCAGGAATCCGTGAAGAATATCAGGACAAAATGATAAAATATCTTCAGAAAATCAAGGAAAACACAACCATTATTATTGTTTCTCAGGATACAGAACTGCTACAATATGCCGATCAGCATTTTCATCTGGAAGGAGGAACATTAAAAACACTTCAAAACAATCAGTAAAATGAAACTACAGTCGTTTGACAATATCTATCATATTCACAAAAAATCACGGGTAAAAAGATGGTTCCTGTTTATCTTCATAGGCGGTATCATTACCTTATTTCTTCCCTGGACACAGAATATTAAGGTGAAAGGAAATGTAACGTCTCTTTATCAGGAACAGCGTCCGCAGCAGCTCCACTCTCCTATTCCTGGAAAAATCATCAAATGGTACGTTAAAAACGGAGATTATGTAAAAAAAGGAGATACTTTACTGCAGCTTTCCGAAATAAAAGATGATTATTTAGATCCGCTTTTGGTACAGAGAACACAGGAGCAGGTAAATGCTAAAAAAGGAGTAAGAAATTTCTATGAAGCAAAAGTAGGAACAGTGAAAACCCAGCTTGAAGCCTTACATTCAGCGAGAGATTTAAAGCTTAATCAGCTCAAAATAAAAATAGGCCAGCTTAATAATAAGCTTACCGGTGAAGAAGCAGAACTCACTGCTGCCACTAATGAGCTTAAGCTTTCTGAAGACCAGTTTGCGCGACAGAAAAAAATGTATGAGGAAGGTTTGGTTTCTCTTACCCAGTTTCAGCAGAGAAGTATTTCTTATCAAAATGCTGTTGCCAAAAAAACAGCGTCAGAAAATAAAGTGGCTCAAACCCGTCAGGAAATTATCAATACAGGTATTGAACAGAATTCTGTGATTCAGGATTACACAGAGAAACTCAGTAAAATAGAAGGAGACCGTTTTCAAAACATGGGGCAGATTGAAGGCAGTGAAGGTGAAATTGCAAAACTGGAAAATCAGGTAGCCAATTACAAAGCAAGACAGGGTTTATATTTCATTATTGCATCACAGGACGGTCAGATTGTGCAGCTTAACAAAACAGGAATTGGTGAAGTTTTAAAAGACGGTGAAAATATTGGAACAATTGTTCCTACAGCAGTAGATTATGCAGTTGAAATTTATATAAAACCTGTAGATCTCCCGCTTGTCAAAGAAGGACAGCGTGTGATGTGCATCTTTGATGGATTTCCTGCCATTGTATTCTCTGGATGGCCCAACTCCAGCTACGGAACATTTGCAGGAAAAGTGGTTGCAGTAGAAAGCAATATCAGCACAAACGGACTTTTTAAAGCGCTCGTCATTGAGGATAAAAATGAAAAAAAATGGCCACCTAAAATTAAAATGGGAGGAGGTGTACAGGGAATTGCCATTCTCAATGATGTTCCTATCTGGTATGAACTGTGGAGAAATATCAATGGTTTTCCACCGGATTATTATGAAGTAAAAAATGATCAAACGGTTAAGTATGAGAAAACAAAGTAAACTTCTTTTTATATTGATCTTTCTTTTTTTCCAGTATAGCAAAGCACAGGACTCTCTCATGATTTCAGCAAAAGAATTTCTGGAAGTGGTAAAAAATTATCATCCGATGGCATTGAAATATCAGCTGCAAAACAAAATTGCCCAATCTGAGATTACTAAAGCAAGAGGAAATTTTGATCCGGTTTTGGGAGGAAAACTGGGCGAAAAAAACATTGACGGCGTACAATATTACAGACAGAAAAATATTGAACTGGGTATTCCTACCTGGTACGGGATTGATCTTACGGCAGGATATCAGTATCTGGATGGTGAAAAACTCAACTCCAGTGAAACAAAAGGCGGTATTTACAGCATGGGGATTACCGTTCCTTTAGCTAAAAATCTGTTGTATGATAAACGAAGAGCAGCACTGGATCAGGCGAAATTTGCTTTAAAAATGACGGAAGCTGAACAGACTGTACTCACCAATGAACTTCTTCTTGAAGCAGAAAACATCTATTGGGAATGGGTACAAAGTTTCGAAATTTACAAGTTGCAAAACAAAGCGGTTGAGATCAGTAAAAAACGTTTGCAACTCACCCGGAAAACTTTTGAATATGGAGAAAGAGCAGCAATCGATACTGTGGAAGCAGCTTCACAGCTACAAAGTTTTGAACTTCAGCAGAAAGAAGCTTATTTAAATTTTATCAAAAACACCCAGCAGCTGCAGTTATTTTTATGGAAGGAGAATCGTGAAATTTATGAAATCTCACAACTTATTTATCCGGCAGATCATCTTTCAGATCATACTGCTTACTCAGATTTTGAATTTCTTTTGCAGGAAGTCAAAACAAAGGAAACCGACAATCATTGGTCTGTACAGTATTATACTCAGAAACATTATATCTTAGAAAGTGAACGGAAGTTGAAATGGCAGAGCTTTCTTCCTAAGTTTGATTTCACTTATAATTTCTTCAACAAAGAAAATTATCAGACAGATTACCTTCCTCTTTTTGACAATAATTTTCAATATGGTTTAAAGCTCGAAATACCAATATTTCAAAGGGAAGCCAAAGCCAGTTATCAAATGGCCAAAATTAAAATAGAACAGAATAAACTTGATACCGAATTCAAAAAAAGAGAACTTACTACGAAAATTGAAACCTATAAAAACGAACTTTTAAATTACCATACCCAGATAGATCTTTCACAAAACAATCTTTTGAATTATCAACAGCTTCTTACTGCAGAAGAAACAAAATATGCGAATGGTGAGAGTTCCCTTTTCCTGATCAATTCAAGGGAAAATAAAATGATTGAGGCACAGGAAAAATTCATTTCCATCAAAACGAAATTTCTTAAAAGCTTTAATAAACTTAAATGGATGAATGAAAATTTCTCTTTATAAAACTAAAAAAGTTCAGGAAACTCCCTGAACTTTTTTTATTGATATTCTGATCTAAAATACACCAGAAATTATTTTATAAGTCAATATTTCTATTCTTCCGCCAATTTCTCAGACTGAGATCCGATAAACGGAATTTTTGGAGCCAGAAAATATCCGGTAAGGCTGGCAAATAAAATCGGGACAAAATAAGTAAATCCTGTAAGTGTTCCCAAAATAATTGTTGTGCTCATCGGTGTCCTTGTCACACAGGCATTGATTGCAGCCATACAGCTTACAATTGCTAACGTGGTATCAACCGTTGGAAACAAATTATGGATAATCAAACCTAATGTTGTTCCTACAAAAAACAAGGGAATGATAAATCCTCCTCTCCATCCGGAAGTCACCGTAATGGCAATAGCCAATATTTTAAAAATAAGAATCAGAATTAAAAAATTCAGTCCGAAGTTTCCTCCAATCAGCTGATTAATCTCGTTGTGCCCGAAGTATCTTGTAATAGGAAAATTATAGGCGATAATTCCTAAAATAATCCCACCTACTAATGTCTTAATATAAATTGGAAATTTTCTGTACTCAAAAATCTTTTTGAAAAATTTGACTACAAAAATGAAGATCCATCCGAATAAAGTTCCTACAATTCCAAATGCAGTTGCATAAGCAAAATCATAAACTCCTGTATAATGGTAAGCTTTCAAATCCCATGTTGCCCCAATTCCCAAGTGGATAATCAAAGCAAACATCAGATAACTGAAACAACTTGCTACCAATGCAGGAATAATAGCTTTGTAATATTCTACCGCATGTTTATGATGTAAAATTTCCAGAGAAAAAAGACTTCCTCCAAGTGGAGCACCGAATAATGCTGTAAACCCGGAAGCCATACCCGCAATGCTCAGAGACCTCAGCTCTTCACCTTTCAGTCTGAAAATCTTCCCCAGCCAGGTTCCTGTAGATCCTGTAACCTGTACTAAAGGAGCTTCAGGACCTAAACTTCCTCCTGATGCAACACAGAAAAGAGAAGAAAGGATCATCGAAGGATTATTCTTCGGTTCCAGTTTTCCTTTATTGAATCTGATATTATTAACAATCAGATGAATTTCTCCCGGATCACCAATAAAGTGGATCACCAGTCCGGCCAGCAATCCGCAAACTGCCATGGTTGGAATCACCTGCCAGCCCTGAAATTTGGCTAAAAACTCTGTGAAATGTTCCAGTACAATCCAATATCCTCCGGCAATGATACCGCCCACCAGACCTGTAACGGCCCACATAAAAAAAGTACGGCTGAACACAAACGGATTGAACCTCATAGGTTGATCTAAGAGATTAAATGTTCGTATTAACCGTCTTCTTCTGTTAATCTTCATTCTTATATTCTGTTTTTAGCAAAATATAAGATCAGCATTCCCCAGCTTAAGATCATCATCAGACCTCCAAGCGGAGTGATAGGGCCTAAGAATTTAAGATTCATTCCCAGATAATCCTGCATGCTCAGGAAGTAGATGCTTACTGAGAATAATAGTGTTCCTGCAATCATTAAAATGGAAGTCCATTTCTCAGCAGATGTTTCGAATTTTAAAATATACCCGATGATCAGCAGGAAAAAAGCTGCATACATCTGATATCTCACTCCTGTTTCAAAACTTTCCAGTCTTTCCACAGCTAATATTTTCTTTAAAGCGTGTGCTCCGAATGCTCCTAAGATTACAGACACCATTCCGTAAACTGCTCCAAAAACTAAAGTAATTGTTTTCATTTTATAACTCTTCTAATTCTAGGGTTAAATATTTTTTTGTTTTCTCATCCTGCCAGGTTCCCATAATTTTCCTGCCTTGCAGATCCGCTTCCACCAAGGCTTTGAAAATCCACTGGTTGGTTTCTTCGCTATAATAATCGTTTTCTATAATGGAGATATGGTTACCTTTTATCTTTCCGTTCCACTCAATCAGCTTTTTATTTTTATCATACCAGTATTTTGCAGAAAAAGAACCATCGTCATATACTTCACCGATCAAAACAGTAATGGAATACTTTCCATCGATCTTTCCTTTATACAATTTATTAGTAAGACTGGTTATCTCTGTTTTTTCAGAACCGGAAATTAAATTTCTCGCGTAAGGACTCCAGTATTTTTCCAGCTCTTTGTAGGAAAATTCTATTTCATGACTGCCAAGCTCATCCAAAGCTCTCATGGCATGATTAGAACATCTTCCGGCAACAAAAGTCAGTTTATCTTTCCCAAAGAAATACCTGATACCGTCTAAAGTATGTTCCGTAAAACAGTCTTCATACATAGCGATCTGATCCTGAGTTTCCTCTTCAGGATTTTTCTCAGATTTCAGTTTAACAAGAAAATCAGAAATCCTTTTCTTTACTCTTTTCTGAATAATTCCCTCAACAGTCTTCACTGAACCGGGTTCAAATAAATCTTTGGCATTGATAAAGTTTCCTGTTCTCAGATCAAAATTCTTCCAGATCAAAAAACCTTCCGGATAAGCACCTGAAGCTTCACCATCTATAGCAATACTCAGAATATTCTTAGGCGTTTCAATCTTATCCCAACGATAAAAATAAAGATAGTTGGAATAGGAATTGGTTGCTGTAGAAGCCAGTTGAAAAGGATTGCCGCCAGATCCCGGAACATATTCCAGCTGATCTACCTGCAAAAATGTATTGATTTTATTTTCTACCCGAGGATTTTCAGAATAAGAAACAACCGGAAAAACGGTATCTTCAGTTTTCGGCTGCAGATTACTTATTTTCACTTTTTGCTGTTGTGAAAAACTTAATCCTGAAATCAGTAAGAAAAATACAATACTCCTTTTCACTATTTTGATTTTAAGTACATTAAAATGAACTTGGCCACCAATGTAGAAATACCCAGTATGATAAACATATTGGCGAATCTCTTGGAACTTTTGAAACCTTCATTGTTGGTTTTCTTCAGAAAAAATCCGAAAAGAAGGAATACAATGGGCAAAATGATCTGCAACATTAGTTTCCTCTCATTCTGTTAAACTCGTTGATCACCTCATGGTGGCTCACCGTCTTATCTTTAAAATACGTCACAAAGTGCTGTTTTTCTTCTTCGGTAGCTCCTAATTGGTTCAGAATATTCAACAAGTGCATTTTCATATGTCCTTTCTGAATTCCTGTAGTTACCAAGGAACGTAGTGCTCCAAAATTCTGAGCAAGACCAGAAACGGCAAGAATACTCATCAACTCCTGTGCAGAAGGTTTTCCAAGAAGAGCCAGAGAGAATTTTACCAGAGGGTGAAGGTTCGTAAGCCCTCCTACTACTCCTACAGAAATAGGAAGATCAATCCAGAATCTGAAAACTCCGTTATCTGTTGTACAGTGAGTCAAAGATCTGTATTGTCCGTCTCTTGCAGCATACGCATGTGCGCAGGCTTCTGTAGCTCGGAAATCATTTCCGGTAGCAATGACAACAGCATCTACTCCGTTCATTACTCCTTTATTGTGAGTGGTTGCGCGGTAAGGTTCAATTTCTGCAATGGTAACGGCCTGTTTGAATTTAGCAGCAAATTCTTCAGGAGAAATTCCGCTGTCATCTTTTAAATCTTCCATTTTACATGAAACCTCAGCTCTTACGATACAGTCAGGGGTAAAATTGGAAAGAATATTCATTACAATTTGTAGTGAATTCTTTTCCTCCTGAGTAAAATCTTCGCTGGTAGCAACTTCCTGTCTCATTGTTTTTCCAAACTGCTCAAGACAAGAATTAATAAAGTTTGCTCCCATTGAATCTACGGTATCGAAGCTTGCTTTCAACTGGTAATAATTCGGCATTTCTGCTGTTTTATCCACCAGACTGATATTTAAAATACCTCCACCACGTTTTCTCATGTTGGATGTAATATCTTCCGTTGTTTCAAATAATTTTTTCTTTAAACTGAAATTAAAGAAATGTAATAATTTATGCGGTTCTACATTAAAAATAAAGTGGGTGTGTCCCAGCTTTTCTGTATTGATAATGGTTGTTTTAAAACCTCCTTTGTCGATCCAGAATTTTGCAGCTTTGGAAGCAGCAGCTACTACTGAACTTTCTTCAACAGCCATTGGAAGAGCCAACAGTTTTCCGTCGATCAAAAAGTTCGGAGCAATTCCGTAAGGCATATAGAAATTGGAGATGGTATTTTCAGAAAATTCTTCGTGGAGTTTCTGAAGATCTGCATCATCATTCCAGTATTGTTTTAATATATTTTGATATTCCTGGTTTCCTTCAAGATATTCGTTTACGAGCCATTCGATTTTCCCCTGCTTTGGTAGCTTGGAAAAACCTTCGATTGGTTTATGATTCATGATATAAACTTTAATGAGCCGTAAATATAATGATTTTGAGACTCTTTTTTGTTGATAACTTCTATGAAAAAAGATTGACTTTTATCAATTTTGGAACTAAATTTGAACAAAATTAAAATATATTTTTGATACAAAACAGATCAATCCTTTTAAAATATGAATTTTGACCGCCTTAAAGAAAAGCTTGAAATCCTTGCTGATGCAGCGAAATATGATGTTTCCTGTTCATCAAGCGGAGGCACGAGAAAGAATAAAAAAGGAGCTTTAGGAGACAGTTCCGCAAGTGGAATTTGTCATACCTATACAGAAGACGGCAGATGTGTTTCTTTGCTTAAAATTCTCTTGACCAATCATTGTATTTATGATTGTGCTTACTGTGTTTCCAGAAGTTCCAATGATATCAAAAGAGCAGCATTTACGGTAGAAGAAGTGGTAGATCTTACCATCAATTTTTATCGAAGAAATTATATTGAAGGCTTATTTCTGAGCTCGGGAATATTCAAAAATGCCGACACTACAATGGAAAGATTGGTAAGAGTTGCCAAAAAGTTACGTCTGGAAGAAAACTTTAATGGGTATATTCATTTAAAATCCATTCCCGGGGCAAGTGATGATCTGATGCAGGAAGCGGCTTTGTATGCAGACCGTTTATCCGTAAATATTGAAATTCCTACCGAAAGCGGATTAAAATTACTGGCACCTGAAAAAAACAGACAGGATATGATCAGCCCAATGCGGTATATCCAAAAAGGAATTATTCAATATAAGGATGAAAAGAAAATTCTGAAGAAAGTTCCCAAGTTTGCTCCGGCCGGACAATCTACCCAGATGATTGTAGGGGCAACCAATGAAAACGACTTACAAATTATCAAAGTTGCCGATCATTTTTATAAAAACTTTAATCTGAAAAGGGTGTATTATTCCGGATATGTTCCGGTTTTGGAAGATCAGAGACTGCCTTCTTTAACGACGGAAGTTCCTATGCTTCGGGAAAACCGATTGTATCAGTCGGATTGGCTGATGAGATTTTATGGTTTTAAAGCAGAAGAAATTTTAGATCCACGTGTTCCTTTCCTTGATCTGGAAGTAGATCCGAAATTAAGTTGGGCATTGCGAAATCTTGACCAGTTTCCCATTAACCTGCAGACTGCAGAATACCAGTTGATTCTAAGAATTCCCGGAATTGGAGTAAAAACGGCTCAAAAGATTGTCAGTGCAAGACGTTTTCAGATCTTAACAATGGATCATTTGAAGAAACTGGGTGCGGCTGTCAACCGGGCAAAATATTTTATTGATTTTAATGCTGGTAATGCTTATCTGAAATATTTAACGGATAAAAACTTCAGAAAGCTGCTGATAGGGGGAAGTTCATCCAAATTCCATAACCAGTTTTCGCAACAGCTGACTTTATTTTAATGATCTGTTAAATGTTTATTTTTTTGAAACATTAAGATTCTATTAAGGTGTTAAGAGTATTAAGATGAGCTTCGCTTTAAGCTTAAAAATCAGAATGATTCATCTTAACTATACTTTATTTCTTAAATCCTTCTTAATGGTTGTAATATTTTTTGAACAGTTTCAATAAACACAAATGACATCAATATTTTCACAAATGGCCACTAATGTATTACTTCGATCTAACAGCACATTTGTCATTCTGACGAAGGAAGAATCTCTTCAATCAATCAGATTTTTCACTTCATCTTATTTTGCTCAGAATGACATCCCAACTGAACTGTCATTCTGACGAAGGAAGAATCTCTTCAATTAACCAGATTTTTCACTTCATCTTATTTTGCTCAGAATGACATCCCAACTGAACTTTAAATTATTAAACTCAACACATGACAACCCTACTCTACGATGGCAGTTTCGACGGTATTTTCACTGCGGTATTTGAAGTTTTCGAATACCGATATAAAGAGGTGGAGATTAAAAGCAGAGAAAGGTTTCATCAGGAAAATATTTTTGCGGAGATTCATGAAGTTATTACCCAAACTGACAAATCTGAAAGAGTTCTGAATAAACTGGAACAGAATATCGGTAAACAAGGTGTTTACAAACTTTTAAAAGTTTTTTTATCTGAAGAACCGGAGCTTGAAAACCTCATCTTATCTGTGGTAAGGCAGTCTGTGAAAAATCCTGAAAATAATATTCTTGAAAACTTTGCCGATAATGACGTTTTGAAAATTTCAAAAATCTGCAAATCCGTGGACAGAGAAAGGCATAGGATGACTGCTTTTGTCCGCTTTGAAAAAATGCAGGATGGTGTTTTTTTCTCCAAAATAGATCCCGATTTCAATGTTCTTCCTTTAATCAGAAAACATTTTAAAGACCGATATCAGGACCAGAAATGGATGATCTATGACATTCGAAGAAACTATGGACTTCTCTATGACCTTGATAGCTGCGAATTCTTTTATCCTGATGAAAAGATTGATCTCCATAATTATCAGCAAAAATTTCATGATGAGGAAAAAAGTTATCAGGTACTTTGGCAGCGCTATTTCACGAAAACCAATATTGTAGAAAGAAAAAATATGAAACTCCATATTCAGCATGTTCCGAAAAGATACTGGAAATATCTGACTGAAAAATGGTAGCTGCGCTCTCAATATTATTTCCCGCTGATTGAGCAGATAATGCAGATTTTTATAATAGAACGATCCTGATATTCTATGATACATCAGTCCAACATTGAATCAATAATTCCATATTGTGGATAACTTTTTATTTTGATCAAAAAACATGTGATTTCAAGTCCTTTTTTCAAGCGCATCATTTAATCAGCTCATTTTATGAAAGATATAATCCACATTCATCGAAAATTCATATTGTGGATAACTTTTTACAGTTAACATTCCGTTAATATTGGAATTTTTTCAATGTCATTTTTTTAAGAAAATTGAGTAGAAAATAACCTACCCAATGAGAATAAAGGGTTTCAAAATATCATTTAAAAACATGAAAATCTGCGGTATACGGAGTTAATAATTACATCAACATTTTAGTTTTGTGGATAACTTTTACTTTTTAAGGGTTCGCAGAGCTTTCTTTACAATATACTGTGTTTCTCTTGTCGGACTTTCCCGAAGCCATTCATCGCAGATTTCTACTACAAATTCGGGTTGTGATTTACTCGCATCATTCAGCCAGTTGCCTACACTATCCTGCACATATCTGGAGGAATCAGATCGTAATGGTTCCAGAATTTCCAGTCCAAGTCCCGGATTTTGTTTTAAAATATCAATATGTTCGCACCAAACACCTCTCGGTCTTGTGGATTCACTGGCAAAACGTCTCACGTTCTCATTGTCATGTGTTGTCCACTTTGATAAAATAGATAAACTTTCTTCCAGGTTTTTGGAGATATCCGGACGCACCGTCATCCAGCAGATTTCCCTCACTCCAAAATGAGAGTCAGAAGCGAATGACTGGATTCTGTCTAATTTTTCTTTAAGTTGTAAATCGTTATTTCTTCCAATGGTATAAGCTGCCCAGCAACGTACAAGATCTGCCGGATGAACTGACAATTTCAAAAGAAATTCATCATCCTTATTTTTCACAGCCAGATTAAGAAGCCCAACCCCAATTGTTTCATTAATAGAATTGACAGTTTGTTTCTTCAGTTGATTCACATTATCTAAAACAGGTTTCAAATATTCTATACGATCATTCTGCAGAAGCAGATTTTCCAATAACAGCCTTTGATCTACTGCCAGCCATTCTGTAAGATTAGCGGTTTCAATTTCACCTCTGTTCAGCTGTTCCAGAATATCTGGTGGAATATCTTTGATGGAGCGGGCTCCTTTTCGTTTTTCTGTCATACTATTTAATGATTACCTTTACAAAAGTCTGAAAGTGGGCGGAGAAAAACAATACCGCATATTTTTCACCCATAGGGATAAAAAAGTCAATTTTATGGAAACAAAAGAAAGAGCTGAAGAAAATAAAATTTGTCCGTTGGAAGTCGCAGTCAATACCATCAGTGGAAAATGGAAAATTCCTATCGTTTGGCAGATGAATGAAGGAAAAAAACGTCCCAGTGAATTTCTGCGTGGTATTGCTAAAGTGGACCGAAGAGTTCTTAATCAGCAGTTGAGTGAAATGGTGGAAGACGGTATTTTAACGAAACAGTCTTTCAATGAACTTCCTCCAAGGGTTGAATACACTTTGACGGAACTTGGTGAAAAGCTGGTAAAAATCCTCTGGCAATTGAATGATTGGGGAAAATTACTGATTCCTGAAAAAGATGAGGTATTGAACCCATAAGTTTTCATATAATATATTGGCAGATAGGTGAAAAAAAATGATATTTGTGTTCACTAAAACACATGAAAAGAGTTATCACCGGAATCACAGCATTATTCATTCTCACAGGCTGTACAAAAGAAAAAATATCTGACCGTCTATTGGCCGAGCCAGATAAGAACGAACATTTAATTGCAGAAAATGCTTTAAAAATCAATAAAGATAAAAATACAATCAGGGAAAGGTTTTCACCTCCGGAAGGCTATGAGTGGATGGAAGAAAAACCAGGTTCTTTCGGATATTTTATTGAAAACTTCAAACTTAAACCTTATGGCAGTCAGATTGTAAAATATGACGGAACTCCTATTTCTACCCAGCATCTTCATGAAGCTGTTTTTGATATTGATACCGGCAATAAAGACCTGCAGCAATGTGCTGATGCTGTAATCCGTATGAGAGCTGAATATCTTTATAAGGCGAAAAAATTTGACGAAATAAAATTTCATTTTACAAGCGGTGATCTTCTCAGCTGGAACGATTATAAAAACGGAACGAGAGCCTTTGTGAATGGAAACTCAGTCAGTTTCAGAAAAACAGCTGCTTTTGATGATTCTTACCAGAGTTTCAGGAATTATCTGGATCTGATTTTTAATTATGCCGGAACAATTTCATTAAACAAAGAAACCAAGCCGGTCACAAAAAACTCTGATCTGAAAACGGGAGATATTCTCATCACGCCAGGCAGCCCGGGGCATATTGTTTTTATTTCCGGAGTCTGCAAAAATCCTGAAGGCAAAAGACTGTTCTTATTAAGTGAAGGTTTCACGCCCGCTCAGTCTGTGCATGTACTCTCCAACCCATTTAATCCCTATTTTACGCCGTGGTACGACCTTGATATCCAGACCGAGGAAACGAAAACTGCACGATATTTTTTTAAACCTACAAACTTCAGAAGCTTTTAATAATTTATATTCAAAACTATTGGAAACTTACTACGATAATCTGAACTTGTTTTTGTAAATTTGTGTTCGAAATTTTTTACTTGATGAAAGAGAGTGCTGTAAAAAAGATTGCAGTTCTTACTTCAGGGGGTGACTCTCCGGGTATGAATGCGGCATTAAGAGCGGTAGTAAGAACCGCCAATTACTATGATATCGAATGCTACGGAGTGAGAGAAGGCTACAACGGCCTTATCAACGATGATTTCCTGAAAATGGGAGCCCGTTCCGTAAAAAATATAATCAACCAGGGTGGAACCATTCTAAAATCTGCCAGATCCGCTGAGTTCAGAACAAAAGAAGGCCGTCAGAAAGCGTACGACAACTGCGTAAAACTTGGAATAGACGGATTGGTATGTATTGGAGGAGACGGAACTTTTACCGGTGCAAAAATCTTTAATGAAGAATTCGGAATCAGAGTAATCGGTATCCCGGGAACGATCGATAACGATATTTTTGGAACTGATAATACCATCGGGTATGACACTGCGTTGAATACTGCCATGGATGCTATTGATAAAATCCGTGACACGGCCACTTCCCACAACAGAGTTTTCTTTGTGGAAGTAATGGGGCGTGATGCTGGTTTTATTGCATTAAACAGTGGGTTGGCTGCAGGAGCTCTGGATATTTTAATTCCTGAAAAGAAAGACAGTATTGATGAGCTTTTTACAAAATTCAGAAATGCTGAAAAAACAGGAAAATCATCCAGTATCGTTGTAGTAGCAGAAGGTGAAAAACTGGCCAACGTTTACGAGCTTGCAGAGAAGACAAAACAGACATTCCCGGATTACGATATTCGTGTCGCCATTTTGGGACATATGCAGAGAGGAGGTTCTCCAAGCTGTGCAGACAGAGTTTTGGCAAGCAGACTGGGCTATGGTGCCGTAACGGGACTTATGGAAGGACAAACCAATGTAATGGCAGGAATGCGTTCCAACGATCTTACGTATACACCAATAGAAGAAGCCATTAAAAAACATAACGAAATTAATAAAGATCTTTTACTGATTTCAGAAATTTTAGCAATCTAATTATTTTTATAATCTAATAAAAACAAACTATTATGTCAACAATTAAAGTAGGTATCAACGGTTTTGGTAGAATTGGACGTCTTGTTTTCAGAGCAATGACTGAAAGAGACAACATTGAAGTTGTAGGAATCAATGACCTAATCAATGCAGAATACATGGCTTACATGTTAAAATATGACTCTGTACACGGTATTTTCCCAGGTGAAGTTTCTGTAGAAGGAAATGATCTTGTAGTAAACGGGAAAAGAATCAGAGTAACTGCTGAAAAAGATCCAAGCAACCTAAAGTGGAATGAAATCGGTGCAGATTACGTAGTAGAATCTACTGGTTTATTCTTAGATAAAGAAAGCGCTGCAAAACACATTACTGCAGGTGCAAAGAAAGTAATCCTTTCTGCTCCTTCTAAAGATGATACTCCAATGTTCGTAATGGGTGTAAACCACAAGGAACTTACTGATGATATCAAAATCTTATCAAACGCTTCTTGTACTACAAACTGTTTAGCTCCTTTAGCTAAAGTAATCCACGATAACTTCGGAATCGTAGAAGGTTTAATGACCACTGTACACGCTACAACAGCTACTCAGAAAACTGTTGACGGTCCTTCAATGAAAGACTGGAGAGGTGGTAGAGCTGCTCTGAACAACATCATCCCTTCTTCTACAGGTGCTGCTAAAGCAGTAGGAAAAGTAATCCCTTCACTAAACGGAAAATTAACAGGTATGTCTTTCAGAGTACCAACTGTTGACGTTTCTGTAGTAGATTTAACTGTGAGAATTGAAAAGGCTGCTTCTTATGAAGAAATCTGTTCAGTAATCAAAGCTGCTTCTGAAGGTGAATTGAAAGGTATCCTAGGATATACTGAAGAGGCTGTAGTATCTCAGGACTTCGTAGGAGATAAGAGAACTTCTATCTTCGATAAAGATGCTGGTATCATGCTTTCTCCTAACTTCGTGAAACTTGTTTCCTGGTATGACAACGAGATGGGTTACTCTAACAAGTTAGTAGATATGCTTGTACACGCTGCTTCTTTATAATCAATAATGAGCGATAAGCAATAAGTAATATAAAACCTTCCCGATGGGAAGGTTTTTTTGTTTAAATTAACTCCCAAAATTTACACCATGCTCAATGAACTTATTGAAAGATATTCTCAATATTCTGATGTAGAATTAATGGAAGTATATTCAAATAAAAACAGATATACAAATGATGCCAAACAAGCTTTAGATATTGTTATAGAAAAGAAAGGTGGAATACAATCTTTAACCGTCCGGTATGATAAAACTGTAGCGAAGGAATTGGAAAAATCAAGAATAAAGAATGATGCTACAGAATTGTATTTAAACGGACTGACAAAAAATGATATCAATTACGCTTTGACCTCAGAAGTATTAACCTCAGATGAAATACAACAGATCATAGAAACTACTTCTACAGAAATAGAAGCAACAAAAAGGGATTTAGAAATTAAACCCAGCACAATCATTGGGAGTATTTTAGGAGGAATTATCGGTGGAACTATTGGTGGAATATTATGGGGGTTACAAATCATATATTCCGGTCGCATCTTTTATATTTTTGCTATAGGTCTGGGAATAATCTCTTACGGTTTTATAAAATTTTTCACTAAACAAAGTAGAAATAATATTGCGGTATCAATCATCACCATATTATCTGTAATCTATGCTTTGATTTTAGGTTTTTATATATATGAATTATTTGGCTATCATGGACCTGATAAATATTGATAGAATACAGAAATGAACTCAAAATATTTTATGTACTTTCAGTAGAAGAAAGTTAGTGGATATGCTTGTACACACTGCTTCTTTATAATAAGAAAACCTTCCCGATGGGAAGGTTTTAAGTTTTTATTTTTTAAATGGATTTTTATCTAATCGAAAAGAAATTCCAATAAAAGGGTTAATACGATATTGCGATTCATTTAAATTATCATTGGTTACAGAACTATCAATTGTTTGCCCTACAAAGTAATTGGTATTAGGCAGAGTCTGTTTATGAACACCAACACCTCCTGTCAAAATAATATTCTGTCCTATTCCTAAAGACAAACCTGCAAAAACAGCAATTTCTTCAAAATTAATTCCCAAACCTCCTGTAAATCCATAAGAAATAGTATCCTGATAATCCATAAAATTAAACATAACTGTAGGCATAAGTTCCATCGTTTTATTACTATGGATCTCAGTTACTTTTTGTAGTCCATTGTCAGTCTGTGAAATAAATTGATTACGATTGGTATAAAAAATGGCATTGGCACCAAATGTAGTAGTCCACCTCCAATCAGTCTGAGTTTTTACCTTGTATACTCTTTCTGTTGGATCTTTATCAGTAGTAGTAATTGTAATTGTCAATTCTGTATTACGTTTAAAAGTAATTTCTCCAATTTTGTGTTCTTTATCAAGTATATTTTCACTATTCGGCTGAGTCTTATCAATTTGTAATACAGGTTGCATAGTAGCATCTTTTTTAATTGAAATACTATAACCTTTAGGATTTATTGCAAAAATATCATACTTATTTTTATCAGGTTCCTCCTTAAGATATTCAATAACTGTTTCAAATGATTTTGCATCCGAATCAGTATTTATTAAAATTTTTTTTTCTGTAATTATAACTTGACTAAAAGCCAATCCTGAACAAAACAGTGACAATAATAAAATTTTTGTTTTCATGATCATATATTTTTTAGGTTAATCCTTTAGTTAAAATTTTGAAAGCCATTTTAAAATCTGAGCTTCCATGGTTATTAGTTCTGTTTTACACAAAGTTTCAAATTATATAAACACAAGTAAATTACCCGTTTGTGGTATTTTTAAAACTCTTACCCCGGAACGTCTTATGGATAGCTGACAAATCTCACCAGAATATTTCAACATAAAACTTGTACTTTTATAGGTAAAGGAATGAACATGATACAACCCCGTTTTAAAGACGCTCCCCATTTCAGAGACTTTTGGGAACATGGCAACGGAAAGCAGCTTATTGAATTTTCCGGAGCAGAGGTGAACTTTGAAAAATTTGAAAAGTTTGCGCCCTATTTTCATCATGTGGATGAAACGGGTGATGAGGTGGTAAAAGATGTTTATTTCACTAAAAAATTTCATGAGGCTTCAAGGGAAATTGAACACTACATCAGAAATGGGGTTTCGGAAACTGATGATGTTCCTGAAAGCGTAAAAAAACTGTTCAGTCAGACTCAAAAAGTTCCTGACTGGCTGGATTATAATCTGCTTAAAAACGGTGCAGAACTCTGTATGAGAAGTAATCTGGATTCTTTGATCTCGCTGAGAGATTATTGTCTGATTGGCGGTTATGATTATGCTTACCTCAACAAACCGCTTATTGTTACAGAAGCTTTGAAGAAAGGAGCTGTAAAAAGACTTTCGGAAACATTGGATTTCTGGGTAAATGCTACACGCTACAATGCATTGGAAATTCATGCAAAAGGATATGAGTTTGCGATAAAAACCCGTTTGATCCACTCCTATGCAAGACTTTCCATTAAAAAACATTATAAAGACTGGGACACTAAAAACTGGGGCGAGCCCATCAATTCATGGGATATGATGGCAACGTATATCGGGTTCAGTCTGGTATTCCTTCATAGTCTTCAGAAATTGGGAAATCGTTTTTCTGTTGAAGAGGAACAAGGGATTTTCCACCTTTGGAAATACGTAGGTTATCTTTTGGGAATTCCGGAGCAGCTTCTTCCTGATGATAAAAAACAGGCAACGGAATATTTTTATTTATGGACTTCGGTTCAGCCACCTTCGGATAAAGATTCTGTTCTTCTGGCTCACTCTCTCCTGGATGAATCACTGGAAAATCCTATTTTAAAATATGAATTTCAAAGAAAAAACTTGAAATATCTACACGTCTGCTGTACCTGGTTTCTTTTGGATGACGAAGTGTGCAAAAGATTACAAATTCCGGAAGTTCCTTTCAGAAATCTGTTTCCAAAATCGAAAATACTTTTCAATAAAATTTATGATCAACTGGTCAGTCGTGAAAAGAGAATACAAAGAGGAAATAAGGATCAGATGAAAGTGTTGGAAGATTATCTAAACATCACTAAAAATTCAAATTTCCATTAAAATACCTCTGTTAAAAATCGCAAAGACGCAAAAAAATTTCATGCATTACAAAAACTTTTAAGGCGCAAGAAAATCAAAGATTCTCAGCTAGAGAAATTATAAACCTTCAGTAAATTTTTCTCGAAGATCAAGCTAATTACGCAGATTTTTATTAGCATCTGCCTAATCAGCAAAATTAGCGAGAGATAAAATAATTTTACAGTATTCAATTTTATCTCCGATAAAATCTTTGCGCCTTACAGCATAATCTATACTAAAAGAATTGCGCCTTTGCGATTTCAAACAAAAACAACTCATCTTACTTAAGTAAAAAATATTTAAAAATACTTTAGATACTACATTCCACATCTGCTTCGTTATGAATAAGATCAGCCCTAAAATTTTATCATTTTTTAACTCTAAAAACAGCTTTAGGAAATAAAATATATTAGCTTTTAATATTTAAATTATGTATTTTTGAGAAATTATATTAATAGAGATGAGTAACATTGATGATAAGAAAAAAGCACTCGCTTTAGTGCTTGACAAGCTAGATAAAACATATGGAAAGGGAACGGTAATGACTTTAGGTGACGAATCTATAGACAATACCATAGAAGTAATTCCTTCCGGTTCTTTAGGTTTAGATATTGCTTTAGGAATAGGCGGATATCCAAAAGGAAGAATCATTGAAATATATGGTCCTGAATCTTCAGGTAAAACAACATTGACCCTTCACGCTATTGCTGAAGCTCAAAAAGCAGGTGGTATTGCAGCATTCATTGATGCAGAGCACGCTTTCGACAGAACTTATGCTGCGAAATTAGGAATTGATCTTGAAAACCTGATCATTTCTCAGCCAGACAACGGTGAGCAGGCTTTAGAGATTGCAGATAACTTAATCCGTTCAGGAGCTATTGATATCGTTGTAATTGACTCTGTTGCTGCTCTTACACCAAAAGCAGAGATTGAAGGTGAAATGGGAGATTCCAAAATGGGTCTTCATGCAAGATTAATGTCTCAGGCATTAAGAAAGCTTACAGCTACTATTTCAAGAACAAAATGTACCGTAATTTTCATCAACCAGTTGAGAGAAAAAATTGGTGTAATGTTCGGAAACCCTGAAACTACTACCGGAGGTAACGCTCTTAAGTTCTACGCTTCTGTAAGAATTGATATCAGAAAAGCAAGCGCACCTATCAAGCAAGGTGACGAAGCTATTGGTAGCCGTGTGAAAGTGAAGATTGTGAAAAACAAAGTAGCACCTCCTTTCAAGCAGGCAGAATTCGATATCATGTACGGTGAAGGAGTTTCTAAAGTAGGAGAAATTCTTGATACTGCTGTAGATATGGGAATCGTGAAGAAAAGTGGATCTTGGTTCAGCTACGAAGAGACTAAATTAGGTCAGGGACGTGATGCTGTAAAAGATGTTTTAAGAGATAACCCGGATCTTGCTGAAGAATTGGAAGGTAAGATCAAGGAAGAAATGAAAAACAAATAATTTTTCAGAACAATATAGAAAAGGCAGTCTTAGGATTGCCTTTTTTTGTTTTTAAAATACAGATATTTTTTAACGCAAAGGTTTCATCTATATGCTGTAATATTTTTACGGGGACAAAGGGCGAAATAAATTTCATTGATTCTTCTAAGCAAACGCATCATTTACCACAAAACTCCATCAACGATGCGTTTAAATAAAGGATCAGAAAATAAAAAAGAGGTCATTCCGTAGAACAACCTCTTTGAGATTTTATATTTTAAAAAATTATTCAGCAATTTTACCTTGCAACTGAAGTGCTCCAGTCACTTTCATTCCTTTTGTTGGAGTTTCAAATCTCATATTCTCTTTATTCACAAAAGCATCAATGGTGAAGAAATCTTCATTCTCTTCATTCGTGATTAGCTTCAGCTTCAGAATATATCCTTTAACACTTCTATCTTCAAGCAGTTCTGTTTCCTTAAAATCTACCACCTGCCCGATAAAGTCAAAACAAGCATAGTTAGGAAGATCCAGGCTTGGTGCATACGTTGTGAAATCTTCACTCATTTTAGTACCATCTGGTAAATCAGTATTGGTGTGAACATCAAGAATTAACACAATTCCGCTGACATTTACTTTCAGATGAGGTTGTGTCATGTATGTATTTTTATTTTCAGCATAATCTGTCGCAAAGAACCAAATTCCAAAAGTTTCTCTGGCAGGCCCTGCTACAATCGCCTGTAGATTCAATGCATTTTCCCATTCTCTGATTGATCTTGTTTCAAAATCCAAAGTATAATCCGTTTTTACTTCCGGAATTATTGTACTCAGTTCATCTGTAACAATGGTTTTAAATCTTACATCTTCAAATTCGATTTTATTTTTATTTTCTCCAGCCGGATCAGAAACCGTAGACTGCAATAAAACATTGGTCAGATACTGACCGTAATCTTTAGTCTGGAAATTCTGATGACCAAAAATCCCACTCCATGTATTCATCATGTTATGAACATTCGATTTTCTGATGATGATTCCTGCTTCATTCGTCATTTCAGGAGCTGCAATTCCTTCTGTATTCTGGAAATAATTTTGTCCCTCAATCAACTGATGATTCATGATTGCATTATTTTCTTCATGAGAAAACTCTGCAAAACCTTTATAAGTAATATTTTGGTTTTCGAAAATATAAGGCAACCCTGTTTTCTTCTTTTCATCACCAGCAAAGTGATAAGCAAGTGAAATTCCCTTGAATTCTCCTTCCTGAATGGCCGGATTATGATTATCATTATCATCAAACTGAGAGTGATACAAAATCATATAAGACTTGATTTTACCTTCCTGAAGTTCTTTTTCAAATTTTTCTTCCATTTGTGCAATCGCCTGCTGCGGAGGAAGTGCATAAGCATCTTCTGTTACCATATAAGCAAAACCTTCTACCACACCATTTTCTTTTTCAAAGGCTGAAATAGGTGTATACTCCCCTCTTAGCTGAAGGGCTATAGAATACACGATGTAATCATTATAAACCCTGATTTTTTCGTACTCCTCGTTTACCTTCGGTTCTTCTATCGTTTGTGAAGGAATTTCCGGCATTGTTTCCACAACTTCCTCTGCTACTTTTTCCTCCGGCATTTCCATTTCCTGAACCGGAGTACTTACATTTTCCTGACTGTTATTTTTCTTCTTAAAAAAATCAAAGATTCCCATA
This sequence comes from Chryseobacterium sp. S0630, assembly GCF_024158915.1. GTDB lineage: Bacteria > Bacteroidota > Bacteroidia > Flavobacteriales > Weeksellaceae > Chryseobacterium. The sequence continues at coordinate 672 of NZ_JAMZGF010000044.1, read as the reverse complement.
CTGTTATTTATAATTGGCGGTAAATATAATAAAAGTGCTCAACAGACCCAACATAAAAAAAATGCCATTGTGTCAGTTTCTTCTTCATTGTTTTTATAATGAAGTCATCTTGACTTTCTTTTGTGAAATTTCTTAAAATGCCAAATAATTGAATCCGATCCAGCTACTCAAAGTGGTATCAAACCTGTTTAATAATGATCGGAAACTTACCCCAAAGTAGCTCTTCTTCTCTCGTTAATTTTTTCATGATATAAAGGAAGTACAAATGGACTATTTATTGGAAATAGAGCACGCCCAGCTAATTCTTATTTCATTACTTCAAGTAGCTGTACGTATATGATGGCTGTTGTAAAAGTACTAATACAACAAAATATAGTATCGGTTGGGTATGGAATGTATGGCTATGAAAAAATTTTAGATTAACCTTATAATTAATAGTTTAATTCTAATTATGTATTTCATATAAAATCCACTTCAGTCGAAATATCTTTTTTTTGGATCGAACAAAAAAACATTTTTTCCTGAAATGTATTTAATAATGTATTTCCACTTAAAAAAAATCAGTATGCACGAATACCCGTACATACTGATTGTGAATCACTTATATTCCAGTCCTTATAATAATGTATTATAGAACTTTGCAGAACTTATCTCTTACATTCTAATCGTGAG
>NZ_JAMZGF010000043.1 GCF_024158915.1 Chryseobacterium sp. S0630 | reverse complement strand
GGCCTGAAGAATCGTAAAATATCGGTAAAGTTTGTTAAAAGATGTTAGGTTGTAAGGGGATCGGGTTTCGGGGTGCGTGTTTCGAGATGCGAGTTTAACGTTTAATGTTGATCGTAGTCCAAAAAATACTTTATTACCAAAAATACTCTCATACTCTCAAACGCTATAACTCTCAAACCTCGAATCCCGCATCTCGCACCTCGCACCCCGAAACTCGCACCCACAAAAAAGCCCCGAAACCGAAATTCCGAGGCTGTATTCAAAGAACAGACAACAATTACTCACTGCCTATTACTCATTACTTATTAATTACCCTAGGTATGGATATTTGTAGTTCTTTGGAGAAACAAAAGTTTCTTTTACGCTTCTTACAGACGTCCATCTTAGAAGATTCATTTTAGAACCTGCTTTATCATTAGTTCCTGAAGCTCTACCACCACCGAAAGGCTGTTGTCCTACCACGGCACCCGTTGGTTTATCATTGATGTAGAAGTTACCAGATGCATTCTCTAAAGCTTTGTAAGCTTCGCTGATTGCGTAACGGTCTTGTGAGAATACAGAACCTGTCAATGAATAAGGAGAAGAAGAATCTACTAACTTAAGAGTCTCTTTCCAGTCTTGATCTTCATATACAAATACAGAAAGGATTGGGCCGAAGATCTCTTCTACCATACTTTCGTATTGAGGATTTGTAGTTTCAATTACTGTTGGGTGTACGAACCATCCTTTAGAATCATCCACTTTACCACCGATAGCTACAGTAGCTTCACCTGAAGCGTTTGCTCTGTCGATATATCCTTTACATTTTTCGAAGGAATTCTTATCGATTACAGCGTTTACGAAGTTAGAAGTATCTTCCGGAGAACCAATTTTGATGGTGCTCATCTGAGCTTCCATTACTTTTTTCACATCAGCCCAAAGAGACTTAGGAACATAAGCTCTTGAAGCTGCAGAACATTTCTGTCCCTGATATTCGAAAGCTCCTCTTACCAATGCAGTAGCTACAGCTTCTACGTTAGCAGAAGGGTGAGCAATAACAAAGTCTTTACCACCAGTTTCTCCAACGATTCTTGGATATGTTCTGTAGTTGTGGATATTATCACCGATCATTTTCCACATTCCCTGGAATACTTTTGTAGAACCAGTGAAGTGAAGACCAGCGAAGTCACGGTGAGCCAATACTTTTTCAGCAGTTTCCTTTCCATCAGTAAAGATCATGTTGATAACCCCTGCAGGAAGACCCGCTTCAATTAATACATCCATGATTACTTTTGCAGAATATACCTGCTTGTCAGACGGCTTCCAAACCACTACGTTTCCTAGCATTGCCATACAAGTCGGAAGATTTCCTGAAATTGCAGTAAAGTTGAACGGAGTTACCGCAAAGCAGAATCCTTCTAATGGTCTGTATTCAACACGGTTCCAGATTCCATTGTCAGAAACCGGCTGCTCAGCATACATTTCTGTCATGAACTCTACATTGAATCTTAAGAAGTCGATGAACTCACAAGCAGAATCAATTTCAGCCTGGTGTACATTCTTAGACTGCCCGATCATTGTTGCTGCATTAATTACATCTCTGTAAGGACCAGCCAAAAGATCAGCTGCCTTTAAGAAAATTGCTGCACGCTGTTCCCAGCCTAGTTCATTCCATTGCTGTTTAGCTGCCAATGCCGCGTTGATAGCGTCATCCACATGCTGCATACCACCCTGATAGTAGAACCCGAAATCATGAGCATGATCCTGTGGAGACTGAAGCTGTACTTTTGTTTCAGTTTTTACTTCTTTTCCATTGATGATCATTGGGATTTCTACCTTTTCAGCCCACATTTTTTTATACGTGTCGATAAGGCTTTTAACTTCCGGAGATCCCGGTTCGTATGAGTTTACAGGCTCGTTTACCGCTAATGGTACTTGCGAAATTGCTTTTGACATATTACGTTTTATTATTTTATTAAATTAAATAAGATGTGTATACAAATTTACAATAATTATAAAGAAAGAAAAAATGCCATCTGTTTTTGTCAAATAAAATATAAAATGAGTTTTCTGATGATATTTAAGCTTTTTTTGGTGATAGATTTTGTTAAATCCTGGTATGTTTTGATAATTCTTTAGCTTTTGGAAAAAAATGCATCGTTTTGTTATAATTATAGGAATTAGGACAATAAAATATTTGTCATAGTTTGAAAACAGTTATTAATTGCTGTAAATAAAGGATTTATAGAGGAGTGTTAAAATTATATAAATTCACATTTGTTGCGATTTTGAACATTTTAAATAATTTTTTTGATAGCCGGAGGGATAAGATTGTTCTAATTTTACACCATTATTAACAGGTATGAAAAAAAGAGTCTTATTTTTCTCTTTTGTGATATTTTTCTCAGCGTTGTGTGCAGGTCTTTTTGCACATAAAGGGAAAACTCAATCATACACTGATGTCCTTTCAAAAATTCATCTTTTACAACAGAAATCTGATCAGCAAACACAACCTGAAATCTATAGTTTTTCAGATGTCCAGGATGTGCAGGATTCCAATGACTGGGAGAAAGTAAAATTTGATTACTCAATACTTGCACAGCAGTGGTTGCACTATTTCTTTGCAGGTTACACTTACAATACACAGGTTGCGGCCGTTCAAAACCGCATTTATATTACAGCACCAAGATACATTCTGTATCATTCCCTGCAGATAGCGGGCTGCTAATTCTTTTTTAATTTTTAAATGATCTGCTATGGTTTGTATTCTCATGAGTACAGACTCATAAAAATCATTCCCAATTTACATTTTTGAACATGTCTGTTTGCCTTTACGGAGAGGTGAACCGGATATTGTTTGTCCAATTTTAAATAAAAATATTATGCACTTAACACCGAGAGAAACGGAGAAGCTTATGCTATTTCTGGCAGGCGAACTCGCTCTGAAAAGAAAGGCAAGAGGCCTTAAATTAAACTACCCGGAATCAATAGCTCTGATCAGTCACTTTTTGCTTGAAGGAGCAAGAGATGGTAAAAAAGTAGCTGAACTCATGCAGGAAGGAGCAAACCTTCTTACCAAAGAAGATGTGATGCCAGGCGTTTCAGAAATGATCCATGATGTTCAGATTGAAGCTACTTTCCCTGATGGAACTAAGCTGGTAACCGTACACAATCCAATCCGCTAATACTACTGATTATGATACCAGGAGAAATTTTTGTAAAAGAAGGTACAATTATCTGCAATGAAGGCAGAGAAACTGTAAAAATAAAAGTAACCAATACCGGAGATAGACCTATTCAGGTAGGTTCACACTTTCACTTTTTCGAAGTTAATAAAGCGATGAGTTTTGACCGTGAAAAAGCTTTCGGAAAGAGACTGAATATTGTAGCAAGTACTGCAGTGCGTTTCGAGCCGGGTGAAGAAAAAGAAGTGGAATTGGTAGAAATAGGAGGAACCAAAAAAGCAATGGGCTTCAATAATCTTGTCGATGGGCAGGTAGATTCTGAAGAACAGAAAAAAGTAAGCCTTGCAAAAGTTGAAGAGTTAAACTTTAAAAATCATTAAGATGAGCTTACACGTAGACAGAAAACAATACGCCAATATATTAGGTCCTACAGCCGGAGATAAAATAAGACTGGGAGACACTGAAATTATCATTGAAATCGAAAAAGATTTCACCCATTATGGTGACGAAGCCGTTTTCGGAGGAGGAAAAACCGTGCGTGACGGGATGGGACAAAATGTTACTGCTAAAAGAGACGAAGGCGTGCTTGACCTTTGTATCACAGGAGCCGTAATCATTGACCACTGGGGAATTGTAAAAGGAGATATCGGAATCAAAGACGGAAAGATTGTAGGAATCGGAAAAGCCGGAAATCCTGATACGATGGATGGTGTAAGTCCTAATATGATTATCGGGGCTTCAACTGAAGTTCACGGAGGAAAAGGGTATATCGTAACAGCCGGAGGTATTGATACTCACATTCACTACATCTGCCCTCAACAGATTGAAACATCTCTTTACAGCGGAATTACCACAATGATTGGTGGTGGTACAGGTCCAAATGACGGAACAAATGCTACAACGGTTACTCCCGGAAGATTTAACATGCAGAAAATGTTGGAAGCAGCAGAAGAATATCCTATGAATCTTGGTTTCTTCGGAAAAGGAAACTGTTCAGCTGAAGAACCTATTGAAGAACAGGTAGAAGCAGGTGCTTTGGGAGTGAAAATCCATGAAGACTGGGGAGCAACTCCTGCAACCATTGATGCCGCATTGAAAGTAGCCGATAAATATGACGTTCAGGTGGCCATCCACACGGATACTTTGAATGAAGGAGGGTTTCTGGAAGATACCATGAGAGCCATCAACGGAAGGGTAATCCATACTTTCCATACAGAAGGAGCAGGTGGAGGTCACGCACCGGACATTATTAAAGCTGCTATGTATCCGAATGTATTGCCAGCTTCTACCAATCCTACACGTCCTTACACCATCAATACCATTGATGAACATTTAGACATGCTAATGGTTTGCCATCATTTGAGCAAAAACATCCCTGAGGATGTAGCGTTTGCAGACTCACGTATCCGTCCTGAAACCATTGCAGCAGAAGATATCCTTCACGATATGGGTGTTTTCAGTATCATGAGTTCAGACTCTCAGGCGATGGGAAGACCAGGAGAAGTAATCACCAGAACATGGCAGACAGCGAGCAAAATGAAAGAGCAGAGAGGTGATCTGGCTGAAGATAAAGATAGTGGAAATGATAATTACCGTGCAAAAAGATATGTGGCTAAATATACCATCAACCCAGCTATAGCACATGGTATTTCAGAATATGTAGGCTCTCTTGAAGAAGGAAAGCTAGCAGATTTAGTAATCTGGAAACCCGCATTATTCGGAGTAAAACCGGAAATGATTGTAAAAGGAGGATTTGTTATTGCTGCTAAAATGGGAGATCCCAATGCTTCTATTCCAACACCTCAGCCAATTATCTACAGAAATATGTTCGGAGCTCACGGAAAAGCTAAGTTTGGTACTTGCGCGAACTTCGTTTCTCAGATTTCTATCGACAATGGAACAATCGCTTCTTATAAACTGGAAAAAATGATTCTTCCGGTGAAAAACTGTAGAAATATTGGTAAAAAAGATCTTATCCATAATGATAAGACACCTTTAATTGAAGTGAATCCTGAAAATTATAAAGTAACAGTGGATGGCGAATACATCACTTGTGAACCGGCAGAAACACTTCCTTTAACACAGCTATATTACTTGTTCTAAGATAAATTTTACGAATAAAACCTAACAGGTTTCAAAAACCTGTTAGGTTTATTTAACAACAAAAAAAGATTTATCAGACCATATTGTAAAACAATTATAGAACTAAGTTTAGAATGAAATATTTAAATAAAACAGTTTTTTCTCTTGCCATAGCGGGTGTGTCTATGCTTTCAGGACATCTGAATGCCCAGTTTCTGGGTGGACACAGGCTTAAAAGTGATGAAGACGGACCAAAAGGACAGTTTATGGTGTATGGTTCATTAGACTATTCTAAAATTACAACACCGTCAAGCAGCAGCAGTACCGTTTCCAGTGCACCACTTGGAGTAGGATACTTCATCAATAATAATGATCTTATCGGAGTTAATTATGCTTACTCGCAGAATACTGTTGACCACAATGTAGTATACAAACAAAATGAAGCAGGAATCTGGTATAGTCCTTCAGTAATGTTTGGAAAATATTTTGTGTTGATTGGTCAGGTGGATGCCCACTATGTTTGGGGACAGCAGCTTTCAACAGCAGCGGATGCCATGCAGAATTTTAACGGATTCCGTCTTCGTGCCTATCCTTTGATCGGAATCGTATTAGGAGGAGGCTGGGCACTGAAATTCAAATTTGCAGAACTTTCAATGCTTCAGACTAAAACAAAAGAAGAAGGCTGGACGAAAAGCTATGTAGCAGGAATCAGTGGTTCAACATTCGGGGTGGGAATCTCCAAAAACTTAGACTTCAGAAAAAAATCCAAAAATGATAATTAATCAAATCATAGGCAATCTTGCTGAAAATCCTTCGGAGAAAACCATTGACTATCTTGATCTGGAATGGTTTGAAACCACCAAAAGAATCCAGCGTAAAAAAACCAGACAGGGAATTGATATTGCCATCAAATTTCTCAGAGAAGGACAACGATTACGTGAAGGAGATATTCTTTTTGAGGATGCAGAAAAAATAATTGCAATCAATGTTCTGGAAACAGAAGCCATTGTGATGTCACCAGCTTCGCTGCTGGAAATGGGTACGGTATGTTATGAGATTGGGAATAAACATATTCCGCTTTTCATTCAGAATGACAAAGTTTTGCTCCCTTTCGAAATGCCGATGTTCAGATGGCTGGAGGCAAGTGGTTTCAAACCGGAGAAACAATCTGTGAAACTGCTGAATCTTCTTAAATCTAATGTAGAACCTCATGGACACGGCAGTCTGGGCTCCACAATTTTTACAAAAATTCTAAAAATGGCTGCTCCGAAAGATGAATAATATAAATTTCCTGTCAGGACTGCTTCACCTTGCAGATCCTACACTTCCCATCGGAGGCTATACTCATTCCAACGGACTTGAAACCTATGTGCAGGAAAGAATTGTCCATGATCTGGCAACAGCGAAAGAATTTGTACAGAATATGCTTCAGTACAATCTTAAATTCAATGACGGAGCTTTTGTGAAACAGGCTTATGAAGCGGCAGAAAAAAGTGATTTAGAAACATTATTGCTTCTCGACAATGAATGTAATGCGATAAAATGTCCAAAGGAAATTCGCCAGGCGAGCCAGAAACTGGGACTCAGACTGATTAAAATCTTCAAAAGAAGAGAAAGTTTTCCTTTTATGGAAGCTTTTGAGAAAGCTGTTCAGCATAAAGAAGCCAATTCTCATTACTGTATTGTGTTCGGAGTGTATGCTTATTTAATGAAAATTCCTTTGTATGAAGCCCTTTTAGGGTTCTATTACACTTCGGTTGCGGGAATGATTACCAATGCTGTAAAATTAGTTCCCCTTGGGCAATTGGACGGACAAGATATTTTATTCTCACTATATCCCGTAATGGAAAAGACAGTCTGGGAAACCATGGAGTTGGATAGGGATATGGTGGGACTTTGTAATACCGCTTTTGATATCAGATGTATGCAGCATGAAAGATTGTATTCAAGACTTTATATGTCGTAAGACAAAAGTAAAAAGGTAAAAGTAAAAAGATAAAAGGGAGGAAAGGGGAAGTGATGAATAAAGCTTGTAAAGCTAAGAAAATGAATGATTTATGACTGGGTGAGCGGTGTGCTTCTTAGCTCAATGAAATGCCTTTGCTCCCTTTATCATATTCTCAATTAATAAAAAAATATACGTGAAACAAGGTGCTCTTTGCTGAGTAAAACGCCCTTGCGATCGAAAAATATTCACAATCAAAAAACTTAGCGCTCATAGCGTTAAAAAAAAATAAAGAAAATGGAAAATAGAAAATACATAAAAGTAGGAGTGGCAGGACCTGTAGGTTCAGGAAAAACTGCATTACTGGAACGTTTAAGCAGAAAATTATTCGGGACTTATGATCTTGGAGTCATCACGAATGATATTTATACCAAAGAAGACGCTGAATTTATGGCTAAAAACAGTCTTCTTCCTCATGACAGAATTATCGGAGTAGAAACAGGAGGATGCCCTCACACCGCTATTCGTGAAGATGCAAGTATGAACCTTGAAGCGGTAGACGAGTTGGCTGCACGTTTCCCGGAAATCGAACTGGTTTTGATTGAAAGTGGTGGAGACAACCTTTCAGCGACATTCAGCCCGGACCTTGCAGATGTTACTATTTTCATCATTGACGTAGCAGAAGGAGAAAAAATTCCTAGAAAAGGAGGTCCTGGTATTACAAGATCAGACTTATTGATCATCAATAAAATTGACCTTGCCCCTCACGTAGGTGCCAGCCTTGAAGTGATGGAGAATGATGCCCGAAGAATGAGAAAAGGAAATCCTTTCGTGTTCACCAACCTGAAAACAGATGAAGGACTGGATAAAGTAATAGGTTGGATTAAAAAATATGCCCTTTTAGAAGAAATTGAAGAACCGAATTTGGTAAGATAAATGGATAGTCATTTAAAAATTATTGCAGGATTCAAGGGAGGAGAATCCTATGTGAAAGACCTTTATGTCTCACTTCCTTTCAGAGTAGTTTCTGTAGGACAGCGAAAAAGTGACAAAAAGCTCTATCAGATGGTGATGAGCTCCTCTCCGGGAATTCTGGATGGAGATCACTATCATTTGGAGGTTACCCTTGAAAAAGGAGCAGCGCTGCAGTTGCAGTCACAGTCCTACCAAAGGCTTTTCAATATGCAGGACAAAGCGCTTCAGGAGCTCAATGTTTCTATGGAAGATGAAACTTCTTTCGCTTATGTTCCTCATCCCATTGTTCCTCACGAAGATTCTAACTTTAAGAGTAAAGCAAATATTCATATCGGGAAAAACAGTCAGATCATCATCAGCGAGATCATTACCTGTGGGAGAAAACATTATGGAGAGGTTTTTAAGCTGAAACGTTTTCAGAATGTGATGGAAATCTATCACAATAATAAGCTTGTGGTAAAAGATAATGTTCTGATTCAACCTGATATGATCCCGATCAGCAGTATCGGAAACCTGGAACAATATACTCATCAGGGAACTCTGATTTTCTACAGTACAAAAGAAAATGTAGATAAAAACGGATTGATAGAGGAGATCGTTGAAGCCGCTGCGCAATATCATGAAGAAATGGAAGTAGGTGTTTCTGCAATGGAAGACAATGGTTTTGTGGTAAGAGCTTTAGGACACGGAGGTGAAATGATGTACAACTTCTTCCTGCATATTCAGGAGATTCTCTGGTCATTGGAGTAAAAGGAGACCCTTGTCAAGGTTCAAAACCTTGACAAGGATTCTTATATTCAATAGAAGCGGGCTAAAGCCCGCTTAACAAAAAGAAATCTTCCATTGGCTTTAGCCAAAACTTAATATAGAACAATGTAAATAATAGAAAATGGACAGTACAGTTTGGGCGCTTCTTCTGAGTGCCGTTTCAATAAGTTTTATACATACAGCTTCAGGGCCGGATCATTATCTGCCTTTCATTGTGATTTCAAAATCCAAAAAATGGAGCGGAATGAAAACAGCCATCTTAACCGTTATCTGTGGATTCGGACATGTGTTCAGTTCTCTGATCTTAGGTTTTATCGGAGTTTTTCTGGGATGGCAGCTGAATAAAATCTCCTGGTTTCAGGATATCAGAGGAAATTTCTCAGGATGGGCACTGCTGATCTTTGGAGGAGTATATCTGGTATACGGCCTTATCCAGGCGATCAGAAACAAACCGCATAAACATTTTGATGTGATGGGTGACGATGTATACGTATACGAACATAATCACAGTGAAATCGTAATGCCTCAAAAAAGAATAAAAGTAACACCACTTGTTCTGTTCATGATTTTCGTAATGGGACCAAGTGAGCCGTTGATTCCTTTATTATTTTATTCAGGAGTAAAACATTCAATGTCAGAAATTGCTGTACTGGTAACTTCTTTCACAGCGACAACCGTGTTGACGATGCTTGGGATGGTTCTTTTGGGACGTTATGGATACTCAACATTATTCAATACAGAAAAACTGGAAAGATATATGGGCGTGGTAAGCGGAGCAGTAGTAACCGTTTGCGGTGTGGGAATGGTCTTTCTTGGATGGTAGCGGGATTTGAGTGATAGAGTTTGAGGGTAAGAGGGTTTGAGAGATGAATTGTTTAAGGTTTAAAGTTTAAAGTTTAAAGTTTAAGGTTTAAAGTAAGGTTTAAAGTTCAAGGTTGTTATCCTTTCACTGATAATTGACAATTCACTATTCACTTGCGAAGCAAAATTGACTCTGCCTCCAATGTCTATCATCTATCATCTATCATCTATTATCTATCCGTCTATCATCTATCCGTCTCTTATCTTAATATCCACAAGCATTAATACAAATTAAAAAAACTATGGACGAATTTTTCAAAAAACTCCCCTTTATAGACAATGTTTTAAAAGGAATCGGGCAGATTATGCTCCAGGAAAACAGATGGACCGGACTTCTGTTTCTGATAGGAATCTTTATGGGAAGCTGGCAGTGTGGAGTGGCAGTATTGCTTTCAACAGCAGCCGGAACTTTCACTGCAATGAAGCTTAATTATGACAAATCCGAAATCAACGCCGGACTTTATGGTTTCAGTGCAGCACTGGTGGGAGTAGCGTTGGCTTTTCTGTTTCAGACAACGGTACTGATCTGGGTTCTTATTGTATTGGGTGGAGCGTTGGCTGCTGTTATTCAGCATTTCTTTATTCAAAAGAAAATTCCGGTGTTTACTTTTCCTTTCATCATTATTTCGTGGGTGTTGGTATTTGCACTGCATCACTTTACCCATATTCCACCTTCTGCAATGCTAAGCAGTGAAGTAATTCCTTCAGAATATGATGACTTTCTTACCTGTACCAATGGTTTTGGAGAAGTGATATTTCAGGGAGGAGTACTTTCCGGGATTATTTTCTTCCTGGCTGTTTTTATTAGCTCTCCGGTGGCCGCTTTATATGGATTGGCAGCCTCTATTTTGGGCGCAGGATTATCACAATTGAACGGAGAACCTATCAAAGAAATACACATGGGATTATTTGGTTTTAACGCAGTACTTTCCGCTATCGTTTTTTCCGGAGTTAAAAAAACGGATGGTTTATGGGTATTGATTGCTGTTCTTATCACCATTGCCATTGATGACCTGTTAATAGACAATCATTGCCTGGATATTGTGGGCGGAGTATTTACTTTCCCCTTTGTAGTGGGAACATGGATTACGCTTTTGATTCAAAAAGTATTTCTTAAAACAAAAAAATAAAAAGTTAGAGAGTCTTAGAGTTGGAGGGGGTGAGGATTTGAGAGTGAGACAGTTCAAAGTTTAAAGTTCAAAGTTTAAAGTTTAAAGTTTAAAGTTTTTTCACAATGATTGACAATTCACTTGCGAAGCAAAATTCACTATTGATATTCCTCTAACCTCTAGTTTCTAACTTCTAAAATTTAAATATAATTAAACTAAAAAATGAAAATAACAAAAATAGCAGCCGTATTTCTGGCTATGGCATTCAGTGGAAAAATGATGGCGCAGGAAGCAGAAAAACAGTTGCTGATAAAAGATGCAGATGATAAATTTCCCATTGCAGATGTTTTGGTGAAATACGACCACGGAAACAGCCATACCCATACTGCAACAGACGGAACATTTGCCGTTCCTGTAAAATCTCTTCCTGATACCCTTGTAATCAGCCGTCAGGGATACGATGAGGTAAAATGGGTGGTGACCAATGATGATGATAAAAATAAAGTTATTTTTTTACAGCATAAACCTTTTCAGATTTCTGAAGTAGCCATCAATCACAGTTCATTTCTGTCTGCTATTACAAAGGTTGATCTGAACAAGTTTCCGGTAAGCTCAGCGCAGGATCTGTTAAGGAAAGTTCCGGGACTGTTTATTGCACAGCATGCCGGAGGAGGAAAGGCCGAACAACTTTTTCTAAGAGGATTTGATGCCGATCACGGTACTGATGTAAGCGTTAATGTAGACGGAATGCCTGTAAATATTGTTTCCCATGCCCACGGTCAGGGATATTCTGATTTACACTTTGTAATTCCTGAAACCGTTAATAATATTGATTTTGGAAAAGGAGCCTATTACATGGATCGTGGGGACTTTAATACAGCAGGATATGTAGATTTTCAGACCTACAATGGATTGAAAAACAGTATGGTTAAACTGGAAGGAGGTTCTTTCAACTCCAAAAGAGTATTGGGAATGTTCAATATTCTGCATGATGATCTGGGACGAAAAAATGCTTACATAGCAGCAGAATACAATTATACAGACGGCCCTTTTGATGTAAAACAGAATTTTAACAGAGTCAATATCTTCGGAAAATACAACCAGTGGCTTACGGATAAAGACTATTTCAACATCCAGTTCTCAACATTCAATTCTTCATGGAATGCTTCCGGACAAATTCCGGAACGTGCCGTAGACGAAGGAATTATTGGGAGATGGGGAAGTATAGACCCTACAGAAGGTGGAAAAACTTCCAGAACAAACCTTCAGATGAATTTCAAACACATTATTTCTCCTTCTGAGCAGATTGATGCAATGGCTTTCTATTCAAAATACAATTTCAACCTGTATTCTGATTTTACCTTTAATTTAAAAGATAAAGAGCATGGTGATGAAATTCAGCAGACTGACGGCAGAAATATTTATGGAGCCGAAGTAAAGTATACAAAGACTTTTTCCTTGGCCAACAGTTCTTTAAACTGGACTTCAGGAATCGGATTAAGAAATGATGATATTAATACCTTACAGCTTAATCACGTGTATCACAGAGATCTTCTGCTGGACAGATTATCAGATGTGACGGGAACAGAAACTAATCTTCATGCTTATTCAGGATTAATATGGAAAACCGGAAAATGGACGATCAATCCGGCTTTGAGAGTGGATCATTTTATCTTTAATATGCACAATCTGCTGGATGTGGAACAATTGCCATCCGGACAGTCAAAAGAAGCAACAAGGTTGAGTCCAAAATTGAATTTCTCTTATGCTCAGAATGACAATGTGATGTGGTTTCTGAAAACAGGAATGGGCTTTCACTCCAATGATCTGAGAGTGGTCGTTCCCAATAAGAATGAAAATACCCTTCCATACTCTATAGGTGCAGATTTCGGGGTAAGATTACACCCGTTCAAATCATTGATTATTACTCCGGCATTATGGTATATGGATCTCCAGCAGGAATTTGTGTATGTAGGCGATGATGCTGTGGTAGAACCTTCCGGAAAATCAAGACGTTTCGGGGCAGATCTTGGCGTTCGTTTCCAGCCGTTGGAAAACTTTTATCTGAATGCAGATATCAATTATTCCCACGCTAGATTTACCGAAGAAGAAAAAGGTCAGGACTACGTTCCGCTGGCTCCGGTAGTCACCAGTACAGGCTCTGTCAACTGGGATTTCCTGAATGGTTTTTCTCTGGGGCTTCAGTACAGATATCTGGGAGCGAGACCCGCTGTAGAAGATAACAGCATCAGAACGAAAGCTTATTTTGTTAATGATCTGATGCTTTCCTATAACCGCCAGAAATGGGGTGCAAATGTTCAGCTGAACAATCTTTTCAATGTAAAATGGAACGAAGCCCAGTTTGCCACAGAAACGCAGTTAAAAGGAGAAGCAGAACCTGTTACAGATCTTACTTATACCCCGGGAAGTCCTTTTGGAGTGAGAGTAGGAGTGTATTATAAGTTCTAAAGAGGAGAGTGAGAGGGTGAGAGAGTTTGAGAGTAGAAGGGTTGAAGAGAGTAAATTATGTGTTTTGGGATACGTGTTTCGGGGTTTTTACTATTTACACTTTAGCTTTTTCACTCTTTTGCTTGCCTCCTTTGCTTTAAAATATTTTGTATAACTTTAAATAATCATAACAAGGATATGGAAGTATTATCCAATTTTCAATATAAAAAGCTTTTTCTTCCGAATATTGCGGACAAGATATTGGCTAACAATGCTGATATACAGCTGTATCGGATAGAAAATTATCTTAAAGGCATTCTGATGCCGGTGATTCCGTATCGTACCACTTTCAATTTTATTATTTTCGTTACCAACGGCCATATCAGACAGTATCTTGAAAATAAAGAATATCATGCTGAAAAAGGAGGCGTGATCTTTATTAAGCAGGGAACAATTACTGCAACTGTTGAATTATCAGATGATATTGAAGGATTCTTCCTTGCTTATGAAAATAATATTCTGTCTGAACAGGAACTGCCCAAGCATAAAAGCAGTATCTTTTTCATGACCCCTTTTCTGAATCTTGACAGCCTGACCTATGGTACCATTACTCAGCTTCTCCCGATCATGGAACAGGAATTGTGGTTGAATAACCTCAATGTTAATGATGTAGTAGTGACAATGCTTCATCTTATTTTAATCAAAATGCTCAGCACAGATTCTGACAATCATCACAAATCTGCAACCCGTCCGATGGAACTGTCTCTTCAGTTCCGTGATCTTTTGTTTAAATACCATGTAGGGGAAAAGAGAGTGGCTTTTTATGCTGATAAACTGTCCGTTACAGAAAGTTATCTGAATAAGTGTGTAAAAGGAGTAACCCAAAAATCTCCAAAACAATGGATCAATGAGATTGATATCAATTACAGCAAAGCATTACTTCACTCCAGTAAAGATATTGCAGAGATTGCCTACGAACTGAATTTTCATACCGCATCCCATTTTACCCAGCTTTTCAAAAAAATTGCAGGAATTACACCAAAGGAATATAGAATCCAGTTTTTGAATAACAGTAGGATTTCAGTTTGATATAAAGAATCGAATTTGTGTAATGTCAATGGTCAATTTTTGCTGCGCAAGTGAATAGTCAATGAATTGATGAAGTATAGAATAAAAAATTCACTGCGAAGCAAATTCACCATTCACTATTGATTGGGTTCCCTACATTCTCTCGTTTTCCAGGATCTTCAGAACCAATCTTTCTTCTTTCGTCAGATCAGATTTTCCGTCATTTTCTTCTATAACTTCAAGTTCATCAAGATATTTTTTGATGGTATTATTCTCATAAAGGTTGATGACTAAAGGATGAATATAATATTTCCTGCAGACAGCCGATGTATTTCCCAGATTTTCTGCAACGATATCCAGGGCTTCTTTTACCTTCTTTTTATATTCAGTGTCATTTTCCGCATATCCGATTTCTTTAAAAGCAATCAGGGCACTTACTGTTCCGGACCATGTTCTGAAATCCTTAGCTGTAAAATCCTCGCCACTGATCTCTTTGATATAGTCGTTCACCATTCCGGAATCTACAGAATGACGGTTTCCTTCATCATCGAAATATTGAAAAAGTTCTTTCCCGGGAATATCCTTACATTTCTGAATAAGCCTTGCCAGCCTTTTACTCCTGAGGTCAATCTGATGCATGACACCTTTCTTTCCTTTAAAAGAAAAAGTGATTTTCTGCCCGTTTATTTTTACATGTTTATCCCTTAACGTGGTAAGACCAAAAGAACCGTACAGCTTTTCATATACATTATTTCCAATACGGATATTGGTTCTTTGCATAAGGCTTACAATTAAGGCCAGAATTTTTCGTTTCTCAAAATTTCTCAGAGCAAGATCCTGTTCTACATGCAGCCGGATGTCCGGTAATGCATACCCGAACTGAAGCATTCTGTAAAATTTTGTATGATTTCTTAGAGCGCTCCAAAGAGGATGGTAGCGGTATTGTTTTCTTTGTTTGGCATCAAAGCCTGTTGCCTGAAGATGGCCGTTATCAAGAGCACAGATCCATACATTTTCCCAGGCAGGCGGAATCACCAGTTTATTGATCCTTGTAATTTCTTCTTTATCCTTTATTTTCTCCCCATCTTTATAATAGGAATATTTCTTTCCGGTTTTTTTTCGAATAATTCCGGCGGTTTCTGCATCGGTGGTATATACGAGATGTACCGCCTTTGCAGAAGCTTCCGGGTCCTTCATTATTTTAACAATTTTTGAAGGCTTAAGGTGAGAAATCATCTCCAAATCTGTATTCTTCTCCATAAAACATGGTTAAGAGTTTTTACCCTTCGAAAAAATCAGTAAAAGAATCCCTACTATCACACAGACTAAGATTATTCCCCACCACATTCCTGCCTTAAAAATCGTTTCTACGGCTTCACAACTTGTAAGTGTCAACAACATTAATATTGTAATACTGTAAAAGCTCCATTTTTTCATAGGTGTCAATTTTTGTGGGTGTGCTAAATTCGGAGTCGGTCAGCTCTCCATTTTTTGATAGACCTTTTAATTTCATCTCCTGAGATGTTTTCATGAAGCGCTCTGTATAAAAGCTCTTTGAATTCATCATCATAAGTAAATCTCAATGCAGCAATCTGATCGAATTTCAGTTTCTCAGCAGTTTCATCAGATCTTTTATTGAAAATCTCGAAATAACGCTGTTTAAATTCCAGAACTACCATACGGTTTTGAAGTCCCAGTGCATAATGCTGCCTTGTCATAAATGCCAGATAAAAAAGCAAAAAAATCACGACAGAAAACAGTAACCAGATCAGTTGATTTCCGGGATCATCCCAGATTTTATAAATTCCTAAAATCTCCAATATAATAAGCAATGGAAGATAAATAAAATGATGTGGCGGATAAAATTTTCTGTGGTTATTGTAGTTTTGCTGTTTCATGAAGTAGAATGCAGCAATAATCCTTCCAAAAATTTATTATTTTGATAATGTGGTAGTTTTTTTTACTTAAAAATGATTTATTTTATTAAATATGTTTAGTGGTTTGATTTTTTTTAGACCTCTTTAACAATAAAGAATTATTAAGCAAAATAGCGGGTAGATTTACCTTTCCGACATCAAATTTTTTGTAACTTTCGGTGGTTAAAAATAAAAAGAATGACTTCAAAGGAAAAAGTTGCTGCGCTTCGTGAAGAAATGCAGAAAAATAATGTTGATGCATTTATAGTATATTCTGCAGACCCGCATATGAGCGAATACCTTCCTGAAGAATGGCAGGAGAGAGCTTGGCTGTCAGGTTTCTTAGGTTCTGCCGGTTTCGTGGTGATTACCAAAGATAAAGGTGGACTTTGGACAGATGGAAGATACTTTACACAAGCTGCTATTGAGCTGGAGGGTTCCGGAATTGATCTTTTCAAAGATGGAATGGAAGGAACTCCCAATTATATCGACTGGATTATTTCAGAAATTCCAGCTGGTGGTAAAGTGGCAGTAAATGCAGTTGCAGCTTCTCATGCTAACTGGGAACTGCTTTCTCAAAAATTCAATTCCAAAAATATTACCCTGGCAGATGCTCCGCTTTTAAAAGAAGTCTGGAAAGACAGAGGAACTCCATCTGCTAATCCTATTTTCGTACATCCGATAGAAAGAGCCGGGAAATCAGTATCCGATAAAATCTCTGCGATCCGTCAGAAAATGGAAGAGCAGGAGGCTACTGTACACATTATATCAAGTCTTGATGATGTGGCGTGGACAGTGAATCTGAGAGGAAGTGATGTAGAAAGCAATCCTGTATTCTTAGGATATATTGTGATTACTAAAAATGATGCTGTTTTATTCACAGGATTAGAAAAAATGGAAGTGGCAGCCAGAAAACAAATGGATGATTCCTTTGTAAAAATGATGCCTTACGAAGAATTCTACAATTATCTGAAGACCTTCAAAAACGAAAAAGTTCTGGTTTCTCCGAACAGCAACCAACAGATTTTTGAAACATTAAAAACTGACAATCAGTTTATCAAAGCTCCGGTTCCTGGTAACCTGATGAAAGCTCAGAAAAATGAAACTGAACTGGAAGGTTTCAGAACAGTAATGGTAAGAGACGGAGTAGCAATGGTGAAATTCCTTTATTGGCTAACGCACAATGCAGGAAAAGAAGCGATGAATGAATATTCTATCGGACAAAAACTGAGAGGTTTCCGTGCAGAAGGTGAAAACTTTGTAGGAGAAAGCTTCGGGTCTATCGTAGGATATAAAGACAATGGTGCTATCATGCATTATTCTGCCAAAAAAGAAGGAAGCAAAGAAGTGACCAATGAGGAAACTATCCTGGTAGATTCAGGAGGTCAGTACCTTGAAGGAACTACAGATATTACAAGAACTTTTGCCTTAGGAACCCCTTCGGAAGAGTTTAAAAGAAATTCAACATTGGTATTACAGGGACTAATCCGTTTATCTATGGTGAAATTCCCGAAAGGAACAAAAGGAGTACACCTTGATGCCATTGCAAGACTTCCGCTATGGATGGAAGGGAAAGATTTCAACCACGGAACAGGACATGGGGTAGGAAGCTTCATGAATGTACACGAAGGGCCGCAAAGCATCAGAAAAGATCTGAATCCTCAGGAACTTCTTCCTGGAATGGTATGTTCAAATGAACCTGGTTACTATCTTGAAGGACACTATGGAATTCGTCACGAAAACCTGATTGCCGTAAAAGAAGCAGAAAAAACAATTCACGGAACATTCTATGAATTTGAAACATTAACATTCTGCCCGTTCTTCAAAGATACAGTAGTGAAAGAGATCCTTTCAGAAAGCGAAATCGCATGGCTGAATGGTTATCATAAAACATGTGAGGAAAAGCTTGCTCCATACCTGGAAGGAGAAGTTAAAGAATGGTTCCTTCAACTGGTAAGCCCTCTTTAATACAATCAATGGTGGAAAGTGAATGGAAATCATAACTTTACACCTTGAATGGTAAACATTAAACTGAATATTGTTAGATAATCCAAAAGTCCTGTAAGGTATTTCCTTCAGGGCTTTTCTTTTTATACAACCGTATTTTTACGGATATAATTCTAGGGATTCCACTGATGCGTAAAAAATAGGGTTCACCTATCTTTGTTACAACAAAACATCATTCATATCTTCATAAATAACTCAAGTAAATTCAAAACGGTAGATCATCTCGTCCTGAGATGATTTTTTTTTGTTATTAATTGAATTTTATCAATATGCTCTTACTTAAAAAGTGACTGCTACAAAAGTGTCATTCTGAACACAGACTGAAGGTCTGCGAACGTAGTTCAACAATGTAGTGAAGAATCTCATGTATTTGTTATTAATGAGATTCTTCCTTCGTCAGAAATCGAAGATTCGACGTAGTCAATGACATAGACCAAATTATTTCACTTTTGAGACGGTCTCTGTCTTTGCCCTCTTTACATTAAAACTCTGCAAAAATTAAAACTTTGCGTTTATAAACAACATTGCCTCCTTCTTTTTATTTATTTTCGCTGAAACTTATTTGATATCATGGAACGTGACTATTTTCGAAGCTTTAATCTGTTTTCAGAAGACGAAATTGAAGAATTTTTGAAATTTTCTGAGTTCAGGCTTATCCGTAAAAATGATTATTTCATACAGGAAGGAGAGCTTTGTAAGGAAGTAGGATTGGTGAAGTCTGGTATTTTCCGTTCTTTTTATACTTCTGATGAAGGAAAAGATATGACGTATTGCTTCCGGTTTCCCAATCATATGATCGCTGCCTATTCCTCATTTGTATCCGGATGTCCCAGTAAAGAAAGTATGCAGGCTATTACCAATGCTGAGGTGATTATTATTAAAAAAGAAGCGGTAGATGAACTGGTGAAGAATAGCATAAACTGGACGAAATTTTTAAAGATTATTGCAGAGCAGGAATATCTTGAACTTGAAACACGGTTTTTTCAGCTTCAGAGAAACAGCGCAGCCCAACGGTACGAAACATTAGTAAAGAATCATCCTGATTATATTCAAAACATTCCATTGCAGTACCTGGCTTCCTATCTTGGCATTACCCAAAGACACCTGAGCCGTATCAGAAAGGAAATTTCTTTTTAGACATTTGTCCTGCTTATTGAAACAGCAGCGCTCTACTTTTGTCAAAAAAAAGTTATGGAGCAAAATATTCTGATTATTGGTGGAAACGGATTGGTTGGAAAAACAATTTCCCGAATCCTGAAATCACGAAATCCTCATGTTACTGTTTTTATTGGGGGAAGAAAAGGCGGAAAAACAGATAAAGACCTGAAGATTGATGTTACAGACCCTTCCTCTTTTAAAATTATTTCCGACAAAAAGATACACCTCATCATTCTTTCTGTGAACGATAAAGAAGACAATGTACTTCGTTTTGCCATTGACCATCAAATAGATTATCTGGATATTACAAAACCTACTCCGGCTTTGGTGAAAGCTTACGATATTGCAGGGAAATCAGACATCAATAGCAGAATTGTCTTCAGTTCAGGATGGATGGGCGGGATTGTTCCGGGATTGGCTAATATTCTTTCGGATTCAGGAGATATTAATGAAGTAAAACTCTTTGTCTATTATTCCATAAAGGATCTTGCAGGCGAGAGTTCGGCTCACTTTATGGCAGAAAATGTAGCCGTTCCTTTTGTTCATTATAAGAATGACAAACCGGTTTCAATCAGACATTTCCTGGATACTGAAACCTTCAATTTTTCTTATGGAATTGGGCATAGAAGTGCTTATAATTTTGATGTGCCGGATCTGTATATTCTCAACAAAGTGGAAAGAATTTCTGATGTGAGTGTAAAGATGACCTATAATTCAAAATTCATTACCTGGCTGTTGGGTTCTTTTCAGTATCTCAGAATCTACAATATTTTATCTTTAAAAGAACGAAAAATGATTTTTGGATCCAGTGGTAATGGGGATCAGGCAGTCTTTGAAATTGTAGTTGATGATCAGTCAGGACAAAAGAAACTGAGTTTGCAGAGCGAAAAAGGGCAGGCGGAATTAACCGCTTTATCTGCTGTTCTGCACACCGAAGAACTGTTGAGAAATCCTCATGAAAACAAGGTGTATTTCAGCCATCAGCTGCATGAACCTTTATCATTAATGGCACAACTTAACGCCTACGATTCTATCAATATTAATGTGAAATCATGAAAAAAATAGCCATTATCAACGGACATCCCAATAAAGATTCCTTCAATTTTGGGGTTGCAGAAGCTTACAGACTGGGAGCAGTAGAAGCAGGAGCTGAAGTGAAGGAAATCGTGATAAGGGATTTAAACTTTAATCCCAATTTACAGTTTGGATATCAGAAAAGAATGGAGCTTGAGCCGGATTTGCTGAAAGCTTGGGAAATTATTCAGTGGGCAGATCATTTGGTTTGGATACATCCGGTTTGGTGGGGAGGATTTCCTGCTCTGATGAAAGGATTTATAGACCGCCTTTTCTTACCGGGAATGGCTTATAAATATCGGGAAAATTCTGTCTGGTGGGACAAGCTTTTAAAAGGTAAAACAGCCCATATAATAACTACATTAGACCAGCCGGGATGGTATTACCGCTTGTTTTTTGGCAGGCCCAGTGTGAATCAGCTTAGAAAATCTATCCTTGAATATTGTGGGGTAAAGCCGGTGAAGGTGACTTATATTGGAATTATCAGAAATTCTAAAGAGGAGCAGCGTTCCAAATGGTTGAGAAAAGTGAAGGAACTAGGAAGGAAACAGAAATAACCCGCACAATATTTCTAGGTATTGAGCAATGATAACTTTATCCGGTAATAATTGTTTTTATTATCAGATAAAGTTTCATTATTAAAGAAATTATTTAAACTTATCAAAAAATATAGGATATATATTAAAACCATGAAGAAGGATTAAGAAATAAAGTATAATGAAGATGAATCATTCTGATTTTTAAACTTAAAGCGAAGCTTATCTTAATACAATCTTAATGGTTCAATAAACAAAAGTTTAAACAAGTTTAAAGTAAATACTCTTGTTCCCATTTTTACAATCCTTTTTTGCCCTCAATCCAATAGGCTTGTGATTTGATACATTTTGGTGATACACCTCTGGCTTTAAGAAATTTTCTGATTAATGACATTCTTTCTCCGTTTCCTGTAAGATAAAACACAACTTCATCATCAGAAATAGATTCTTTTTCTTCTCTCAGAAAGTCATTCAAAGCTTCAATCATTCTCATGGTATTGTTTTTAGGACTATGGTATCCATATAAATTAAGCTTTTCAAGAGCAGAACACTCATCCAGTTCATGAAGGCAAATAAATAGGGAACCACATTCTTCTACAGCTTCTTTGATGGAAAGTGAGCTTCCCAAAGAAGTTTCATCCCCTACAGAAAAATGAATTTTTGCATTGGAAGAAAAGAATTGTTTTCCTCTGGGCATTAAAAGTTTGATAGAATTTCCTTTTGTCAGTCTGGTTACAAAATTACTTCCGGCAGCAGACATATCATGCAAATGAAATAAAACATCGAAAGTTCCCGCTTCTTTGTTAAAATTAAAAGGAGAATAATTCCTGAAATCCCTGTCGTTGATTCTTATTCCAATGGCATAGGCAGGTTCATAAGGAACATCCTGTAATTCAGTTTCAAAGCGTATCAGTCGAAGATCATTTGTAATCTGTTCTATATGGCTAACGGTACATTCTTTAAATTTGGAGGACCAAACATTTTCTACGGTGTCATTGATCCATTTTGGTAGGCTTGGCATAAATCATTTTTATTGCAAAGGACGTTGCAAAATCAGAAAATACCGATAGCGGTTTCGGGGAATTAATTGGACTATTCGGGGTTAGTTCTCTATTGGTGCTGATTCCGGAATTCTGATGGAGATTGATCTTCCAGTTTGGAAAATAAACGGCTGAAATAAGTATGATCACTATATCCAAGTTCATAAGCCACTTCTTTTATACTCAGATTGGTAAAGACAAGTAATCTTTTGGCTTCAATCAAAATTTCCTGATGAATCCAGTGTTGTGCAGGTTTTCCTGTAACTTCACGAACGGTTTCTGTTAAATATCCTCTTGTGATATTCAAAGTTGCAGCATATTCAGATGGACTTTTCATGGTTTTAAAATCTTTCCGAACCAAAATTCTGAATGCTCTGGATAGCTGTAAGGCACGGTTTTCATCTGACGCCGGAGAAATATTCTTCCGGGAATACATCAGAGCAAACATTCCGAGAAAAGCATTAAGCAGTGATTGAACGACGAGAAATCCTTCTTTAGTGGAAAGCATTTCGTTCGTATAGGAAGCATGAAGCAGACTTGCTGTAGTATTGATCTTTTTGACAAGACTTTTATCCATAGGCAGCGGTTGTATTTCACCCAACGATTCGTCGAAAAAAGAACGTACTGTGTCAGGAACAAGTTCTGCTTTCACCGCCACAAACCATCCGCAGACCTCTTTCATTAAAAGTCCCTGATGTACCTGTCCCGGCAATACACAGAAAATAGTGGATTCTCTGGCTTCAACTGTTTTAAAATCAACCATCATTCTTACATGACCACTTTCCATGCAGGTGAAAATGTAATGACTGTCCCGGTGTATGCCTTTGTCCAGAAGAATATCCTCGGCATCATGAGTCCTTTTATCCATCCTTTTGACATGGAACTGATGATGGGTAATGCCGTTTAAATCATAAGTGGGAATGGTCTGTTTCATCTTTAAACCTGTTGTGATGAGGATAATACGCAACGGTAAAATTACGTATTTTCACGGTTTTACATCCGGAATATTAATCTCAAATTCGCAGTGCATAACCATGATGCTTTCTTCAAGTCAGATTTTATATGAATATACACCGGAATTCGGAACAGAAAGAAACCTGTTCCGGATTTTATTTTGCTTTTGAAAATGCCATTTTTATGGCTAAATAGGTTAATACGCTGGCCATAAACCATTTCTGAACTTTTATCCACATCGGATTATTGGAAAAGAATAAGGCAACTCTTGCAGCTGTTAATACAATGATAAAATTGATGCTGAAGCTGATCAGAACCTGAATGATCCCAAGTTCCAGACTTTGGGTAAATATCGAACCATACTCTGGTTTGATGAACTGAGGAAAGAAAGACAGGTAAAACACAGCCACTTTCGGATTCAGTACATTCGTTAAAAAACCAATGGTGAAAAGCTTTTTGGGACTATCATGAGCAACATTTTTGTCAACATCAAAAATATTTCTGCTTTTAGGTTTGATAGCCTGATAAGCAAGATATAAAAGATAGACAGTTCCCAGGGTTTTAAGAACGGTATAAGCAAGTGGAACAGCCAGCAAAACAGCTGTAAGACCAAATGAAACCATGATGATATGGAATAAAAATCCACATACCACTCCGGCTAATGAGATAAACCCGGACTTTTTTCCCTGCGTTATAGACTTTGAAATCAGATAAATCATATTGGGACCAGGGCTGATTACTAAAATAAGTGCGGCCAGAATGAAAAATATAAGCTCGTGAAATGGAATCATGCTAGTACATATTTAAATGAAGAGGTTTCCGGTGCAAAGATAAGGGGTGTTTCCGGTTTAATTTTATCAGAGACACAAGAAAAAGTATTTTTTTTCAAATTATATTTTATTTTCCACCTGAATGTGATTTAAAAAATAGAGCAGTCTGTTTTTTTTGTAAATTTCAACTCATAAAATAATTATCATTCACAAATAAATATTATCATGACTACTGAAAACATCTTTGAAGCTATCAGAAAATGGAAACATCTTATTGATTCTTACAAAAACGGAATTGATACAAATGGAGCAGAAATTTTGAATTATTTGAATCAGGGAACTCACTTCAGCGTTTCAGGTGAAGACATTGAACAATGGAAAAGAAATCTTGGAACTACGGAGTTCCCAATGATTCATGCCTATGTGGGAATTCATGAAGGTAAGCTGAAATTTTTCCTCATTGATTCTAAAAGTGATAAAGATGCTCATTTCAATACCATTCTTGTTAAAGATTTCTTAGTAGAATTCGGTGAATCAAAAATAGAAAGCAGCAATGATATTGTGATAGATGTTCCTCCCATTACTGCTGAATCAGCCATTAACCGTAACTTCAGATGGAATATGTTTGGGACTTCCTGGATGCAGGCTCAGAAAACAGAAGATATTTTTCAATTGATTTCCATACCGTTTTCAGATTATGAGAATATTGGAATTACAGAAGGGCAGACATGTACCAGTTTCTTTGGACTTACAGATGATCTGGAAAAAAAAGATTCCGGATTCCCTTATCATATCGAAA
Organism: Chryseobacterium sp. S0630; assembly: GCF_024158915.1. Classification (GTDB taxonomy): domain Bacteria; phylum Bacteroidota; class Bacteroidia; order Flavobacteriales; family Weeksellaceae; genus Chryseobacterium. The sequence continues at coordinate 20,416 of NZ_JAMZGF010000043.1, read as the reverse complement.
TCATTACAGTGAAAAGTCTGGCCATTAATCATATGAGCGAGACTGCTGAAAATTATTCTACACCAAGGCCTCCTTTTACGATTATTGATACTCTTAATGATTATCAACTTCTGAAGCAAAGCACCAGTGTTTTCGTATAACAGCCTATCCCTGTATTTACAAATTATAATTAATCTCGTCTTATGTGCCGGATTGATTGTACTGATAAAAGAAGGGATCAAAACAAAACTTCCTGTGATTATATTGCTCTCAGGAGAATTGATGCTGGAGCTGACGGACTTAACGGACCGGCTTATGAAATTAAATACACTCAATATCTACAATTATACATTGAGTCAGTTTTTTGGTTTGATGATTCTTACGGTGATTTATAACCATTACTATATCCAGCTTTCCCTTAAATTAAGATGGATGATCTATTGTTATGCTGTATTGGCATTGATTACTAATCTGTTATATGTGCAAGACGATACACGGATTACTTTTTATTCCAATATTATCACCAGTATTATTATTTGTAGCTATGCCGCTTCTTATTTTATGAAAATCATTAGGGAAGGCAGAGCAGACAGGGATATGTTTATTGTGAACATCCTTGTTTTCCTGTTTTTTTCTATAGAATGTATCATATCCACTACCTTTAATTTTTTAATCAGCAATCATCTGAGTTGGGTAGCACCTATCTGGCTTTTTAGAGGGATCTTACTATTGTCTTTTTATATAGCATTTATTAATCTGGGATGTGGCGTTGGGAAAATCAGGATCAGATAGTTGTATGGATATGGATCGGTATTGGATTGTTTTCTTTAACAACATTATTCGTTACGTTGTTGGTGATTAGTTATTTAAAAAGCATAAGGAAAAATAAACAGAAAGTTTCCCGTTTGGTCCGGAATTCAAAAAATGAATATTGGGAAAATATGCTGCTTTTACAGGAACAGGACCGAGAACGGCTGGCAGAAGAACTTCATGATAATATTATTTCACAATTGAATCTTATCCGTTTGAATCTCAATGATAAGAAACCGGAAGATCTTAATCATGATTTAAAAAAATCAATGCAATTGATACGGGAGTTATCCCATAACCTTACGCCACCTGATCTGGATGAGGTTGAGCTGGTAGATTTAATTGCAGATTATCTTGATCAGATCAATAAAAATATAGAGGTTATTTTCCACCATATGACGATAAGGACAACCATCAGTAATCCTGTAAAACTTAACCTTTTCAGAATTATTCAGGAATTAATTACCAATATTTTAAAACATGCTGAAGCCACCAGAGTGGATGTCTCCTTAAGAATCTCTCTGAACTATTTGATATTAACCATAGAGGATAACGGACGGGGATTTATCATAGAAAAGCATTCGGGAGGTATTGGGCTGAGAAATATTCAGTCCAGAGCACAAAAAATTAAAGCAATTTATAAACTTAAGACACAGCCTGAAAAAGGCACAAAATTCATTGCCTGTATGGCTATACAATAAAAATAAACATGGAACACTCAAAAATTAAAATCGGAATTGTAGATGATGACCTGCTGTTTGTACAGCTTTTGAAAAATTATATTGAAAATAACGGAGACTATCAGGTGGTACTTACCTCAACAGGAGGATATCAGTTTCTCAAAGAACAGGATTCTGCCTCTTTAGATATTCTTATTCTGGATCTGAGGATGACCAATGGCGATGGCCTTGAAGTCATGGCCGAACTGGCTCACAGAGAAACCGAAACAAAAATCATTGTTCTTTCCAGTTTCTACCGCCGTTCATTCATGGGACAAATGCTGAAAATGGGAGCCCATGCTTTTTTGCCCAAAGAAATTGAACTTGAGGAATTATTATCCGTTATGAAGACGGTTTATCATACCGGACATTATTTTTCCAATGACCAGATTGATGTCATGAGAACCCAGCTTTCCAATAAGCTTCCTGAGTTTCATGCATTCTCCAAAAATGAACTCACAGAAAGAGAAATAGATGTTTTAAAATTGGTTTGCCAGCAGTTGAGCACCAAAGAAATTGCAGATTCATTGTTTATTTCACCCAAAACAGTAGAAACTCACAAGACCAATCTGATGATCAAAACCGGAGTGAAAAATATGGCCGGACTTGTCATTTATGCCGTACAGAATAAGGTGATCGATCCGGATGAAATTGTATTATTTGATAAATAGTTTGATCCAAAAAGAATCAGGGAGCACATTATTGTACTCCCTGATAACAAGAAATCTAAAAACACTATAATTTAGGATGTAAAATTTTAGCAATAGAAACTGCATCTGCCACAGTATCCAGGCTGTAGATCTGAATAACACCTTGTGTAGTGGCTGCCTGACCTAAGATATTCTGTTGGTTTTGTGCATTTACTGCATTTTCAAACATAATTCCTGTAGAATGGGCAGCAGATTGATAGACGTTGGCCAAAGCCATTGCAGGAGATTCTCCTACTACTTTTACGTTCGATTGCGTTACTGCATCTGTGATTTGTTCGTTTACTGGCATAATGATTATTGTTTATTTGGGTTAAAAAACAACCGGAATTTCCGGTTGTTCGGATAATGGTATTTAAGCTGTTCGCAAAAAGTGATTACGGATTAAGGATCTTTGCAATTGAAACTGCATCGGCAACCGTATCAAGGCTGTAGATCTGTGCGATACCTTGTGTAGTGGCCGCCTGAGTAACAATGTTTTGCTGGTTCTGGGTATTCACTGCGTTTTCAAACAGGATTCCTGTAGAATGTGCTGCTGATTGATATACGTTGGCCATAGCCATTGCAGGAGATTCAGCTACTACTTTTACGTTCGATTGCGTTACTGCGTCTGTGATTTGTTCGTTTACTGGCATAATGATTATTGTTTATTTTGGTTTAAAAAACAACCGGAGTTTCCGGCTGTTCGGATAAGGATATAAGCTGTTGGCAAAATGGGATTACGGAGTAAGGATTTTAGCAATAGAAACCGCATCGGCTATCGTATCCAGGCTGTAGATTTGAGTCACCCCTTGTGTAGTGGCTGCCTGAGTAACAATATTTTGTTGGTTTTGCGTGTTAATTGCATTTTCAAACATAATTCCTGTGGAATGTGCTGCAGATTGATACACGTTACTTAGAGCCATTGCAGGAGATTCTGCTACTACTTTTACGTTGGATTGAGTTACTGCGTCTGTGATTTTTTCGTTTACTGGCATAATGATTATTGTTTATTTGGGTTAAAATCACCGGGTTTTCCGGCGGGTTAATGTATTCTGCGGTCTGCAAAATGTGATTAAGGTTTAAGAATTTTAGCAATAGAAAGCGCATCAGCGATGGTATCTTTACTGTAGATTTGGGTCACACCCTGAGTAGTGGCTGCCTGGGTAACAATATTATGTTGATTCTGAGCGTTCGTTGCATTTTCAAACATAATTCCTGTAGAATGTGCAGCAGATTGATACACATTACTTAACGCCATGGCAGGAGATTCTGCTACTACTTTTACGTTAGACTGCGTTACCGCGTCTGTGATTTGTTCATTAACTGGCATAATGAGTAAGGTTTATTAGGTTAAAAACAACCGGGCTTTCCGGTTGAGGTCAATTGCTTTGATCAAATAGCTTAAAAATTAAGGCTTAAGGATCTTCGCAATAGAAACTGCGTCTGCTACAGTATCCAGGCTATAGATCTGCAGGATTCCCTGAGTGGTCGCTGCCTGGCCTAAAATGTTCTGTTGATTTTGCGTATTTACCGCATTTTCAAACATGATTCCTGTAGAATGTGCTGCAGATTGATACACGTTGGCCAAAGCCATTGCAGGAGATTCTCCTACTACTTTTACGTTCGATTGCGTTACTGCGTCTGTGATTTGTTCATTAACTGGCATAATTGTAGTTGTTTTTTTGAGATCTGATCTCGGTTAATAAATTATTGAGGTAAACTAGTTTTATGTTGGAGTTTTAAACTCACCACAGATCCTGCAGATGAATAGACTTCAAAAGCATTGGTATTAACAGGTTATGAATAAATTGGATCTGAAGGGTGGCTCTGAATACAATGGTTGAAACCCTATCTGTAAAATCTGCGCGAGTTTAAACCCTATTTTTTTGTAAAAGGATGCGGTCTTTATTTTTAATATCTGTCTCAAAAATAAATTCCTGCTGCAGGTATACTGGCAATGCCGGATTCCTTTGGGCTAAAGACGGATTCTGAATGATTGCTTTTGGACATTAACAGTATCTGAAAGCGGTGCGAAAATAAATGTTGACCTGATTGTATTATGCTGAGGGCACCGGATTTCATCTTTGCAGGGAAATAAACCGCATCCGTAGTTTTTAAAGACCTGGATTAAAAACGTTCTTTTTTAATGGCCTCCATTTGTTTGAGCTTTATATTTTTTGGACTCATTTTTTTTAATCCCATTACATAATGGCTGATGCCGGTTATGGCATTCCGTTGTTGGTTCAATGCAGAATTGATCTGCATCTGTCCGGTGGAGTGTGCGCTTACCTGTGCGGAAATAGCCTGAGGTACAGCGGTAGACATTCCTGTAACGATTGTATCAATTTCGTTCATATTCATTGATTTTGGTGGTTCTAAGTTTGGATGTTGCCTAATCTTGTATTCAGCTTATTCATTCGCTCCATTATTTTAAGCTCTTTCTCTTTTACCTTTGCTGTTGAGGCTTCCTGTAGTTTTTTAAGCTGTTCTTCATAATTCATTACAGGAGTTTCAGGCGGTGGAGGAGTGACCACAGGAACAGGAGCTGCTTCATGCTGTTTTACGGCTTCTTCCAGTTTTTCAAGAAGAGGAGCCAGTGACTTCATAGTCTCTTTGATGGCTTTTTCCTTGATATAAGTAATGATTTCGTCTTCATGTCTTAAAACAAAAGGCATGATTTCTTTTTCAACCATTTCAGGTTCTGTCACAGGCACAGGCGGCCTGGGAGTGGGAGTTTTCTTACGGTTTTTTCTGTGCATAAGTTGTATTTTTATGAGATAAGAATATCTATTTATTACAGCAGATAATTAATAAATGCAGCAGCAGATCTCCAGTCACGGTTGATTTCTTTCACTACATTATATCCGGTAATCTCCAGGGCAATACAGGCTGAGATGGCACTGGCCGATAACATTTCTTTAAGTTGGTTAGGAGGAAGCGTTAGGATGTAATCATCCGGAATCACGGGAGGTGTACCGTTATTTAGAGTTGTTTCGTGTACGATAATACTCAGGATTTCCTGAAAATAATGGGCAATCAGTTTCGAGGCCTGAAACTCCAGTTCTCTTTTTAATTCTATGATTTCATTCTGGCTTACCAGTTCCGAAATAGCTGATACATCCACATCATGTACCGAATACTGTGCTTCCCCTGTATTAGATGGTGTAATCGTAATATCGGTTTTGAGTATACATTTTGATTTTTCAAGATTGATGGTAAGAAGCTTTGAATCCAATTCGGGAGAAGCCACTTCACCTAAAGTGCTGAGAGGTAAAATTCTCACATTACAGTAAAAGGCTTTCGGATCATCCAGTTTGACCATAATCACGGCTATTCCCGTTGATTGATCCTTAGGTTCTACCACAAAACACTGAAAATGATTGTATCTTTTTCCTAATCTGTTGACACAGTTCACCAGTCTTATGGAAGGCTGAACATTAATATCCGATGTCTGAAGATTAAATACAAAACGTTCCGCATGAGGATCATTCTTTTTGGTATCTGCACTTTTGGGATTCGGATAAAGAATATCATTGCTTCTGGTCAGATAAAGTCTTTCATTCAAATCATTTAAACTTTCCAGGTTTAAAATCTTGGCAGGTTTGGTTGCTGAGGAGTAATTCATCTCTTATTTATTTTAATTTTTTCAATGAGTTGGGCTATTATTGTTTTTTTCTTGGGATTAACTTCCGTTTCTATAGAAGAAATTACCGCTTCTTTAATCTCTGGTTTTACGAGTGGCTGTGTCAGTTTAACCGACTTTAATACTAATTTTCCCCCATGATCAGCCGTTATAAAGCTTTTTCTCATACCTTCTTTTTCTGATGAGACTTCTTCCGGAACCGGATCTACTCGTTTTTTTTTTCAAATTCTTCATTTTCAGGAGAAACTTCCGTGTAAGATGGGGGAGAAGGAAGGGCTTCTGAAACAGGAAGCGTATTGACATTATAAATAGTATTGGAAATCTTAGCCTTTACTTCAGCATAATCACTTACCATTTTGAATAAGTCTTTCATCATCTCATTGCCTTTTCCTGCATCCTGACCTTGAATGTTTTCTGCCATCTGAACAGAGGTTTCTTTACTGCCCGGAGCCGGCCCGAAAGTCGTTCCGTAGGTCAGGAGATTATTGGCCAGCCTGCTCAGGGCAATCAAACCTACCTGCTCAAATCCTTTTAAGAAAGACTGTAAATCCTGAACCATCATTCCTGTAGACTGTTCTATCATTACTTTGGTTACTCCGGTCATTGGAGAAGCTTTAGGCGGTGCCAATACCTCACTGTTCACAAATACTACAGCTTTCTCCGCCGGAGTGGTAGCATTGGCTGCCTGGGATTGTTGGGTTTCACTGTTGTTTTCACTCATGATGGTAAGGTTTTAAATTATCCTTTTAAAATTTTAATGGCATCTGCAACAATCGCAGGGTTGAGCTGGTTCAAGTTCTGCTGGTTTGTCACAGAATTCTGAATGGAAATTCCACTGGCATGCGTGGCCATCTGGTAAAGCATACTCATAGCCTGTGCGGGAGACTCACCAAGTACCGTAACGTTAGTCTGCGTTACTGCATCTGTAGTCTGGGTGTTTACTGTTTCTGCCATATTCTGGTTTTAATGGGTTACTATTTTTTTTTAAAATCTAATGTTGACTATGAGATTGTTGATCTCTTTTGTCTGATACAAATTTCATCAAACAAAATAAATCTTCATTAAGGGAAAAAACGGAATTTTAAAAAATAAGGGAATTCTCCTATGAGTGAAATTTTAAGCATGAGTCTTTGCTATATATGAAAGTTTACTTAATTAAATACACAAATACATCATCTGTGAATACGGGTAAACCCTGAATTTCTGAAAATGGGTTTTTCCCCTTTAACGAGTCAGAATGTTTCCGCAGAAATTTGTGTTATTAATATGGATAAAAACTCTGGAAGTCAGAATAGAGAAAAATTTCAGAAATCAAATAAATAACCTTAAATAAAACGATTATGAGCATTATAGGAAAATACAACAATTTGTTTTTCAGTGCAAAAGGAACAAATAACAAAGCTAAGATAGGAATCAGGCTGAAAAACGGAAAGATAAAAGCAATGACTGTGCAGGAGGTCTTCAATACCTACTTTATAAACAGCAGGGAAAACGAAAGAAAGATGCTGGAAACCCTGGAGCTGATGGGAGGAGATATAAAAGATATCATTCAGGTACTTGACATTTATAATGCAGATTATTTATCTGAAGGAGACTATAAATTCAACCATGATCAGTGGGAAAGTGACAAATATGAAAATGAAAGAAAAAAAAATTATGGGGATGTCAGCGAAAAGGAAAGGTATGAAGTTAATATCATCATGAATACCCAGGTTATTACATCTTCTGTATATCGGGATCTGCAGCAATTGTTTTTTATCAAAAAATTTCATGAAAGAAGATGGGATAACGGAAGTAAAAGTAAAGAATTTATGAGACAAAGACTTAGTTTATTGAGAAATGGAACAGAAGGCAGCCCTGATCTCCAGACGATGACATTCTACAGAACAATGGGAGAAACAGAGTTTAAAGGAATAAGTGAATGGGCTGAAAAATATAGGGCAGAAGGTGGAAATATTAAAACTGATCTTACTTTCCATCATGAAATAATGAATACAAAGGTATTTGCCAACGATAATATACCGAACGAGATACCTGTTCGTCACCATTTGGGTGGATACAGCCAGGCCAGATGGTATGCGAGACCTGACAGGCATCAGTTTAAATTTCTCGTGCAGTTTGTATTGAATAAAAATGCTAAAGGATTCTTTGGAAAGCCGGACCAGTTAGTTTTACAAAGAACATCAAAGAATAGTAATTCTGCGGTAGCAAAAATTAAATCATGGTTTGAAGATAACGAAATACCGTTTGAAGAAATAAGTAACAGTGAAGGCCAAAAAGCAGGCAGAATAGGCCTTAAAAATGAAGATAAGGAAGGAGAGGGATTAAGTATTTCGCTAGGTGAGAGCGGAGATACTCAGGAAATATTTCAGGATCTGCTCAGCAGAATACGGCTTATTGAAGTAATTGCTCCGGAATAGATTTTTCAAAATTAAGAATATAGTAAAAAGACAGTCCTTTCAATAAAAGGCTGTCTTTTTAATAAACAGATTATGCTGAAAGTAGACGATCCTCATCCAGTTCTTTCCTCTTCCTCCAGAAGAAATAAGCCACAACAGCTGTTGCAATAGGCAGAGCAATACCAAACTCATCAATATAATAATTGGTATTTCCCGTATCTACAGTGAGAGGAGTAAAAATAGACTGTATAAAAAGGTTATGACTGGCATGTAAAATAACGCCTGTCCATAAACTCCCGGATTTTAATCTTAACCAAGTGAAAATAAAACAGGCTGCAAATATCATAACCGTAAAACATAGAAGAGCCAGCCATTTAGGCCCACCTGTATTATAATTGGAAAAAAGAAGGAGAGGATAATGGTAGATCGACCAGATCACACCCATCCAAAGGGAAGTAGCGGTATAAGAATTCATTTTGGCCAGCTGAGGAGTCAGAAGACCACGCCAGCCTATTTCTTCCCCTAATGCAGAGCCTACTGATCGTACCATACCAAAACTACTCATCAGAATAACATAAAGAATGATTGTGAGACCATCTGAAAGGTTCCAGCCCATTCCTTTGCCAATTTCTGCGACAAATTCATGATTATAAAAACCACCGGCTCCACTGATCCAGATGATGAGGTAAGGAACTAAACTGTAAAGAATAGGAATGCAATACGCCATGATCTGGTACTTTGTCAGTCCCCATTTCCATCCCAGAGATGAAATCGGGATATTCCGGATACGACAGGTAAGAAATGCAGCAATAGCAGGACACCACATGACAATTGTTGCATAAGAGATCATTCCGCCGCCAAGTTTTCCTGTACGGATACACATATAATAGACCGGAAGACAGAAAAGCAGGGTAAGAATCAGATAAGTAGCAATATTCTTCCTGATTTCGGATTTGGATATCGTATTTTCCATAAACTGATTGGGTGTTGATGTTTGTAAATGACTGACAAATAGAAAGTTATTTTTAAATAAAAATACACTTATTTTTTATATGAATAATAATTTAAACATCAATGGAGGTAAGAAAAAAATTTAATAAGGAAAACTGTAAATTAGCCAAAACATTTTTTTCAGAATATCCCAAACGATGTCCAAGCTAAAAGCCATAAGAGAACAAAAAAATCTGACCCAGGAAGAGCTGTCAGAACAATCCAAGATTTCCGTAAGAACCATTCAAAGGATAGAATCCGGAACAGAACCTAAAGGGCATACGTTAAGAGCTCTGGCACAGACTCTGGAAATAGAAGAAATTGAATTGCAGCAGGATCAACCACAAATAATTTCAGAAACAGATGAGGTTGAAATAGAAGTAAAAGAAGAGGAAGCTCCAATCAATTATTCATACATTAAAATCATTAATCTTTCGTCACTCATCTTTACCCTTTTACCGCCACTGAACATTTTTGTTCCGCTTATTCTCATGCATAGTATGAAGCAGAGAAACAGTCTGGCCAGACAGATTATTTCTGTTCAGATGATCTGGACAGTGATGGCACCTATTACCTTCATGCTCGGCATCTTTTTAAAGTTCGGAAAACAGTTTACCCTGATCCTGATGATCCTTATTGTGCTTTCCAATGTGTTTATTATCCTTCGCAATGCCGCCGAAATAGATAAGAATAAAAAACTCTATTTTAGACTGAAATTCAGTATGATATAAAATCTGTCATGGCTTTGTCGGGTTTTTGTCGGGTTCATTTTTAGCAGAACAACGAAAGGAAATTGAATCTTTGTCAAAAAAATAACAATGACAAAGTTTTCAAGATTGAGCCTTCCTTTTTTTATGCTGTTCATGAGTATCATGCACGCACAAACAGAAAAAACAGATCCTCTTTATAAAACCATTATGTCGAAAGACAGCCTGTTTTTTTCTGTGGGATATAATACCTGCAACATACAGCAGATGGAAAATCTGTTGAGTGACAGCTTTGAATTTTATCATGATAAAGGAGGTTTCGAGGACAGGAAAAACTTTATCATTGATTTTAAAAACGGATTGTGCAAATCCCCGGAAACCTATCAGATAAAAAGAGTACTGGTTGATAAAAGCACAGAAGTTTATCCCATGTATAAAGATGGGAAGATCTATGCTGCCATTCAGAACGGAGATCATCTGTTTTATGAAAAGATGGGAAGCCAAGCCGGGAAATTAGTGGGAGAAGCAAAATTCACCCATTTATGGATACTGGAAAATAATGAGTGGAAGCTTAAAAATTCATTGAGTTTTAATCATCATCCGAAGCAGACTACCGATAGTGAAACCATGTTTGATAACGATCAGTCTATGCAAAGCTGGTTGAAAGAAAATAATATTCCTGCTCTTGGATTAGGAATTATCGAAGATGGAAAATTACAGCAGGTAAAAGTTTTTGGTGAAATAAAAAAAGGAATTTCAGCACCTCATAATGCCTTATTTAATGTAGCCTCACTCACCAAACCTGTTACAGCAATGGTAGCCTTACGACTGATAAGTTTAGGCAAGTGGAAACTGGATGAACCTCTTGATACCTATTGGATAGATCCTGATATTGCGAACGATCCTAGGCATCAAAAATTAACAACCAGAATGATCCTGAGCCACCAGACAGGTTTCCCGAACTGGAGATGGATGAATACAGATAAAAAGCTGAATTTTCAGTTTGATCCCGGCACCAAATACCAATACTCAGGAGAAGGTTTTGAATACCTTCGGAAAGCACTGGAAAAGAAATTTGGGAAAACGTTGGAGCAGCTGGCACAGGAACTCATCTTCCAGCCTCTCAAAATGAAGGATACCAGTTACATTTGGGATAAAAACACTGATGAAGCAAGATTTGTAACAGGATATAATGAAAAAAGGGAAGCTTACCTCATCGAAAAAAATAATACAGCCAATGCCGCTGATGATCTTCATACCACGATAGAAGAGTACGGAAATTTTATGATCAGTGTTATGAAAGGGAAAAATCTGAAACCAGAAATTTTTCAGGAAATGATCAAAAAGCAGGTCAAAACAAAAGAGAATAAATATTTTGGATTGGGATTCGAAATATATGACCTTGGAAATGGTGATTATGCTTTATCACACAGTGGCGCTGATAAAGGCACACAATGTATTGCTATCCTATTGCCTAATTCAGGTAAAGGAGTTGTAATTTTCACCAATATTGATGATGGCTATAAGGTTTATGAAAAGCTTGTGCTTCATTATCTGGGAAAGGAAGGGAAGAAGATTGTTGAGATAGAAACCCGATAACTGCTTATGCAATGAAAATCTTTGTATATTCGGGGTATCAATCTGGAAATAAATGCAATAGGTGTGTATTTGTTTCCAGGATATCAAATTATGAACAGAAATAACACGAAAGCTATGTGGCAATATTATATCATCCTGGGAGCAGGAGTCATTCTGTTTGTGGCAGCATTGCTGAGCTTCAGAAGCACTCTTTCATTCTTAAACAAAGCTGAAAAGGCTACAGCCACCGTTACTTCATTGAGAGAATATGAAGACTCGGATGGAATAGTATTTAGCCCTCTGTTTACCTTCCAGGCCCGGAATAATATGGAATATACCTATGAACTGCCGGAAGGTACCAATCCTTCAGCCTGGTCAGTAGGAGAAACAGAAACTGTTATTTATAATCCTGACGATCCGTCTTCCGTAAGTTTGTATACTTATTTCAGAATTTTTGTGTGGCCTTTGGTGCTGATTTCTATCGCTTTGCCATTATTGGTAGTAGGAGGAGGTTATTTTATTGCAGAGCAGTTTTTGAAATAACCTCACCCTCTGTATTTCTATTTTACCTTTTCAAGAAGATATAATTTAGCTCCGGAAAATCCTAATTTAGGCATCAGATTGCCTTCCAGAACCATAGTTTTATTAGTAACATCAATCACAGAAATATAATTGTTGGAATTGTACTCAATATAGTTTTCCTTTTCTTTCGTGGAAGGATTTTTTCCAAATTCCATAGAATATTTTACCCAATCTTCATCCTGTGTGCTGCAATGTACAGGCTTGAATTTAGATTTTTTAGCCCTGAAAACAATCTGATCAAAACCTTCCGTACATTCCGAAGTAAATGAACCATCAGGATTCTGATCTTTTGAAAAATCCTCGAAAGAACCACGATACACACCTACTACTTTCCAAGTACCGTCCACACGGTCTTCATCAATTTTTCCTTTCGCCTTGCTTACGGCCCAGCTGATTCCGTTTACGGTTCCTTTTACTGCTTTATATCCTAAATTTACAGCACCAGATACTACTTTTGTAGCCGTTCTTACCACACAGGAATTGAGAACTAATACAGCCGAAGCCAGAAATAGCATTTTCTTCATTTTGTCAAATTTTGTACGAAGATAATATTTATTTTAAAGAGATGATTTTTACTTTACCATTAATAATACATCCACAGAGGTCTGTATTCTACGGGCCGGAAAAATACTGCTTGAGGTCAGATATACTTTTGATGTGAAGCTCTTCAGCCTGCTTTCTACGCATCATCAATGCATAAGCATTATTAAATCCTAAAGGCTGCAGCCATTGAATTCCATATTGCTTTTCAAACTCTGAATTCACATAGGTGTAGGTTTTATCGGGACTTTGCGAAACATTTCCAATGACTTCTGCTGTAGGCTTTAAAAGGACCAGAAGCCCTGTTCCCGTATATTCAGGGTAAAAATCTATGGCATCATTCATTAGAGCATCAAAACATATTTTTGTTCCTCCTAACCCTGTTTTCGTTTCCACTTTATAATCTGTGTATCCTTCAATAAGCAGGGTATACATTTCTGCGAGAATATATTGTTCCCCAAAGATTTTTGAACCAATTCTCACAGTTCCGGAATTTCCTTTTCGGGAACTTTTATACAGATTATTTCTGATGAGAAAATCTTTTGCAATCTTTTCCGGGGTTTGATGAAGATGATCAGCTCTGTAATTCAGATCCGTCATGATAGAATCACTGAACTTTCCTGCCAGTAGGTTTAAAGTTGTTTCCAATTCCGGAAATTTTTTCAGAGTTTTGGTCTTGATGATGGGAGCTGCATAATAAGGGGGAAATATTTTTTTATCATCATTCAGTACATACAGATCATAGGCTTTGATTCTGCCGTCTGTAGAATATCCGCTGATCAGATCCAGTTCATTCTCATAAGCAGCCTTATACATAATCGCATCGCTTACCACAAGAGGATTCACATTGAGTCCATAGACTGAACGAAGTCCGATATCACCATCCTGTCTCCCCATAAATTCCGGTGTGAAACCTGCTTTAATCGTACGGTGTGATCCAAAAAACGAAACATATCCTATTCCCAGAATAATAAGAATAACAGGAAGAATATATTTCAGTTTTTGAAAAAAACGGTACCCCGATTTCTGAATCATGGCAATAACCTGATCCAGAAAAACAGCCAATAATGCCGCTGGAATGGCCCCAGCCAATATCATATTCGTATTGTTGAGTGAAATTCCTCCGAAGATAAACTCTCCCAAACCACCTGCTGCCACAAAAGAGGCAAGAGTAGCCACTCCAACATTAATAACAGCAGCTGTCCTGATGCCTGCGATGATAACCGGCATGGCTAAAGGTAGCTTTACCTTAAAAAGAAGCTGGCTTCTGTTCATTCCCATGGCCTTGGCTGCCTCAATGACTGCCGGATCTACACCCGTAATTCCGGTATAGGTATTCCGGATAATGGGAAGGAGAGCATAGATCAATAAAGCGGCAATAGCAGGCTTCGGGCCAATGCCTAAAACAGGAATCATAAATCCCAGCAATGCAATACTCGGAATAGTCTGTAAAATACCGGCAATACCCAGCACCGGGCTTGAAAGTTTCTTTTTTCTGGAAATAAGTATTCCTAATGGCACTCCAACAATGATAGCCAGAAGCAAAGACAAAAAGGTAAGCCCAAGATGCTGAATAATCTGAGTGGTTAGTTTTTCGTGCTGTTCCGCAATAAATTGCCAAAGACTCTGTTGCTGCGTCATACCATCTGTGATTTTCTATACTGATTAAATGCTCTGACCACTTCTTCATACACTTCAGCGTTTTGGTGATCAGAACTCAATTGCTGTAAAATATCCCAGACACTTGTACTACCCGTACCGTTTGGTCTGTAGTATGAATTTTCAGGCGTAAGAAACGGACTGATATGATGCAACGATGTTACTTTATACTCTAATAAAAGACGGTTTTTAGCAAAAAAATCAAGTACAAAGTCATTTTCAGGATGGTAAAGCATTTCACTGGGAGTACCAGTCTGTACAATTTTTCCCTGATCCATCAGACAAATCCTATGTCCCAACTCAAAGGCTTCCTGTACATCGTGAGTAACCAGTATGATGGTTTTACTTTTAAGTTCTTCCAAAGATTTAAATTCAGAATGAATATCAGCCTTGGTAATCGTATCAAGTGCTCCGAAAGGTTCATCCATCAGCAAAACAGGATTATCTGCAATCAAGGCTCTTGCAATACCTACACGTTGCTGTTGTCCGCCGCTCAACTCGTGGGGGAATCGGGAAAGTACCTCTTCAGAAAGATGGAGTTTAGCCAAAAGCTCATGCGTTTTTCTCTCTGTTTTCTTTTTGTCCCATTTCAACAGCTCAGGAACTACTGCAATATTCTGCTGAATCGTGTAATGGGGAAATAACCCCGAATGCTGCATGACAAAACCAATTCCCATTCTCAGTTCCTCGGCTTTCTGATCACGGATGTTTTTGTCATCTATGAAAATATTTCCGGAATCTGCTTCTATGAGACGGTTGATCATCTTAAGCGTGGTGGTTTTCCCGCACCCGCTGGTTCCTAAAAGAACAAGAATCTCCTGATCAAATGCCTGAAAAGAAATTTGATCTACTGCTTTTTTTCCATTAAAACTCTTTGAAATTGATTCTACTGTGATCATCGGTAAAAAATTACTGAGCAAGTCTGATTCCTGTGAACTGCCATTTTAAATTGGGCTGAAAAAAATTGCGGTATGTATTTCTGCTGTGTCCCGGAGGTGTGGCTTCCGAAGCTCCTCTTAAAACCATTTGGTTGATCATGAATTTCCCGTTATATTCACCTACAGCACCTGCTTCTTTCTTAAAATGAGGATAAGGCAGATAAGCAGAATTCGTCCATTCCCAGCGTGTTCCCCAGTCAAAATAAACGGAAGCCGTTTCCCATTCTTCTTCAGTGGGCAGACGCATTCCTTTCCAGGAGGCGAAAGCGGAGGCTTCATAAAAATTGATGTGGCACAATGGAGCATCAGGGTCTATTTCCTGTAAGCCATTGAGGGTATAATACATCCATTTGTTTTCGATATAATGCCAGTATAGTGGAGATTTCGCAGCATTCTGTTTCACCCAGTCCCATCCTTCCGCATGCCAGTGCCTGAAATCTTCATATCCGCCTGCTTTCATAAATTCTAAATATTCACTATTGGTGACGAGACGGCTGGCAATTTCAAAGTCTGGAAGATATACTTTATGCCTTCCTAATTCATTATCAAAGCAAAATCCATCTCCTTTATATCCAATTTCATAAACTCCTTCAGAAAACCTGAGCATTTCCAGATCTTCGGAGCTGTTTTGTCTGGGTTTTTCTTCTTTTGTATAGGCAGGGAAAAGCGGATTATGTCCTAAAATATATTTAATGTCTGTGACTAATAATTCCTGGTGCTGCTGCTCATGATTTAGTCCCAGTTCCAAAAGCGGTTCAAGAGCTTCGAAAAGCTTCCATATGCTCATCTACATATTTTCGATATTGATACACCTCTGAAACAGAAGGACGGCTGAGGTTTCCGCGGTCAGTGCGGATCACCCGTGCTCCGATGGTCTCATAGTAGCTGTTGAAAACAAAATTATACTGTGGATCAAAAACTTTATAATCCGGAAAATGCGGGGTAAGAATGAAAGTCTCAAAAAACCAGGTGGTATGACCCAGATGCCATTTCGGAGGGCTTACATCTACAATCGGCTGTACTACATAATCCTCGATTTCCAGTGGAGCACAGATTTCCTCAGAACGTCTGCGGATGTCCTTATACTTTTTAGTAATATCTTTTGTGGTGATCTCTGGTGTCATGTCTTTTAGTTTTTTAATGATTGAATTTCAATGAAATAAGGAGGTTTTATTTTTCACTTTTGCAGATGTACTGTGTGTATCATCTTTTTTTATTTTACCTGCCAGATGCTGTCTACAAACCATTTTTTAGCATCTTTGATCTCTCCTGTGATGGTAAAACCTGATTTTTCGCCCAATTCCCTGATCTTTTCAGGAGAGAATTTCTGTGAGATTTCCATGTCGATAAGTTCGTTTTCATCAAAAGAAATCTTTGTATTGTCAATCGTCACATCCTGGCTGATAAGGCTGATCAGAAAACTTCTGCAGGCTCCGGTAACCGGATCATAAGTCTGGTAATGCTGAAATTGTTTCAGATCGAAATTACCACCCAGTTCATTGTTGATACGGGTAAGAAGATTTAGGTTAAAAGAAGCGGTAATTCCTTCTTTGTCATTATAAGCCTCCAGAATAATGTGTGGATTTTTCTTGAGGTCAAATCCTATCAATACACGATCTTTTGGAGATAGATTGTTATTCAGATGCAGGCAGAAATCATCAGCTTCTTCAGGAGTCATATTCCCGATATTACTTCCTAAAAATAGAACAACTTTTCTCCGGTCCGATAAGGAAGCGGTTTTTTGAAGCATTTCAAAATAATCTCCTTCCAGACAGGTAATTTTCATTTCCGGAAGCTGGCTGCTTAGTTTTTTGTGGAGTATGGAAAGGATATTTCCTGAGATATCAATCGGCATGTAAGTAAAGTCAATCCCTTTCCTGATCAGCTGTTCAAGTAAGTAGGTCGATTTCATGGCGTCTCCTGCTCCTAATTCAATCAGGTCAAAAGGTTCGTTTCCTGGAATAAGCAGATCTATAAGTTCATCTGTTTTATTTTTGAAAATATCGAGTTCACAACGGGTCAGATAATAGGAAGGCATGGCCATTATTTGCTGAAAAAGATGATCGCCGATCTTATCGTAAAAATATTTTGAAGATAATTTTTTAGGAGTATTCTGGAGTCCGTTCAAAACATCTGAACGGAAATGATCAACAGCATTCTCTTCAGTCTTAGATTGTGGGTCTAACTGTACATTCATAAGTCTTATTTTGTGTGATTTCGTAGATTATTGCAATTATCCTGCCTTTTACAACATGACAATTCTTTGCATATATCTAATTAAATATAAACAATTTTACTCTTAATAGGATGATTATCATGAGGTTTTTATCAGATGTGGTATTTTTTTATCCATCAGGAATCCTTTCTTTTGAAAGTAAAACCAGTGAAGAAGAGTAGGGAAGCTGTCCGGTTTACCACCCGAAAATCAGTATTCACCATTCAATATGACCTGTTCAAAGTAGTTGTCCTTATTTCGAGCTCTGCTTTACCATAATTTTACCATCACAAAACATCACTATTATGAATACTACATTGAATTTCAGTAAAAAAATACAATCCATTTTATCCCTGTTTATTTTGATGGGAATGGGGCTTTTGTCTTTAAAAGCACAGACGTATACCACTGGTGGGAAAAACATCGAAAACCTAGCTGTAAAAACTGCTTTCCAGAATACAAAGCAAATAAGAGCCGGACTGTTGAACGTTGGATATGCAGAAGTAGGTCCAGCCAATGGAAAACCTGTGATCCTTCTTCATGGATGGCCTTATGATATCCATAGTTTTGAAGAGTCCTCCGCTATACTTGCTGAAAAAGGCTACCGTGTGTTAGTTCCTTATTTAAGAGGCTATGGAACCACTACCTTTGTCTCACCGGATACCAAACGAAATGGTCAGCAGAGTGCTGTTGCATTGGACATCATTGCTTTTATGGATGCTCTGAAAATTGATAAAGCGATCATTGGCGGCTTTGACTGGGGTGCAAGAACCGCAGATATTATGGCAGCACTATGGCCTGAACGCTGTACAGGTTTGGTGGCTGTAAGCGGATATTTAATAGGAAGCCCAAAAGCAAACGAAAAACCTCTTCCCCCCAACGCTGAATTTTTATGGTGGTATCAGTATTATTTTTCAACAGAAAGAGGGTATAAAGGGTACAAAGCGAATACTATGGCATTTAACAAATTGATATGGAAAACGGCTTCTCCAAAATGGGCTTTTGATGACCAGACCTACGAGCGTTCTGCTAAAGCATTCGATAATCCTGATCATGTGGATATTGTAATTCACAATTACCGCTGGCGTCTGGGATTAGCAAAAGGAGAAAAGCAATACGATGCGTTTGAAGCGAAACTGGCAAAATCTCCATCGATTACAGTTCCAACTGTTACCCTGGAAGGCGATGCCAACGGAGCTGCATTTCCTGCCCCGGAAAGTTATGCTTCCAGATTTACAGGTCAATATGCGCACCATACTTTCACGGGAGGAATTGGACACAATTTGCCACAGGAAGCTCCAAAAGCGTTTGCAGATGCAATCATAGAAGTAGACTCCATGTCGCAATCCAAATAAAAATCTGAAAGAATACAACAAAACCACTGCTCAATAACAGTGGTTTTTTATCTTTATAGTATCCTAAACTAGTTTTTAGATTCTTCTTCAACCTTCAGTTTATTCACCAAAGGATTGGCGTACATGGCCAGGAAATATTCTCTGGAAACAGGATCCGACGGATCAATGCGCATTTCAAGTCTGCGGGCAAATAACTGTTTTTCCTGTTCCGTATATTCGGAAGCGTACGTATTCGTGTTATGAAGAAGATCGTATGCGATATACTTGGTAGGCCAAAGCTTATAATTACTGATGATAGAACGGTCAATTACCTGTGCAATGGCCTGCAGCTGTTTGTTTTTATTATCAATGGTGGCTGCTATTTCATCCAGTTCTTTATCCAGAACATCTCCGGCATGAAGATGAATACGTTTCTTTTGGCCCAGAATTCCGCTGATAATGTTGGTGAAATCTTCATTTTTCCCTTTAATATATTCCTCATCCCTGTGTTGTGCCAGCAGCTGAGGCATTTTTAACGAATCTGTAGGGTCATATTCATAGGAGATAGAGATAGGAACAATCTTTAATGTTTTAAAATAATCTATCAATGATTGGTCTCCGGCTGCCATGGCAAGCATTTTCAAAACACCTTGCTGGGTAGAATCGTTACCGTTTTTGGTACGGCCTTCACGCTGGGCAATCCATACAGAACGGTTTTCCTGAAGAAGCAGCTCTTTAATATACTCAGACATCGTCTGTGAACTGGTAAGTTGTTCACGAAGCGGCAGACCTCTTTGTACCAGAAAGTTACGGTTCAGTTTAGCCAGTACGTTTAAGAAGTTCTTGCGGACAAGATTATCTCCAATAGCAGAAGCCGTCATTACATAACCACCTTCCAGCAATACCAGATTAAGCAGTGAAGTATCCAGAACGATATCTCTGTGGTTCGAGATGAAAAGGTAAGAGGTGTTTTTATCCAGCTTATCAAATCCTGAAGTCGTTAAGCCATCAGAACTTTTTGCAAGAATCTGGCGAACGGCAAAGGCTACAAACTGATGCTGAAAATCACTGATGGAATGAACATTCTTAAACTGTTCCAGCCAAACCTGCTCATTTGTATCAGGAAAAGTAAAATTCATAAAGGCTTTCATCATGGGATCACGGGCTATGCTCTGTAATCTCTCATTCACTTCCTGATCATAGAAATACCGGATTTCATCAAACTTAGACATGCGGTTAGGTAAAAATTAAAACTTTTTGCAAAAGAACGAAAATTTATCGGGGGAGAGGGTATAAAGGGTGTTAAAGTATTATGAAGGGCGTAGGAGTTTGGATTCGACAGCACTCTTCTCTCTTAGTCTGTAGTAGAAATTCAATAGAAATGGGCTTTAGCCCATTTTAATAAGAAAACATTCCTTTGGCTTTAGCCTAAACTTAAACGTGTTATATTGAGATTCCTACGGAATGACAAACGTTGTGGATAGTCTAAGCGAATAGTTTATATTATGTCTGAAGCAAGTAACTATGTACACGTACACACACGCACAAATAAGCGCTCACCTTGTCATTCCGCAGGAATCTAAACTCTTATTTTATCCTCATTCATTATCACAAGCTTTCTGTGTCTGGATTCC